>JAPKYZ010000061.1 GCA_026394055.1 Acidobacteriota bacterium
GGGGGTGGAAGCCTGGCCGTCCAGGATGAACTGCATGGCCTGCTGGGCTTCCAGCTCAGAAAGTGATTCGCGGGCGGTCAGTTTGGTCAGGTAGGGGAGCAGTGGCATGTTAGAATCTATTTTCCGATGAAAATCCATGAGTATCAGGCCAAGGGTCTTTTGGCCAAGTACAGCGTCCCTGTGCCCCGGGGTGAGGTGTGCTTTACACCGGACGAGGCGGAATCGGCAGCCAAGGCGCTTGGCGGAAAGGTAGTCGTCAAGGCGCAAATCCACGCCGGCGGCCGCGGCAAGGGTGGCGGCGTCAAGCTGGCCCATTCCGTGGACGAAGCCGTCGAACGCACCAAGCAGATCCTGGGCATGACCCTGATCACGCACCAGACCGGCCCCGAAGGCCGGCTCGTGAAGCGCGTTCTGGTGGAAGAGCAGTTGCCGATTGCCAAGGAATTCTATCTTGGCATTACTCTGGACCGCGCCACCGGCAAAAACGTCGTCATGGCCTCCAGCGAAGGCGGCGTCGAGATCGAAGAAGTGGCCGCGCATAGCCCGGAAAAGATCTTGAAGGAACCGCTCGAACCCGGCTTGGGCTTGGGCGCCTACCAGGCCCGCAAGCTCGCCTTTGGCATCGGCATCCCCGCTGCGAGCGTGAATGCTGCGGTGGCCACGATGCAGGCGCTCGTGAAGGCGTACGACGCCTACGATTGTTCACTGGCTGAAATCAACCCGCTGATCTTGACCGGCGATGGCCGCGTGGTGGCGCTCGATGCCAAGGTGACGCTCGACGACAACGCGTTGTTCCGCCACAAGGACCTGCTGGAACTGCGGGACTTTGAAGAAGAAGATCCGCTGGAAGTGGAAGCTTCGAAGTTCTCGCTGAACTACATTAAGCTGGACGGCAACGTGGCTTGCATGGTGAACGGCGCGGGCTTGGCGATGGCCACCATGGACATCATCAAGTATGCGGGCGGCAGCCCGGCCAACTTCCTCGATGTCGGTGGCGGCGCCAATGCCGATCAGATCAAGAATGCGTTCCGCATCCTGCTGTCTGACCCCAGCGTGAAGGCCGTGCTGATCAACATCTTTGGCGGCATCCTGCGCTGCGACGTGCTGGCGACCGGTGTCGTCAATGCGGCGCGCGAACTGGGCTTCAAGATCCCGGTGGTGGTGCGCATGGAAGGCACCAACGTCGAAGAGGGCAAGAAGATCCTGGTCGAAAGCGGGTTCAACTTTATGGTGGCCGATGGCATGAAGGACGCCGCGGAGAAAGTCGTGGCGGTGGCCCAATAACATGAGCGTTCTTGTTGATCAAAATACTCGCCTGATCGTCCAGGGCTTTACCGGCCGCGAAGGCACCTTCCACGCGACGCAAGCGATTGCCTATGGCACGCAGGTAGTGGGCGGCGTCACGCCCGGCAAGGGTGGCTCGACTCACCTCGATCGCCCCGTGTTCGACACCGTCGCGGATGCGGCCAAGGCTACCGGCGCCAATGCCAGTGTGATCTTTGTGCCCCCGCCGTTTGCCGCGGACGCCATCATGGAAGCGGTCGATGCGGAATTGCCGCTGGTGGTCTGCATCACGGAAGGCATTCCGGCCAACGACATGACCAAGGTCTGGTCCTTCATGCGCGGCAAGAAGACGCGCCTGATCGGGCCCAACTGCCCCGGCGTCATTTCACCCGGCAAGTGCAAGATCGGCATCATGCCGGCGCACATCCATCTCCAGGGCAACGTGGGCGTGGTCTCCCGCTCCGGCACCTTGACCTATGAAGCCGTCGGCCAGCTGACCAAGCTGGGCATTGGCCAGTCCACCTGCATCGGCATCGGTGGCGACCCGATCATCGGCACCAACTTTGTCGACGCGCTGACGCTGTTCAACGAAGACCCGGACACGCACGGCATCATCATGATTGGCGAAATCGGTGGCAGCGCGGAAGAAACAGCCGCCGCCTTTGTGAAGGCCAACGTGAAGAAGCCTGTGGTGGGCTTCATCTGCGGACAGACGGCGCCTCCCGGCCGCCGCATGGGCCATGCGGGCGCGATCATCTCTGGCGGCTCCGGCAAGGCGTCCGACAAGATGGCCGCGATGACCGAAGCGGGCATCAGCGTTTGTGTGTCGCCCGCCGACTTGGGTGCCACGCTAGCCCAGCGGATGGGTCTGTAAAAGTTCTCCTGATCACCATAAGAAGAAAAGAGCTATGTCGCTAACTTTCGGAATCATCAAGCCCGACGCGGTTGCCGCGGGCAATGCGGGCAAGGTTCTTGCCTTGATTGAAGCCAACGGATTTAAGCTGCGCGCCGTGCGCATGACCAAGATGGCCAAAGACGAAGCCGAGGGCTTCTATGCGGTCCACCAGGGCAAGCCGTTCTTTGAAGGCCTGGTGGAGTTTATGACCTCCGGCCCCTGCATCCTGTTGTGCCTGGAAAAAGAGAACGCATTTGCCGAATGGCGCAAGTTGATGGGCGCCACCAATCCGGCCAATGCCGAAGAGGGCACCATCCGCAAGATGTTCGCCGAATCGATCGGCAAGAACGCCGCTCATGGGTCGGATTCGGAAGAGAATGCCGCCATTGAACTGGCTTGGTTCTTCCGCGCTTACGAACTGGCCTAGTTCTATGGTCCGGCTGAGGCATCGCCCTCTGGTTCAGCCCCATGCGTCAGCTTGGGGCTTGTTCGGTGATGCAGGAAAGCCCCAAGCTCACGCATGGGGCTGATTGATCCATGCTACTCGACTACCTGAATCCGGAGATTCCCCCACACCTACCCGTGGTGGAATCTCCGTTTGTCGTGGCGACGGCTGAAAGCCTGAAGGGCTACGGCGAGCTGGTGACCGACCCGCAAACCCACCCGGTCAAAATCGTCCGTTGGCCCGCTGCGGGCTGGCGCGAAGTGGACGAAGACACAGGCGATGAGGCCGGCACCACTGACGGCATTTTCGCTTGCGCCTGGGAAGGCGAGCGTCTGATGGCACGCAATGATGCCGTGGGCGGACACTACGTCCTCGGGTTCTCTCGACCACCCGGCGAGGCCGGTCCGGTGCCCACGCTGCCACCGCAGCGCCTGTTGCTGTGGCACGCCAACTATCACCCCGATGGTGGCCAACTGTTCTACCCGCAGGCTCGTGAGCCCTTTGTGGTGCCCCTGGCCCTACCTGGTGATGACGTGCGCCCGGAGCAGTTCAAGACCTTCTGGTTTGACGGCTCCGGTGGGCTCTACATCCACCCCAACATCTGGCACGAAGGTGTGTTCCCGTGCGGCCTCTCGGGCCGCTATTTTGACCGCCAGGGCCGCGTGCATGCCCGCGTGAGCTGCCACTTCGCGCGCGAGTTCGGCGTGCTGCTAGGGGTGCCGCTTATTCCACCCGCCACTTGATGGTGAGCGGGACCGGCAATTGGGCGGCGGTCAACGGCAGCATAAAGGTGGCCGCGCCGACGCTGCGGTCGAGATAGAGTTTTTCGGTGCTGCTCTCAAACAACGAATCTGATCCCGCCGCACCGGCCCGCGTGGAGGATCGGATCACGCGCACTCCCGTTTCTACCTCCGCTCCCGTTACCCGCTCCGCCACGGCGTCGAGCAGCACGCGCCGTCCACCGGCGAGGTAAGGGTCGAGCCGCAGTCCGATGACGCGCGTGCGGTCATTCGGGCGTTCATTGTTGAGCACGATGCGCGCCATCACGGCAGTGCCTGCCGGTAGTTCCGTGCCATCGGTTAGCCGGATGGCGGCGCTCAATTGCATGGCCACCGAGTCGCCCGCCGTCAGAGTGCTGAGCGGGTAGGTGCCGGTCAGCTCGGTCGAGAACGCCTTGCTCTTTACCCGCAGCCAGCGGCTGGCGAGCCGGGTGGGCGGTGCCGCTGGAGCACTGCCGGGCTCCTCCCCGAAGGAGATGCGGGAGGTCACCGCAAATTCGGCGCAGCCTTGCCAAGTGGAGGCCAGTGTCGAGGTGCCGCCCAGCCAATCCTCCATCACGGTGACCGCGGAGACGGGCACGATATCGAAGGGTGGTTGATTGGCTTTGCGGTCAAAGCGCAACACGGTTTGCGTGCGGCGAGTTCCCACCTCCACCGGAATCGCGTCGGCCTCCCGCCGGAGCCAGACCAACCGTCCCTCACCCGGGTCCAGTGCGAACTCACCCCGGAAGCCGACGATGGCGGACGCCCGCGGGCCACCGACCATGAACTGGGAGTTGACGCTACCCATCTCGTAGCTGAAGACCATCTCGCCACCATTCCGCGTGACGCCGGTGATTGTCACCTCCCGGTTCCCAACCGCACTCCTGACCGTGGAATAAAGGTCTCCGGTGCTGCTGGCGCCAAATGAGACTAGTTCGTTGGGCGAGGTTTGGGTCAGCTCCTGACCCGGCCAGCCAAACACTTCGCGCTCTCCCACGACGCCGGTCTCAAACCGGAGCGTGTCGCGCGACTCGCGCCGCTTCCGGTCGACGGAATGCCGGGTGACGGTTTGTACACACGTGAAATTGCCGAGCCGCGAAGTCTGCTGGCGCACCACCTGCGAGACCCTCATCAGGATGGGCAGCCACTGCTCGCGCGGGACGCTGACGGCGGCGTCGACACTCGAGTCAACATGGGCGTCCGCAAGCGAGGCAGCCTGCCACGCGCCAGCCAGGATCAACGCCAGTATGACCATCCTGGATTGCAGGATACACGACTTGCTCGGCTCCGCCGGGCCTTAGGCGAACAGCGTGGCCAAGTCCAGCGTGAAGCCGGGCAGGATCGCTTCCAGCGTCAACTGTTCGGGCGAGATCAGCACGCGCAGCGGCTGCTCACCTTCCTGGACGTAGAGGGCGCTCTCTTCCGGCACCACCAGTAGCGCCGCTTGGCCGCCACACTCCAAGTACTCCCGGCACTTACGGAGCTGGGAGGCGACGGTCTGATCGGGTGACCGGACCTCGATGGCGATGTCCGGCGCACCTTCCAGATGGTGAACCTTCCGCAGGTCCTGGTTGAGAACCACCGCTATGTCGGGTAGACGGTAGCGCACCCGGCCGTTGATTACGAGGCGGCAATGAAGTTCGACGCCCACATGGCCCGGCCGTGACGGACCAAAGTAGCCGACCAGTGCGGCTCCGAACATGACGCCCAACCAGCTGTGATTCCCGGTGCCCATCCCGCGCTCAACGATTTCTCCATCCACCCACTCGCACTTCTCAAACTCCTCCCGCGAGAGGTAGTCTTCCAAGCTGACCGCAGTGAGTGCTGGCGTCATAACCTCACGATACCACCGGCCTAGTAGTAGAGCTTCAAGCCGAACTGCATGATGCGAGGCGAACCCGCGGTGGTGATGCGGCCAAAGCTGGCGTTGGTGGTGCTGGCGATCGGGTTGCCGAAGTTCGGGCGGTTGGTGGCGTTGAAGGTCTCCCACCGGAACTCAAGCTCGCGCCGCTCGGCGAACTTGAACTGCTTGAAGATGGCCGAATCAAACGTGATCAGTCCGGGCCCGATCAGCGTGTTGCGGCCCACCGTGCCGTAGGTGCCCAAGGCGGGCAGGGCGAACTGGGTGATATCGAAGTAGCGGAACACCTTGTCGTTGTGGCTGGCGTCGCTGTTGATCTTCACTGCGCCCAGCACATCCGCACGGTCGCGGCCAATGCCGGCGAGCGAACGGTCCGCGCCCGCCGACACGGTGAACGGCAAGCCACCCTGTAGCGTCAAGATGCCGTTGATCTGCCAGCCCCCCAACAGCGTGCGCATGGCGCCCGGCTGCTTCTTGAAGAAGGGCAGCTCATAGAGGAACGACGTCACCACGCGGTGACGGACGTCGAAGTCTGAAAGACCCTTGTCGGCGGCCTGTTTGAACGGATTGGTAGCCTGGTTACCCACCCCCGAGTTGCCATCGTTCGACGCCAAGTCCAGCGATTTGGCCCACACGTAAGAACCCAGAATCGACACGCCGCTCGAGAAGCGGCGGTTGACGCTCAACTGCAGCGAATGATAGGTGGAGTTCGCGGTCGACTGCGTGTTCTGGATCTGCGCGAAGCCCTGGTAGAGCCGCCGCGCATTCACGTTGCCGGGCGTTGAGTTGCCGGGCACGAACACGGCCGGGTTGATGTTCTGGCCCACCATTAAGCGCGTGCCTTTGCTGCCCACATAGGCCGCCTGGACCACGATGTTCTTCGGCAGCTCGTGCTGCAGGTTGACGTTCCACTGCTGCATATACCCAGCGGTGAAGTCCGGGTCGATCGAGTTATGCGTGATCGGGGCAATGAAATTACGGGTCGGGCGGTCCGCGGCGGTCGGCGCGCCATAGCTGACCAGGGCGGGCAGAATGTTCGGGTAGTCCTTGTAGGGCGTGGCGAACGGGATGTCGAAAGTGGTCAAGCCGAGCGAGAAGGGCTGGTTGGTAGAGTTGGTATTCAATGCCACCAAGCGCAACGTGTCGGAGAAGACGCCGTAGCCCAGGCGGACGCTGGTCTTGCCTTTGCCGGTGGGGTCCCAGGCCAGGCCGAAGCGCGGCGAGAAGCGGGCGATGCGATTCGGCGTGATGCCGTTCGGGACATCCTTGTCGCCGGGGAACAGCGCGCCCAGCGGAGCCTTCTGCCAAATCTGCGATTGCTGCCCGGGCCGGAACGCGCCCAGTTCGCCGTTCTTCTCTTTCACGGTCAAGTAGGGCTCCCAGCGGATGCCCAGGTTGATGGTCAAGCGGCGGCTGACGCGCCAGTCATCGTTGAAGTAGAGGAACGGGGTCCACTTGTACTGAAACGCCCGCAGCGGCGAGTTCTGGAAGACACTGCGCGGCGCGCCCAGCATGAAGTCGGCATAGCCGTAGAAGGCATTGGAGCGCTGGCCGTCAAAGGTCCACTGCGGCGTCACCTGGAAGAACTCGCGCCCATTGCGCCGCACGCGCGCCACATCGCCGCCGAATGACAGCAGGTGGTTGTTCTTGGTGACGGTCAGTGTATCGATGAACTGGTAGTTCTGCATGTAGCTGAAGAACGCCGTATTGATGCGGGCGTTGAAGCCGTTCTGCACGTTGATCGACCAGTCAGTCGGGTTGCCGGGGGGCGCCAGCGAGACGCAACCGCCGCAGCCGAGCGCCGCCCAATCCTTGGCGCCCGTCGTGGGCAGCGGTGACCGGATGAAGGTGTTGCGGGCGAAGGTGAACGTCGCGTTGTTGACGACGGTGGGCGAAAAGATGTGGCTATCGTTCAATGTCACGTTGTGCGTGGACCAGTTGTTGCGCGAGTTGAAGTCGGGCAGCGTGTGGTTGAAGTTGATGCGGTAGTCGGAATAGAGGTAGCGCAGGCTGGCCTTGTTTTTGTCGGAGAAGCTGTGGTCCAGCTTCATCGTGTACTGGTCTTCTTCGGTGGGCAGCGAGACGTTGTAGGCCAGGATGTTGCCGGCCGCATTGGGCAGCGGCAGGAAGGCCTTGGCGAAGTTAGTCGCCACGGGGTCAATCCGGCTGGCTGGGATCTGGTTGTTCGGGAACGGGGTGCCGGTGCTGGTGGCGGTGACGGTGTTGGGGTCCGCCACAAAGCGTCCCGCGGGCAGGCGGGTCTGTGAGAAGTCGCCATTGCGCTCAAGCGCGGTGGGCATGATGGACGACGATGTCGTCTGGCCGAAGCGCTGGCGGGTGAATTCGGTGGCGAAGAAGACGAACGTCCGGTCCTTGCCGTTGTAGAGCTTCGGGATCAACACCGGTGCGCCAAAGGTGCCGCCGAACTGGTTGCGCTTCAGCGGGTCCGACTTAGCGTTGAAGTAGTTCCGGGTATTTAGTTTGTCGTTGCGGAGGAAGTCGTACAAGACGCCGTGCACTTGATTGGTGCCGGACTTGGTGACCATGTTGATCACCGCGCCCGCGTTGCGTCCGCTCACCGCCGAATAAGAGTTCTGCAGGATCGAGAACTCCTGCAGCGCATCGGGGTTCGGGAAGGCGGCGGGCAGGTTGTTGTACATGTCCATGTTCAAGCCGCCGTCCAGCGTGTAGGACGATTGGTTGGGCCGCGCGCCGTTCACCGCGAACACGATGTTGGTGTTCAGAGCGATCAACGAGGCCGCAGAGCCTGAGCCCATCTGAATCGATCCCGGCAACAGCGCTTGAAGCTGAAGCGCGTTGCGCCCATTCAACGGCAGATCCACCATGCGATTGGAGTCCACCACTTCCTTCACCGTGGCCGAAAAGGTATCGACGGTGGAGATGTTGCCCGAGACTTCGATGGTCTCTTTCACTTCGCCCACTTGCAGGGCGAGGTCGACACGGGCGCGCTGGTTCACTTCGACCAGCACGCCGCTCTGCTGGGTGCGCTTAAAGCCGCCCGCTTCGACGGAGATGTTGTAGGTTCCCGGCCGGAGGTTGGGGAAAATGTAGTTGCCGTCGGTATTGGCCTCCACGGTCTCGGGGACGCGTGTGGCGGGGTTGACGGCGGTCACCTTCGCTCCAGCGACGGCGGCGCCGGAGCTGTCACTCACGGTGCCGAAAATGGTGGATGTGGCCACCTGAGCAAATACCGCCCCGGCGAACGCGGCCGTTACGAAAACCAAGCGAAACGTTGACATGTGTTTTGGACCCTTTGCAGGCGGAACTATATCAAAAAGTTCTGGAGCTTGTGTGGGAACATCGGAGACCGGTGCTGATGTTGCCACGCAGAATGGTGCTCTTGTTTCTCGCCGCCTGCCTGTCGTGGGCACAGGACCGCGCCACGGAGCCCATCCGCGTTTCAACCGCGGAAGTATTGGTTGATGTCGTCGTGCGCGACGCCAAAGGACGGGCCGCTCGCGACCTTCTGCCCGGCGAGTTGCAAGTGCTGGAAGACGGCGATTGAGTTTGAAGGGGACCCGAAGCCGCAGCCTCAAGTCCGCTCGAGCGAAAAGCCGTTCAGCCGGTAGCGGCCCAGGGTGACGGGAGCTTGCTGGGCCGTCATCCATCGCAGCCCATCCTCAATCGCGGCTCGCTGCGCCTTCCACCAGTCGCTGGTGCCGCCGGTGGCGTAGAACTCATGGCAGAGTTCCAGGTGACGCTTAAAGCCGGACCACAGGCGCAGGCGGTACTCCCATAGCAGATCATCGAGCGCTTCCTGCTGCGAGGCCCGGGCGATGGCGCAGGCGAGGATCGCTTCGCGCACGGCATGCCCGGTACCATCGCCACACAGTGGATCAAAGGCGATGGCGGCTGACCCGCACGCCAACCGCCCCGGCTCGCAGAGCGATTCCGCGATGCGCGGCTGCGCGGGAAAGCTGCCGCCGCCGCTGGTGACGCGGTCGATCTGCTGGCTGATCTGGCGGCTTTGTGCCAGCAGTGCCTCGGACGTGTCCCCGGCCGCCAACAGCCACGCGGTCTCCGTGCTGGACGGCACCAGAAACAACCAACCGTTGGGGACCGCTTCCATGGAGCAGGAATACACGTCCGCCTGGGCGGTCAACTTCACTTGCGCGGCGCTGGCTTGCCGGGCCCCAAACTCGCGCAACGCCGACGCGCCCGCCGTGGCTCCTGAGGCGTGGATGGTCCAGGTGGGCGCCGATTCTAGCGACGGCGAAGCCGGGCTGGAGCCGGTGGCGGGCGCGGCGGCGGCCAAGCGGTTCAGCAGCTCCTCTTCCGATACCACCACTGCGGCATGCGGCAGTGCCACCAGATCGCTTGAACCCCACGTCACCAGCCGCCGCCGGATGGGATGCAGACCGTCAAACAGGTCGGGCCGCGCGAAAACATCGGTCAGCAGAGATTGCGTGGCCGGGCTGAGCATCACCGCGGGAACTTTGGGGCGGGGCGCGGGCTCACGCTGGTAGTCCACTTGAGCCTGCGCAAGCAACGTCTCACAGCAGGAGGCCGCTATTCCGCCTCCACGAATCCGCACACTCAGCCCGGGCGCCATGAGCCTCTAGTGTAGCGAGCCTCTCGTGTATCGTCCGGGAGCGGCCTATTCCGCCAGCAGCTCTTCGATCAGCTTGGCCATCTTCGCCTCGCCCTGTTGGCCGCCATAGTTCAGCTCACCCAACCAGGCGCCGCGGACGATGCCCTTCTTGTCGATCACGTAGACGGTGGGCCAGAACTGCTGCTTCCAGCGGTTCCAGTTGGTGTAGTCCGGGTCGAACAGGACTGGATATTCAATGCCCAACTTCTTGGTCTCGGCGACAACGTTTGCGAACTTCTTCTCGTGCTCCAGCTCCGGCGTGTGCACGCCAATGACGGCGACGTCGCGGCCGGAGAACTGTTTGTGCCAACGGTCATACGAGGGCAGATTGTGGCGGCAGTTGATGCAGGCGAAGGTCCAGAAATGGACCACCGTCACTTTGCCTTGCCGTCCGGCGATGGTGAGGGGCGCGCCTTCCGGCGCATTGATCCACGCTTTGCCCGTCAGGGAGGGAGCAGCGTGGTTGACCAGGGGCGAAGTATCGGCGGCGAATGCGGCAACCGCCAGGAAGCCAACCAGAAGAGCTTTCATACACTGCTGAGATCCACGGCAGCACCCAGGATATTCCCGGCCGGTTCGCAGGCCTCGGCAGCGCGTTTTGATGCTGCACCGGGGAGTCGAGATATGCTGGTGTCTCACCGGGCTTTCGGGCTCGCCATGTTGCTCTTTTGAGGTCACTATGTTCGTTCCCTTAACCCCGATTCGCTGCCTCCACCGGGCGATCGATTTGTTCAGCCGCAAAGTGGGGATTGTGTGCGGCGACAAGACGTTCACCTACGGCGAATTTGGTGATCGCGCCCAACGTCTCGCCTCCGCCTTGAAGCGGTGGGGCGTCCAGTCACAAGACCGGGTGGCGTACTTGAGCTTCAACAACCACCAGTTGATTGAAGGCTACTACGGCGTGGTGATGGCGGGTGGCGTGGTGATGCCGCTGAACGTACGGCTGTCGGCCAGCGAGCTGGTGGCCATCCTGAACCACTCCGGGGCCCGGATGCTGCTCTATGAGGCGGACTTTGCGGCGCTGGTAGAAGAGATCAAGGCCAACTGCCCGGCCATTGAGCGCTATGTCACGCTCGACGCGGAGTATGAAGCACTGCTGGCCACCGGAACGCCGCGGCGCACCGACATCTTGAGCATTGATGAGAACTCGATTGCGGAGCTGTTCTACACGTCCGGGTCCACGGGTACGCCGAAGGGCGTGGCGCTGTCGCACCGGACGCTGTACCTCCATGCGCTCGACGGCAGTTCGCTGTTTGAAGATCCGGGGTCGGCGGTGGATCTGCACACCATTCCTATGTTCCACGCCAATGGCTGGGGCCGGCCGCAGACCGACACGATGCTCGGCATCAAGCAGGTGATGGTGCGGCGGTTTGAGCCGGGCTTTGTGTTGACCATGATCGAGAAGCACCGGGCCACGCACATGAGTGTGGTGCCCACCATGGCCAACGCCCTGCTGAACTATGCCGACTTGCAAAAGTTTGATGCAAGCAGCATGAAGAAGGTGATGATTGGTGGCGCCGCCGCCTCGCCCGAATTGATTGAGCGCGTGGAGAAGGCCTTCCCTTCGGCCCGCGCCTTTGCCGGTTACGGCTTAACCGAGACCGCGCCCGCCATCACCACCGCTCAGCCCAAGCCGGGCCTCGAGATCACCGATGAGAAGGAGCGCTTCCGCCGCCAGTCGATGGCCGGGTGGCCGCTGATCGGCAACGAGATTCGTGTGGTGGACCCCGAAGGCAATGACGTCGCGCAAAATTCCGAAGCGATCGGCGAAGTGGCGGTGCGCGGTGATCACGTCATGGAAGGCTATTTCAAAGAACCGGAAGCCACCGCGGCCGTGATGGCCGGCGGCTGGTTCCATACGGGCGATATGGCGGTCTGGGATGAGGAGCGGTTCATCCACATTGTGGATCGCAAGAAGGAGATCATCATCTCCGGCGGCGAGAACATCTCCTCGATTGAGGTGGAGAAGGCGATCTTCTCGCACCCCGCAGTGTTTGAGTGCGCCGTGGTGCCCGCGCCTGATCCCAAGTGGGGCGAAGTGCCGGTGGCGATCGTGGTCTTGAAGCCGGGCGAGGTGCTGAGCGAAGAGGCGCTGCTGGAATACCTGGGCACTCGCCTGGGCCGCTACAAGATGCCGCGGCGGGTCGAGTTCAGTGAGGAGCAGTTGCCCAAGACGGGCACGGGCAAGATCCGGAAGATGGTCTTGAAAGAGAAGTTCTGGGTGGGCATGCAGAAGCGCGTCCAAGGCTAACCTGGACCTATGGCGATCTATCGCGAAGTCATCGAATGCCGCAGCCCGGAGGCGGAGCTGCTGCTGACACCACGCTATGGGGCGGGCGCATTCTCGGTGGAAGAACAGGACCTGCCGGACGGCCGCGTGCGCTTGCTGGTCTACTACTATGACCCGCAGCCCGGCGCTGAGCCAGTTGATGAAACGGTGGACTGGCAGAGCGTCAGTGAGCAGCCCTGGGTGCCGGTGGAATTGGGCGAGCGGATCTGGCTGGCTCCGCCGTGGCTTGATGCGCCCACGCCCGCGGGACGGTTCCGCATTGACTATCTGCGCGGCCAAGCCTGCGGCACAGGCTTTCATGCCGCCACGCAGCTGTGCCTGGCCGCCATGGACCGTTACTTGAGGCCCGGGGATCGCTTCTTCGACGTAGGCATCGGCTCCGGCATCCTCTCGATTGCCGCCCGCAAGCTGGGCGCCGCCACGATCATCGGTTGTGACATCGACCATCCTTCCACCGTGATCGCCGCCGCCAACACGGGTGAGCCCGCCTTTACGGGCTCCGCTCGCAGCATGCCCGACGACGCTTTTGATCTGATCGCGGCCAATATCAACGCCACGATGGTGACGAATCTGGCCGACGATCTCGAGCGCGTGCTGAAGCCCGGCGGGTACCTGATTGCGGGAGGCTTTAAGACCACCGAGCAGCCGCGCGTTGCTTTACCCATCGCCGATACGCTTGATCTTGATGGCTGGCGGGCGATTGTGTACCACCGGCCCAGCTAGGGCGCGGTCGCACTATCATCAAAAATCGGAAAAGCCCCCCATGAAGCGCCACCGCCTCGCGCCGAGCCGCGACGGAATGGAGCGGAGTTTTGACCGATGCACGGCGGTTGAGGTTTCTGGTAGTACCGGGTTGAGGGAGGATACGGTGGCTGAGACGGTGGCTTGATTGATCGGCGCTCCGCTCCATACTGTCGCGCGGCTCGGCGTGAGGCGGTGGCGCTCGGCCAGAGCCGCACACGGGTGACAGAGCAAGCTGCCGTTTGGGCGCGAATCGTATGGAGCCGCCGGATTTGCAGGGCGACGCCTACACCGGCTGCGTGAAGACCATGTGCGACGGGTCGGTGCCGTGGGCGGCGCAATGTTCCAGGTAGAGGCGGCCGTAGCTGGCGGTGAGGTAGTCGTTTTCCGTAAAGCCCAGCTTACGGGCCGTCGAGTCGATCCAGGAGGCGGGGCCTTCGATTTCGATGTAATCGCCGATGGGCGTTTCGTCCAGCACCACCACGCCGGGGTCGCCCAGGCGGGTGTATTCGGTGCGGTACTTCTCATAGCGGAACCGGGAGCGGTAGCCCAGCCGCTCAAAGATGAACAACGCCGCGGGCAGGCTTTCGACGCCCACTTCCACTTCCACACGGCTCTTGTGGCGATCTACTGTCGCCGGGCCCTTGTAGGTGAGGATCACCTGGTTATTGGCCTGCCGGAGCCGCAGAATCTCCCCTTGCGACCGCAGATGATTTTCCGGGGTGTCCAGAATCAGGTTCGCCTCAAAATGCCGGGGCGTGCGAATGGCGAAACCCTTATTGGTCAGAAGGGCGCCCGCAAACTTGGCGGAGTGGACTCGAACCTTGACTTCGGTTTCGGTCGGTGTAGCCGTCATGGTCTTCAGATAGTAACGCGGAATTCACCGGCAATCGCGAATGCTCCCAAGGCACGGCGCCGGAAGGCGGTCAGGCCACCGCCAACTTCCAAACCTTGGTGTCGGCCGGGGCACCGCTGACGGGATCAACCTTCTCAACATTGCCCTGGGTGAGAAACGGCGACTGCTCATTCGCCAGCGGGTCTGAGTAGTAAAACGTCGTGTTGCCACCCTCGCGCGTGATGGTGCGAGCAATGACGAACCCTCGCGCCCGGATATTGTCCATCGCAACCTCTTCTAGCGCCGTGGGGGTCACCACCTTGATGGCCGCATTGGTGCCGTGCGTGCCCGACCCGCGCGCCAGACGCCAGACGCCATTGGCCGCATCAAACGCCTCAGTCCCCTCACAGTGGACAAAATAGCCGCCATCTTTCACGGGGTAGCGGTTGAGAGCTTGCGTGGCGAAGTTGTGGTCCATGCCTTGCGACAACAGGATGTGCATGTCCAGCAGATTCCCGCCGACCACTTGACCCAGGGTCGCGAAAGCACTATCGCCGCAGATCTCGATTCCAAAATCGAGATTGCCGATGCCGAAAATTCCCCGCGACGCATCGGTTTTGTACGTCGTATCGGCGTCTCCCGCCAGACACTCGCCCACGTCGGTGGATTTGTG
>JAPKYZ010000043.1 GCA_026394055.1 Acidobacteriota bacterium
GCCCACCGCCGCCGGTAGTGCTGGTGGGGCACCCCCGCGTTCTCGCCGGGGTGGTCAGGTTCTGCGGCACCGGGGCAAGGCATGCTCCGGTGCCGCTTCCGTTTGAGGAACTAGTTTTGCGCTTGGTCAAGGGCTGCCCGGCGCAGACAGTTTCCCGACCGAGTGCCCTCGCGGCGCACCACCGCCCTCCGGCCTGCGACGATTCGGGGTCCGATCTTGTGGGGCGGTCGTGGAGGTGGGGTCGACTCCGCTCCATTCTGTCGCGGCTCAGCGTGCGGCATTGGCGGTGAGGTTGTGCGGTGGTGGTTGGCTTGAAATAAGCCGCTCCCACGGTGAACTACCGCAAAGCTTCGGTCCGGACGGGGCACGAGCACTGCGCCGTCTACTGGCCGGCAAGCCGCTTCCGGTACTCTTCCTTCGCGAAATCGTAGGCTTGGTTGAACTCCTCCACTTCGCTCGGCCGGATGCGGCCCAGCTTGGCGTTGCGGCATTGGTCGACGGCACGGAGGCACCATTCGATGCTCTGGCGCTCTCGCACAGGCTGCTTGCCGACGGTGACCCAGATGGGGTTGGTGTGCGAGCTCGGGATCACCCGCAGCGCCACCCAGGAGCTGCGCGGGATGTTGACGTTGAAGGCGACGTCCCGCGGCTTGCCGTCGGCCTCGATCTCTTGACGAGCGACGGCAATGCCGTTCACCACCAGTTCCACCGGGACCCGGCGCGTCGCCCCCACGCGGGCCCGCTCGACATGCCAGTACGGCTTCTGGTCCGCCCGGCGCGCCCGAAGTTCGGCATTGGGCGTTTCATCCAGCATCGCCGCTACTTGAGCCGTGACCTTGACGCTGCCGGGAGCGCTCAATTCAATGTCTTGCCCCGTGCCCATCTCGACGCCGTTCACCTTGAAATCGATCAAGTGGCTGCGGCCATCGGAGACATAGTTGCGGCCTTGCTTGATGCCTTGCACCCAGTCGTCGTAGTCGAGCGCGGCTTGCCGGACGTAGCTGCGGCCCAGGCCCACGCGCTCATCGTAGATGCAGGGGAAATCGGTCTCGCCGGAAATGCGGGTGCGGTAGCCGGCGTTCAGCGTGTGGTACCAGATGTTCAGCTCCCAGTGATAAGGCGTGTCGACGGCCGAGATCACGTCGGTCAGGCCATGGGTGACGCTGGCGATGTATTCGTTGGCCCCGATGCCATCAAAGGGCGGCATCTCATAGCTCAACAACTCTTCCGCCTTGATCGGCAAGCCCCAGCCGGAGTGCGTATAGCCCACCACCGCGCCCTGCTCCTTGGCCCACCGCAAGATCGGCATGCCCCAGGTGGGCCAGTCTTCAATGCGCTCCAGGCCCTTGTACTCCATCTGCTTCACTTGCAGCAGCAGCAGGTGGCCGCTGTGGCTGGAAGGGTGGCCCGAGACTTCCACGTCGTAGCGGATGCGGTTGTCGTTGGTGGAGACCGCGTTGTCCTTGCCTTCGAAGAATGTCTTCTGGAAATACCAGCCGGGGCCCCAGGTGAGCACGCTACCGATCTTGAGATCTTCACCCAGCACGTGCCGCATCATGTCCTTGGGGTAGACGCCTTCGGTGGGCCGCTCATAGTGGGAGCAGCCGGCAGCGTGGATGTGATGGTCGCCGGAAAACCAGCGCGGCTTGCCGGGAGCCGGGTTGGCGGGGTCGATCCAGCGTTCGAGTTGAAAGGCCACTTCCTGCGGCTTGTCGCCAATGGTGACGGTCTGCTTTTTCTTGCGATACTCCGGGCCGCGCGAGTATTCGAAGGTGTACTGCCCCGGCGGCAGCAGAATGGTTTCGCCATCCTCGCGGTAGACCTGAGGATGAAAGAAGAAGTCGCCGCCCAGCCGCTTGGCGGGCGAAGGGTAGACGCGCCCCATCAGGTCCCGCACTTCAAACGCAGCCATCTGCGGACGGCCATCGTAATCCTTGACGCGGAGCTTCACCGTGGTGGAAGCTTTGGCCGCGAACAGGATGTCCACTTCGCTGCGGAAGCCCAGATCCTGCGAGCCCTGGCCGACGTCGAAGATCAGCTTGGCCTCGCGCTTTCCGGCATCGCGCGAGAAGAGCTGGATGATGCGGTATTCCAGCGCCAGTCCGCTTAAGTGGATCTTCATCGGCTGCTTATTGAACATCCGCAGGTCGATCCATTTGCGGTTCACGGCCCCTTCGGGCGAATTGGCCAGTTGCCCGGAGTTAGGCGAGTCCGCCGCCAGCACGGCGGTCAAGCCGGCCTCATTGTGGACCTTCACCAGAAACGTGCGCCAGCCGTTCTGCATCAGCTCGGCCTTGGCTTCGCCTTGCTCCACCTTGACGCGCGCCTCCGGGTTGATGTTGACGCCGATGAGGCACAGCTTGTCGAGGATGTTCTGGATGTCAGTAACAGTGCGCGCGGTGGCGAGGGACCGCTGAGCGGCAATCTGCGGCTCGCCCAATATTTCGAGCGCCTGCAGCACCCGTTGCGCCTGCGCGGCCAAGGGCTGCAGCTCGACGTTCGAAACCAGGGGCAGTTCTTCGGCCATCGCCAGTGAGCCCGTGGCGGAGGCAAGCAAGAGAGCAAGAGTCAGCGTGCGCATCAGCACCTCCAGCGCGGCTTCAAAACCGCATGGAGGGAATCTATCAGATCGCCGGAGCTAGCGGGGCGCGGGACGGCCGTAGGCCAACCACTCTTCGCGCGACGGTCCATAGACGCCGGGCACGGCAAGTCCGGCCTGGCGCATCAGCACGGTCATCTGCCCGCGATGGTGGGTCTGGTGGCCCATCAGCGCGCCCAGCACGACGCCGCGCGTCCAGGACTGGCCATACATCGGCACTTCTTCCAGCAGCATGGCGTCGGTCCAGTGCGCCTTCAGCTCGTCGACGACCGCTTGCGCCGCCTTAGCGTAGATGGCGGCGATTTCAGCTGCGCTGGCTGGAATCTCCTGGCCGTCGTGAGTGACATGGATCGGAAGACCGGCCTGCGTCATCATCTCGCTGGGCGTTTCCGCGATGTGCCAAGCGAGTTCAGCCAGTGAGCGGCCCTCGGGCGTTATGCGCTGGGCGAGCGAAGCGTCCGTGAGCGTGGCCAGCACTTTGCCGGTGGCCTCTACTTCGTAGGCCCAATCTTTGTAGAAGTCTTCCAGTTGTCGGAACATCTTCTGTATCTGAACCGATTCCGCGCCGGAGGTCAAGCGGGTGATGATAGAGACATGGCCCTGGAATTCACCACCTCGTATCTGGACGACTCCATCGCAGTTTTTCATCAGTACAAGAAGCTGGCCGAGGGCGCGATGGCGCAACTGGGCGAGGAGCAGTTGACCGCCGTGCTGGACCCGGAGATGAACTCCATCGCGCTGATCGTCAAGCACATGGCCGGCAACATGCGCTCCCGCTGGACGGACTTTTTGACCACCGACGGCGAGAAGCCTGACCGGAACCGCGATACCGAATTCGAAGCGCCACCCGCCACGCGTGCTGAGCTAATGGCGCTGTGGGATCAGGGCTGGTCGCTCGTCTTCACGACGCTCGGCAGCCTGAGCGAGGGCGACTTGACCGCCACCATCACCATCCGCGGTGAAGCGATGTCGGTCATGCAAGCCATCAACCGGCAAGTGGCCCACTATGCTCTGCACGTGGGGCAGATCATCTTCCTGGCCAAGCATCTGCAGAGCACGAACTGGAAGTCGCTCAGCGTGCCGCGTGGCCAGTCGGCCGCCTACACGCGGAAGGTCTATGCGGGAGAAGTGAGCCAGCGGTAGACGATGACGCGGCGGCTCGTCCTGTATAGTCAATGTAGAGCCACATGTTCAGCGATACGCAAGTTTCGAAATGGGGCAATAGCCTCGCCATCCGGATACCGCAGGCGGTCCTGAAGGCGGCCCAGTTGGCGGAAGGTGATCGCTTGGCGCTGGACGTCAATGCGGATGGCAGCATCGTGCTCCGGGCCATGGCGCCGCGCTATACGTTGGACGAACTTGTCGCCGGGATCACGCCCAAGAACCGGCATGAGGCGGCCGATTGGGGCAAGCCGCAGGGCGAGGAATCCTGGTAGTGGCGGCCTATGTCCCCGATGCGGGTGATCTGGTCTGGTTGACCTTCGACCCGCAAGCAGGCCACGAGCAGGCAGGACGCCGTCCGGCACTGGTGCTCAGCCCACGCCTGTACAACCAGCGCTCCGGGTTGATGCTGGCTTGTCCCATAACCAGCCAAGTGAAGGGCTATCCGTTCGAGGTGCCGGTATCATCCGGGAGCATCGAAGGTGTTGTCCTGGCCGATCAGGTGAAAAGTCTCGATTGGAAATCCCGCCGGGCGGAGCGGGCTGGCGTGGCAGGCGATGCGGTGTTGGCGGAATTGCGGGCGCGGTTGGCTCCACTGCTGGGATATTAGCCCGCTGTGCGGGTACCGGTTCGGACCGAGCCGCGACTTGCAGGAGCGGGCTGCCCTCACCACGCACATCCGTCCGTGTCGCGGCGAATCCTGATTGGGCCAGTTCCTTGGCTTGTCAAGATGCAGCCGCCACGGGAGAGGCCCCTCCCGCGAGTCGGGGCTCGGTCTGAACGCGTTCCCGGGCTAACCCTTGGTGATGTGCAGGATCTGCTCGGTCAGCCCGGAGAAGGCGTCAAAGGCCGTCCCGGAGTAGCCGTACTTTTGCTTGAGCGTGGTGTACTTCAAGTGGAAGTTGGCCGCTTCGGCAATGTGGACGCTGTCCGGGATGAAGGGCGCCAGCACGGGCGGGTAGCCCGAGTGCTCGCTCAATAATTCGAGCGTCGCATTGTGCAGATTGCTCACCGACTTGTAGCGGCCCACCACGATGCCCAGCGGCTTGATCCGCCGTTCGATGCGTTTGGAGAACTCGCGCACTTTGTCGAGGATCGGCTTCACCCCGTAAGTGGAAAGCACATCCGGGATCACCGGGATCAGAAAGCCATCGGCGATCCGGAGGCCGTTCAGCGTCACGGTGCCCAAGGCGGGCGGACAATCGAGCAGGACGTAGTCGTAGTTTTCGATCACTTTACTGGCCGAGCGCCACAGCACGTCGGCCGCGCTTTTGAGGCGGTAGGAGGCGGGTGACACGGGCGGGATCTGGTCTTGCAGGTCGATCAGGTCGAGGCTCGAGGGGATCATGTCGACGGTGGTGACGGTGTCGACGTTGCCGACTTCCTGCTGGACGCACGCGCCCAGATCAAAGCGGCCTTTGCGATCCTCCACCTCGTGCCGGAATAGGCCCGCGAGCGTCAGGTCCTGCTTGTTGAGCTGCCTCCACTTCTCCTGCCCGATCAGCATGATGGTCGAGTTGGTCTGCGGGTCCAGGTCCATCACCAGGACGCGCTTGCCGTGATGGGCCGACAGCATTTCAGCCAGGGCGACCGTGAGCGTGGTCTTGCCCACACCGCCCTTCAAGTTGATGACCGCAATCACCTTCGGCATAAGACACCAATTTAGCCTATCGCCCGCAGGTCCGGAAAAAGCAAAAGGCCACCCCGAAAGGTGGCCTTCGACCATTCAGTTGAAGCGAAGCGACTATTCGCTCAGGTGGAAGGTGCCCACAAAGGCAGAGCGCTTCTGGCTGGACCAGCGGGTGCCCAGGTCCATGCCGGTGTACTTGTTCTCGGCAGCAAAGGCCGGCATCGCGTGGTCGACATTGGTCAACGGCGAGTACCAGACTTCTTCGTGACGGCAGATCTGATCGGTCTCAACCAACGGACGGGTCTCGATCTGGGCCAGTTCGCCAGCGGTCAGCTTCACGCGCATCGAGTGGATGTTGTTGTTGGCCACTTCGATCTTCACCGGACGCGTCTGCACGGCCACGACGTCCTGCAGCAGGTCGCCCGCCATCCGCTTGGCAAAGCCAATCAGCGCAGCCTTCTGCTCAACGGTCGCCTTCTCGTCGACGATGATCACGGACTTCACCGGGTAGGAACTGTTGTGGACATCGCCCAACGTCGCGTTGGCCTTCACCACACCCAGAACACCCAGGCCGTTGAGTTCGACCCCATCGTAGCTGCCCTTGTCGATCACCCAGCCAAACACGGCTTCGTGACCCATCAGGTTCACTTCCGCATTGGCATAGCAAGCACCGGTGTAGATGTCCGCCGTGCGGGCTTCCACGTAGCGGCCTTCAATGTTGGCCTTGGGCAGGCTGCCGGCCACGGTGGCGGTGGCAGCAAGAATCGCGATCAAGATATAACGCATGCGGCTCTCCTAGGCTTCATATTAGAACAAGTTGATCAAAAAGTGGAGCATGCCAGCGTCCACTTGGAAATTGCTCGGGGCTCCCGAGGCTACAGCGGCTTGTAGCAACTACGAGTCTCGTTGCACTCGTAGTCGTCCACCAGCCGGCTGTCGGGCCCGAGTGGGGCCATTGTTTTGTGACACCAGAAGAGACGATCATTGCCGTGCTGAACGGTGGAGTCCCATTCAGCGTCGATGTACATCCCCTTCCAACAGAGGTTGTAGCAACGGTCGTCGTCCTGATCGATGCGCGCAAGTCCGGCGCGTTCCATGATTCCCTCTTTTGCGTTTAGGCCTTGATGCCCGCAGCGGCCAGAAGAGCGCGCTTCACGGCAACCTTGGCTAGGTGTACCTTGTAGATGTTCTGCGACAGCGGCTTGGCACTGGCCAAGGCCGCATCGGCAGCTTTCGCGGCGACGTCGGCGTCAATTGACTTGCCCGCCAGCATCTTGCCCGCCTCAGCCGCATTCCACGGAGTGGTGGCTACGTGACCAAGCACCACCTGCGCGGACTTCACCTTGTTACCGTCCATCGTCAGCGCCACCGACGCCGTTGCGAGCGGCCAATCGAGCGCGTCCTTGTGACGCACTTCATAGGTGGCGTTGCGGGTGTTGCGAGCGGCCGGCAGAATCACCGCCGTCACAATCTCATTCGGGGCCAGGGCGATTTCGCGATCCGAGTCGCTCTTGGGGTCGAGGAAGAACTTCGAAGCTTCCACTTCCTTCTCACCGCTCGCCGAAGCGATCTTGATCTTGGCGCCGAGGGCGACCAAGGCCGGTCCGAGGCTGGAGGCCGAGACAAACTTGCCCGGGCCTTCGCCGAAGATGGCGTGGTACTTGTTCTCGCCGTTGGTGACCAGGCTCTTGCCGCCCTGCATGGCGAGAAGGCCATGGCCCTGGCGGAAGTACCAGCAGCGCGGGCGCTGGCAGATGTCACCACCCACGGTGCCCATGTTGCGGATTTGCGGGCTGGCGATGCCGGCCGCCGCCGCGTGCAGCGACGGGTAGTTGGTGCGGAGGCTGGCGTAGTTCACCAGTTCATCCATGGTCACCGCCGCGCCGATCTTGAGACCGCCGCCGGCGGGACTGATGCCCTGCAGTTCCTTGATGTTCTTGATGTTGACGACGCGCTTGGGCGACATCACATAATCCTTCATCAAGCTGAGCAGATCGGTGCCGCCCGCCAGCACGGCCGCGTCGGCCCAAGTGGCGCCCAGCATTCCGACAGCTTCCTTCACCGAAGTGGGGTTCGCGTATTCAAAGGCTTGCATGGTTAAGAATCTCCTTGACTACGCCAGCGACTGCCGGCCGAGCTTATCACCGTAGAGCGCCGCCAGCACCTTATCAGGCGTCACCGGCAGGGTGGGCACGCGAACACCAATCGCATTGGCGACCGCATTGGCGATGGCCGCCACGCCGCCGATGGCGCAGGGTTCGCCCAAACCAATCACGCCGCGCTTGTCGTGCTCCGGCGAGATGTCCATGTGGACCTGCATCTCGCCAATATCGGAGATGCCGGCCAGCTTGTAGAACTCCATGTCGGCGTTCATCACGCGGCCCGTCATTTCGTCCATGATGCGCTCTTCCATCAGCGCACCGCAGACGCTCATGATCATGGCGCCGTAGACTTGGCTTTCGGCGGTCTTGGGGTTCACGACCAGGCCGCAATCCTGCACAGCGATGATCTTGTTCACCTTCACGACGCCGGTTTCGATGTCGACGGTGACGTCGGCCATCTGGATGCCGCCCACGCCCTGGGTGTTCAAGCCACCGGGGTTCTTGGGGTCGTTCTTGCCGGTCTCGGAGATCGACTTGACGCCCAACTTCTGGCAGGCCGCCTTCCAGGAGATCTGCTTCGAGGGGTTGCCCTTGACGCGGATCGTGGAATCGACTGCTTCCAGTTGATCCGCCGTGGTGCCGAGCGAGCCAGCTACCGCTTCCATCAACTTTTCGAGCGCGTTGGCTGCTGCTTTCAGCGACGATGACGAAACGCCGCCGATCGTGGTGGAACCACCCGATGCGCCCGAGGGCGGATAGATGTTCTCACCCAGCTTCACCTTCACTTCGGTGTGCGAAAGGCCCAGCATTTCGGCCACCACCATGGCGATCGCGGTCCGGGTACCGGTGCCGATGTCCTGGCTGCCGATCTCGATCTCGACCACACCATCCGGATGCACGTTCACGCGGCATTCACTGGCGTGACCCGCGCCACCCCAGGTGGCAATACCCATGCCCAGGCCGCGGCGCAAGTGGCTCGATCCGGCCACCAAGCTGATCTTGTGCTTTTCGCCGCGCTGATGCCAGTGCTGCGACCATTCGATCATTTCCTTGGCCTTGGCGATCTGCTTGCGGTAGACGTCCGCGCGCGCCGTGTAGCCCAGGTTCTTGTCGAACAGCTCCGTCGGGTCCATCTTCAGCTTGGCCGCCAGATCTTCCAGCGCCGCGCAAGTGATGAAAGAGGCCTGCGGGTGATTCGGAGCGCGCCACGCCCGGGCGCCACCCGTGTTGGTGGAGACCGCCGTGTGGTTCATCCGCTTGTTCGGGATGGACGTGAAGACATAAGGGATGGGGGCCATGCCGCCACCACCAACGCCGCCCGTGGCCCAGCTATCGGACTGCCAACCAGTAATCGTGCCGTCCTTCTTGGCCGAAACCTTCACCTTGGCGTAGGCCGAGGGACGGACGCCCGCGATGGTCAGCTCTTGTGCCCGATCCAGGAACAGCTTCACCGGCTTGCCGCCCGCCGTCTTCGACATCAGCGCGCTTTCGCGGCCCCAGATGTCGGAGGGGAACTTGGCGCCGAAACCGCCGCCCATGTAGTCCATCTTGACGTTGACACTGTTGACCGGCACGCTGAGGGAGCGCGCCAAGTCACCACCAATGCCCGAGACATTCTGCGTCGAGGGGAAGTATTCGATCTTGTCGCCCTTCCACTCCACCACTTGGCCGTGGCCTTCGAGACAACAGTGCGTCAACACCGGAATGCCATAGGAGCCTTCAACGGTGACGTCGGCTTCACGGAACGCCTTGTCCGGATCGCCGGTCACCTGCTCACCCGCTGCCTTAGCGCGAGGACCGGCCTTGGCCAGATCATCTTCGCGCACCAGGTGCGGCATCACTTCGTAATCCACCTTGATGGCGCGCATCGCGTCGCGAGCAATCGGCTCGGTCTCAGCGGCGATGTAGGCGATCTCCGCGCCCGCCCACTGAATCTCCGTGCCGGCCGGAGCCACCACGCGGATGTCAGCGACGCCCTTCATGGCTTTGGCGGCGGCCAGATCGATCGACTTCACCTTCGCGTGAGCGTGCGGGCTGGTCAAGATCACGCCGAACAGCGTGCCGGGCCGGTTCAGGTCTGAAGGGTACTTTGCCTTGCCGCTCGACTTTGCAATGCCATCCAAGCGGCTGATCCGCTTGCCGACAACGCGGCGCTTTTCCATCGGTGGCCATTTGTATTCGGGCATCGTGGGTTCCTTTCCTCTTCTCCGGTTCGACTACGCCTTCAGATTCTTGGCCGCCGTCAGCACTGCCTGACGAATGCCGACATACGTACCGCAGCGGCAGAGATTGCCACCCAAACCGGCCTTCACCTGGTCATAGGTGGGTGACGGGTTGCGGTCCAAAAAGCCCTTGGAGGCCATGACGAAGCCGGGCGTGCAATAACCGCACTGCTGGGCGTCGTGCTCGACAAAGGCGGGGACGATCGGGTGCGGCTTGGAGCCCGCGGTGAGGCTTTCGATCGTTTCGATCTTCTTGCCTTGGGCGTCCACCGCCAGCATGGTGCAGCTGTAGACCACGCGGCCATTGGTGATGACGGTGCAGGCGCCGCAGGTGCCACGGTCGCAAACGCGCTTGGCCCCGGTCAGGTCCAGCTTATTGCGCATCGTGTCGAGGAGTGTCCAGCGAGGCTCAACGGAGGTCTTCATTTCCTTGCCGTTGATGTTCAGCGTGACGGGCACTTCGCCCGGGCCCATCGCTTTGCCGGACTGGGCGAGTGCGTCCTGTTCGAGCAGTGCGACACCGGCGCCAGCGGCACTGGTCGATTGCAGGAACCCGCGGCGGGAAAATCCCGACGCCTTTTTGGTGGTTGGAGTTTTCGGTGTGCTCACGTGGGAATGCGGCCTCCTGTAGCCGAAAGTCGAATATATCAGATGCTACACGATGTTGTAGAGGTTACCTTTTCGCGTCAAAAGAAATTTTCGTGACGCCCCAGCACGGCGGCGTCCGACTGCGATATAAGCAGGGGGTGCTGAATCGCATTTTTGCTTCCCTCCTGATTCCCGGCTGCCTGCTGGCGGCCTCCTCTAGCGTGCTGATCCGGACCACGGATGGCCAGCGACTGGAAGGGCAGGCGGAGCTGACCTTGGTGGTGACGCAGGCCGGCAAGCCGGTGAAGGTAGCGGCGGCAGATCTGCTGACCGTCCACAGTGCGGCGCCGGCGTCTGATGCTGAGACGGCGAAGATCACCGCTGGCTTGGCCGCCATTGCCGGTACCGACCGCGCCGCCCGCGATTCTGCCGTACTCGAATTGACTGCCCTGGGCCTGCCCGTACTGACGCCGCTGCTGAAGGCGCTGAAAGACACCGACCAGCATGAGCCCCGCCCGCTCTATCGCCTGTTTGAGCGCCTGATCCCGAGCTCGGCCGACGGCTTTGACCGGACCGCCAGCCTGGTCCGACTAGCCAACGGCACCGCCCTGCGCGGCGGGCTGCCCACCGGGTCACTGAAGGTGAAGAAGGCGGATGGCAGCTCGGTGGATGTCGCCTGGAACTCTATCCGTACGCTCGCCGTCCGCCGCAAAGCGGTCTCGCGCACGGTGGGTGTGCATTCGCTGAAGCACTGCGTGCAGATCGAATATCTCGACACGGGCGTGGTGCTGAGCGCGACTTCAAAGCTCGATTCCAGCGCCAAAGGCTTCGTGCGCCTCAGCTGGAATGACGACGGCTGGGCCACCGACGCCGATGGTTTGAAGAAGCCCGGGTCGCCTGCGTACAAGACCAATCTGGTGAACGGCCACCCGTTCGGCGCTCTGGTGGGGCGCATCGAGACGGGCGAGATGTTCACGCTGGGGCAGAAGGCATCAAAGACGGGCCTCGCGGCGGGGCGACTGACGCTGGCGGTGAATGACAACGGGCACTGGCAGAACAATGTGGGGACTTTTGCGGTGACCTTCACCGCGACGGATGCTTATGATTTGGGGGATGCGCAGTAGTTAATCTGGTGAGCGTCAACCTGAACCCAGAACGAGCGATCGGCATTCGTGACAAGGAACAGAAAGCAGCACCAACCTTGTGAAGGTCCGTGATGTTTTAAAAATGCTGCGGGGCGATGGCTGGGTACTGAGGAATCAGGAGGGCAGTCACCGCCAGTTCGTCCATCCCAAGAAACAGGGAAAGGTTACCGTCGCCGGACACGAGTCAGACGAGATGCCACCGAAAACGATGAAGTCTATACTGAAGCAAGCAGGCATTTCATGAATACCTTCCTCGTACTTTTCGAGAAATCTTCCACCGGCTACGGGGCCTATGCGCCTGATCTCCCTGGCTGTGTCGCGACGGGGCGAACTCTGGAGGAGACCCGGACGCGGATGGCGAAGGCGATGGAAATGCACCTGTCTGCGATGCGTGAGGATGGCGATCCGATCCCCGAGCCGTCACACTTCGAGCTGGTGGAAGCGCTCTAGCGTGGTCTCGCACCATAACTGACGAGTCGCAGCGCCTCGCAGGCCAACCAGCCTATGCTGGCTTACCCGCCGTCTGGCCTTTCACTGTTGCAGCCGCCGCACGTCGTACCGCAGCGCCACCATGCCGCTTTGGTAGGCCTTGACCTCCGACAAGTGGAGAGCGACGTCGCGGTCCAGCTTTTCGAAGAACGGTATTCCTGTGCCAATTAGGACGGGCGCGATGGAGTACCGGACTTCGTCGGCCAGCCCCTGGCGCAGGCAGTCGCCGCACAGGCGACCGCCGCCGACGAACCAGATGGAGCGGAACGCCGGCCGCAGGCGCTGGTTCACGAACTGGGCTAGGTCGCCGGAATAGAACTCCACCGCATCCCGCCGCGGCAAGTCCCGACTGGTGAGCACAAAGACTGGCTTGTCGCCGTACGCCCACCCGAACCCCTTGGCCTCAAACGCCAAGGCAGTCTCATAGGTGCGCGATCCCACGACGTAGCAGTCAATCGTCTTGAGAAACGCTTCTATGTAGGCCGGGTCGAGCGTCTCGCCGCCAGGGAATTCGTCGGCTGTCTCCAGCCAGTCAACACTACCGTCCTGGCGAGCAACAAAGCCGTCCAGGCTGGCTACCATGTGGATGGTGACGCGAGAATCCAGCAATTCCATCGTTGCCTCGATGAGCTCTACCCGCGCAGGTACTTGTTGAAGAAGTCCATCGTCCGCTTCCAGCTCAACTCCGCCGCCGCCTTGTCGTAGCGGGGCGTGGTGTCGTTGTGGAAGCCGTGGTTGGCGCCTTCGTACATGTGCATCGTGTAGGTGGCGTGGTTGGCCTTCAGAGCTTCTTCGTAGGCGGGCCAGTTGCCGTTGATGCGGGTGTCGAGCGAGGCGTAGTGCAGCAGCAGCGGAGCCTTGATTTTGGGCACATCAGCGGCCGGAGCCTGGCCGCCGTAGTAGGGCGCGGCGGCGCTTAGGTCAGCGCCCATGCGGACGGCGAGAGTGTTCGACATACCGCCGCCGAAGCAGAAGCCGACGACGCCCACTTTGCCGTTGCAGTCCGGCCGGGCCTTCAGCCAGCGGGCGGCGGCAATGAAATCTTCCGCCATCTTCTGCTTGTCGACGCCCTGGAATAGCTTGCCGCCGGCTTCGTCGTTGCCGGGATAGCCACCGGCACTGGTGAGTCCATCGGGAGCGAAGGCGATGAAGTTTTCGGTGGCGGCGCGGCGGGCGACGTCTTCGATATAGGGGTTTAGGCCGCGGTTTTCATGGATCACCAGCACGGCCGGCAGCTTTCCGATGGCCTTGGCGGGCTTCGCAAAGTGGCCCTTGATTGCGCCATGGCCCAGCGGCGAATCGACACTGATGGTGTCGGTGACGATGCGCTTGTCGTCTTTGGGCACTTGCTGTGCCCAGGCGTAGTTGGGGGCCAGGCTCTCATAGAGCATGGTGGCCGTCACGCCACCGACGGCAAACTTCTGCGCGCCATCAAGAAACGCCCGCCGGTCGATGTCACCGTGGACGTAAAGGTCAAACAGGTTCAGCAGTTCTTGCGGGAATTCAGAGGCGAGTTTGCGTTCCATAAGGCTCCTTGAAGTTGAGGGAATGCGAAGAGCATAGCATCTCGGCGGGATAATGCGTATCGGCGGCGATCAACAGTGTTAGACGACGCCATTATCTGCCGATACGGCGGGATATCATAGAGGCATGACCCAGGTAACGGCCACCGACGCCATGGCGGATTTGCCCCGGCTGCTGGATGAGACCTCCCGCGATCATCAGCCTCTGCTCATTACAGGACCGCGCACCAACGGCGTCCTAGTGGCCGAAGAGGACTGGAATGCCCTGCAGGAAACCCTGTACCTGGTTTCCTCCCCCGGCCTGCGGCAATCGATCTTGGACGGGATGAACACTCCGCTCAGCGAGTGTGAAGATACGCCGGGCTGGTGAGCCAAACGGTGTGGAAACTGGTCTACACCAAGGACGCCCGCAAGGACGCCGCCCGCTTGGTCCAATCCAACCTGCGCGGTCGAGCGGAAACGCTGCTCCGGCTGATTGAGACCGATCCCTATCAGCAGCCACCGCCACTGGAGAAACTGGTGGGCGATCTCAACGGTGCCTTTTCCCGCCGCATCAATATTCAACACCGCCTTGTCTATCAGGTCTATCCGGCCGAGCGGACGGTGAAGATCTTGCGCATGTGGACCCACTACGAGTAGCCGACAATCCCAGCCTGCCGGTTCCATTACTGAGCGCGGCGTCATATACTCACGGTCGATGCTCCGACGCACTTTTCTTTCGACCACCGCGGGCTCACTCGCCGCCAGTCAACTCCCGATCGACTCCAAGCCTCGCCGCGTGGGGCTGATTGGCACGGGGTGGTACGGCAAAGGCGATCTGATCCGTTTGCTGCAGGTGGCGCCGAACACCGAAGTGGTCTCGCTGTGCGACGTCGACAAGCGCATGCTGGCCGCGGCGGCGGACCAGATTGGGGCGCGGCAGACGTCCAAGAAGAAGCCGCGGACCTATGGCGACTACCGCGAGATGCTAAAGCAGAAGGATCTCGACATCGTCCTGATCGCGACGCCCGACCACTGGCATGCGCTGCCGATGATTGAGGCGGTGAAGAGCGGCGCGGACGTCTACTGCCAGAAGCCAATTTCGCTGGATGTCATTGAAGGCCAGGCGATGCTGGCGGCGGCGCGGAAGTACAACAAGGTGGTGCAGATCGGCACGCAACGCCGGTCGACCCCGCACTTGATTGAGGCGCGGGACCGCATCATCAAGGAAGGCAAGCTGGGCAAGATCGCCTACGCCGAGGTCTACTGCTACTACCACATGCGGGCTACGCAAACGCCGCCCGATTCCGCCCCGCCCGACTACCTCGACTACGAAATGTGGACCGGACCCGCCGCCATGCGGCCCTACAATTCACTGATCCATCCGCGCAGTTGGCGAGCGTTTGAAGAGTACGGCAACGGCATCATGGGCGACATGTGCGTCCACATGCTGGACATGGTGCGTTGGATGCTGGACCTGGGGGCGCCAACGAAAATCAGCTCCGCCGGCGGCATCTTGATCGACAAGGCCAGCAAGGCCAACATCCCGGATACGCAGGAAGCGACGTTTGATTTTGGGCCGATCAAAGTGAACTGGACACACCGCAGCTGGGGCCATCCGCCGGACCCGGCGTATCCGTGGGGCGCCACCATCTATGGCGACAAGGGCACGCTGAAGGCCAGCGTGATGAGCTACGACTTTACCCCACTGGGCGGTGGCCAGCCCGTGCACAAGGACGTCACCTACGAGTTCGAGCAGTACCCCGAAGACCGCACCGAGAAGGATCTGGAGCGCCACGTCGCCCCGGCCATCCGCGGCCACATGGTGGACCTGCTGCAAGCCATCGAGAAGCGCAGCAAGCCGGTGGCGGATATCGAGCAGGGCTACATCTCCTCCACCGCCTGCATTCTGGCCAACCTGGCACTCAAGACCGGACGCACGATCAACTGGGATCCGGTGAAGGGCCGCGCGGTTGGCGATGAAGAGATCAACCGGATGCTGGCGCGCCCGTACCGCAAGCCGTGGGTGCATCCGACGCCGGACAAGGTTTAGCCAACGCCGGTTTCTTGCTGGCAAACTTCCGTGGGGCGTGATGTCCCATTTTTGACTGCGCGCTCGCTGTAGCAGTCATGAATCGAATTTGCGTTCTGTTTACCATCAGCGCGGCGGGAATCCTCACACAGGCACCTGCTGCCTTTAGCCAAGCGCCGGTGGCACCGGTCATCAGCCCGGTTACCGCCAGCTCAACGACGATCACTGTGAATTGCACGAGCGGCGCGACCGTGCGATTGACCTTTGCCAGCCCTGACTTGGATCCGATCGACCAGCCCTGCGCGGCCAATGGGACGGCCACCATCACCGTCTCTGCGGGCGGGCTCACGCCGGGCCAAGTGATCAATGCCATTCAGTCCAGCAACGGGGCGGACAGCGGACTGGCGACCATTACCGTGCCGGCCACAAACCTGTTCTGGGGCCGGACCCGCGCAAATGGGTCGGCGGGCATCATGCTCTCCAAGGATCGGGAGGATTTCTCCAAGGCCGACATGTTTTTGGAGTTGGAGACCGAAAAGAACTGGATTCAATCGAAGAACAAGCGGGTCTTTGTGACCACATTCTTCGACGCCTTCGTGACGGCTGTCCCGGTGGCGCCCAACAATCCAACCAGTACGGTCACCGCACCCCCGACGCCTGCGTCCGGCGGGACGGGGAACGGAACGGGCACGGGGACGGGCATGACCGGGAACACGGGCACCACCGCAACCACAACGCCCGGCAACTTCGACTTTGACACGTTCAAAGCCTCAAAGAAGGCGGCAATCCTGCGGGTGGGTTTGTACGTGCCTGTCGTCATCTCCAAATGGCAGTTCGGTGGGGCCGAGCATGGACTGTTCGTTGCACCGGTCGGCAAGGCTGGCATCCAAACAATTCTCGACCGGAAGGATCAGCAGACGGGTGGCGCGGTTACCAGCAACACGCAGGTCTATGACGACCTCTACAACTTTCACTCGATCGGTGCCCGGTTCGGCCATCTGGAACTGAACAAGGACCGCAACAGTGCGCCGGAACTAATGAGTTATCTCGATTTCTCAATGGGCCGGTTTGAGAACTTTGAGTTCTGCCGCGTCGCGAAGGGACAGTCCGAACTGACTTCCTGCACCAATCCGGTGCTGAAGGACTTCTACCGGGTCCGCCCGTGGCGGTACGTCTTCGAGGGGCGCTTGAAGATTCCTACGAAGATCCCGATGTACGTGGGGTTCTATGCCAATGGCGGCAAGGGTCCGGACGATCTCCGGTTCGTCTTTGGCACGTCGTTCGACTTGGCGAAGCTGAAGTTCTGACGGCCAAGTTCTTGGGCGCCCGCCCGTTGGCTGCGGCAGCGGCGGGAGGGCGCCAAGAATCTGGCGTTTGGCAATTGCTCAACTCGGGTGAAACACCGTGTCAGGCTCAAAGGGAATGACATGGCCGGGTGGGGCGTTAAGGTGGGCAAATAGAAGATAGTATGGGAGTTACAACAGGTAGGAAATGGGGAACGGGGAACGGCCTGGAAGTCCTTTGAGCCTTTCGGGTCTTGCATTGCACCTCTAGCCGTGCATGCAGCGGGCCAAACGCGCCCGTCCCCCTACCGCCGCCCCGCACTCCACGGGGGCTCTGCTAGCAAACTCGTTTCAGGTCCGCGCCATAACTCTACTCATTGGCCACTCATTGGCCACCCAAGGGGCGCCGTCCCGGCCCCTCAAGCGCCATCGCACAACCGTCATCCCTTCCTCATCATCTAGTCAACTTAGACTTGTAAACTAGCTCATTTCTGGGAGGAAATGCATGACTAGACTGCGCCTGATGGCGGCTTTGGCTTTGCTTTGGATGACGCCGGTGGTGAAGGCTCAATTTGAAACGGCGACGGTGCTGGGCAGCGTGCGCGATGCGTCCGGGGCGGTGATTCCGGGGGCGGCGGTGGCGCTGGAAAGCCTGGAGACCGGCGTGGTGACCCGCGGGCTGACCGACGAGACCGGCAACTACGAGTTCTTTAACGTCCGCATCGGGCGGTACACGGTGAAGGTGACCAAGGAAGGCTTCGCTCCGGCCCAGGCGGCCGAGTTTACGGTGGTGGTGGGGGCGCGGCAGAGAGTGGATCTGGTGATCCGCGTTGGTTCAACCTCCGAGACCATCACGGTGAGTGATGTGGCCCGCGTGCTGGAAGGCGATTCAAGCGATCGCGGCCAGATCATCACGCGCGAAAACATCGTCAACCTGCCGCTGAACGGACGTTCCTACGCCGATCTGGCGTTGCTCGCGCCGGGCGTACGATCGAGCGCGTTTGCCTACACGGGCGAAGGCGGACGGGCGCGGAATGCGTCGTTCAACGTCAACGGCATGCGCTCCTCACTGAACAACTTCATCATTGATGGCGTCGACAACAACTCTTACGGCACCTCCAACCAGGGCTTCTCGAACCAGGTGGTGCAGCTGGCGCCGGATGCGGTGGCGGAGTTTAAGGTGGTGACCAACAACTTCTCAGCCGAATACGGCCGTGCCGGTGGCGCCATCATCAACGCCAGCGTGCGCAGCGGCTCCAATGCGGTGCACGGAGCCGTCTGGGAGTTTTTGCGGAACACGCAGTTAAACGCCATCGGCTTCTTTCAACCGGCGGGCGGAAAAAAACCGACCCTGGTGCAGAACCAGTTTGGCGGTGCGGTAGGCGGCCCGATCCGGCGTGACAAGCTGTTCTATTTCGCCAACTACGAAGGCTTCCGGCGCTCCACCACCTCGTTTGCACTGGCGACGATTGCCACGGCGGAGCAGCGCAATGGCCAGATTCTCGATGGCGCCGGCCTGCCGCTGGCGCTCCGGAATCCGCTGACGGGGGGCGTCTATGCCGACGGCCGCATCCCCGCTTCCGAGATCACCGCCTTTGGCCGCAAGGTACTCAATGAACTGCCGGCGCCCAACCGTCCCGGCTTGGCCAACAACTTTGAGGCGCTGCCTCTGGCGCAGCAGCAGGACGACAAGGGCGACATCAAAGTGGACTACTACGTGTCGAGCAAAGTGAACGTGTTCGGCCGCTACAGCCACCGGTTGGCGAACGCCTTTGAGGCGGCTAGCCTGCCGGCGCCCTCCGGCGGGTCCAGCAACGGCTTTGTCCGCGAGATGAACCGGCAAGGCGTGTTTGGCCTGAACTACACGCTGAATTCCACTTCCGTGCTCGATTTCCGGATGGGGCTGTCCCGCAGCGAAGGCGGCCGCCGTCCGATCGACTTGGGCCAGGGCAACATGAAGACGCTGTACGGCATCTCCGGCCTCACCGAGGATCCGGAGTACGCGGGCGGCCTCAACACCCAGAACATTGGCGGCTACACCAGCCTGGGCCGGCAGGCCAGCAACCCGCAGTTCCAGAATCCGACGGTGTTCAACCCCAAGGTGAACTACTCCAAGTCCTTGGGCCGCTGGAGCCTGAAGGCCGGCTATGAGCATCAGCGCGTGCACACCGAGATCCAGGATTTCACGCCCCAGTATGGCCGCGATAGCTACAGCGGCCAGTTCACGCGGCCCGATGGCCGGGCGGCCAACAGCATCTACAACATTGCGGATTTTCTGCTGGGGCTCCGCAACAACTATGACGCGGCCAACGTGCTGGTGGCGCAGTACCGGCAGCAGATGCACTTTGGCTATGTCCAGACGGACTGGAAGTTCTCGCCGCGGTTGACCGTGAATCTGGGTGTGCGGTATGAGTTTGCGACACCCCAGTATGAGGCCCAAAACCGGCTTTCCAACTTTGACCCTGCCACGCGCACGCTGGTGGCCGCCAAGGATGGGTCCATCCGCAGCCGCACCGGCATTGACCCGGACTTCAACAACTGGGCGCCGCGCCTTGGTATCGCCTACACGGTGACGCCCAAAACCGTCATCCGCACCGGCTTCGGGATGAGCTACATCCACTTCAACCGCATGGGCGGCGAAAACATTCTGGCGGGCAATATCCCGTGGGTCCTGCGGCCCAGCATCGCCCAGCTGCCGACGCAAGGCCGTTGCGCCGCCGGACAGGCGCCCCAGACCTGCTTCCGTCCCACCCAGGATGGCTACCCGGAAGGCTTCCTGGACCCCAAAAACGTCAGCACGCTGACGACGCGGACGCTGCACATCCCCACGGATCTGCGCACGGCGTACTCGATGAATTGGCACTTTTCGATCCAGCGCGAGATCGCGCGCAATCTGGTGCTCGACATCGGCTATGTCGGCAACAAGTCGGAGAAGCTGATGATCCTGGGCGACTTGAACATGGCCCGCGTCAATGCGCCGGGTGAGAACCTGACCGTGGAACAGCGCCGGCCGATCGCGGGCTTTACCCAGATCCAGTCGGCTCCGGCGTTGGGCTTTGCCAACTACAACGCCCTGCAGGTCCGGCTGGAGCGGCGCTTCACCTCCGGCCTCTACCTGCTGAACTCCTTCACCTGGTCGAAGGCCTTGGACAACGCGGCCGGGCATCTGGAGACCTTCTATGGCGATGATTCGCGCACGAATATCTTCAATTTGAGCAACGAAAAGGGCGTCTCCAGCTATCACCAGACGCTGAATAACACGACGACCGTGGTGTGGGACTTGCCGTTTGGCCGGGGCAAGAAGTTCGGCGCCCATTGGAATCGCGCGGCTGACGCGTTGCTGGGCGGGTGGCGGGCCACGTTGATCAACACCATGACCAGCGGCCTGCCGGGAACGCTCCGCTACAACGCGGTGGCCCGGCAGAACATCGGCACCGTAGGGGTGGCGGTCCGGCCTAACGTCACCGGCGCCAGCCTCTACTTCCCCGACAGCCAGCGGGACTGGTTCCGTTGGTTGGACCCGGCGGCCGTCCAAGTGGTGGACCCCAGCCAGGGCAGCCCCTTCGGCAACTCCGGCCGCGGCACCGTGCGCGGTGAGCCGTTCTATCAGGCTGATCTCGGTTTGCACAAGACCTTCACGCTGACCGAGCGGTTCAACCTGGAGTTCCGTTCCGAGGCGTTCAATCTGCTGAACTCGACCAACTTTCTGGTGCCAGATACCAACCGGTCTAACCTGACCTACGGCACCGTGACGGGCACCCGGGCAGCGCGCCAGGCACAGTTCGCCCTGAAGCTGATCTTCTGATCCAGCTGACATTCCATCGGGGGCCGCTCTTCGGGGCGGCCCCTTTTTTACGTGTCTAGCGCCCCAGGTAGGCCCGGCAGCGTTCCGGCTGGTGGCAGTTGAGGAAGATAAAGAGCTCAGAGCGGATCTTCCAGCCGTTGGGCGTGCGCCGCCACATGGCCAGGTAGGTGCCGCCGAAGGCCTTCTGGCGGCTGGGATCATGGCCGAGCCAAGTGCCGTGCTCCGCCGCGAGATCGCCGCTTTGCGCAAGGCTCACCCGGTCCGTCACGCGCTCAAAGCGCACGGCTTGCCGATCGGCAAAGGTGCGGGTCATCGATTCGCGGTAGGCGGCCGCGGAGACGATCTCGGTGCCGTTGCCGCGGATGCCGCGATAGTCCTCTGCCAGGCTCACGCCAAAGGCTTGGACATCGCCGCGTACGATCGCTTGATTGGAGGCCCGGCGCGCAGCCCGGATCTCCTGGTCCGCATTCTGGCTGGCCGCGCTCTGGTTGGCCGCACTCTGGCTGGCCGTACTTTGGCCCCACAGAGTGGCGGCGGATAGCAGGGCCCACATTGGTCTCATGCGGGGCAGAATAGCAGAGCCGCGGCCAGCCATTCCGCGCCGGTCCAGGTGTCCCGGCGAGCAAAAGAAAAGGGCCCCGGCAATCACGCCAGGGCCCCAAGTTCAGAATCAGCAATCTCGGCTAGTTGGCCGGCGGCAAGGCGGTGGGAGAGCGCTTTACTTCGCCCTTCATCGCTTCATTGATGTCGACGTTGTTGGCCTCGAGCACGCGGCCCAAGGCCACATCCAGGCCGTTCTTGGCCCGGCTGTAGTTGGACATCGCCGAGACTTCATTGGCCTGGGCCTGCACCAAGTCGCGTTGCGTTTGGACCACCACGAAGATGGTGGACGAACCGAGCGCAAACTTCTTCTGCTCCGCATCCAGCGTCTGCTCCTGCAACACGCGGGTCTTCTGCGCGGACTGGTAATTGGCACGCGCTTGCAGCAGCGCGATCACCGCGTTCTGCACGTCCACGCGAATCGAATTCAGCTGGCGCTGCTCCTGCAGTTCTTGCTGGCGGAGGCGCAGCGTGTCGTTGGTGATATCGGCCTGCGCGGCGCGGTTGCGCAGCGGGACGTTCAACTGGAAGCCCACCGCATAGTCGGGGAAGTTGCGGCGGAACAACTGGCCGTAGAAATCGCCAACGCCGCCCAGGAAGTAGGGGTCCGCGCCGGGGCGGGTGGAAGGCAGCAAGGGGTTACGGGTACCCACCAAGCCGTTGTTGGTGCCGGACGCGAAGACGTCCAGCGAAGGCAGCAGCGCATTGCGGGAGCCGTTGAGGCCGATCTTGGTGTTATCGATCTGGATGCGCGTCTGTTCAATCTCCGGCCGCTGGGCCAAAGCCTGATCCATCAACTGGGCCAGATTCGGCACCGGGTCGTTGGCGGGCACCGGCAGCGTGTCGGTGGGAATGATGCGGGCGTCGCGGAAGGTGGGGCTGACCACGCCGGTGCGGCTCAGCTGATTCTTGAGAATCGTTTCCTGCTGCAGCACCCGGGTCTCGGAGACGGTCAAGTCGGTCTGCGTCTGGGCCAGCTGCGCTTCTGCGCGGACCACTTCAATCGGCGCCAGCGTGCCGATCTCGACCTGCTTTTTGTTGTCCTCGTACAGCTTCTGGGCCAACGCCACGGCCTGATTGCGGACCTTCAGGTCTTCATTGAAGCTGACCAGGTCGAGATAGAGGTTCACGGTGGAGCGCACGGTCTCGATCACCTGCTGCTTGAAGGTGATGTCGGAGACCTTCAGGTTGTTCTTCGAGATCTTGATGTTGCGGGAGTTGGCCGCCATCCCGAAGCCTTGCAGCAACCGTTGCGTAATCTGCAACTGGAAGTTGCCGCGGTAGAAGGGATTCAAGTCGTTGTTGGGCGAGTTGGTGGAGATCTTGTTTTGCTGCCAGGAGAAGGTGACGCCGGTACCGGTCAGCCACTGCTTGGAGAGCGACGAGTTGAAGGTCTGCGAATCTGTATTCAGCGCCGTCAAGCCGCTCGTGAAAGAGTTGGTCTGCGGGCTGGCGCTCTTGGCCTTCTGGAAGCTGAACGCCAGGTTGGGATCAAGGTTGGGGATCGCGCTGCCGGTCACCTGGAACACGGTGCCCGACTGCGAAGTGGCCGTCGCCGTGCCACCGCCGCCTTGACCGCCGCCCGCGCCACCGCCACCGGTGACGAAGTTGACCGCCGACTGGGCTCCGGCCGTTACCGCATTGCTGACGCCGCGGATCTGGCCGCCGGCTTGGGCACGCAGCAAGTCAGCCTGCGCCAACTTGGGGGTATAACGGGCCAGCTCAATATCGAGATTGTTCTCGAGCGCCAGGGCGATGGCGTCGGCCAGCGACAAGTAGATCTTGCCCGCCCGCAATAGGCTTTCCGCGCGATTAGAGTTGCGCAGGTTCACCGGATCAATATTCTTCGGCTGATAAGGCCGGACGAAGGCATTTTTGCCCCAGTCGTTCCAGGACATACGCCCGGCCGGCGCGGCGGCTGGCGCAGCCGGAGCCTGTTGAGCGAAGCTCACCGGATGAATCATCACACCGACGCCAATGAGTGCAACTATAGATTGAACTGAACGCATTTACCCTGCCTTATGGTCTAAACGGGAATACCGAGCAAAGAGTTCCCGCTCGTCTCGGGGAATTCTTCATGGTATCGCTTTGGATCGCCTTCCGCTCAAAGTGTTCGCTTGTGGGACACAAGCCTTCTCCCGCGGACACCGCCACGTACATTGCTATTCTGAGTTTGCGGTGGACGATCAATCAACACTTTCTCTCTTTGATCGCACGGGAGCCCGGCTGAAAGGCCATTTTCGGCTGACCAGCGGTCTTCATAGCGATCAATATCTTCAATGCGCGCTGGTGCTGCAACATCCGGCCAACGCCTCCGAACTGGGAGCAGCCCTGGCGGACCGGCTCACCATAACCAACGAAGTTGCAGGTAAAGGGCCAATCACGCTGACCGTTTCGCCGGCCATGGGTGGCCTGATGATCGGCCATGAGGTGGCGCGTCACCTGAATACCCGCCACATCTTTACCGAGCGGGACTCCGCAGGAAAGATGACGCTGCGCCGGGGGTTCAGCGTTACCCCGGGCGATGCCGCGGTGATTATTGAGGATGTCATCACCACCGGCGGCTCGACGCGCGAGGTGGTGGACTTGCTGCGCGAGCTGGGGGCCGACGTACGCGCCGCCGCCTCGATTATCGACCGCTCTGGTGGCACAGCCGATGTGGGGATTCCGCGCGTGGCGCTGGCCACGCTCCAGGTGCAGACCTGGGATCCGGCAGTCTGCCCGCTCTGCGCGGCCGGTGGCGAAGCCATCAAGCCGGGCTCCCGCAAGTAGTCCCGACGCGGCAAGCCCCGAGGTGGCGCAGGCTTCAGCCTGCAGCGGGACTTCAGCCCCGCCTGTTCACGCAAACCACAGCAGCTCATGCTCTCCCTGAGCCCTACCGCAGCCTCTTCACTCCGCCCGCAGGCTGAAAGCCCGCGCCACCTTGCGTCGGCTGCGTTTTGGCCGGTGAGGGTTTCGCGATCGCGGTGCGGAAGTAGCCCTTCACGGGACCATTGGCTTCAAGGCGCGTGCCCGCAGGCAGAGCCATGGGGGTCCGCAGCCGGTAGACCGTGGCCGCGCGGGGAGCGGTGAGCACCCACAGCAATGGCTCGATGCGGCCATCGCTGAAGTGTGCCGTCACCCGCACGGGCGCCGCGGCTTCAAGAGCAGTCAAAGTGGTGCTGGCGAAGATATGCATCTGCGCTGAGATCGGCCGCAGTAGCCCGAGCGGGCGTGCCAGTGGCTCCGGCGCACGGGGCGCGGGCGGCAGCAGGTTGGGGTCCCCTTCGGGCGCGCCACCTTCCACCCATTCCGCGATCAGGATCAGCTCTTCCTGGGTAAGGCCGTGGTCCGGAGAGAAGTCGCCGAAGCCCTTGACGGCTCCCCAGGGCGGCATGCGACGGGTGAGCACTTCTTCCTGCATCGCTTTGGCCCAGGGGCGGGCCAGCTCATAATTATCCAGGCGCACCGCCGCGGCCGCGCCATCGGGCCGGTGGCAGGAAAGGCAGCGCTGGTTGACGATGCGCACGATCTCTTTCGACCAGGTGATTTTGGTCGAAATCGTGATGTGCGCAAAAAGAGAGGCCGCCGGCAGAGCGGCGGCCATCAACAGTTTCAACTTCACAAGTTCAACTTCACAGGAGACTCAAAGCCTGCAAGCTATTCTTCCGTCTTGGGCGGCAGTTGCTTGCGCTGGAACCAGCTGTTGCGGTCGTGACGGGCATCAATCGCCACGTCAAAGAAGCCGTACATCATCTCTTCCCAGCTCTGTTCGCCCCAGGTGACGGTGGCTTTGGGGTCCGGGTTGTAGATGTTGTTGGCCGAGTTATCGAAGTATCCAACCGCTTCCAGCTTCATCCCGGCCTTCATCAGCATGGGCTTTTCCAGCTTGTAGGTCAGCTGCCAGTTGAAGTCGTACTTGTTCACCTTGAGCAGCGTCTCCTTCTGGTCCTCATTGATGAAGTTCATCTCGAAGGCCTTGCCGCGCAGGTGCATGTGGGGGAAGAAGCTCATCAGGGTGGCGTCATTGCGGAACGTCCAGGTGCCTGCAACGCGGTGGTTGTCAGCCCCTGGAGGAATCGCAAAGCCATCGTTACCCGCCGTCAGCGTCATGATCCGCTCCTCAGGCGCCTGCTTGGAATAGACCAAGCCGATCTTGGTCATGTCGGAGGTGTCCTTTTTGGTGGACGTGTAGTGCATCTGGAACACAAGATCGGAGCCAGCCGGGAGAAGCTTGGCCTGCGTGGGCTTCCAGATATCGGGCAGATTGCCCGGGGTGTAGATGTGCAGAATCTCATTGCCGCCGCCGCCCACGTCAATGCGCCGGTCTTTCCCGGTGCGGTTGGGGATGTAGGGCACGCCGGGCTCCGCCTCGCGCAGCCACTTGGATTTCGCGTCACGGATGAAAACCACAATGTGGTGGACGACGCTACGGTCACTGGGCCGCGCTTCCACCATGTTCACCCACTTGTCTTCCGTCAAGCCCGTGGGGATGACGATGTACTGGTAGTCGATCTTGGAGCCCGCCTGGACCGGGAAGGGCTTGGTCATACCGACCACCAGATCCGGCGTCGGGATGTTCCAGCCGTCCACAAACGTCCGAGGTCCGCGCTTGTCCTTCTGGTTACCCTCCGGCGCGCCCGCGTCCACCCAAGCCGTGATGGTGTCGATCTCGGTCTGCGACATCGACCGGTCGTTGGAAAACTTGCCATGGTTGGCATCGGCAAACCACGGGGGCATCTTCTTGGAGGACACGGACGCCTTGATGGCTTTGGCCCAAGGGCGTACGTCCTGATAGCTCATCAGGGGCATCGGGCCGATTTCACCGGCGCGGTGGCATTCCTGGCACCGATTCATCATGATCGGCTCGACGTCCTTGTAATACGTCGGCTTCTCGGTGGCAGGCCCAGCCAGCAGCGCGGTAGCGCCCAGGCTGAAAATGGCGGCAAGCTTCATGCCTTGTCTCCTTGAGTACAAATTGGTCTTTTTTCAGGATACGACGGATGGAGGTGTTGAGTTCCATCAGTCAAAGCTTCCACGAAAATGTTTCCGTATTTTTTTCAACGCTGTGCCCACCCTTGAAACGTTGTTTGCTTGCTTCCGGCCCGATCCTTGGTGCAGCCTGGATCGCTAAAGCCAGGTACCCTTATCCGCCGATAAGAAGACCATTGCGACGCTTTTGAGTCTGCCGTACAATCGGGCTATGGCGGCACCGGCTCCGATACCACTGTCAACAAGGAGCAAACCTATGCCAATACCAGTGCACGAAGATCGACTTGCTTCATTGGCTCACCGCTATCGGGTAGTCTTGTTTACCAGCCCGGTATGGCTGGCGGTGGTGCTGATGATTTTGAGCCACTACTCCAGTTCCTTGCGCGGTACGCTCCAGTTTATGGCAGGTTCTCCGGTCAGATGACTGGTGCCCGGATCTTCTGGTGGGGAGTCGCAGGAGCGATTGCGCCAGAGATCACTCGTTTGTTCAAGCTGGTTGCATCGGGGCATCCGCTACCAAATGTAAACTGGCCCCTCTATTTCCCACTGCTCGCGGTTTTTGCTTGCCTGGGTGGTTTCGTGGCGATTGCCTGGAAACCAGATAGCGAGTGGAAAGCTTTGTGGGTGGGGGCGTCTTTACCGGCCTTAGTGACGTCGCTGGTGCAGCTACCACCCCCGTAAGCCGCTACTCTGCGGGAGCTTTCTTTTCGGGCCGCATGATCTGCATCGGGTCCAGCTTGGTCGGGAAGGCGACGTCGAACCAGCCGATCATCATCTCCTCCCAGCTTTGATCTCCCCAGCGGACTTCGGCTTTGGGATCAGGGTTGGCGGGGTTGTTGGCGGAATTGTCAAAGTGGGCGGTGCACTCGATCCGCGTGCCCTTAGGCAGCTTCTTGTTACCGGCCACGTAGTAGTAGAGCTGCCAGTTGAAGTCGTACTTGGGCACCCGCAGCAGGGTCTCCGTTTCGCCGGTGGGATAGATGGCGCGGTACTCAAAGTCCTTGCCCCGCAGGTGCATGTGGGGCATCAGCGAGACCAGCTCGGTCTCCTGGTAGAGCGTCATTTGAGAATCGACGCGGTGGTTGGCCTCTTGCGGCGGGATCACGAAGCGGGCATTGGTGGCTTGCAGCGTCATCACTCGTTGCTTCGGTTCAGCCTTTGAGAAGATGAGGCCTAGCCGGGACCGGTCAGTAGTCGCTTTGCCATTCGAGGTGTAGTGCAATTGCAGGACGATGTCCGTCCCCGCCTTCACCAGCTTGGCTTGACCTTCGGGCAGCACCGCCGGAGGGAGACCGGGGGCATAGCCCACTAGCAGTTCCGTCGCCCCGCCGCCCTCGCCGCCGCCCTTCTTGGGGATAAACGGGACACCCAGCTCACGGCCGGCGAACCACTTGGAACCGGCTGGACGCAGGAAGGCGATCACATGGTGGGTGACGGCGCGGTCGCCCGGCCGGACTTCCGCCATCTGGATCCATCGGTCTTCCTTGAAGCCCGTGGGGATGATCATGTAGGTGTATTCCACCGTGCCCGCGGCCGGCACTTCGACCGCCTGGGGCATCTCAATCACCAGATCCGGCTGCCCGATCGACCAGCCCGTTACGAACTTGGCGGGCGCCGGAGCCTCTTTGGGGTTGCCAGCGGGTGCGCCACCATCGGCCCAGGCGGTGAGCGTCGCCAACTCGACCGGAGTCAGCTTGCGTTCGTTGTGGAACTTGCCAACGCCTTCTTCGGCAAACCACGGCGGCATCTTCTTGCTTGAGACCGAGGCCTTGATCGCTTTGGCCCAGGGCCGCACCTGATCGTATGTCGTCAACGCCATCGGCGCCGCTTCGCCCGCCCGGTGGCATTCCTGGCAGTTCCGTTGCAGGATCGGCAGCACGTCCTTATGGAAGGTCGGAACGGCGGCCAACAACATTGGCGTGCATCCGCTAATCATCGCGGCCAACCGTGCCATCGCGGCCAACTGAGCCGCTCGGGTCATCAATCGCATGCGCACACTCTCCCCAGGCCGAATTATGGCATCGCTGGGACGATTCGGATAGAGGGATTTTGGGCCATTAGAAAAAAAAACAGCCCGGAGGCGGGTGAGCACCCACCGTCTCGGGCTGTATTTCGACTCTCAACATGCGGCAGCTTCGGCATGCTACGGCGATGGGACAGGCCCCTGCTGCTGGTCGGGGCTCGGTCCGAGTTCCCCGACGGGAGGTCTATTCGAGCCCAGCGGCCGGAGTGGCGGGGGCTTTGCGTGCTGGGCGAAGCAGTTCCTGCGGGTCCTTGCTTGCGTCGAAGGTGATATTGAAGAAGCCGATCATCATCTCTTCCCAGCTCTGGTCGCCCCACTTGACGTCCTTGGTCGGGTCCGGGTTGAACTTGTTGTTGGCCGAGTTGTCAAACCAGGCGCTGGCCTCGATCTTGGACCCCTTGGTGAGCTGGAGCGGCTGGTCGAGCTCATAAAAAAGCTGCCAGTTGAAGTCCCAGCGCATGTGCAGCAGTTCAGTCTTGGTGCCATCGGGTTGGGCCAGCCGCATCTCAAACGCCTTGCCCCGCACGTGCATATGCGGCGCCAGGCCGATCAGCTTGGCATCGCCCTGCAGGGTGAGCGCGGCATCGACGCGGTGATTGTCCGCGCCTGCGGGAATGGTGAAACGGCCTTCGGCAGCGGCCAAAGTCATCACGCGCTCCTTGGGCTTCTCGGTGGCGAACTTCACGCCGATCTTGGAGCGATCCGCGCCCGCCTTGCCCGTCGCCGTGTAGTGGAGCTGCAGCACCAAGTCGGAGCCGGCCTTGATCAGCTTGGCCTGGCCGGGCAGGTAGCGCTCCGGCATCGTCCCGGGGGCGTAGCCCACCAGATATTCCGCCTGGAACAACCCGCCACCACCGCCGCCCCGGCGTTGACCTTCAACGCGCGGCAGCTGGTCCGGCGTGAAGATGACGCCCGGCTTGGCACCCGCCAGCCAGTTGGAGCCGGGCTCCCGGATGAAGGCAATGATGTGGTGGTTCACCGCGCGGTTGCTGGGCCGGGCCTCGACCGCGGTCACCCACTTATCTTCAGTGAAGCCCGTGGGGAGCACGACGTACTGGTAGGCCACCGTGCCTTCCGCCGGCACATTGAACGCGTCCGGCATCTCGAAAACTTGGTCTGGCTTGCCCATCGACCAACCTTCGGCAAAGGTGACGGGCGCCGGAGCATCCTTGGGGTTGCCTTCGGCGGCGCCAGTATCGGCCCACGCCACCAATACATCCAGATCGGCCTTCGAAAGCGACCGGTCGTTGTGGAACTTCACGCCCGAATCGGCAAACCACGGCGGCATCTTCTTGGTCTGGACCGCCTGCTTGATCGCCTTAGCCCAGGGCCGGGTCTCCTTATAGTTCAGGAACGTCATCGGCGCCGTCTCGCCCGGCCGGTGGCAACCCTGACAGTTGCGCTGCAACACCGGCATCACGTCCTTGTGAAAAGTGACGGCCGGGGCCGCCATCAAAGTGGCGGAAACCGCCGATAGACACACTAAGATCCGCATAGGCACTCTCTAGACAACTATACGGAACTTTCGCCATTGAAGGTCCAACAAAACGCTATAAAGTTGAGGCTGCGCCCAGACGATATGCTTAACGAGACGGAGTTCTGGAATTTATGAAGATTGGCGACAGCAACCTTTCCGCGATCACGGCCTCCGCAGCTGGTACTAGTGGAACTGCGGCCACTCGGGCGCAGGGTAGCGAGCCAACGGCATCGGCCGCCTCCTCGAACACCACCGACGCGATTCAACTTTCTGACTTTGCCAAGCAAGTGAATGATCTCCAGCCTGAATCCCCGGCTCGGGCGGATCGGGTGGAGCAGTTGCGGAAGGCCTATTTATCGGGCAACTACCAAGTGGACTCCGCTAAAGTGGCCAGCCGGATTGTGGATGACGCCATCCGGGGCTAGCTCCGGACTGCCGGTATGAAAACCCTCTCCCCCCTCCAGCAGGCGCTCGCCTCGCTTGACCAGTCGGCGGCGGTTCTGATGAAACGTCCGGCCACGGGTCTCGATGAGTTTGCCCAGGTGATGATCACCTCCGCCGGCCACCTTCACGATGCACTCAGCGCGCACCCCTATCGGGCATATCGGTCTGAGGTTGAGGATTTTCCACCGGAATTGGCCACGCTGACTACACAATTGGAGCGCGTCCGCCGATTACTCGCTCATGCGGGCCAGTTGGCCGGAGAACCGCCGCCCGACGTGGCTGCGCGGGAAGCCTCCGGCAGCACCATTCTGGCCATCGGCTAGGCCGGGCGCCCCGCGCTCGGGCGACACACTATGGGCGGCATATTCACCAGTCTCGTTACGGCCACCAACACGCTGAAAGCGTTTGAGCGCGGGCTGGCCGTTTCCCAGAACAACGTTTCCAACGCTTCGACACCCAACTTCGCCACCCAGCGCCCCACCTTTGAGGCTCTCCGCTTTGAACCGAGCGTCGGCATTCTGGGCGGCGTGGCCAACGGTCCGCTGGCCAGCTCCCGCAGCACGTACGCGGAAGGCTCCGTGTGGCGCCAGAATCAACTGAAGAACTACTACGAGCAGCAGCGCACGAATCTGGAAGCGATTCAGCCGGTGTTTGATATCCGGGATGCCACCGGCGTCAGCGGCGCCATCAACCAGTTGTTCCAATCCGTGTCCCAGTGGAGCGTATCGCCCAACGACCGCTCCTCGCGGGAACTGGTACTGGCCCGCGCCGCCAACGTCGCCAGTAGCTTTCGCGGCACGGCCTCCCAGTTGAAGCAGGCCCAAGGCAACACCGACACCCAGATCAGAAACCTGGTGGACGGCATCAACGCAATCGGCGCGCGCGTGGCCAAGATCAACTCGGAGCGCCGCGCCAACTTCGGCTCCGGCCGGGACCCCGGCAGCGATGCCGTCCTCTACAAGACGCTGGAAGAGCTCTCCGGGCTGACCAACTTCACCACCATCGAGCAAGAGGATGGTTCGATCACCGTCTTTCTGGGCGGCCAGACAACCTTTGCCATCGGCGACCGTTTGTACCCCATCCAGGCCGATCTTTCCAGCGGTACGGCCAAGATCATCAATGCGTCGAAGGACGACATCACCAACCAGTTGACCTCCGGCAAACTGCCGGCGCTGATCGCGTTTCGTGATAAGGCGCTGAACGGCTATCAGACCCAGCTGGACGTTTTGGCCAGCTCCTTTGCCGACATCGTCAACACGGGCCTGGCCCGCGGTGTCGATCAAGCCGGGGCTTCGCCGCGGACCGCCCTCTACACCTATGACCTATCGGCGGCCGCCGCCACAATCGACATGACCGACCTGACGGCGGCCGAACTGGCCGGCGCCTCACCAGACGCGCCGGGCGGCAATGGCAATGTCCTGGAACTGGCCAAGCTGGGCACCGCGAAAGTTCTCGACGGCCAGAGCTTCATCGATTACTACGCAACGCTGTCGTCGCAGCAGGGCCGCGACGTCGAGAGCGCTCGAACGGCGGAGAAGACGCATGACGAGCTGTTAGGCCAAGCGATGACCTACCGCGAGGAGGTCTCAGCGGTCTCACTGGACGCCGAGGCGGCTTCGATCCTGCAGTTCCAACGCTCCTATCAGGCCGCCGCGCAGATCTTCAAAGTGGTGAACGACATGGCCGAAACCTTAATCGGCATCTTGCGATAACGCGATGGAAGGAGGAGTAACCCAAGATGAACATTAACCTAAAAGCCAGCGATCAACGGTTTATTCGAGCCATGGGGGACATCACCGCCCGGCAAAACAAGGCGCAAACGCAAATCTCCGCCGGACGCCGCTTGATCGTTCCGTCCGATTCGCCGGACGAGGTGGGCAATCTGCTGGCGGCCCGCGCCGACCGCGAACGGATCACGCAGATCCGCAGCAATCTGGACCGCGTCAGGACCGAGGTGGACACCGCCGAACTGGCCCTGCAGGCTTCCGTGCGCATCACCGACCGCGCCCGCGTTCTGGGGGCGCAAGGCGTCACCGGCACACAAACTGAGCAGAGCCGGCGCCAGATCGCCACCGAAGTCGGCAATCTGCTGCAACAGTTGTCGAACCAAGCCAACACCGTCGTGAATGGCCGCTATATCTTTTCCGGTGACGCGGACGACCGAGCGGGCTTCTTGTTTATCCCCGGTGATCCGCCGGTGGTATCGAGCTATTTGGGCAATTCCGCCACGCGCCAGGTGCTGCACCCCAGTGGCGGGAGTTTCCCGGTTTCTAAGGCCGGCGACGAGATCTTTTCCAATGGCGACCCGGAGAGAAACATCACCGGGGCATTGTCGGAACTGCACACCGCCCTCACGTCCAACAGTGAAGAAGCGATCAAGGCCGCCCTGGCCAAAGTCTCTTCCTCCAGCGAGCACATGAACGACATGCTGGCCTACTACGGCACGGTGCAGAATCAAGTGACCGACGCCAGTTCCACCGCCGATAGCACGCTGCTCAATCTGAAGGCCCAGATCAGCGAGATCGAGGACACCGACATGACCGGCGCCATCGTCGCCCTCAATCGCGCCAGCTATGAGCAGCAGGCCGCCTTGGGCGCGCGCTCCAAGATGCCCACCACCACGCTGTTTGACTTCATGCGGTAAGCAGCCGGGTCCAGGCTAGTGTCGATGATGGCCGGACCGCTGAGATTGGGGCCAGTGGCGCAGGCTTCAGCCTGCAGCGGGACTTTTTTAGTCCCGCCGGTTCACCGAAGACGCCTCCGATCAAAGCCTATTCTGCTTCTCATTGCCCACGAGGCGAAATGAATTCCGCCTGCAGAAAGCCTGCGTCACCACAACGCCGCCAGAATTTCTGACCCACACTACCGCGCCAGGTTGACGAAGTAGCGGCCCAGGCCGATGGTGAACAGGAAGTCACCAAAGATGGCATGTTCCACGCAAGCCGCCATCAGGGATCCGGTCTGGATGTAGGTGATCGAGAACAGCACGCCGCCCACCGCGCTTAAGCCGACGCTCACCCAGTTGCCGTAGATGATGTGCACAAAGCCAAACGTCAAGGCACTGGCCAACACCATCGCCATGTCATCGCGGAACAGTGTGCGGTAGCGATGGAAAAAGTAGGTGCGGAACAGCAGTTCCTGCGGTAGCACCGACAGCAGCGGGTAGAGCAGGACGATCACGGCCCACAGGCCGGGGTTGCGGGTGACCAGTTCAAACAGCCGGTCCGGCGCAAACCACCAGACGCACAGCGCCATGGCGCCGCAACACAGCGCCGCCCGCACAAACACCAGTTGGAGCCTCCGCGCGCCGGGCCAGAAGGTGAGGTGCGTCAGGCGGAATCCCCAGCGATAGAGCTGAATGCCGGCTGCGAGGGCGGCCAGCAGCAACAGCGGAATGGCGGGAATTGCGATCAGCCGGCTGCGCAGCAACAGCGGCAGGCCGATGAAGACCAGCAGCAGTTCCAGCCACAGCAGGCGGTTCGCGAAGGTAGGGCGGAGCCTGGACATATCCCCTTCCGCGGTTGATCGGCGGAACGGCACCCCAACTTCAGGCGGGACCTCGGGTGGTGGTTCAGATCGTGAGGGCCCGGTCATATCCAGTCATCTCCAGATACCCCACGCCCGGCCCCGGCTGGCCCTTGACGCGCACGGCACCTTCCCAATAGGACGGCGAAAACCGGTTAGTGGATACAAGTTGTTGGTTCTCCATTGGTGTGGAGACCTCGAGGTCAATGCCCAGTGACGGCACCTTCACCCGCCACTCCAGCGGATACCGGTTCCAGGTGCGGCCGGACGGCATGAAGCTGAACTCGTCCAGCGTCAGCCCGCGCGCTCGGCCAGCGGCGTCGACGAAGGTGCCATGAGACAGCGGCTCAATCGACCCATCCTTGCGCCGCAACCGGTAGACCATCAGCTCCGTGCCATTGGCCAACTGGAGCGACAGCCAGTCCCAGCCGCTCAGCTGATCACCCAGGTGGTTGGTGAAGATCTCGTGATCCATCCAGGCGGTACCCGCTAGCTTCAGCGTCTGCCCCGCCAGCTCCAGTTCGCCTTGCGCGAGCAGGCGCGTGAAAGAGATGTAGTGCGAGGCGCGGCCTTCGCCCGGTGACTTCTGGCTAATGCCATCGCGGCCATGGATCACCGGCGGCTTGCCGGAATGCAACGCCATCCGCAGGTTGAACTCGGGCGCGATGGCGGTGAGATGCTGGTCGCCGTTGCGCCATTCCATCTGCCAGTTGCCATTCCAGATCCGCTGCCGTTCCGGATCGATGCCCGCTAAGCCGGGGCCGGAGCGGTTCAACCGTTCGTAGTGGTGGAAGCGCTGGCCTTGAATGTCAGACAGCGCCAGATGGGCCAGATAGACCTGATCCACGGCCCAGACATTCTCCGACCGCACCGGGTCGATGCCTTGCCGGAAGAAGGTCAGCTCAAAGCCGAACGGGCGGCCTTCCGGCGTGGAGACGTTGCCGGTGTAGTACCACCACTCCGTTTGAAACTCCGGGTGCGAGAAGTGGTCGCGCGGAAACTGGTAGCGATAGCCGGGCAGCGCCTTGCGCCAGGCGGGAGGCTTCGCTTCGGCGCCGGCGGCGGCCATGGGAAGCATAGCGAGCAACTGGCGACGGCTTAGGCGAGATGGGATGCGTTCGATCATTCTTCGTGCACCACTTCAATGGGATTCAGCCGCGTAGCGATGTGCGCCGGATAGAGCCCGGCCAACAGCGTGGCGACGTAGACCAGGCTCAACGCACCGGTCAGCACGGCAACCGGCCAGTGGAACTGGATGGTCCATCCAAAGCTCTGCTTGTTGATGACGAACACCAGGATCAGCGACAGTGCCAGCCCCAGCAGGAACCCCGCCACATTCGCGAGCAGCCCCAGCAACCCCGCTTCGCACAGGATCAGTTTGCGGACTTGCCCGGTGGTGGCGCCCAGAAAGCGCAACAGGCCCAGTTCGCGCTTGCGGTCGATCACCAACGCCAGCAGGGCTCCGGCAATGCCCATGACGGCGACGATGATGGCGACGGCTTCCAGCGCATAGGTGATGGCGAAGGTCCGGTCAAAGATCTTGATGGCTTCGACGCGCAGGCTGCGGTTGGCAAAGACGGCGACGTTGGAGCCTTGGGCTGCCCGCTCCACCGCTAGCTTCGCTTGGTCGAGATCGACGCCCGGCTTCACCCAGACGGCCAGGTTTGAAGGTGCCGGATCGGGCAGATACTTCAGCAGCGTACGGCGGTCCATGATGATGTAGCCGCGCTCGTTGGCGTAGTCGTAGTAGACGCCGATGATCTCGAAGCGGCCGAACGGTAGGGTGACTGAATCGCCGGTGGTCAGGTGGTGCTTGTTGGCAAACGGCTCACTGATGATGACGCACCGGCAGGTGGGCAGACGCCGCATGATGGAGGCTCGGTCGCCCGACATAAACTGCGCGCCACCACCCAGCTCGACCACCTGCGTTTCCCCACCCGCAAGCGTGGCGGGCAGGCCATTGTAGCTGATCGGGTAGGCGCGGAAGCGGTCCACGGCGCGGACTTCGGGTAAGGCGGCGATGCGATCCGGCAGCGCGGCATCAAACGTCGGGAAGCGGTCTGCGGAGGCCGTGCCCGCGGGGCGCAAATAGATGTCGGCCTTCAGCTGGTTGTCCATCCAGATCAGCACCGTCTGCCGGAAGCTGCCCACCATGATGCCGACGCTCACCATCATGGCGATGGCCGTGGCGAGCGCGCCGACCAGCACGGAGGTGCGGCGTAGCGAAGCGCTCAGGCTACGGGAGGCCAGCATGGCCTCCACCCCACCCAAGCGCAGCAAGAGGCGCGAGGAAAGCCGGTTGATGCCATCCACCATCGCGGGAATCGCCATCGCGCCCGCACCAATCAACAACAGCGCCGCGGCATAGCCGCCGAATGGTTTACCGGCGACGGGCGGCTGTTGCGAAGCGACGAAGGCGAGCACAGCGAGCACCACGGCGAGCAGCAGATCGCGCCTTTGGTGGACTCGGGCGAGATAGTCGCTCCGGCCGCGCGCCATCGCCTCCGTGGGCGGCACGCCTGCGGCCTCTCGCGCTGGCGACCAGGCCGAAAGCACGGAGATGCTGATGCCGATCGTAAAGGCCAGCAGCGCGGAGACGGCATTGATCTCAATGGCGGCCGGGCGGCTGGAGACGTAGAGCGATTCGACCGTCGCACCCAGCAGTTGCACCGCGCCCTCCGCCATCACCCGCCCCAGCAACAGCCCGACGGCTCCGCCCACGACGCCGAACACGGCCGCTTCACCCAGGAAGGCGGCCAGAATCGCCCCGCGCGTCGCGCCCAGGGCGCGCAAGATGCCAATCTCCGAGCGGCGGCGAACCACGCTCACCGAAATCGTGTTGTAGATCAGGAACGCGCCGACGACCAGCGCAATGTAGCTAAGCACCCGCAGGTTCCAGCGGAACGCCTCCAGCATCCGGCGGTTCTCCTGCGTGCGCGCGCCTTGCAGGGCGACGGTGACGCCTGCGGGCATCTGCTGCTGCAACTGCTGTTGCCATTCATCCACGGTGCGGGCGGGCGGCACCCAGACCAGGATGCGGTCCAGGCGCCCCGGGCGGCGGACCAGCCGTTGAGCGAGGCCGATGTCGGCGACGATGATCTTGCCCTTCTGCTTGAAGACGCCGCCGACGCGGTAGGTGCCGGGCTGGTCTTGGATTTGCAGCGCGATGCTGTCTCCGGCTTTCAGGCCCAACCCTTCGCTGACCCAGACGGAGTCCTTGTCGGGCACCGGACCCGCTTCGCTCGTGATCCCCAACTCCAGGGCATCCGCCACCACATCAATCCCGATCAGCGGCACCACCGCGCCTTTGTCGGGGCCACCGCCCGAGAGCGTGGCGTAGTCTTCGAGGCGCACCTTCAGGCGCAAGGCTACGGGCAGGGTGGCCAGCTGGCCATAGACGGCTTCGGGGATGCCACCGACGGCCGTGATCTCGAGATCGGCGTCGCCCGTGAGAGTCTCTACCGACGACCGGAAAGATCCCGCTGCGGCTTCGCCCGCCAGGTCAATGGCCAGCACCACGGCCACGCCCAGCGCCACCGCAAACGCCGTCAGCAGCGCGCGAGCAGGCTCAGACTTCAGGGGCCGGAGGATGAGGCGGGCAAACAGGCGCAGCATCGGCTTACCGTGCGTCGCGGGTTTCTACCGCTTCAATTCGGCCATCGCGCAGGCGGACGATCTGGTCGCAGACGACAACTGACTCGGGCGAGTGCGTGGCCATCAGGATGGTGGTGCCGCGCTCCGTCACGATGCGGCGCAGCAGCTTCAAGATCAGGTCGCCCGTGGCCGTGTCAAGATTGCCGATCGGCTCGTCGGCCAGCAGCAGCTTGGGCGCATGGACTACGGCGCGCGCAATCGCCACGCGCTGCATTTGGCCGCCCGAGAGCTGGTGGGGCAGCCGAGCTTCGTAACCATCGAGCTCCACCCAACCCAGTGCTTCGCGCGCCCGTTCTCGCGCCGAAGCACCGCCCGCGAGCAACAGCGGCAGCTCCACGTTTTCAGCGACAGTGAGGTTGGCCAGCAGCTGGAACGATTGAAAGACAAAGCCCACCTTCTCGCGGCGCAGCTTGGTCAAGCCCGCGTCATCCAGGTGCAACGTGTCCTGACCATCGAGCAGCACCCGGCCCGAGCTGGGCAGGTCCATGGCGCCCGCCATGTTCAACAACGTTGACTTGCCGCAGCCGCTGCGTCCCATCAAGGCGACGAATTGGCCGGGGGCGACGTCAAGCGAAAGTTCACGCAGCGCGTGGACCGGCTCGCCGTCGGCCAGATAGTCTTTCGAAACCCGCTCAAAGCGGATGAGTATGGTGTCCAAATCTAATCTATTGGATGGGCGGAGCCGCCTTCAGGTCTTTAATGATTTCCGTGGCCCGCTCGTAAAGCATCGAGGTTTCATTCGAGCAGCCCAAAAACAGCATCCCATTCTCCTTCCAGAAACGGGCCAATTGAGTCGTGCGCGTCTGCGTGCCGGGGATGACGTTGTACTTGTGGCAGGTATCGCGAATCTGCGTCATCGCCTCCACTTGCTTGGGGTTCATAAAGTCGCCGGGCACACCGAGCGAGATCGACAGATCCGCCGGGCCCACCATCAACACATCGACACCAGGGACGCTAATCAACTCATCGCGCCGTTCGACACCAGCGGCAGTTTCGATCTGGAAGGCCACCATCACGTTCCGGTTGATGTGTTCGATGGCCTGCGGAATGGTCACCACTTCGTAGTCCAGATTGGTGGGCGTCAAGCCGTAGCCGCGAATGCCCTGGGGCGGGTACTTGGTCCAGGAGATGGCCTCTTCCAACTGGCGCGGGTCCTCCACGCGGGGCAGCATGATGCCTTCGGCCCCGCAATCGAGCGCCCGGGCCACCAGCGCATACTGCATCTCCGCCACGCGCACCACAGGCGAGAGCCCCACGAGGCGCGCCATGCGGCACAGGTCCTGGATGGTTTCAAAATCGAAGGCGCCATGCTCCATGTCAATAAACGCCCAGTTGAAGCCCGCCTTGGCCAGCGCATTGATCACTTCGGTCTGGCGGAGTTGCCCGTAGCCGCAACCGTACTGCACTTGGCCCGCACGGAGGGCTTTTAAGCAAAGGTTTTCTTTCATGGATGACCTGACTAGAGCTTATCGTGCCGGCAGGGCCGGTGTCCGACGAGGACGTGGCTGGACCGCTGCCGCTGGCGTGCTGGAGGATAGATCAGATCTCGTTCGACATCGGGTTCACCCACATTTGATGACAAATCGGGTGAGCACTTTTCCCTTGACCTCCAGTATCTCTCGTGATAGTTTCTGCACTATGTAGTCTCGGTTTGTTTCGCAGCAACCGCAGTGAATGTCATGGAGGTAATGTGACATACGATCGACGATTCTATTCCACTGTCAGCGCGATTGCGCTACTATCTTTCTCTTGCCTACTGGGATCGGCCCAGCAAGTAGGCAGTCCAGTACCAGATAGCATCGCTTACACTGCCCTCTACCACGTTGTTCACGACGCTCCGCCGCCCCACTGGGACCGCGAAACCTGCCAATCGTGGCTGGCTGAACGGGGACTCACCGGATTTCACGCACAGGCGGTGATGTTTGCCGCCAACCGGTACATGCAAAAGCATGCGGAGATTGAATCCGAACTACGGACGCTAAACAGTCAAACCCGCAATTCACTGGCCTCCGAGGCCCAGGCGCGGCGCTCCGAGATCGAGACGCGGCGGAGCGCTGAGCTTTTAGCCAATGTGAAGGAACTAAAGCAGAGCCTAGGATCTGACGGAGCGGCTAAACTGGACAATCTCATTCAGGACGTGAAGAGCGGCATCAATATGAAGAGGAGTGCCATCAAATGAAGACTCTCATACTCGCGCTCAGCAGCTTGAGCTTGCTTGCCCAGACACATCCATTTTCGAACGCGTGGTCTTACTACACCTCCGCCGTCACCTCCAGCGCCCAGTTCACCGCTACTACTGTGGCCGGAACGGGGGGCACGGCCACGCACACGATGAATACAATCGCCGTCTACGTTCGGAGCCCCAGTGGGTTGACCAATGCAGCCTATGACTATCCAAGCGGAACCAGCGGCCAAGCGACCACATATCTATCACTCTGCGGCGGCGGCACTTGCGAGGATGGTCAATTCTTTATCTCCACCGCCAACACCAAGGAGTTGTGTGGCCAGACAAGTCAGCTTCTCGAGGTGTCGGCGCAGTCCGGTAATGAGAATCCCAAATGGGTAAGGTGGGTGTCGCCCGTCGCTGGGGCACTGAGCTCGTCTTCGATCTCCCGCACTAGCGGCCCGGTAACTTACACCGGCTCGCTAGAAAAGTCAACGAGCTGCACTGGTGTCTCCGATATATCCTGTAATCTATGGCCAAACCCTACTGGTATTCAGATCGCTTGTGACCCAAGCTCGTCAAAAGCGGCCACCTTTACGGGCAATAGTGGATCAGTGCAATGGACGATCAAGACCAACGCCTTAAACAGCTTCGCCGGCACAGCCCAGGTAGGCGCCGGCATCAACGTTACGCCTTGCAGCGTTGCCGGTAGTCCCGGTGCCGATGCAGTTACTCTTACCGTGAACTGACCCTCCGATTCCATGAAGCCTTGCGGCGGGAGCCTCAAATGGCGCACTTGAGGCTCCAAGGTCCCGCTCGAAAGGTGAGGTTTTCATGACGGCCATGAAGGCGCTGATCCCATGTATCGGGACGTGTTCGATTCTCAGCACCGAAATGATCACGGCGAATCGGCCCGGAAGGCTTACAATGACAGGATCATGCTGACGCGGCGCAACTTTATCGCCACATCCTCGGGAATGCTTGCGGGAGGGGCCCTGGCGGGCAACCTTTTCGCGGATACCAAGGGTTCCAAGACTCCCAACGCCGAGCTGGAAAAGCTGGCGGACAATGCTCTGCGGGAGGCCAAGAAACTGAAGGCCACCTACTGCGACATCCGCATCGTCCGCCTGCGGGACCAGCGGGTGAGCCTGCGTGTCTCGCGCGAACGCGGCACGGGGCGCATCCTCTCCGTTCCCGGCGTGGCGGAGGATTCGAGTTTTGGCTTCGGCGTGCGCGTCATCGTCAATGGCGCCTGGGGCTTTGCGGCATCGCCCATCGTGACGGCGGAAGAGATCGCCCGCATCACCGGTGAGGCCGTCATTATCGCCAAGGCCAACGCCACCATCCAACCGAAGCCGGTGAAGCTGGCGCCGGTGAAGGCGTATCGCGACCGTTGGGTAACGCCGCACGACAAAGATCCGCTGGTGGTGCCGATGGCGGAGAAGATCGGTCTGCTGGGCGAAGTGACCGATGCGATCCGCAAGAACACCAAAGTCTTCTCCGGCTCCGCGTCGTTGAGCCTGCGCAGCGAGGACAAGTACTTCGCGTCCTCCGAAGGCTCCTCGATTCAGCAGTACATCATCCAGATCTACGGCAATGCCGATGCCACGGCGGTCGATCGCGAGCGCAATATCTCGCGCACCCGCAACTACGTGCCCACGCAAGCCTCCGCCGGCTGGGAGTATGTGCCGGAGATGAACTTGCCGGAACATGCGCACCTGATCTGCGATGAAGTGCTGCAGCACATCGAAGCTCCGGCGGTCACGCCCGGCAAGAAAGACTTGCTGCTGATGCCCAACCATCTGATGCTGACCATCCACGAAAGCGTCGCGCATCCGACCGAGCTCGACCGCGCGCTGGGCTACGAAGCCAACTACGCCGGCACCAGCTACATCACGCCCTCGACGATCGGCAAACGGATCGCCAGCGACCATTGCACCTTCATCGGTGACCGGACGTCGTCGCGCGGCCTGGGCACCTGCGGCTACGACGACGACGGCGTAAAGGCCACCAGCTTCACCATCATCGACAAGGGCATCTTCAAGAGCTTCCAGACCACGCGCGACCAGGCGCACCTGATCGGCGAGAAGGAGTCGCATGGCTGCTCGCAAGCCGATTCCTGGGCGACGGTGCCGTTCCAGCGGATGCCGAATGTCTGGATGAAGCCGGGGCCGAAGGAGACGACGCTCGAAAGCATGATCTCTGAGATCGACGACGGTGTATTGATCGACGGCCGCGGCAGCTATTCGATTGACCAGCAGCGCTACAACTTCCAGTTCGGCGGCGACGCGTTCTGGGAGATCAAAGGCGGCAAGAAGCGCGGTATGATCTCGCGGGTCTCCTATCAGGCGCGGACGCCGGATTTCTGGCAGGCCTGTGACGCCACGGCCGGGCCATCTTACTGGCGCCAGTACGGCACCACCGGCGACGCCAAGGGCGAGCCGACGCAGATCAATTCGATCAGCCATGGCTGCTCCCCCACGCGGTTCCGCAGCATCGACGTCATTCTCACGGACTAACCATGATCACTCGCGACGAAGCACAGAAACTGACCCAGAAGGTGCTGGGCCTGACGTCTTTTCCGGAGTGCCACCTGACGCTCACGTCGTCTGAACAGGCCTACACCCGGTTCGCCAACAACGGCATCACCACGGCGTCGTTCAACCTACGGCACAACCTGTCGATCACGGTGACGCGCGAAGGCCGCACAGGTTCGACGGCGGTGAATGATTTCGATGACACCTCGCTGAAGAGCGCGGTGAAGCTGGCCGAAGAACTGGCGGCGATTGCGCCCCCCAACTCAGAGCGGCTGGGCGCGGTGGGTCCGCAGGAGTTTCCTTCCACCAACGACCTGGACGAGCGGACGGCAGCAGCGCGCGCGCCGGAGATGATTCCGCATGTGAAGACCATCATCGATGCGGCGCTCAAAGAGAAGATGGTAGCCGCCGGGTTGATTGAGCGCTCTCTGCGCGTCACCTCGATTGCCAACAAGGCTGGCTTGTTCGGCTTTCACCGGTCCAGCGATTCGCAGTTGACGACGACCATTCGCATGGCTGATGGGTCGAGCTCCGGTTGGGCGGGGCAGCCGTCGATGAAGCTATCGGAGCTCGATAGCCCGGGCTTGGCGGCAGCAGCAATAGAGAAGTGCCGCCGCTGGAAGAACCCGCAGCGGCTGACGCCGGGCAAGTACACCGTTGTCCTGGAGCCAACCGCGACGGGCGATCTGGTCCGGCTGATGACGCCCGCCTTTTCAGCCCGCAATGCCGAAGAAGGCCGCACTTTCCTAAGCAAGCGCGGCGGTGGCACGCTGCTGGGCGATAAGCTTTTCCCCGAGTTCGTGACCCTGCGCATGGACCCGTTTGACCCGCGTCAACCCTCCTCACCCTGGACGGGAGACTATCTGCCGACGCGCGCGATGACCTGGATCGACAAGGGTGTCGTGGCCAATCTGGCGTATGACCGTTATTGGGCCAACAAGACCGGCAAGCAGCCCACGCCGGGAGCCTTTGGCGGCTTCGGCGGAGGACGCGGCGGCGGTGGTGGCGGTGCCGCGGGCAGCCTGATCATGGAAGGCGGCTCAGCGTCCCTTCAAGAATTGATCGCCTCCGTGGAGCGCGGCCTGCTGGTGACGCACCTATGGTACATCCGCCCGGTGAACCCGCAGACGCTACAGCAGACCGGCCTGACGCGTGATGGCCTGTTCCTGATCGAGAACGGCAAGATCACCACGCCGGTGATGAACATGCGGTTCCTGGAAAGCCCGGTACGCCTGCTGAAGAATGCGGTAAAGGTGGGCAAGGCGGTGCGCGTGCGGGGTCTCGAAGGCGGCATGATGATTGCGCCATCGTTGGTTGCTACCGACTTCCCGCTGCCGTCAGTCTCCGACGCGGTGTAGCTTCGATCAGCCCCATGCGCAAGCTTGGGGCCATGTCCGGTTCCGCGCAAAAGCCCCAAGCTCACGCATGGGGCTAGACCACTTCCGACAACTAAGGTTTGCTGAAGCTAGTCGCGTTCCAGCACCAGGTACTGTAGCTGACCTTGGCGTTCGACGTAAAGCGCAACGGGCTGGCCATGCTTCAAACCCGCCACCGCCTTGCGAACATCCGCAATGGAGCTGACCATCTGGTTGTTGATCTCATGCAGCACATCGCCGGCTTGCAGGTGGTTGTCGCCAATGCCCAGATCGGACACCAGACCCGCCACCACGACCCCCGAAAGACGGCGCAGGGGCGGCAGTAAGGGCGTCACCTTTTCGTCGAGCTCCACCAGCAGCGCGCCCAGCGGCGTCACCAGATTCTCGCGACCCTTGACGAAACTGATCAGGCGGTCCGGATCGCGCGGGCGTTCGAGCACCGCCACATCGACGGTCTTGGGTTGTCCGTCGCGCAGCACGCCGATGGAGATCGTGCGCCCAGCATTGCGATAGATGGTGACGCCGAACTGGCGGGCGTTCTCCATGGGCCGCCCATTGAGCGATACGACGATATCTTTCACCTGAAGCCCGGCGATCGCGGCGGCGCTGCCTTCGGTGACATCGGAGATCATGACGCCCCAATCCCGGTGCAGCCCCAGTGACTGGGCCAGCGGTATCGTGATCGTCTGCGCGATGACGCCGATCTGCCCGCGCTTGACGTGGCCATGATCGCGGATCTGCTCAAAGACGCTGCGGACGATGTTGCTGGGAACGGCAAAGCCGACACCGTTGCTGGCGCCGGAAGGGGAGATGATGAACGTGTTGATGCCGACGATACCCCCTTCGCTATCGACCAGCGGACCACCGCTGTTGCCGGGGTTGATGGCGGCGTCGGTCTGGATGTAGATCATCGGGTCGTCGGCGTGCAGCTGGCGCGCCATCGAGCTGACGACGCCCATGGTGACGGAGTTGTCGAGTCCAAACGGGCTGCCGAAGGCGAACACCAGATGGCCCTGCCGCAGCTTTTCAGAATCGGAGAAGGGCAGGTGCGGCAGACCGGTTTCCGCGATCTTCAGCACGGCCAGATCCGCTTCCTTGTCGACGCCGATCACGTCGGCCGCCAGCAGCTTGCCGCCCGCTTTCAGCACGCTGTGGTGGCGCATCTCCATGTCGGAGCGCTGCGGCAGTAGCACCTCGACGCGGCGCGAGAAGCCCACGACGTGGGCGTTGGTGATGATGTAGCCGGCGGGGTCCACCACGACGCCGGAGCCACTGCCGCGGCTGGCCCGCACAAACGTGCCGGAGCCTTCTTCCTCGGTGCTGAAGCCACGAGTGATAACTTGCACCACGGCCGGGTTCACCCGTTCGGTGAGTGCCTGGAAGCCTTGGCTGATCGCGGGCAGCGAGGCGGCCGTCTGGGCCGCGGCAGAAAGCGAAACAAGTAAGCAGACAAATAGGTAGATCAAACTATCAGCATACAGTCGCCGTAGCTGAAAAAGCGGTACCGCTCCCGGACGGCGTGGCGGTAGGCGTCGAGCATCAGCTCCGTGCCCCCGAAAGCGCAGACCAGCAGCATGAGGCTCGATTCCGGCAAATGGAAGTTGGTGAGCATGGCGTCCACCAGCTTGAACTGATGCCCCGGGTAGATGAAGATGTCCGTTTCGCCCGCCAGTTCGTCACGCTGCCCCCAGGTTTCAAGCGTGCGGACCGAGGTGGTCCCCACCGCGACACGGCGCTTGGCGGCGGCGATTTTGGCCGCTTGAGGGCCTTCGATCTGGTAGCGCTCCGAATGCAGATGGACGGACTTCACTTCGTCCGTGTGCAGTGGCGAGAACGTGCCGAGGCCGACATGCAGGGTGACGCGCGCGATGTCGGCGCCCGCTTGCTGGCACTTGTCCAACATCTGCGTCGTAAAGTGCAGGCCCGCCGTGGGCGCGGCCGCCGAGCCCGCCTCCTGCGCATAGACGGTCTGGTAACGCTCCCGGTCCTGCTTGGTGTCATCACGCCGGATGTAGGGCGGCAAGGGCATGTGGCCGATGCGGTTCAGCACCTCATCGATATCGCCCCCGCCCAGCAGCTTCAACTTACGCTCCCCGCGCTCCCCGGTGTCCAGGATCACGCCGCCCAGGGTGTCATCGAACTCGACGACGGAGCCTTCATGCAGACGGCGTCCGGGGCGCACCAGCACCTGCCAGGTGCGCCGGTCGGTCGTCAGCGGTTTGAGGAACAAAACCTCGACGGAGCCAGTGCCCCCGGCGCGATGGCCGTACAGGCGCGACGGCATGACGCGCGAATCGTTCAACACCAGACAGTCGCCACCGCCCAGATAGAGAGGCAGGTCACGGAAGTGGCCATCCTTCCAGGTGCCGGTGGCCCGGTCGATCAGGAGCATGCGCGAAGCCGAGCGGTCCGCCAGTGGCTCCTGCGCGATCAAGTCGGGCGGAAGCTCGTAAGAAAAATCAGAGACCTTCAAATTGTCACAATAGCAGCGTGGGCTCTCCAACTGGCAACTCCCCGCTAGCGGGCGTGATTTTGGGCATTGAATCGTCGTGTGATGAAACCGCCGCCGCGGTGGTGGCCGACGGTGTCGAGGTGCGTTCGAACGTCGTCGCCTCGCAGCTGGACATCCATGGGCGCTGGGGTGGAGTAGTGCCGGAGCTCGCTTCACGGGAGCACCTGCGGGCCATCGTCCCGGTGGTGCGCGATGCGCTGGCGCAGGCGGGCGTCGGCGGGCGGTCGCTGAGCGCGATCGCGGTGACGGAGGGGCCGGGGCTGGTGGGCTCACTGTTGGTGGGGATCACCTACGCCAAAGCGCTCAGCCTCGCGTGGGGCGTGCCGCTGCTGGGCGTCAACCATATCGAAGGCCACATCCACGCCGTGGTGATGGAGCACCGCGAGCAACTGCAGTTCCCTGCCCTGGCCCTGGTGGTGAGCGGCGGGCATACGCACATGTTTGCGGTGACGGAAGGTTTCGTCTACCGCCTTCTGGGCCGGACGCGTGACGATGCAGCGGGGGAGGCGTTCGACAAGGTGGCGAAGCTGCTGGGCTTCGGCTACCCCGGCGGCCCGGTGATTGATCGCCTAGCGCCGTATGGGAACCCCAAGGCGGTGCGCTTTACGACGCCCAACATGAAGGGCAATACGCTGGACTTCAGCTTCAGCGGTATCAAGACCGCAGTGCTGCGTTGGACCCAAGCGCGCACGATGGAAGAAGAGATTGCCGCGCGGCGCGCGCTGCTGAGAGAGACGCCACACCCCACGGTGGAGCAATGGCGGGCTGTGACGCCACAGGCGACGCTCGACTTGCTGGCCAGCTTCCAGCGAGCAGTGGTGAAGGATCTGCTGGGACGGGCCACCGAGGCGGCGCGGGCGATGGGCGCCAAGTCATTGATTGTCTCGGGCGGCGTCGCCTGCAATAGCGGCCTGCGCGCGGCGGCTGGGGCCTTCTATCTACCCGCCTTCTTTCCGCGTGGCGAGCTGTCCACCGACAATGCCGTCATGATCGCCGCTGCCGGTTTTCCGAAGCTGGCTCGGCAAGAGTTCGCTGATTTCTCGCTGCGGGCGAAGGCGAATCTGCGGCTGGTGTGAGGTACAGTCACGTCAACGAGACGAGGGCGGCGACTTGCGGCTGAAGGTTCCACAGTTGACCGCCTGAAAAGAACCGGGCTCGGCGGCATTCACGGCCGCAAGAATCTCGGGCAAATAGTCCTTGATGATTCGCCATTCGATTGACGAGAGTGCGATGACGGCCAAGCGCCTCCGGGATAGGTTCTGTTCGTAGGCAAGCGTTTGATCTCCGGTGATCAGCACGTCAAAGCCGCCTCGCTCTGCAGCATCCAGCAGCTTGCCATTCTTGAGTCCGCCCCAACCTTGAAAACTGGCCGTCACCGCCTGGTGAGGCCCTAGGTGCTTCCGGAGACGGTGATCAAGATTCTCATCGAGCAGTACCTTCACGGCTACTGGCGAGCTCTTTGGGTATGCGCGAACTCAATCAGACGTTTGATCTGCGCAACCGAAAGGCTGGGAAAGCCTTCATGAATTTCTTCCAGGCTGTCGCCAAGGTCGTAGCTGTTGACGATTGGATCCGGCAAAATGCGCGTACCGCGAACAACAGGCCGGCCGGACACCTTGCCCGGCACCTGTTCAATCAGCTCGCACGCAATCCAATCAATGTCCGCCGATGTTTCAAGATGGGTCATGCTGCCTCCCTGGCTTCATGGTACTCCCGAAGAAGTTCAACCAGACCCTTCAGGATGCCTAGTTCAAGACACCCACACCAATGCTGCTCCCACCCGCTTTGCCGCGATACACGCGGTGAGTGGCTTTTTGGAAGTCGCTGGCTTTGGCGTCGGGGATGTTGATGAACTTTTGGGGGTTGCGGTCCACCAGCGGGAACCAGCTGCTTTGGATGTGCACCATGATGCGGTGGCCCTTGCGGAAGGTGTGCTGGACGTCGGGCAAGGCAAAGGCGACGCGTTCGCGCTTGCCGGGCGTGAGCGGCTCCGGCTTCTCAAAGCTGTTGCGGAACTTCGCCCGGAACGGCTCGCCGCGCACCAGCTGTTGATAGCCGCCCAGCTTCACGTTGTTCGGCCCGTCTTCGAGATCCCCAGGGTAGACGTCCACCAGCTTCACCACGAAGTCGGCATCCGTGCCCGTCGAGGAGACAAACAGCTCCGGTGTCAACGGACCGGAGATGGTGACGTCTTCGTCGAGGATGTTGCTTTCATAGACCAGCACATCGGGCCGGGTGGAGGCGTGGCGTTGGTCGGAGGTCATGTAGAAGCCCGAGTGGCCGGTGTGGATGTAGCTGACGTAGGGCACGGGCTTGTTGGGGTCCGCCAAGTATTCGTCATAGCCTTCGGTTTCGGCGGGTGGGTCAAACGACAGCTTGCCACCCGCGTGGAAGTAGAGCTTCTTCTGCTGCGCGGCTTTGGGCGGCCAAGTGTCAAAAGTGCGCCACTGGTTGGTGCCGGTCTCAAAGGCCCACGCGGTGGGGAACTTGCCGTCGCCCTTGGATTTCAGGTGGTAGGCGAAGAAAGGGAACTCAATCGAGTCGCGATAGTAAGCGCTGGTCTTGGAACCAAAGTTGATGTCGCCCACTTTGTCGCCATCGCCGCGGGAGAAGCCGCCATGGGTCCAGGGGCCCATTACGAGGTGGTTGCCGCTGGCGGGCGGAGTGTTGGCCTGGATCTGGCGGTAGACGCGCAGCGGACCTTGCAGATCTTCGGCGTCGAACCAGCCGCCCACGGTCAGCACCGCCGGCTTGATCGACTTCAAGTGCGTTGCGATGTTGCGCGACTTCCAGAAGTCGTTCAAGTTGGGGTTGTTCATGGTGGCCAGCCAGTAGGGGTTGGCCTCCTTGTAGTACTTCTCGGTGGCGTTGGCGAGCGTACCGGCGCGCAGCAGGACATCATAGCCGTCGGGCGACTTGAAGGGGTTCATGCGGCCGAAATTCTCGGGCATCGTCGGTTCGAGGTGCGGCTTGAAGAACAGGTAGAAGCCGAAGTTGGCAGCCAGCATCAAGCCGCCGTTGTGGTAGCTGTCGTCGCCGCCGTACAGGTCAGTCACCGGAGCCTGTGGGGAGGCGGCCTTCAGCGCCGGGTGGGCATCGATCATGCCGGCGGTGACGTAGAAGCCAGGATAGGAGATGCCCCACATGCCGACACGGCCGTTGTTGTTGGGGATGTTCTTCACCAGCCAGTCGATGGTGTCGTAGGTGTCGCTCGATTCATCGACGTCCTTGGCCGAAGCCTTGTTGGGCTTGTGCGGCGTCATCTCCAGCCACTTGCCCTCCGACTGGTAGCGGCCCCGCACGTCCTGGTAGACGAAGATGAAACCGTCCTTGCCAAACTTCTCCGATGGGCCCAGGCTGGCGCGGTACTTGTCGACCCCATAGGGCGCCACCGAATAGGGCGTCCGCTGCATCATGATCGGATACTTCGTCGTGCTGGCGCCGTTCAGCGCCTCCTTCGGCACATAGACCGACGTGAACAGCTTCACGCCATCACGCACCGGCACCAGGTACTCAAACTTGGTGTAGTTGCCCTTGACGTACTCAACGCCTTGGCCCCACAGGGAAACGGAAACGAGCAGGAAAGCGAAAAATCTCATGTATAGTCGAACTATAACTGATGAAGGCCACCGTCACCGATCTCCGGCTCCGCCTGAAGGATGTTCTGGCTGCGCTTGACCGCGGCGAACCCGTCACGCTGACCTATCGCGGCAAGGATCGGGCGCAAATCAAGCCGGTTCAGAACGTCCGGCCTGATTGGGAAGAGCGGCTTCGCAAAATGCAGGCGCACCCGGCTATTGGCATGTGGGCGAATCGCGAAGACATGAAGGATCCCACGGCCTACATCATGAAAATGCGGGAGAGCCGCTACGATGCTTCTGGATTCCGACGTGATGATCTGGGCGTTCCGCAACGAGCCAGCGGCTCTGCTGGAGCTGGCAAGGGACGAAAAGCCAATGATGTCCGTGGTGACGCTGATGGAAGTAATGCAAGGCGTCGGGTCCGCCGCTGAGCAGCGGGCCACGCGAACGTTTATCGCGTCATTCGGCATTGAGATCATCCCGCTTTCAGCCTCGATCGGCGATCGGGCCGCGAAGTTGATTGATCAATATGCGATGGGGCACGGTCTGCGGGCGCTGGACGCCTTGATCGCCGCTACCGCGCTGGAACTCGACCTGCCCTTGATCTCAGGCAACCGGAAGCACTTTGCGGTGATTGGCAAGCTGAACTACACGCAGTTCACCCCTCACCACAAACGGCGCCACTAGACCGAAGTCCAGGGCGCCGTGGCTGATCGACCGGCGCGACCCTTGCTCAGAACCGGTAGTACAACCCGAACTGCACGCGGCGCGGCGTGTTGCCTTGGTTGACGATACGGCCGAAGGTGGCGGAGTTGACGTCATAGTCGTAGCGCGTGCCGCCCTGGAACGTGTCGAACATCACGTTGTTCAAGGCGTTGGTCGATTCCATGCGCAGTTCCACCGTGTGGCCTTCGCGGATCGTGGTCAGCTTGTGGACGCCGAAATCGAAGTTAAAGAAGCGCGGCCCCGAGAAGTAGCGGCGCTGCAGAGCGCCCAATTCGCCCGCATTCGGGTTGAAGAACAACTGCCCGCTAAATGGAGCCGTGCCATCACCCGCCACGCCACGGCCGTCACGCGAGTTGATGGCGGCCTGATCGACGATGTAGGGGCCATTGCCGGTCATGTAGAAGCCCACGGTGCGCGAAAGGCCGTCGCCATCAAGCGTGGTGGTGACGGTGTTGTTGGCCGAGCGGCCGGCACGATTGAGGGTGCCCCGCTCCGAACCAATGGAGAAGGGGAAGCCGCTCTGCAGCGTCGTCAACCCGCTCACTGACCAGCCGCTGACGATGCGTGAGACCAGCGGGGCCGACGCGTTCAGGAACTTCTTGCCCTGCCCGAACGGCAGATCGAGCACGAAGTTGGTCTTGAAGGCATGCCGCAGATCGAACGGCGTCCGGGCACGCTCCAGCTTCGCGTTGTTGATGTCGAGGAACGGCTCAAAGTTCACCTGGCTGGTACCCGCGCTATCGGACAGCGCCTTCGCCCAGACGTAGTTCAACTGGAACGAGTAGCCGCGGGCAAAGCGGCGCGTGTAGTCCAGTTGCAGGCTGTCGTAGGCGGAGCGGCTGTAGTTGGTCATCAGGTTGGTGCCCAGCGCATTGGCGTTACGGTAGAAGTTCACCGGACCATTCAGATTGCGGATCTGATAGAAGTTGCCGAGTTCCGCCGCCGCTTGGGTGCGGATCAGATTCAGCACGGTGGCATTGGTGAGCAAGCCGCCGTTGGGCATCGAATCGAAGACGGGCGTTGGCTGGCTGCCCGGAATCGCCGGGTTGTACCGGGCATCAAAGGCACGGCCGGCGTTCTGCGCCGCGAGGCCATTGGCGTACGCACGGCGGAAGTCGGTCAGGAACCCACCCGCGGCGGGGTTGATCTGGTTGAAGTCGAACGCCCGGAACTGCTTTGTCCCGCGATTGCCGACATAGCGTACTTCCAGCACACCACCGCCCAACTTCTGTTGAACGCCCAAGCTGACCTGCTGCACGTAGGGCGTGCGGAGATTCGGGTCAATCGTGGCGAAGGCCGACTGCGTGTTCAGGGCATAGTTGTCGGCGAAGCTGCGAGGGACTTTGTAGACCGGAGTCGGAATGGTCGCCCCGGTGGACACGCGGCCGTTCACGTCGGTGATGTTGGCCTCCGCCTGCAAGCCGGCATTGGAGTTGGCCGCGTTGTAGGCCATGGTGATGTGGTTATCGTTGACGAAGTGAACGCTGTAGCCCGCGCGCACGGCGGTCTTGCCGTTGCCGAAGACGTCCCAGGACAGGCCCACGTTGGGCGCAAAGTTGTTGCGGTCGGCGTTGTAGAACGGCCGGCCGCTGCTCTTGCCCGCCAGGGCGAGCTGGCTGTCGGCGTTGAGCAGAGTGGCGATGGGGTTGCCATTCTGCAGCACCGGCAGCAGCGCCACGCCGCGCGTTTCGTCCACCACCGTGAAGTAGTCATAGCGGACACCGGCGGAAAGGCTCAGGCGGCGCGTGAGCTTCCAGTTGTCTTGCAGGTAACCGGCGTAGCTGCCGAAGGCCCAGTAACGCCGGTTCTCCTGTCCGGACACAAAACCGGAGCTGGCATCACGGACATTGAAGCGCTGCTGGGCTTGGTTGATCAAGCCCGCCACCGAAGCGAGCAGGGTATTGGCCGCGGTGATTTCATTGGGGCTGGCGCCGGGCAGATCGGCCGCAGTCATACCGCGTGTTCTCGACCCAATGCCTAGCGTATAGAGCGGCGTGGTGATGAAGTAGTCGTAGGCGTTGACGCGAATGTTCTGGCTTTGGAAGCCGAAGTTCAGCGTGTGCTTGCCCTTCAGCCAGCTGGCATTGTTCGAGATGTTCCAGGTGTCGGTGAAGCGGCCCTCAGGCTGATAGGTCTGGACCGGCGAGGTGAAGGCCAGACCGGCGTTGCTGACATAGAACTTCTCGTCCGGCACAGTTTTGGAGAAGATTCCCGGTGCCTTGTTCAGGCCTCCGCGCAGCTCGTTGGTGAAGTTGGGCGACAGAGTGGAGCGCCAGCCGGTGGAGAAGAACTTGGTGCCGTTGTCATTGACGACCGACGGATTTGGCTCATAGCCCAGATTGCTGACCGTGGGCCGTTCGTTGAGATCGCGGTTCCAGATGTAGGTGCCAAACAGCGAGTGCTTGTCGCTTGCGTAGTAATCCACTTTGCCGGTGACGTTGTCGCGGTCTCGGTTGGTGCTCTGCAGGAACGAATAGCCGGCGGTGTTGCGGAGAGCGCCTTCGGTGGAATCACCAGCGCGGAAATTGTTGATGCGGCTGGCAGCGGGCAGCATGTCGATCAAGCGCTTCATCGCGGGGTCTGCCGTGTAGCCGGTGATCTGGAGCAGGTTGCGCTGCTGCAGCGCGCCCGGTGCGCCATAGGTAAAGATGCCTTGACGGGCCGCATCAGTGAGGATGGTCCGCTGCAACTGGGTCTGCTGGCGGCGGCGGAAGGCCTCGTAGTTGGTGTAGAAGAACAGCTTGTTCTTGATCACCGGTCCGCTGAAGCTGCCACCCGCCTGATTCTGATTCAAGAAGGGGATGTTCAAGCCGTCACGGTTCTCAAAGAATCCGTTGGCGGCCAGCGCGTTGTTGCGGTTGTACCAGTAGGCTGCTCCGTGCCACTTGTTGCTGCCGGACGGCGTCGAGAACGATACCTGCACGGCGCCGTTGCCCATGGCGGGGTTGGCGTTGGAGGTGCCGATGGAGAGTTCCGACACCTGGTCCAGCAACAGCAGGTTGGGCTGGAAGTCCAGCGAGTTTTCGCGGAAGTAGTTGTCCTGGATGTTGACGCCGTCCAGCGTCACGTTGGCGTAGGAGACGCGGAGGCCATTGATCACAGTGTTGGTGCGGCCATTGTTGCCCACGCCCGGTTGCGTCGAGATCAGCGCCAGGATGTTGCGGTTTAGCTGGGGCAAGCGGCGGATCTGCTCGTTGGTGACGGTGGTGCCGATCTCCGCATTCGTGGTCTGGACACCGTTGGCGGTGGCCACGACGTCCACCGATTGCGTGACCGAAGCGGGCTGCAGTGCGATGGGGGTGAGCGCCGTTTCCCGCGCCGTATCCACCTTGATGCCGACAGCCGTGGCGCTGGTGAAGCCCGCCAGTTGCACCGTGACATCGTAGACGCCCGGCTGCAGGCCGCTAAACGAATAAAGCCCTTCGCGCGACGTAGTCTGAACGGCGGCCACAGCGCCACCGCTTACCTTCACGCTGACGGAGGCGCTGGCGATAGCGGCGCCGGAGGCATCGACCACCGAGCCCGCCAAGCGGCCCGAAACTTGCGCACTCAACGGTAAGGACAGGCAGACAGACGTGGCGATCAAAGACCACTGGGCCAAACGAGAGCGAAACAACATCAACAGATACCCCTTTGGAGAAAACTTCCTTTCTCCAAGGTAGGGATCAGATGGTGTCGAATCGGCTAAAAAAGGGGCCAGACGCGTACTTGGCGGGGCAGGTCACGCCGGCCAGGCGGCGAAACGGCATGCCCATACCGGGTAGCGTTACTTGTCGCGGCCGGGCCAGGCAACCTTCTTGAAAGGCCACGCCGCCGACACCCAAGCCCGAGCCAGCTTCTCCACTTCGGCATCCACGCCGCGGTCGAAGTCGGCTTTGGTGACCCACATCCGCACCTGTGCCTCAAAGCCCGGTTGGCGGGACGGCGCGATGTAGACGCAGCCCACTTCGCGCTTCTTGTCTTTGGTGAGCACGGCGTAGGTGAAGGCCTTGCGAGCTTTGAAATTGGCGATCTCGCCTTCGACATCTTTGAGCGCCTCGGCCATGGTGATGCCGGGATGGGGCCACTTGCCGCCGTTGGTAAAGGTGGCTTTCAAGTGGTCAATCGAGCTCATGTAAGCGTCGAAATCCAGCTTCTCCAGGCCCGGCCCCAGCGGCACCAAAACGAACTGGGCCGTCTCATAACTGGCGGGAGGTTGGAACGCTGCGGGAACGAACTGCGCCGGCAGGCTTCCGGCCGCCAGCACCAAACACGACAGGAGACGGCTCACCGCTACTCCACCCGCCGCAGCGGAATGCCGCTCTGGGACAGCCGGCTTTCGACATGCGCCGGACGGAGCCGCGACGCATCGTATTCCACCGTCACCCGGTCCATCGCGGACGAGAGTTTGACGTGGTTGATGCCGTAGATGCTGGTCGCTTTCGCGATCGCGTCCATCACGGCATCGTCGATGGGGCGCGTGAGTTCGAAGTTCACCTGAACCTTGGTCATGGGATCACTTGAAATTATCGCGCACCGGACGGGCAGGCGGGCTGGCTAGGGAAGTTGGGCCGGGGATTCGGACTGCCGTTTCGCTTGCCGGCGGAATCCAACCAGCAAGGCCACCGTCCCACATGCCATCATCAGCAGGGTCGACGGCTCCGGAACGCCGGTTGAGCTTGCGATGGGGGCGATGGATTCGGCCGACCCCTTGTAGAGCAGCCCGAACGGGCCGCCGCCGCGCTGGTAGACATCGAACTGCAGTTGATAGTTGCCGGAGGTGGTGAGGTAGGGCGTCAGGTTGATCGACTGGCCGTTCTGCGGCAGGCAGCCGATGGGCCCGTTGGCGCAGGCGCCACCCTGCACGGGGTTCGATTCAAACAGCAGCTGGACGCTCTGGTTGGGCAGGATCAACGAGACACGCGCCGTATCATCGGCCCACACCGTAATGGAGCCGGTGTTGGTGAGATAAGGCAGATAGAAGTTCTCCCAGAAGATGGCGGTGGGTGCTTTGGCGTTCTTGCCGGTGATGGTGCCGGAGACATTGGCTGGAGACAGGGGCTGGCCGTTGCCGGTGAGGCCGTAGCTGATCCACTTGGCGTCATCCGAGTTCTGCTGCCAAAGCGGGTGAGCGTTGATGAAGACGTTGGACGACGTCTTGTTGTTCAGCTCGTTCACCAGGTCGCTGTCGAGTTTGATGGTGGTGGCCAGCAGCGGCGTTGCCGCCAGGAGAAATACAAATCTCTTCATCGCATCGCTTATCGGCTTTCGCGCCCGCTCCTTGAACGCGCCGCCGGGCCGGAGCGAGGTCTGCCGCGCGATGATGGTGTTGAGTGTCTACGCGAGCGTGGTGGTTGATCCATAAGTGGGCCGGGCTGGTGCTCGGATTGTTCCTTTTCGTGATCTGTTTATCGGGTACGGTGCTGGTGTTTCGGGAGGAGCTGGAGGCGGCGGGCAATCCGGCGATGCGCGTGGCGCCACAGGCCCAGCGCGCCTCGTGGGACCAAGTGCTGGCGGCGGCCGGCCCGAAGTGCTTCGGCTTTGTGATTCCAGGTGACCCGGCAATGGCGATCACCGCCTACACGCCGGGCGGCTCCAAGCTGATCGACCCCTACACGGCACGCGTGACGGGAACGCGCCCGAGCGATGGCTGGCTGACGCTGCTGCGGCAGATCCACATCCGGCTGGCGGCTCCCAGTTGGGAGGGGCGGCTGGCGGTGGGAGTTTTTGGCCTGGCGCTGCTGATCTCCGCCGTGACCGGCCTGGTGATCTATTGGCCGTTTATGCGGGGCGTGTTTGCGCAAGGCCTTTCGTGGTGGCAGTTACGCGCGGGGCTGCGATTTGGTTTGGCCGATGGCCACAAGCTGGTGGGGATCTCAAGCGTCGCCTTCATTCTGTTGATCGCGCTGACGGGCGCTGGATTGGGCTTCGAGACTCTGCTGCGCTACTGGCCAGAGACCGGGCGGCAGCTTCACCCTTCGCCGTCAGCCCGGACGGTGGCGCAGGACCGGCCGCGTATTTCAGCAGAGCAGGCGCGGGCGGCGGCGCTAGCAACGATTCCCGGTTTGACGCCCACCAGCCTGCTGATGCCTTCACCCAAATCCGGCCACTACACGGTGTACGGCAACGCTCCGGGCCACTTCACCAGACATGCGGCCAGCTTCGTGCTGGTGGGCGCCTATGATGGCGCGATCGTGCAAGTGCACGATGCCAGCGCGGCGGGCCCCAGCACCAAGGTCTACGATGCGATGGAGCCGCTCCACTTTGGCACCTGGGGTTCAAGCGGCGGCACCTGGTTGCGAGCGCTCTACACGCTGCTGGGCTTGGCCGCGACGCTGCTGCCGATGAGCGGATTGCTGTTGTGGCGAGTATCGCGCAAGGGCTAGAGAGATGGATGGTGACTGACCCTGAGGGTGGCGGCGCGATAGAATCGCGGGCGTGATACGCAAGACGCTCTTCCTCGCCACTTCGCTCGCCCTCGCCGCTGGTCGGCCGCCCGAGGTCCCTTTCGACAAGATCACCATTGACCTGGGGGCCAACGAAACCTGCGCCTTTGTGGACGTGAACAAAGACGGCAAGCTGGACATCGTTTCCGGCGAGAACTGGTTTGAAGCGCCCGCCTGGAAGAAGCACCCCTTCCGCGAGCTGTTCTACACCAACAACTACATCGACGCGTTCTCCGACCTGATCATCGACATCAACGGCGACGGCTACCCGGACATCGTCACCGCCAGCTGGTTCTCCAAAGGCGTCCGCTACTGGCTCCATCCGGGCAAGAGCGGCAAGCCTTGGACGCCGCAACCGGTGCAGGAAGGTTTTAATGTCGAGTTCGCCTTCCAGGTGGACATCGACAACGATGGCAAGGCCAACGAAGTGCTGCCGCAGTTCGGCAACACTAACGCTCCGCTGAGCTGGTATGAGTTTGTGAAAGGAGCTCCAGTGAAGCATCAGGTGAGCACCAAGAGCTACGGCCACGGCATCGGCGCCGGCGACCTGAACGGCGATGGCCGCACCGACATCCTGACGCCGATGGGATGGTTTGAAGCGCCGGCCAATCCGCGGTCGGGCGAATGGAAGTGGCATGGCGATTGGGAAGACACCAAGCAGGGCTTGGGGTCGCTCGGCTTCATGCATGTGCTCGATGTCGATGGCGACGGCAAGAACGACATCGTGACGTCGAAGGCGCATGACTACGGCATCTTCTGGTTGAAGAACCTGGGCGACGGCAAGTGGCAGGAGTCGATGATTGACGACTCCTGGTCACAGGCGCACTCGACAACGCTGGTGGACCTGAATGGCGACGGCAAGAAAGACCTGCTGACCGGCAAGCGCTTCATGGCCCACAACGGCAAAGATCCCGGCGAGCGCGAGCCGCTGGGCATCTACTGGTACGAATACAAGCGCACGCCCGACGGAGCCCGCATCGAGTGGGTGAAGCACACGGTGGACTATTCAACCCGCACCGGCGGCGGCATGCAAATCCCGGCCGCCGATATCGACGGCGATGGCGACGTGGATTTTGCGGTGGGGGGCAAGAGCGGGGTGTATTTGTTTATCAACAAGACGAAGTAGCTTCCAACCACAGCCGGATCGATCAGAATCCGTCTTACCATTGGGTATGGCTGCCACTACCGTCTCACCCAAGTTCCAGGTTGTGATCCCCAAGGAGATCCGCGAACTGACGGGTATTCAGGCGGGAGAGCGCCTCTCGGTCTACGAAGAAGACGGCGTCATCAAGATGGTGCGGATTCCGCCGCTGAAGCAGCTGCGGGGGATCGCAAAAGGGCTTCCGCCCTTTGAACGGGAGCGCGATCCGCGCCCATGATGCATCTGGTCGATTCATCCGGCTGGATTGAGTACTTCGCCGATGGTCCGCATGCTGCTAAATTCGAACCACTGCTGCAGGACACCGCCAATTTGCTGGTGCCGACGGTGGTGCTGTTCGAGGTGAAGAAGTACTTTTACCGCCACAGCGCCTCGATGGTGCCCGTGGTGGCCGCAACGATGGAAGAGGCGCTGGTGGTTGATTTGACGCCGGATGTGGCCACGCTGGCGGCGAAGCTGAGCATCCGGCACGGGCTTCACTTGGCCGACAGCGTGATCTTCTCGACGAAAACACTTCGCCACGCCACGCTCTGGACGCTCGACCAGCACTTCGAGAAACTCGCGGGCCCCGACGTACGGTATATTCGGCCCAGTAAACGAAAATGATCACTCGCCGCACTCTCCTCGCCACCGCGCCAGCCATACTGGCCGCCCAGACCAGCTCGAAGGAACTCCGCGTCGCCTATATCGGCGTCGGCAACCGGGGCAGCTCAACGCTGAAGTCCCTGCTGCAGGTGCCCGGCGCGAAGGTGGTGGCGGTCTGCGATCTCGACCCGGAGCGGGTGCAGAAGGCGATTGAGGCGATCGCGCAGAAGGGCGGGTCGGCGAAAGGCTATGCCGACTACCGCAAAATGCTCGACGAGATGAAGGACATTGACGCGGTGGTGATCGCCACGCCGGTGGACACGCACAAGAACATTGCCATTGCCACGCTGGAGCTAGGCAAGAACGTCTATCTCGAAAAGCCCGTCGGGATCGATGCCGCGGAAGTGGACCTGGTGGAAAAGGCGGCCCGCAGCGCCAAGGGCATCCTGCAAGTCGGCTTTCAATTGCGGCATGACCCCAACCGTGTCGCCGCCATGAAGTTCATCCAGTCCGGCGGCATTGGCGAAGTGATCTACTGCCACGCCATGCGCCACGGTGGCGACCTGCCGCGCAATACGCCGTGGCTGTTCGACAAGAAGCGTTCCGGCGACATCATCGTCGAGCAGGCCTGCCACATCATCGACCTGATGGTGTGGGCCATTGGAGCGCCTCCGCTGCGGGCCATGGGTTCCGGCGGCATCAACCTCTACAAGAACGTGCCGCAGGGCCGCACGATCATGGACAACTGGAGCGTCATCTGGGAGTTTCCCAACGACGTGCGCCTGAACTTCTCGCAGATCTACTTTGACCCGCGCGGCTTCTCCGGCACCAACGAACGCGTCTTCGGCAGCAAAGGCGCGGTCGATTTGGGCAAGGCGATGTGGGGTGAAGTGGAGGGTCGCGAGTTGAAGAAGCTGGACGTCGAAAATGCCGACAAGGATGCCAACTACATGGCGATGGCGGCCTTTGTCGATAACTCGCTGGGGCACAAGACGCCGCTCGCCAATATTCAATCGGCCGGTATGTCGACGCGCGTGGCGGTGATGGGGCGGATGGCGATTGAGCAAAAGCGGATCGTCAATTGGTCCGAGGTGATCGGCTAGTCTTGGCCGTCGACTCAGCCCCATGCGTGAGCTTGGGGCTGGAGCGGCAGACGCCGCTGGCGAACTGAGGCCCTACTCTGCCACTGGCGCAATGATAAACGGCGTCGTGGTGGGCGCAGTCGAGCCGGCTTCCGGCTCCAGCGACACGGCAATCGCCGCAGCGGATGCCAAGTCCACCGTACCCGGCCGCACGTGCAGAGCAGTGCCCTGCGCCGTCGTCTGGAACAGGCCCATCGGCACGGGTCCGCCTTGCTTGGGAACCAGCCACATCTGGTAGATGCGGCCCTGGGCGGCGGGGGGGAGATTCGAGACCAGCAGCAGCACGCCCTTGTTCGGTGACACCAATACGCGTCCGCGGGGCGGGGCGGGTTGGGCGGTGCCGAAGGTGGTGAGCTTCAGTTCGGGCTCATTCAAGAACTCGAGCAACTGGGAAACGGTCTTGAGTTCGGCGCCTTGCGACATCAGCTGCTGCCGCATCTCGGCCAGTTCCTCGCCCTTCTTCTGTTCGCGCTGCCAGAAGTTGAACGCCACCACTGCCACCAAGGCCGTGGCGGTCGCCCAGACCCAGAACCAGCGCGGGAAGGTTTGCGGCTCCTGCGATACGGCGGCGACGATCTTGCGGCCGAGCCGCTCCGGCGGTTCCACATCGGGCGCCAGCAACGCCATCCCGGCCACCAGTTCGCGCGCCATCGCGACACCCCGCGCGACGTCCGGATCGCCCGCCGCCAGCTTTTCACGGATCTCATCCGCTACTTCGGGCTCCGCCACGCCGAGCACGAAGAGTTCGTATTGTTCGTTCAGCTCTTCGTTCGTCATATCGCAGTCGTCTCGCCCAGGGCGTTGCGCAGCACCTGCAAAGCGGCCCGGGTCCAGGTCTTAATGGTGCCCAATGGCTGGTTCAACTTGGTGGCCATTTCGCTCTGCGAAAGGCCCTCAAAATAGGCCAGCTCCATTACTTGGCGCTGGTTGTCGTTCAATTGTTCAAAGGCCGTCTTCAACCGGCGGCCCCGGTCAGAGTTAATGACGTCCTCATCCATACTGACGAAAAGCAGAGGCGATTCGGATGAGGATATTTCAATTGAGTTATGGCGCTGCCTCCCATCAACGGAGCGCAAATAGTCGATCGCCCGGTTGCGCGCAATGGCCAGCAGCCACGGTCCGAACTTGCCGCGTTCGCCGTCAAACCCTTGTACGCGGTTCCAGGCCCGCAGGAAGGTCTCCTGGGTGAGGTCTTCGGCCACGGCGGAATCGCGCACGACACGGAGGATCAGCGAGAACACCAAACGCCCAAAACGTTTGTAGACCTCTTCCAGCGCCTCCGGATCGCGGCGCTTCATCCGGGCAATGATGGCCGGGATGTCGTCGCCTTCCAGGGCGGCAAACAGCAATGGGAGGAAGAAGCTCAGGCCAGTAGCTCCTTGATGACGGAGCCGCTGACGATGGTGGGCCGTTCCGCGCGCCCGTTGTGCATGTAGGTGGTGCGGAGGTGGTCCATGCCCAGCAGGTGCAGGATGGTGGCGTGGATGTCGTGGACGTGGGCCGGACGCTCGACAGCGCGCAGGCCCAGTTCGTCAGTCGTGCCGACGGTCTGCCCGCCCTTGATTCCGCCGCCGGCGAACCACATGGAGAAGCCCCAGGGGTTGTGGTCCCGGCCGTTGCCCTTCTCATTGAACGGCGTGCGGCCAAATTCGCCGCCCCACACCACCAGCGTGTCGTCGAGCATGCCGTGAGACTTCAGATCGGTTAGCAGGCCCGCGATCGGCTTGTCGGAGGCGCGGCACCATTTGCCGTGGTTGCCCTCGATGTTGGCATGCGCGTCCCAGCCCGAACCCGACCCGCAATAGAGCTCGACAAAGCGGACGCCGCGCTCCACCAGACGGCGCGCCATCAGGCAGTTGCGGCCGAACTCGTGCGTTGCAGGTTCATCCAAGCCATACAGGTGGCGCGTGGCCGCGGTTTCTTTGGTTAGATCGACTGCTTCGGGAGCCGTCGCCTGCATCTCAAACGCCAGCTCATAGCTGCGGATGCGGGCTTCGAGCTCGGTGTCTTCCTGCTTGTTGGCACCGAACCGGTCGTTGATGGACCGCAGGAACTCGATCTTGTTGCGCTGCTGTTCCTTGGTGGTGCCCGCGGGCGGCTTCAAGTGGAAGATCGGGGTGTCGCCCTGACGGAACAGCGAGCCCTGGAAGCTGGCCGGGAGGAACCCGGCGCTCCAGTTCTTGGGGCCGCCGACCGGCTCGCGATCATCGAGCAGGATCACGAACGTGGGCAAGTTCTTGTTGGCCGCACCCAGGCCGTAGGTGACCCACGCGCCCATCGAAGGCCGACCAGCGAGGATGTCGCCCGTGTTCATCTGGCAGACGCTGCCGACGTGGTTCAAACCGTTGGCCCAGCAGGAACGCAGGACGGCGATGTCGTCCATGTGCTCGGCGATATGGGGGTACCAATCGGAGACCCACAGGCCGGACTTGCCGTGCTGCTTCCACTTGCGCGGTGAGCCCATCAGCGTGTTGCTGGCGGTGCCCATCGCGGTGATCAGTTTGCCGTAGCTGGCCGGCACTGGCTGGCCATGCATCTCATTGATCTTCGGTTTGGGGTCAAACAGATCAATGTGGCTGGGGCCACCTTCCATGAACAGCCAGATGACCGATTTAGCCTTGGCCGGGTGATGGCCGGGTTTGGGGGCCAGCGGGTCCACCGTCTTGGCCGCTTGCGCTTGATCTTGACCAGCCATGGACGCCAGGGCCATGCCCGCCAAGCCGGAGCCCGCCTGGGTGAAGAACTCGCGCCGGGTGCGCACGGGCCAGTGATGTGAGAGACGCTTCATGACGCTACTACCAGACTAGTTGATGTAGAGAAATTCGTTCGAGTTCAACAGCATGTGGCACAGGTCGGTCAGCGGTGATGAACTGCCGAGTGACGCCTGCTTCTTCATAAAGTCCAGTGCCAGCTTCTGCTCATCTTCGGCGGCCGGGCGCGCATAGGCCAAGCGCCAGGCACGGTCCACTTGCGCTTCCGGCGTCAGGCCCTGGTCATTGCGGACCCGCCGGGCGAACGCCTGCGCCCAGTCGGTGACCAGATGGTTGTTCATCAGTTCCAGCGCCTGCAACGGGGTGATGGTGTTGTTCCGGCGCGCGCAGCTTTCGTGCGTGTCCGGCATGTCGAAAGTTTCGAGCATCGGGTACCGCGTGTTGCGGCGGACAAAGATGTAGACACTGCGGCGGGCGGCATCGGCGGCATCTTCATGCTTCGCCCAGCCACCGCGGGAGGTCATGCCAGCCGGTAGCGGCGGGAACACTCCCGGGCCACCCATCTTCAGGTTGAGCATTCCAGCCGTCGCCAGCATGGAATCGCGGACGGCTTCGCCTTCCAGACGGCGGCGGTTGAAGTGCCACAGCAGCTTGTTCGATGGGTCCAGTTTGACGCTCGCTTCGTTTGAATCGCTCGACTGTTGATAGACGGCCGACAGCAGAATGCGCTTGTGCAGCTTCTTGATGCTCCAGCCTTCTTCCACAAACTTGGAGGTCAGATAGTCCAGCAACTGCGGATGCGTCGGGCGCTCGCCCATCATGCCGAAGTCGCTGGGCGTGCCCGCCAGACCCTTGCCGAAGTGCCAGTGCCAGACACGGTTGACGATCACGCGCGCCGAAAGCGGGTTCTTCGCGTCGGTCAGCCAGTTGGCCAACACGGAGCGGCGCCCGGTGGAGCCATTCACCGGCGTCACCTTGGCGTCGCTGGGATCGAGAATGGTGAGGAAGCCCGGCTGCACTTCTTCGAGCGGTGCATCATAGGCGCCGCCGGACAGCACATGGACGGAGGGCGAGTGGGTGCCGTGGTCGGTCATCACCTGGCCGAGCGGAATGTCCGCCGGCTTGATGCGGTTGAAGTGCGACAGTTCGCGCTCCATCGCCTGATACTGGGTTTTCTTTTCGCCCTTTAGCCGCGCTTCGATTTCGTCATCGCGGAAGGTCACCTGCGTCTGGGCCTTCAGGGCCATCTGCCACTGGAAGGGGTTGCGCTTCTCGGGCGCCATCTTCAGCGCTTCCTGGATCTCTTCCGGGAACCGCTGCATGCGCTCCTCATAGAAAGCGTCGCGGGCGGGCTTTAGAATGGCCTGCATCCGGTTCCGCAGGTCGCGCGTTTCGCCGTCCCACTTGGCGTACTTCTCGTCGTAGGCCGCGCGTTGCTGGCGCGAGATCAACTGCGCGTCGTCCTGGATACGGGTGTTGGCGAAGAAGGCCTGCAGGCGGTAGTAATCCTTGTGCAGGATGGGGTCGAACTTGTGGTCGTGGCAGCGGGCGCACGCCATCGTCATGCCGATGAAGGTGTAGCCCACCACGTCCGTGATGTCATTCAGCAGTTCCTGGCGGCGTTGGGCGATGTTCGCTGCATTTGATTCATCGGGGAAGTTGCGGTTGAAGCCGGTGGCGATCAAGGCGTCCTTGTCACCGGGGAACATCTCATCGCCGGCGATCTGTTCCTTCACAAACCGGTCGTAGGGCTTGTCTTCGTTGAAGCTCTTGATGACGTAATCGCGATAGCGCCAGATATTGGGGCGAGTCTCGTCGGCCTTAAAGCCTTCTGAATCGGCATAGCGGGCCAAGTCCAGCCAGTGGCGGCCGTAGCGTTCGCCATATTGCGCTGAGGCGAGCAGGCGGTCAACTACCTTCTCAAAAGCATTGGCCGAATTGTCGGCCAGGAAGGACTGCACGTCCGCCGTCGTCGGCGGCAGACCCGTTAAATCCAGGGTGACACGGCGCAGCAGCGTTACCTTGTCGGCCGACGGATTCGGCGTGACCTTCTTTTCTTCCATCTTCGAAAGAATGAAGGCGTCGATCTCCGTTTTCGCCCACGCTTTGTTCGACACCGCAGGCACCGGCGCCTTGGTCACCGGCTGCAGCGACCACAGGCGGCGCTGGGCGAGCGTAAAGTCCTTTGGTTTCTTCTGCGGATGAGTTTCCGAGGCCTTGGCTGCCAAGCACAGCACTACGGCGAGAACAGTACAAAATCGACGGCGCACGGCCAAAGTATATCACCGGCCCGCGTACTTCGGGCCCACCGGAAATCAGCGATGTTGCGGGGTTGGATCTAGAGCGGAAGTCCTAGAGCAATACGGTTGTCAACGGCAGCCGGCAAATTCCCCTTGACCTTGGGGTTCATCCGGCTGTACGATAAAGGCGAAGATTAGGCGAACATGATCACACCATCGAGACTGCTCATTGGAACTGCCGCACCGGCCGCTCAGGGGCTGGAGTTGGTGGAAGTTATCTCGTCGCAGCGGATGCCGATCCGAGCCGCGACGGCCGCCAAATGGAGCCAGGCCCCGGTCCAGTACGTGGTCCGGCTGGGCCGCCAGTTTACCGAACAACGGCTGATGGCCCCTTCGGCGATTACGGTGTTCAAGGAAGGCTTGTGGCCCCTGCTGCGGGCGCGCAAGTTGGCGGCGCTACTGCTGCGCTTTCCGGCGGACTTTGCGTTTCAGCGAGCCAACCGGGATCATTTGCTGGCCTTGCGCCGCGCCTTCCATGAGTTTCCGTTGGTGATGGAGCTGCCGCACGAATCCTGGCTGGAAGATGAGGCGCAGGCGGTGCTGATTGACCATCGAGTAGCGTTCGCCAATGGTCCCGCCACCGCACGGCTGACCAATGGCCTGGGCTTTATCCGGGTGCAGAGCCGCGCAGACCTGGAGCGCGTGCGCCGGGTGGCCCGCTTTGCCGACCGGACCCTGGTGATCGCGGGCTCGCCGGAGTTGGCGCTGGACTTGCAGGATGAATTGTGGGGCGTGCAACCTGGGTTCGACTTTGCACACCGCGCCGTGGCTTAATCCGGTTCGCAATTGGCCCCCGCACCCGAGCTGATTCGCCCCTGCTGTGGGCCGCCGTGCCCCAAACCGTGAACATCTTCCGCTGGCAATCGTTTCTCTATGCAGGAAGGTAGTTCAATGCATAAAATCAATCAGTTAGCCCGCCTCGCCTTGTCCACCGCTGCAATGGCAATGTCGCTTACAGCCGTTGGACCGTCACTGGCCGCCGAAACCATTCAACCCATCTTGGAGGTGGGACAGGATTTCACGATCCATGGCCAAGCCTACAAGGCCGGTACCTACCGGGTACGCGAGGTGACGGCGGCCGGGGTGATGACGCTGCGTCATGAGCAGACCGGGCAGAGCATGATGCTGATGACCTTCCGGACCGGAAGCCACAACGATCAGTCCGGAGCGCGGATGGTTTTCCCCTACCGCAATGGTCAACCAGAGTTGACCGAAATCTGGACCGGTATCGGCGCGGGCCATGTGATCCGGTAGTGCACCGCCCGGGCAGCACATCGAACAGATGGAGTTGCCCGGGCCATCCACCCGGCTCGCATTGTCCCCACCCGGTAAATTGTCGTCCGGATGGCGGCTGGTAGCCGCTCGCCTTGGTGATGTCTTTGTGGTTGAAATTACGTGGCAAGCGCGATATGCTCTCCAAGGATTGGGGATGGCCCTTTCTTGAGATCGCCGTTCGTTGCCCACCTGGATTTCGAGCCGGCCGACATATTTCCAAGGAGTCTTTAACGCGTGACGTTCCTTACCGGAGCTTTCTACGCCGCGCGCACCCACTTTGTGCGCGTAGTGTCTTGTCTGATGTTGCTCTCCACCCTGGCCTTTGCGCAGCAACCGCATGCGGGCGGAGAAGCCAACCTGGTCTTGCCGGATCTGGATCTGGCTACTTTTCTCGGTGATGTTAGCGGGTCGACGCTGCTGTATGGCGGCCTCGTAGTCGGTGTGCTGGGACTGCTATTCGGGCTTGTTATTTACAAGCAGCTGCAGGGTATGCCGGTCCACAAGTCGATGCTCGAGATTTCGGAGCTGATTTATGAGACTTGCAAAACTTACCTGGAGACCCAAGGCCGCTTCCTGCTGATCCTCGAGCTGTTTATTGGCGTCATCATTGTCTTCTACTTTGGCGTGCTGCAACATATGGAGCCGTTCAAAGTGGGCGTCATCTTGCTGTTCTCACTGATCGGCATCGGTGGCAGCTATGCGGTGGCCTGGTTCGGCATCCGCGTCAACACGTTCGCCAATTCGCGGACGGCTTTCGCCAGCCTGACCGGCAAGGCTTACCCCTGCTATGCGATTCCGCTGAAGGCGGGCATGTCGATTGGCATGCTGCTGATCTCGGTGGAACTGCTGTTGATGCTCTCGATTCTGCTATTCATTCCGGGCAACCTGGCCGGGCCGTGCTTTATCGGTTTTGCGATTGGTGAATCGCTGGGCGCGGCGGCGTTGCGCGTTGCGGGCGGCATTTTCACCAAGATCGCCGACATTGGCGCCGACCTGATGAAGATCGTCTTCAAGATCAAGGAAGACGATGCCCGCAACCCGGGCGTCATCGCCGATTGCACGGGTGACAACGCCGGTGATTCGGTGGGCCCGTCGGCCGATGGCTTTGAGACGTACGGCGTCACCGGCGTCGCGCTGATCAGCTTTATCCTGCTGGCGGTGAAGGAACCGGTGGTTCAGGTTCAGCTGCTGGTGTGGATCTTCGTGATGCGCGTGGTGATGGTGATCGCCTCCGGCGTCAGCTACTTCATCAACGAAGCGATGGCCAAGGCGAAGTATGAAAACGCCGCCAAGATGAACTTCGAATCGCCGCTGACCATTCTGGTTTGGCTCACCTCGATCGTTTCGGTGGTGGCGACCTATGCGGTCAGCTACTTGCTGATCCCCAATATCGGCAACGATCCGTCGCTATGGTGGAAACTCTCGACGGTGATCACTTGCGGCACACTGGCCGGGGCGATCATCCCCGAGTTGGTGAAGGTGTTCACCTCCACCGAATCGGCCCACGTTCGCGAAGTAGTGACCTCATCGCGCGAAGGCGGCGCGTCGCTGAACATCCTGTCCGGCTTGGTGGCCGGCAACTTCTCCGCCTTCTGGATCGGGTTGGCGATGCTGGCTTTGATGGCGATGGCTTACGGTGTCTCCACGATGGGCATGGGCGCTCTGATGATGGCACCGGCGGTGTTCGCCTTCGGCTTGGTGGCTTTCGGATTCTTGGGCATGGGCCCGGTGACGATTGCCGTCGACAGCTACGGCCCGGTGACCGACAATGCCCAGTCCGTCTACGAACTCAGCGTGATCGAGTCGCTGCCCAACATCAAGGGCGAGATCAAGAAGGATTTCGGCTTCGACGTCAACTTCGAAAAGGCCAAAGAGAACCTGGAAGAAAACGACGGCGCGGGCAACACCTTTAAGGCCACGGCCAAGCCGGTGCTGATCGGCACGGCGGTGGTGGGCGCGACGACGATGATCTTCTCGATCATTGTGGCGTTGACCAAGGGTCTGCAACCAGACCTGCTGGCCAACCTGTCGATCCTGCATCCGCCCTTCCTGCTGGGCTTGATCGCGGGTGGCGCGGTGATCTACTGGTTCACGGGCGCTTCCATGCAGGCCGTGACCACCGGCGCCTACCGGGCGGTGGAGTTCATCAAGGCCAACATCAAACTCGAAGGCACAACCAAGGCCAGCGTGAGTGATTCCAAGAAAGTGGTGGCGATCTGCACGCAGTATGCGCAGAAGGGGATGTTCAACATCTTCCTCACTGTCTTCTTCACCACGCTCTCGTTCGCCTTCTTTGAGCCGTACTACTTCATCGGCTACCTGATCTCGATCGCGCTGTTCGGCCTCTATCAAGCCATCTTCATGGCCAATGCGGGCGGCGCCTGGGACAACGCTAAGAAGATTGTCGAAACCGAGCTGAAGGCCAAAGGCACGCCGCTCCACGACGCTTGCGTGGTGGGCGACACGGTGGGCGATCCGTACAAGGACACGAGCTCCGTGGCCTTGAACCCGATCATCAAGTTCACCACGCTGTTCGGCCTGCTGGCGGTGGAACTGGCGGTGTCGCTGACCGAATCAAGCGGCGGCGCGTTGACGACCGGGCTCGGCGCGGCCTTCCTGGCCGTGGCCCTCTACTTCGTCTACCGCAGCTTCTACGGGATGCGGATCGAGAAGTAAGGCGCGATCAACGCACAGGTGCGGGGGACGGGCTGCGGCTCGTCCCCTTTTTCTTTTGTAAGGTACTTGAATGCCCAACCAATCGCTGGAGCAGTTTGCCGTAGCCTACACCGCCGCCTGGTGCAGCCAGCAACCCGGACAGGTGGCGGCGCACTACTCCGCGGAGGGGGCGCTCACGATCAATGGTGGTCCACCAGCGGTGGGCCGCGCAGCCATCACGGAGGCCGCCCAATCCTTCATGACGGCCTTCCCGGACTTGCAAGTGATCTTCGATCAGCTCTCTTTGGATGGCCCTCAACCGGTCTACCATTGGACGCTGATCGGCACCAACTTGGGACCTGGAGGGACGGGCCGCCGGGTGAAGATCAGTGGCCATGAGATCTGGCAGATCGGCGAGGACGGCCTGATCGCGGCCTCGTTGGGCCACTTTGATGCCGCGGAGTATGCGCGGCAGCTGACCGATGGCCGTCCGATAGAATAGTTACAGGGTTGCCCATGACCATTACGCTGAACCTGGATGACGAAATGGAGCACAGCCTGCAGGCCAAGGCGGAAGAGCGAGGAATGACGCTTGGCGCTTACCTCGATGATCTGGTCCAGAAAGAGGCCCGCTCCGCCCGGGAATTGCGCCGCCCCGGCCGGGAAAAGGCCGACGCTTTCGTCAAATGGGCGGCCAGCCACCGTGCGACCCCGCCACTTTCGGATGAGGCCATAAGCCGGGCCGCCATGTACCCCAACCGGCTGTAGATGGCCATCCTGGTCGACACGAACGTCTTGCTTCGCGCGGTGCAGCCCGAGTCAGCGATGCACCGTACCGCCGTCGCGGCGCTGGTAGCTTTGATGGAACGCAGAGAGGAACTGGTGGTCGCTATGCAGAACATCGCCGAGTTCTGGAATACCGCCACGCGACCAGTATCGAGTAATGGCCTCGGATTCTCCATTGAAGAAGCTTGGTCATCACTGGAGAAGCTGGAAGAGTTCTTTGGAGTTTTGACGGAGAGCCCTCGGTCCTATCAGCTCTGGAAGTCGCTCGTCATCGAGCAACGGGTCCAGGGCGTCCAAGTGCATGATGCCCGCCTGGCTGCGGTGATGAAAGCTCATGACATTCGCCAGGTCTTGACCTTCAATTCAGCCGACTTCACCCGGTACCCGGGCCTTGAAGTGATTCATCCGGCAAGCCTCGTCAATCATGAGAGATGAACGGGCGGGCTGGGTGAGGCACGCCAACTCCTTGGATAAACTAGTTGCCATGACCCGCCTCCTCGTGGCCCTGATCAGCACGGTTGCCGTTGCGCAGACATTTCCGCAATCGGTCTACCCGGTGCTGGAAAAGGCGGCCTGCCGGACGTGCCATGAGCCGGATGGGGTGGCTTCGACCACTCGGTTGCAGTTCCCGGACGAAGGTGCCAGTACGGCGAAGCTGGAGGAGTTTGGGCGGTCGCTGGTGCTGTTCATCAATCGAGACCAGCCGGAAGCGTCGCCGCTACTGGCCAAGCCCACCGGCCGCATGGGACACGCGGGCGGCATCCGGATCCTGCCCGGATCTGCGGACGAGAAAGTGCTGCGCGGTTGGGTGCTGCAGTTGACGAAACTGGCCGGGCCGGAGCTGGCGGCCGCATTGAAATATCGCGAACGCGAAGCGGCGGGCATTGGCTATCAGCGCCCACAGATCGCGCTGCGCCGCCTGACGCACAGCCAGTACAACAATGTCGTGCGGGATCTCGTCGGCGATGGCTCCATGCCCGCCGCCCAGTTTCCGCCCGAGGACTTCATCAACGGCTTCAAGACACAGCACCAGGGCCAGAGCATCTCGCCGCTGCTGTTGGAAGCTTATTCCGCCGCCGCCGAGAAGCTGGCGCGCAATGCGTTCCGCGGTGGCGACACGCGGGGCCTGCTGCCGTGCAAAGAGGCAACGCTGGCCTGCCGCACGAGGTTTGTGCAGACCTTTGGCCCACGCGCCTTCCGCCGTCCGCTGAAGGCCGACGAGCTGCGCCGATACAGCGCGTTGGCAGCTCGGGAGAGCGATCCGGTGAAGAGTGCGCAGTTGGTGATCGAGGCGATGCTGCAATCGCCGGCGTTTCTGTTTCGCTTAGACGAGACGTCTGACGCCGCGCTGAAGCCCTACGCCACGGCGAGCCGCTTGTCCTTTGCGTTGTGGGACAGCATGCCGCCCGCGGCGTTGCTCGAAGCCGCGGGCAAGGGAGAACTGGCGTCCGAAGCGCAGGTGGGGAAATGGGCGCGGCAGTTGCTGAGCGATGACCGTGCGCGGCGCAATGTCGACGAGTTCACGTCGCAATGGCTGCGGTTTGACCGCGTGTTGAACACCGCCAAGGACCGCCGCCAGTACCCCAAGTTCAACCGCGAAGCCGCCGTGGCGATGACCGAAGAGACACGGCGATTTGTTTCCGATCTGGTCTGGTCCGGCCGTGATTTTATGGAGCTGTTCACCGATCAGGCCGGCTATCTGACGGCGGACTTGGCGGCCATCTACAACGTCCCCGCCCCGGCGCGCGAGTATGAGCGGGTGACGTTCCCGGCCGATCAGCAACGTTCCGGCATTTTGGGCCAGGCGCTGTTCTTGGCGATGACGGCGAAGCCCGACGACACGTCGCCCACCTCCCGAGGCCTGTTCATCCGCGAACAGTTCCTCTGTCAGCACGTGGCCCCGCCACCACCGGGAGTCAATACGAACCTGCCGCCGCTGGGCGATGGCAAGCCGAAATCGAACAAGGACCGGCTGGCCGAGCACCAAAGCAACCCCGGCTGCGCGGGCTGCCACACGTTGATCGACCCGATCGGCTTCGGCTTTGAGAAGTTCGACGCCATCGGAGGCCGCCGCGAGAAGGCGCGCGTGCTAATGTCTGACGGGCACGGCGACAAGCCGAAGTTTGGTGAAGCTGAGCTCGACACACGCGGCTACGTGGCGGGGATCCCCAATTCCAACTTCAATTCGCCGCGCGAGCTGGGGCCGATTTTGGCTGCGGCGCCCAAGTGCCAGGAGTGCGTGGTGAAGCAGTTTTTCCGCTATGTTTCCGGCCGCTTGGAGACGCGCGCGGACCGTCCGCTGATCGATCGGGTGACCGCTGATTTCCGGGCCTCCCGCTTCCGCTTTGAAGAGCTTATGATTTCTTTAGCGGTCCACCGCGAGTTTTTGTCCGCCAACCCAGGAGAACCGGCCCATGTCGCACATCATTACCCAGCGCGTTAGGCTGTCACGCCGCACCCTGTTGAAGGGCCTTTCGCTCGCGCAGGCGCCCATCGTGGTCGGGCTGCCGCCGCTGGTGTCGATGTTCAACTCGACCGGCACGGCCTACGCCGCGGGCAAGGCTGAAGTACCGATTGAGAGCCGCTTCGTACTCTGGTTCAACGGCAACGGCATCCCGGAACGTTACTGGATCCCCACCGAAACCGGCGCAGACTTTAAGCTGTCGCCGTGCCTCAAGCCGCTGGCGGCGTTCCGCGATCAGTTGCATGTGTTGTCGGGCCTGGACAATGCCGCGGCCGCGATGCCGGGCCCGGGCAACGGCCACCACAATTCGATGAGCGCGCTGATGAGCTGCACCACGTTCACCGGACGCGGCTGCGGTGGCGCTTCGATTGATCAGGCCATCGCGCAGAAGATCGGTGGCGATTCGCGTTTCCGGTCCTTGCAGATTGGTGTCTCGCAGGAATCGTTTGGCGAAAGCATTCAGCGCAACATGAGCTGGAGCGGCTACGAACGCGCTTTGCCGCCGGAGATGATTCCGCACAAGCTGTTCGACCGGCTGTTCGGCGCGCGCGAAGAAGGTTGGGTGAATCGCAAGCGCAGCATTCTCGATGCCGTGCGCGAGGATGCCCAGTCACTGAAGAAAGGCCTGCCCACCGACGACGCCCAGCGTGTTGATGAGCATCTGTCCTCCATCCGTGACCTGGAACGCTCCATCGCCGGCCTGCCGCCCGAGTACCGCCGCATCGATCCGCCGGAGGCGGAAGGCGACATGAAGGATTGGCCGCGCATTGCGAAGCTGCAGAGCGATCTACTGGCCAACGCCTTGATCACCCGGCAAACCCGCGTCGCCAGCTACATGCTGACCAAGTGCCAGGGCCTGGCCCGCTTCCCGTGGCTGGGCTACACGGCCGCTCGCCACCATGACTACACGCACCAGGACGGCAAGGCTCCCGGCGCCGATGGCATGGACGGCCAGCGGATTCTGCGCGACATCTGCCAGTGGCACGTCGAAGAGTTCGCCTACCTGATGGCGAAGCTGAAGTCGATCCCCGAAGGCGACGGCACGCTGCTGGACCACACGTGCCTGCTGTTCACCCACGAACACGCTGAAGCCAACAGCCACAAGAACAACGGCCTGGCCGCCATCGTGGCCGGGGCAAAGGGCAAGCTGGCCACCGGGCAGCACAGCAAGGTAACCGGCACCGTGGGCGACCTCTACCTGACGCTCGCCGACGACGTCATGAAGGCTGGCCTAGGCAAGTTCCCGACGGCCACCAAGAAGATGGGCGAAGTGCTGGCTTAGGCGGCGCTCATCGCCCCCTGTTAAGCATCGAACGGTATTGGAATCTCCACGAAGCTGCCGGGGACGGTTGCATCGACAACTGAGCTGATCCGCTCTAAGTGCCGTCGGACGCGTGCCCACTTTGTCGTGCCGGTCAAGACCACAATGGCAATCCTTCGGTGTGAAAGATTTTGTTGATACCGGATTCCCTGGTCAGTGGTGAAGAGCAGGTCCACGCCTGCTTCCTCGGCAGCCTTCAGCAATGCGCCATTGGCCAGCCTGTTCCAGCCTCTGCTCTTCGCCGTAATGATGGTGTGGCCCCGAAGTGAACGGGCAACGCCGCGCGGTGCCCCGTGGTCAAACAGAATGAGCATCGACTGGTGACGGTTCGCCCGCTAAAGCCGGCGTTTGGAGGCTAAGGGCAACGAATTCCAGCACCGCATTGATCTGTTCCCGAGTAACCTCGAACTGGTCCATCACCTCGTCGACGCTGAGATCTTCCAGGTTCTCGATCACGGTGGCCACCGGCAGGCGCGTATCGCGAAACACCCAGGCCCCGCTTACCTTGCCGGGAATGCTTTCGACTGCCGCACACTGTGACCAATCGATGGGCGAAAAAGTCATGAGAGGTTCCTCAACTTTCATGTTAACCAGTTTTGACCAAGCGTCAACCGGGACCTGGGTGCGGCTGCGGGTCCGACCTTCATCAATTGACAGCAACTGAAGGTACCGCTAAGGTGAAATCATGGGCATAGCATAGCTCAACATTTCCCTTCCGCAGTCGCTGAAAGACTACATCGAGGCGCAAGTAGAGCGCGGCGGCTATGGCACTCCGAGCGAGTACGTTCACGAACTTTTGCGTCAGGACCAGACCCGCTGCGCTGAACAACGGCTGGGAGAACTGCTGCTCGACGGCCTCAATTCAGGCGACGCACTGGAAGTGACGCCGGAGTACTGGGAGCAGAAGCGGCTTCAGTTGCTCGCCCGTCATCACCCGAAGCCGGAGGCGCGTTGAGCGCCCGCTTTACGATTACCTCCAAAGCTGATCGAGATCTCGATGACATCGCGGATGATCTGGTGGGCCGTGCCAGCATCGATGTGGCCATTCGCTTCTTGGCCGCCGCCGAAGAGACGTTTGCCCTAGTAGCCACCCAGCCGGATAGGGGCTGGCGATGCCGGCTTTCACACGCGGATCTTCAAGCAGCCCGGGTATTCAGGCTTGCCGGTCCTTTTGACAAATACCTGATGTTCTATGTGCCCAGCCCCGGGCACATCAAAGTGCTGCGCGTGCTGCACGGGGCGCAGGATATCGAAGAACGGTTGGGAGCGGAGGGAGTCGTTTAGAGAGGCCTGCTGTTTTTCGGTGTGGGATCCGTGGCAGCATGGAATTATCTGCTTAATGCATGCTAGGAGCCATTCATGATTGATCTTCGCGAGATACGCTCAGTCACGGAGTTCCAGCGGAACCTGAAGGAACACGTTGGCCGATTGCAGCACACTAAATCACCCATGGTGCTCACGGTGAACGGCCGCGCGGCGCTGATCGTGCAGGACGCGGCCAGCTACCAGGACATCCTCGACCGGCTCGAGAAAGCAGAGACGCTGGCCGCGATTCGAACTGGCATTGCTCAGCTTGATCGAGGTGAGGGCATACCCCTGGCCGAGGCGGAAGCCAGACTGCGGAAGAAGCATGGCTTTTCGCGTTGAGCTTGCCCCACAAGCGGTTGATGATCTCGATGAAATCACCGCCTACATCGCCGGCCAGAGTAGTTTCGCGGTGGCGGAGCGGTGGTTCAATTCGATCATCAAGAGCATCTCAGCGCTGAGCCGAATGGCATCGCGATGCCCGCTGGCCCCAGAGTCCGCGGAATTAGGACAAGAGGTGCGAGTGCTGCTCCATGGGCGCAAGGGACGGACCTACAAGATCTTCTATGGCGTCCAGCATGAATCACGAACCTCCGGTATAGTTCGCGTGTTCCATGTGCGCCATTGGGCGCGAAAGCCATTGCCGGGAGAAGAATTGGAATTGCTGTTAGGTGGCGGGCCCGCGTGAAGTTTCCGGCGGGCCAGTCCCCTCTTCAATTCCCCGCTGATCCCGCCAGCTTCTGCGTCTTCAACACTGCCGCGTCCAGCACCCAGCGGCGCAGGATCTCGTAGCCGCGGTCGCCGGGGTTGAAGCGGCGGCCGCCTTGGTGGCCGTCTTCTTTGCCGCTTTGGACGTTGAGCGGCTTGCGGAGGATCTTGCTCTTTTCGACATCGTTCTCATTGATGCGTTCGAGCAAGGCCGTGTAGTTGCGGTAGAGGCCTTTGGAGCTTTGGTAGCCGTTCTCGTCGGCGGCGGAAAGCTCCATTGACGGGACGCGGCCCGCGACGCCGTGGCAGCCCAGGCAGCTGAACTCGTCTTCGCGGTTGGCCTTGATCATTTCGGGAGCCACCCAGTTTTTGAAGTACTGGAAGTTGGCTTGCCAGGCGGCGGGCATCGCGTTCACTTCCGGCACGTCTTCTTCGACGTAGGCCGGCTTTACCTTCGCCAGCGCGGGGCGGATCTTGGGGTCGGTGTGGATGCGCGGATCGGCGGCCAATGCCAGGGCCGAGTTGCGTAGACGCCGGTCTGGCTTTTCATCGATCAACTGCTTGACGAACAGGTTGACGGCGCGCTCCCGCAAGGGGGTCAGCGTGTCCGGGCCTTTCGGCTCCTCCTTCACGGCGGGCAGCGGCGTGCCATAGGAGGAGAGCCACTTCACGGTGGGCAGCCACAGCATCTCATCCATGGGAGTCGCGAAGGTCTTCGGGAACTTGTCGAGCAGCGCCGGGGTTTGCAGATCCGGGTTTGAGTGGATCACCTGGCTGATGCTGCGTGCCAAGTACCAGTCCGGCGGGTCCTTTTCCATCTGCAGCAGATTGCGCGTGTTCTCTTCCAGCTTGCCGCGTTCGGGCGCAAAGCTGGGCACCAGCAGGCCGTAGAAGATCTTCTGCTGCTCGTCCGTTTTAGGCATGTCCCAGCGGGCGCGGCTGAACAGCTTGATGAGTGGACCGACCAGTTCGGTGCGCCGTTCCGGCTCCTGCGCGCCGCGGGTGATCTGGGAGGCGAGCGGTTCCAGAAACTCCTGCGTGGCGGGCAGCGAGATGACGCGCGGGTCAGAGAGTGACGTGGAAGCGAGCGTGCGCAGGTTCTCCGGGCCGCCGGAGGAATAGTCGAGCACCTTTTTCTGTAGCGGGTCAAACGTGGCGTTGGCGGAGGCTTCAATGGCCAGCTTCAGTTGTTGGGTCTTGGCTGCTCGGTCGCCCGTTAGCGCTTCTGCTTTGCTCCAGACGGGCAGGATGGCCTTGCCCATCATCTCGGCGGACTTGGGCGTGACGTAGCCCATTTGGCCCGGGCCGCCGTCACCGCCGGCGGTGGAATAGTAGGTGCTGGCGATCTTGGTGAGGCGGTAGACGAATTCCTGGCTGGCGCCTTTTTCGACCCGTTTGGTGATCTGGTCGAACAGCTGCGTCAGTTCGGGGTACTGGTGTTCCTTGCTGCCGTTGGCGCGCTGGCCGTTGGCGATGAAGAGGCTGCTTCCACCAGCACCTGCGGCTCCTGCAGATCGAGGCTTCGAATGAAGGCGGCGTTGAGCGTCTGGCGGACTGGCGGGTTCCAGACCCACCAGTTCCAGGCGGCGCGGCTGGACCAGGCGCGGACACCGGGCGCGGGGTCGTCATTCATCATCTTGGCCAGGGTGGCCGACAGGCGCGGGAACTGTGCGGCCGTGCGGCTCAGGACGCCATCGGCGCGGATGATCAGGGCTCCGGCGATTCCTTCGCGCGTCAGGTCATCGGCTTTCTCGTAGGTGGCAAACAGATAGTCCCAGCCCTTGTCGTCGAGCAGCGTTTGCCGCATGCCCCAACGGGCGGCTTCACGGACCATCTTCACCGGGTCGCCTAGGCCGCTCAATTGCGCCTGCACGCCGCGCTCATTGTGCAGGCCGCCGAGCGCGATCTGCGCCCAATAGCGGACCTGCGGGCTCGCATGCGTGGCACCAGTTAGCACCAGATCGATGAACTGCGCGTCATTGCGGCCAAAGCCCAACTGCGCCAGGGCGCGGAAGCGGGCAACGGTATCGGCCAGCGATTCATTGGGGCGAGCCTCGAAGTCAGCGCGGGTGGGCTCCACCGGCGTCACTGGATAGAGGCGCGAGAGCGCGTGCATCGAATAGGCCGTCGTGACAAAGCCGGTGAGGGCGTTGTGGTTGAACAGGCCGTGCGTGAACTGCATCTTCAGCAACGCCTCCACTCCGCGCTTCACGGCAGGGTCGCGATCGTCGTAACCGAGAGCCTTCAGCGCGCTCAAGGCCAGCGCCGTAGGTGCCGGGTCGATGTCTTGCGGGCTATCGGTGGCGTTCTTCCACGAATAGCCATTGTCGGTGGCGACACCCGGGTTAAAGCCCCAGCTGCCGTCGGGCTTTTGGATCTGCCGCAGGCGACGCTCATCGGCGGCGATCTGGGCGCGGCCCCGGGTCGAGAGCGCCTGCGCGGCCTCGGACTCTTCGCGCAAGGCGACGTAGTTGGCCGGGAAGGTGTCGATGAAGAAGAGGATGCGGTTCGCGAGATCGTCCGTGTATTTGGGGCGGACGGCGATGGTCTTTTCGGCCTTCTCTTCGATGGCCTTCAGATACTTCTCGTCACGCGTCTGCTCATAGGCGCGGCGCAGGATCTCGCCGGAGAAGCGGTAGACGATGGCTTCGCCGACGTTTGAGCCTGGGCCAGCGGCATTGATCCCTGATGGGTCCGCCGATTGCAGCATGAAGTTGGCAGTGCGAATCTGTTGGGCGGAATGCAGACGCCGGGCGGGGACGACGTTTTCGAGGGTGACCACGTTATAGCCCGCAGCTCTTGTGCCGGCCGGGCCATCGCCGAGATCAAGCGGAGCAAGGCTCGTGTTGTTGGCCGCGTCCTGCAGCACGTTGGTGGGCCGCAGGGATTCGTACATCAGGTTCGACAGCTGGCGCAGGTTGGTTACGTTCTCCGGGCGGTAGCCGTTCATCATGGCGCCGGCGGGTCCCCAGACACCGGATTGGGTGTGGCAGCTCATGCAATGCGTGCCGAGCAAGCTGCCGGTGTCGCGAATGCGGCGGTCGACGGCGGCACCACGCGGACGGTTCAACAGCCACGCGTGCACTTGGGTTGATTGGTCATACATCGCTTGGCGCACGGCCTCGCGCGGGTCGCTGTAGGGCGCGGGCTGGCGTAGGCGGAGCTCCACTTCATAGCCGGGGGAGTTGGATTCCACCTTCAGGTAGTAGACGCCGCCGGGCTTGAAGGTGCGGGCCATGGCGGTACGGTGGCCTTCGGTCTGTTGATGGACCCGCTCGTTGGGGTTGGCCCCGTCGCGGAACTCTTTGCCGTCAGCGGTGTAGATCTGCAACTGCGCCACGACGAACGGGTCGGGCAGAGTGAGGTTGGCCGTGAAGAGGCGAGGCGCGGTGCCTTTGTATTCGATCTTGAACCAGTCGAGACCGGACTTGCCGATGAGGCCGTTGTCGAAATACTCGATGTCGTCGGCGCCGCCGGTGATGTGGAGGTTCTCGTCTTTGCCGGAGGCGCCGATAGCGATGGGCTGGGCTTGGGCGATCGAATCATTGGGCTCGGCTTCGATGACCATGCCGCGCGTGGAGGCACCGAAGTTCACCGGCTTGACGTCGACCCGCAGGGGCAGCTTTAGACCGGCGGGCCAGGGGGTGCGTTTGGGGAAGCGTTCGATCTGCTGCACCGTGCCCAGTTCGCGCCAGCGCGGCAGGTTGAAGATCGGCTCCTCATCTTCAACGGCCGAGACCTTCAGCGTCACGGTGGCGGCTTGGGGCGCGCGGTAGACGATGTAGAAGTCGGGGTCCAGCGCGTGGAGCACTTTGCGATAGCCCGCCCATTCGACGGCGATGCGGCCATTGGGCGGCAGCTTCGAGGGCGAAGGCAGGCCGACGCTGACCTCCAGCGTCTCACCGGCCTTTACGGCGACGGGCCGCGAGTAGGTGCCCGTGAAATCGAGCGCGAAAACGGCGGGGGCCAGAGAAAGGACAACGGGAATGGCAAATCGCATAGACATATCAGCGCAGAATCTCCGAACCCGGTATCGTATCAAGAGACGTCATGATCAAACTTACCCTCAACGGCGCGGCGCGCCAATTTGATGGCGATCCGGAGATGCCCCTGCTCTGGTTCGTGCGGGATATTGCGGATCTGTCCGGCACCAAGTTCGGCTGCGGCGCGGGTTTGTGCGGCGCTTGCACCGTGCATATTGACGGCGCGGCAGCGCGCAGCTGCGTGACGCCGATGTCGGCGGTGGCGGGCAAAAAGGTGACCACCATCGAAGGTTTGAGCTCCGCCGGCGATCATCCGGTCCAGAAGGCCTGGATGCAGGTGAACGTGCCGCAATGCGGCTACTGCCAGAGCGGCCAGATCATGCAGGCGGCGGCCTTATTGAAGCAGAAGGCCAAGCCCAACGACGCAGACATTGATAGCGCAATGCAGGGCAACATCTGCCGCTGCGGCACCTATCAGCGGATTCGGGAAGCCATCAAGATCGCGGCGGGGGTGAAGGCGTAATGGGACCGACGACGATGACAACACCGGAGCGCGTGCAGAACGTCTCGCGCCGCGGGTTTTTGGAAACGCTGTTCGGCGCGGGCGCGCTGATCCTGGGCGCTCAGGTGGTGCCTCAGGATGCGCTGGCCGCGGTGGCGTGGCAGCCGAGCGTCTATTTGGGTCTCGACACCAATGGCGCGATCACCATCGTGACGCACCGTTCCGAGATGGGCACCGGTATCCGCAGCGTGCTGCCGATGGTGGCGGCCGATGAGCTGGAAGCCGACTGGAAGCTGGTGAAGCTGGAACAGGCGATTGGCGATGAAAAGTACGGCTCGCAGAATACCGACGGGTCGTGTTCGATTCGTGATTTTTACGATGCGATGCGCGAGGCGGGTGCTTCCGCTCGGTTGATGCTGGAACGGGCGGCAGCGCAGAAGTGGGGCGTACCGGCGTCGGAGTGTAAGGCATCGCTGAGCGTGGTCACCCATGCCAAGTCCGGCAAGAAGGCCGGGTATGGTGAGTTGGTGACGCTGGCGTCACAGCAGAAGGCTCCGGCCAAGGGCGAGCTCAAGTTTAAGAGCGCGGCGGAGTTCCGCTACATCGGCAAGGACCTGCCGATGGTGGATCGCGATGACCTGTGCCGGGGCAAGGGTACGTTTGGCATGGATGCCAAGATGCCGGGCATGGTCTACGCATCGGTACTGCGTTCGCCGGTCTATGGCGGCAAGTTGAAGAGCTTTGACGATGCCGAAGCCAAGAAGGTGAAGGGCGTGTCGCAGACGGCGGTGATCCCTCCGTTCAAGGCTCCGCACATGTTCCAGGCACTGGGCGGCGTGGCGGTGATCGCGGATAACACTTGGTCGGCCATGCAAGGCCGCAAGAAGTTGAAGGCGGAGTGGGATGCGGGCGAGCATGCGAGCTACGATTCCGACGTCTACAAAAAAGAGCTGATGGATGCCGCGCGCAAGCCGCAAAAGGCGTTCCGCAACCAGGGCGATTTTGATGGCGCGCTGGCCAAGGCGGTCAAAACGCATGAGGCCGACTACTACGTGCCGCTGCTGGCCCACGCCGCCATGGAACCACCGGCAGCTGTCGCTGAATTCAAAGACGGCAAGGTGACCACCTGGACCGCCACGCAGAATCCGCAAGCGGTGCAGGAAGCCGTGGCGGGGGCGCTGGGGATCGACAAGAAGAACGTGATCTGCCACGTCACCCTGCTGGGCGGCGGCTTTGGCCGCAAGTCGAAGCCCGACTATGTTGTCGAGGCCGCGCTGCTGTCGAAGCAGATCGGCAAGCCGGTGAAGGTGGTGTGGAGCCGCGAGGAAGACATCCAGTTCGACTACTACCACGCTGTCGCCGCCATGCACTGCAAGGCTGGTGTGGACGCAAAGGGCAGGCCCACGGCATGGCTGAACCGCAGCGTGTTCCCCACCATTGGCTCGACGTTCGCCGCTGGGGCGGAGTACGGGCAGGAGTTTGAGCTGGGCATGGGCCTGGTGGATCTCCCGTTCGACATCCCCAATATGCGCGCCGAGAACGGCCCAGCGAAAAACCATGTCCGCATCGGCTGGATGCGCGCGGTGGCGAACATCTATCACGCCTTTGCCGCGCACTCGTTTGTGGATGAGCTGGCGCATGCCGCGGGACGCGATCCGGTGGAGTATCTGCTAGACGTGGTAGGCCCAGCGCGCAAGATCGATTTGAAGGCGCAGGGTGTCGCGTATTGGAACAACGGCCAATCAATCGACAAGTTCCCGCTCGACACTGGGCGCCTGCGTCACGTGATCGAGGTAGCGGCGGAGAAGTCCGGCTGGGCGAACAAGAAGCCCACCAAGGGCCGGGCATTGGGCATTGCCGCCCACCGCAGCTTCTTGACCTATGTGGCCACTGTTGTCGAAGTGGAAGTGGACAGCGCGGGCCGCGTGCGGATTCCTGAGGTCCACATGGTGGTGGACGCGGGACTGGTGATCCACCCGGATCGCGTGCGCAGCCAGATGGAAGGCGCGGCGGTGTTCGGCACCAGCATCGCGATGTTGGGCGAGATCACGGCTAAAGAAGGCAAGATCGTCCAGCGCAACTTCAACGACTATCAGGTGGCCCGGATGCCCGAAGCGCCATTGAAGACCCACGTACATATCGTGGCCAGCAGTGAGGCTCCGGCGGGCGTCGGTGAACCGGGTGTTCCGCCCGTGGCACCCGCGATTGCCAACGCCATCTTCCGCGCCACCGGCAAGCGCGTGCGCGAGCTGCCGATCCGCAAGCAGAAGCTGGTCTAGATGATGACGGCACGGCTGACCGCGGTCGCATTGCTGCTCCCGTTGGCTGCTCTGGCGGCGGGAGAGCGGGAGATCGCCACTTGGGCGATCCGCGCGGGGGGCCGTGTCTTGATCAACGATACGCGCACGCCGGTGCGGGACTTGAGCGCGTTGCCGGCGGGCGAGTTTCAGATCACGGGCCTTGACCTCTACGGCACGATCATCGAGCCCAAGGAGCTCGAGAAGGTCAGCCAGCTGAAGACGCTCAAAGAGCTGTATCTGCCCGGCCCCAGCTGGAACCCCGGCGCGGGTAGCCGCCTCGATGCCAACGAGGAGCTGAAGTTTCTGGCCGGGCTGGTGAACCTCGAAAAGCTGCACTTCAGCACCCACTTCCTCACCAACGTCAACGTCAAGGACACGGGCTTTGAGCATCTGAAGACGCTGACCAACTTGAAGGAACTGCGCTTGTCACAAGGGCGGCTGCAGAAGTTTAGCTTGGCCGCCTTTGCGAATCTCGAATCGCTCGATTTGAGCTATTCGACGGCCTCCGACGAGATGATGAAGAGCTTGGCGGGCTTGAAAAAGCTGCGCAGGATCAATTTGCGAGATTCGCTGGTGACCGACGAAGGCTTGCGGTCGTTGAAGGGCTTGAGCGCCCTTGAAGAGCTGGATCTCTATGGCTTGAAGATCACCGATGCGGGCGTGGCGCAGTTGGCCGATCTGCAGTCGCTGCGGAAGCTGAATCTGCTGGGCGGTCCGGTGACGGATGCGGGCGTCGAGCAACTGGCTCGGCTGCCGAAGCTGATGGAGCTGAATCTCTATCGCAGTGAGATGACCAATGCGGGCCTTTCGAAGCTGGCCGCATTGAAGGAGCTCGCGCTGCTGGATGTGCGCTATAGCCGGGTCACCCGCTCCGGTGTGGATGTCCTGCGCAGTGCCCTGCCCCAGTGCCGGGTGGAGTTTGTGGGCGCGGCGCCGGTGGCGGCCAAGCTGCCGGTGTTGCCCAGAGCCATCAATGACGCGACGGTGGCGGCGTGGGTGCGATCTGCGGGTGGAGTGGCGGAGATCGTCGATGGCAAGCTGCGGCGGGTGTCACTGCGTTCGACGCCGGTGAACGATCAGCAGCTGAAGATCTTGGGCGAGCTGAATAGCATCGAGGAGCTGAGCGTCGAGGCCACCGAGATCGGCGACCTGGGCCTGGAAACGATTGCCCGCCTGACCACGCTGAAGAGCCTGAATTTGGCCGCGACGACGGTCTCGGACCGCGGTCTACCTGCACTGAAGGGACTGCGCAACCTGGAGCGGCTGAACCTTTCAGGAACCATCCTGCGAGGACCGGGCTTAGCCGTGTTGACCAGCCTGACGGCGCTGAAGCAACTGGATCTGACGTCGGTGCCGATCAAGGATGCAGCCCTGGTTCACTTGCCACAGCTCGAGAAGCTGGGGCTGGCCTATACGGAAGTGAGCGACGCGGGTCTGGAGACGTTGAAGCAGCAGACCAAGCTTGCTGTTCTCGACCTGACCGGGACCGACGTAGGCGACAAAGGGCTGGTCCATTTAGCCTCGATCGTGCAGTTGCAGGAGTTGCTGTTAAATCATGGCCGCTTTACCGACAAGGGCCTGGAGCCGCTGCGGGCACTGGTGGCGCTGCGCCGTTTTGAGGCCGTCCGGACGCGGTTCGGGCAGGCTTCGGCCGCCGTGCTGGCTTCGTTAAGCCATCTGGAGGCCGTCAACCTGGACTACACCGCGCTGAACGATGAAGGGCTGAAGTTGTTGGCCGGGTTGCCGCAGTTGCGGGAGCTGCATCTTGATTCCGCCACCATCTCTGACGCTGGTCTTGAAGCGTTGGGGGGCGCCAAACAGTTGACCTATCTGAACCTCTACCACACGCTGGTTTCTGAGCAGGGGCACGCCAAGCTGGCCGCCGGGCTTCCGGCATGCAAGATCATCTGGGACCGCGATTCACGGCTTCCCAACCGGAGGGGCAGTTGATCGCCGTTGTTGCCGTCGCCTTGTTAGCTGCTGATCCGGCGGCCTGGGTTCCCCGAGCGGGAGGATCAGTGGTGCAGGATGCGCAGGGCCGGGTGACGGGCGTTGACCTGCGCTCCAGTTGGGTGACCGATGCGGATCTGCCGGAGCTGGCCAAGCTGCCTGCGCTCGTGTCGCTGGACCTTTCGATGACGCGGATCAGCGACCAGGGCCTGCAAAGGTTGACCCCGCTGAAGAGCGTGGCCGAACTGAATCTCTACTATGCGGAGTTCATCACCGACGAAGGGATGTCGGCGGTCAAGGCATGGAAGAATCTGCGCCGGGTGAATCTGCGCGGCACTAAGATCACGGATACGACGCTGGCCTATTTGGGCGCGCTGCCGGCGGTGGAGAGCGTGGATGCCGGTTTCGCCCAGATCACCGACAACGGCATCGAGCTGCTCTCGACGTTGCCCAAGCTGAAGGAGCTGACCATTGGCGGCAACAAGCTGACCGATGTTGGCTTGCAGGCCGTGCGCCTGATGCCGGGGTTGGTCTATCTGGATGTCAGTGGCTCGCAGCGCACCGATTCCGGGCTCTGGCAAGTGAGCGTGACGGACTTGGGGTTGGCTGCCATTGCATCGCTCAAGAACCTGCGCGAATTGCGGATGGGCGGCACTAGTGTGACGGCGCGTGGTCTTGAGACTTTGCGTTCCAGCCTGGCGTTGCAGCAGTTGAACCTGGAGAAGGCCAAGCGCATTGCGGATGATGCGGTTCCGGTGCTGATCGCCTGGAAGTCGCTAAAGCGGGTGGACCTGAACGGCACCGGCGTGACAGCCAAAGCGGTCGCGGAGTTGCGTCAGGCGCGGCCGGATTGCGAAGTGCTCTTTTAGGCACCGCTAGCCATTCTCTAGACCTCATACGGTGTCGCCGCAGGTTTAGCCCCATGCGTGAGCTTGGGGCTTGTTTCGGGATCGGAAAAGAGCCCCAAGCTTTACGCATGGGGCTGATCTCGAAGAACCACTTGTGCGAGGGCAAACGTGCTCTAGAACGAAAAGCCGATCTGGGCGGTGTAGGCTCGCGGGGTGACGAAGTGCGTGCCGGCGAAGACGGATAGGAAGTTGTACAGCGCCACCCGGTTGCCCAGGTTGATGGCGGTGAACTTCAAGGTGGTGCGGTAGCGTTCCGTCTTGAAGAGGTTGTCGGTGCCGACGCTTAGGTTGAACAGATGGCGAGGCGCAATGCGTCCGGGGTTGTGGTCGGCGTTGTAGGTGCCTTCGGCCGGGATGCGGACGCGGGTGGCGCCCAGGGCCTTCGCTCCGCAGCTTTCAATAGGCGCGCCGGGCTGGGCGAAGGTGTTGCCGCAGAACAGGCCCATGGCTGCTTGCTGGGCTCCGGTGAGCGCTAGGGCATCAGCAGGCCCACTGATGGCCCCGGTGACCAGGCCGGAGTCGTAGCGCCAGGTGAAGGCCACCCAGGGGCCAGTCTTGTACTGGTAGCGGACGAAGCTGGTCTGCTGGAACTTCTGGTCGTGATCGATCCGGAAGACCGCCGTGGGGTCGCCCTCTTCTTCCTCATGCCCAAAGGGTGCGCCACCCGTGGCGGGGCCTTGGTAGCGGGCGCGAGCGGTGCCGATGGTGGAGAAAGCCTGAAGCCCTTTCCAGGAGGCGGTGGCGATGCGGAAGGCCAAGCCATCGACGCGCGACCGCTCGAGCGCGACCGGGAAGAAGATCGGCGTATTGAAAAGCGACTCGAAGTCGAACGCGTTGCGGGTGTCTTTCCAGAAATAGTCCGCATCCACCTGGGCCCAGCGGCCAAGCGCCTGCTGCACACCCAGGTTGTGCTGATTCCGGCGGCCCACCGGGATGGCCTGCGCTCCGGAGCTGGCCACCACCAGATTCTCGTTGTACGGCGTCTCCATGGTGCGTGAGTAGGCGTAGCGCAGGATGGTGCCGGTGGGCTTGATCAAGTAGGAAGCGCCCAGCCGCGGTTGGGCCATCGTCGCCTTCGAGAAGCCGCGATAGTTGTCGATGCGGAGCCCGGCGTTGAGCGTCAAGGCGCCCAGCGTGATGGAGTCCTGCGCGAAGAAGGCCACTTGGTTGACGTTGCCGCGACCGGTAAATCGGATGCGGCCGATCTCCTCGTCATCGCTCGATAGGGAGAACCGCTCATTCAACCGGGTCTGCATCAGCTGGCCGCCGATCTTGATATTGTGGCGTCCTCGGACATAGGCCACTTCGCCGCGGGCGCCGGCGTTGGTCAACTGTCGAGCCTGGGAGACAGACGCGGGCGCGTCATCCTCAGGGTTGCGGCTGGGGTAGTAGTCCAGTTGATCGCGCCGGAAGAAGGCGTTGACGGTCCACAGGGCGCGCGAGCTCAGCACCTGGGTGAAGCCGGGCGAGACGCTGAAGGTGGTGGATTGCTGGCGCTGGTCCTGCGAGAGCTGATCGAGTGAATTGGGCACCTGGAACCAGTTGCGCGCGCCAAAGATGCCGAGGCGGAACGCGTTGCGGTCGTTGGGCCGGTAGTCGATGCGGTCGTAGATCACTTGCGAGTTGCCGATGGCGTGCAGCGGGCGGAATTCCGGCGTATCCAGGAACCGGCCGGAGCGGCTGGCATTGGCCAGAAGGAAGTTGCCCAGCTTCTTGCCGCCAAAGCCGAAATCAGTCTCCTGGCCCACGGTGCCGAAGCTGCCGTATTGGGTGTTGAAGTTGCCGAAGGGGCGGTTACTGGCCAGGCCGGAGCGGGTCTGAGCGTTGATGACGAGGCTGGTCTTGTCGCCGTATTCGGCATTGGCGCCGCCGGTGATCAGCTCCATCGACTCGAAGGCGTTCAGCGGCATTTGCGTCGAGAACTGCTTCGACTGTTGATCGGTGACGGGCTGCCCGTCGATCATGAAGCCGGCCTGGGCGTGGTCACCAAGCGGGTGAAAGAAGCCGTTCGAATCCGCCACCACGCCCGGCGCGGCCATCGTGATGGCGTCACTCAAACCGGAGGCGGGCGACATGGTGGGCAGCTTGGAGAAGGACTTGCGATCCGCGTCGTAGTGCGCGTAGGGCACGTTCTCGATCACGTCGGTGCCATAGGCCTCCACGCGAAGCTCGGTCCGGCCGCCCGTCAAGGCCAGCTTGATCTCCAGTTGCTGCGGTACGGCGCTGCGGATGGCAAGGTCGGCTTCATAGGGCTGGAAGCCCTCGCGCTCGACGCGGAGGTGGTAGGTATTGGGAGGCAGTGCCAGGATCTGGAACTCGCCCTGGGCGTCGGCGGTGAGCTTGCGCTCATGTCCAGAAATCGGGTTGACCAGATGGATGGAGGCGCCAGGGACCCGGGCTCCGGCGGGGTCGACGACTACCCCCCGCACGCCACCTTCATTCAGCAGAGAGGCGGCCCAAGCCAACGAAAGTGAGCTCCAAAGAATCAGTGCATACCGCATAGAGGTAATGATATCGCATTATCACTTTTGTGAAAAGACGAATTTCGCCCTCGGAGCGCAATTTGTTCATTGCCCCCGGAGCTCAGTACGCTTTGCGGATATCGCGGTGTGCGCTGCGTGCGTCGAACCCGGACTGGATCAGCCGCGTGCAGACCTCATCGGCAATCATCACGGAGCGGTGGTGGCCGCCGGTGCAGCCAAACGCAATGGTGAGATAGCTTTTGCCTTCTTTGACGTAGTGCGGCAACAGGAATTGCAGCAGATCGGTGACGCGGCTGATGAACTCTTGCGTTTGCGGGTATTGGCGGACGAAATCGGCGACGGCCGGGTCCTTGCCATTCTTCTTGCGGAGTTCGGGAACGTAGTTGGGGTTGGGCAGGAAGCGGACGTCAAACACCAGGTCGGCATCGGCGGGTGGGCCGTTCTTGAAGCCGAAACTGATCACGGAGATGGCGACCGACGAGGCTTTGCGGACGCCGCCGAACTTTTCTTCGATCAGGCGGCGCAGGTCGTGGCCGGTGAGGCGGGTGGTGTTGATGACCGGGTCCGCGAGGGCTCGAATCGGGGCCAAGCTCTTGATCTCGGCCTTGATCAGCTTGTCAATCGAACTTTGGCGGCCCAGCGGGTGCGGACGGCGGGTCTCAGAAAAGCGGCGCTTCAGCGAGGCGGCGTCGGCTTCGAGAAATACCAGCGTCGTGCGCAGGCGTTGCGTGAGATCGGCAAAGATCTCGGGGAAGCGCTGCAGCGCCTCCCCTTCCCGGACATCGATCACCAGCGCGGCGCGGGCGATGCCCTTGGCCTGGTGGGTGAGATCGGCAAACGTCGGAATGAGATCCACCGGCAGGTGGTCCACGGCGTAGTAGCCCAGGTCTTCCAAGGCGCGCAGCACCGTGGCCTTGCCGGAGCCGCTTAAGCCGGTGATGATCACCAACTCGGCTGGCGGCTTGGCAGGCGTGCGCTTAACCTTCGATAAGGTCGAATTCCCCATCGTTTCGCCGGATCAACACACAGATTTTGTCAGAATCGGCGTCCCGGTACGCCAGATAGAGGTCACGCGGACGGATGGTGAGCAGCGCTTCCTCCGCCGTCATCGGCTTGCGGCGGCTGCCGACGGTCACGCGGCGCACTTGGGTGCCTTCCGCCGCCTCAGGCGCGGGAGCCTTCGCCGCCACCTTGGCCGCAGCGGGAGCTTTCTTAGCGGCCTTGGCTTTCTCCACCGGAACTTCGGGCACGGCCAGGTGGCCATTGCGGCCCACATCGCGCCACTTGGTCCGGAGCTTCACCACTTGCTTTTCCAGCTTTTCCAGCGAGCCGCACAGGGCCTTGTACGGATCGGCGTCCGTCGCGTGGCCCACGGCTGAGTGGTGCATATAGTTCAACGTCGCTTCGGCGCGGGTTAAGTGGCGCTGGCTGGAGAAGATGACGTGTAAGCCTTTTTCTCCGTCTCCTTCTTTGCGGCCGTCCACTAACTTCGAGACTTTCGCGTAACGGGCAGCGAGCTTCTTGGCTTGTTCGGCCGAGAACTCCTGGGTCTTGCCGGTCATTAGAATCTGCATACAGGAACCTATCAATTCTTCACTCGGCGCTGATGCGTCGATGGAATGTGCATGTCTTCACGATACTTGGCCACGGTGCGCCGGGTGACGTCGATGCCTTCGCTGGCCAGCATCGCGGTCAGCTGTTCATCGGTCAGCGGGTGCGCCGGGTCCTCTTCTTCGATCATCTTTTTTACTTTGCGCTTCAGAATCAGTAATGGCACCTCCGAGCCAGACGGCCCCTGCACCGCTTCCGAGAAGAAGAAGCGCAACTCAAACACACCTTGGGGCGTGTGGCAGTACTTATTGGCCACGGCGCGGCTGACCGTGGATGGATGTACGCCGATCTCTTCGGCCACATCTTTGATCATCATGGGGCGCAGCTGGTCCAGGCCTTCGTCGAACATATCGGCTTGCCGGGCGACGATCGACTGGCAAACTTTCAGGATGGTCTGTTTCCGCTGCTCGATGTTTTTCAGTAACTGATAAGCCGAGGTCATCCGTTCGCGGATGTAGTTACGGACCTCTTTGCTGGGCTCTTCGTTGCGGTCGATCAGGCGCCGGTATTGCGGGTTCAGGCGGACCTGGGGCAGGTCGTCGTCATTCAATTGGACGACATAGTCGGAGCCATCTTTGAAAATGTAGACATCGGGCTCAATCTGGCGGGCGCCGGGGCCGGAATAGCGGATGCCGGGCCGGGGGTCCAGGTGACGGATGACTTCGAGCGCAATCTCGATGTGACGCAGCGGGCGCCCCAGCAACCGGGCGATCTCTTTCCACTGGCGGGCCTGCACCTGGGGCAGATAATCCGCCACCATCTTCCAGGCCACGCCACCTTCCGAACCACGGCTTTCGAGCTGGAGCAGCAGACATTCGCGCAGGTCGCGAGCGCCCACCCCGGCCGGGTCCAGCGCCTGGATCTCTTCGAGCGCCTTCTCCGCAACATCAAGCGACTGGCCGCTCAACGCCGCCACTTCATCGAGCGGGATGGTGAGGTAGCCGTTGTCGTCCAGATTGCCGATGATGACGTCGGTGGCTTCGCGGATCTCTTCGGTCAAGATGACCAGGCTGAGCTGCGAATCGAGATGCTCGCTCAGCAGGACGGGGGCGGAGACGAAGTTCTCATACGAGGGCCGCTCCGGGTTCTCCGCGGCAGGCGACTTGTAGCCGGGATCGAGGTACTCGTCAAAGAAGCTGCCGTAGTCGATCTCTTCAAACGTGTCGGCGGCTTTGTTGTCGGCCGGAGCATCGGCGGAAACTTCAAAGGCGGCATCGGAGGGGCCGGGAGCAGGCTCGGGCTCGACACCGCCCACCCGCAGTTCAAAGTCCGGCTGTTCAAACTCAGTGGCGGTGGAGCTTTCCACCATTTCGAGCAGACCGGCGTCGGAAGGCTCGCCATTGCGCTCGGCTTCGAGCAACTGCTGGATCTCTTCCGGGGTGAGGTCTTCGCCCGCCTCCTGCGTTTCTTCCAGCACCGGGTTGGCGGCCAGCTCGGTGGTGATCATGTCGCGCAGCTCCAGCCGGTTCAGCTGGAGCATGGTGACCATCTGCACCAGACTCGGCGTCAGAATCTGTTTCTGAGCCACCCGGAGGCTTAAACGAGGTGAGAGGCTACTCATGCTGACGACTCCAGGATACCGCCTTGGGTACTGGGACGCCCAGAGCTGTTGTGATGGGCCCGGATGCTAGCCGCAGCCGAATCGCAAACCAGACGGAAGGAAGCCGCTTAGGGCAGCAGCAGGGACTTCAACGCCGCCACCACGGGCATAGAGAAAAGGCTGGAATCTAGCCGATCGAGCCAGCCGCCGTGGCCGGGTAGCATGGTGCCGGAATCTTTCACACCGGCGCCGCGCTTCAAGGCCGATTCAGCCAGGTCGCCCACTTGTCCGGCAACGTTGCCGGCGGCACCAAACAGCAGCCGCTGCCACAGCGGTACCTCAGGCAACGCCCAGCCTAGATAGAAGATCGCGAACACGAGAGCTCCCGCCATGGAGGCCACCGCGCCTTCCCAGCTCTTGCCCGGTGAGACCACGGGCGCCAGCTTGTGTTTGCCAAAAGCCCGGCCCGCGTAGAAGGCCGCGACGTCGCCCACCCAGTTGATGGCGACGGCAAACAGCAGCCAGTGCGCGGAGGCTTGCCGGAGGCTCAGGGCAGAGCTCCAGGCGCCGAAGACGTAGAGCACGCCCAACACGAAGGCACCCGCGCTGCCCAGGGCAAGCTTCAGATCTTCATTGCGTAACGCCATCGCCAAGGCGGCGACGGCAAAGATCAGCGGGAGTTGCACGGCCGACGGCGCGGGCAAAGGGACCAGCATCAACACGCCCGCCGTATAGCCCGCCACGGGCATGGTGAGGTAACCGTGTCCGGCCGCCAGGCGCAGGTACTCGCGATAACAGAGCACGCCCAGCAGCAACACCACGCCCCAGAAAACAGAATAGGGCGCTGCGACGATCACCCAGCAGACCAGCGGGACCAGCAACGCGGCGGTAAGGATACGCTTCATCGGTTGGGGTTCGTCATTGGGCCGAAGGCATGGGCCAAGACCGTCGCGGCTCGCCTACCCTGCCCCGATTCATCGCGCGGGAGCCGCCGCAATCTCGGGCATCAACTCTTCGTCGCGAGCCGCGGCCGGCATGGTCAACAAGGGGTTCAAGCCGCCAAAGCGGCGATCCCGGGTCTGGTAATCCACCAGGGCGCGGAGCAGGTCCCGGCGCCGGAAGTCGGGCCAGAGCGTTTCCGTGACATGCAATTCAGCGTAGGCGATCTGCCAAAGCAGAAAATTCGAGACCCGCATTTCGCCGGAGGTACGGATAAGCAGGTCCGGGTCCGGCAGGCCCGCGGTGTAGAGGCGCGAGGCAAACATCGATTCGTCCACTACCAGTGAATCCAGCCGTCCGGCCACCCGGGCTTCGTTGATCAACCGGTTCACCGCGTCTACCATCTCGGCCCGGCCCCCATAGTTGATGGCCAACGTAAGGCTTAAGCCGGTGTTGCGGGCGCAGGCGGCAATGGTTTCATCCAGGGTATCGCGGACAATGGCGGGCAGAGCTTCCAGGCGGCCGACAGCGCCTAGGCGGACGTTGTTGTCCATCAGCGTGGCGAATTCCTGGCGCAGATATTGCCGCAAAAGGCGCCACAGAGTTTCCACTTCCGCCCGGGGCCGCTTCCAATTCTCCATCGAGAACGCGTAGAGGGTGAGCGCTTCCAGACCCAAGGACGCGCAGGTTTCAGTGGCTTCGCGCACCGCCGAGACGCCCGCCCGGTGGCCAGCGACACGCGGCATCAGGCGGCGCTGTGCCCACCGCCCATTGCCATCCATGATGATCGCCACATGACAAGGGAGCCGGGCCGGGTCCAGTTGCGACGCCAGACGCCACTCCTCGCCGCCTGCGGCCAGGGACTCAACGAAAGCCTTCATCGAACTCTTCCATCTTACATGGTGGGCATGATCGGCAGACGGCTGGGGAAGCACACTTTGCATTGTAAAGTCGATTGCGGCAACAGTCAAGCGTTCGCTCGGGCGCACGGCAGTACCATCGGAGTGATGAACACAAACCTGCAGGGCAAGACGGCGGTGGTGACGGGCGGAGCTCGCGGCATTGGACGGGCCGTGGTGGAAGCACTACTGGCGGAAGGTGCCCAGGTGGCCTTTTGCGCGCGCACCGAGGCCAGTGTCAAACAAGCGCTGGACGAACTGGGCGCCGAGGATAAAGTCATGGGTCAGGCCGCCGATGTAAGGGATGTCGCGGCGGTGGACCAGTTCCTCGCCGCCACGGGGCAAAGGTTTGGGGGCATCGATATCTTGATCAACAATGCAGGCATCGGCGTCTTCCACCCGGCGGGTGAACTGACCTGGGAAGATTGGCGGCGGGTGCTGGACATTAATCTGTCGGCGGTGTTCTATTTTTGCCGCTCCTGCCTGCCCCACTTTCGGCAACGCGGCGGTGGCCAGATTGTCAATGTGTCCAGTTTGGCCGGCCGGAATGCCTTTGCCGGAGGAGCGGCCTATAACGCTTCGAAATTCGGACTAAATGGGTTCACCGAAGCCCTCATGCTGGACCACCGGCAAGAAAATGTGAGAGTCAGTCTTATCTGTCCGGGCAGTGTCGATACGGAGTTTAGTCCCAGGGGACGATCCGTTGATTCTTCCTGGAAGATTGCACCGGAGGATGTGGCTGAAGCTGTGATTGGTGTGCTGAAGATGCCGGCCCGGACGCTGGTATCGCTGGTCGAATTAAGGCCCGCAAAGCCGCCGCAGAAATAGCTGGCCCCACCCGATGAGAACAGTGCGATCAGTGCAGGAAAAAGGTAGTAGGAGCATGTGGCGGACTGACACTCTATCAATTAAACCGGCGCGGCTGAAGGCCGCGGAACCAATGCGGAGCAATGTGTCACTAGACCCTACGCGAACGGGGCGTGAAGCTTCGCAGTTGGAGCGCGACCTGCGGCGTTTGATCGTTGGGCAGGAAGAAGCGATCGAACAAATTGTCAACATGTATCAGATGAACCTGACGGGCCTCAATGCGCCCGGACGGCCCATCGCGAACTTTCTGTTTCTGGGCCCCACGGGGTCCGGCAAAACCCGGATTGTGGAAGCCACAGCCGAGGCGCTGCTGAAGAATCCGAAATCGGTGATCAAGATCGATTGCGCGGAGTTCCAGCATTCGCATGAAATCGCTAAGCTGATCGGTTCGCCGCCCGGTTACCTGGGCCATCGGGAAACGCATCCGCTGCTGAGCCAGGAAGTGCTGAATCAGCACCACACCGACGGGCAGAAGCTGAGCTTCCTGCTGTTTGACGAAATCGAAAAGTCGTCCGACGCGCTGTGGAATCTCCTGTTGGGCATCCTGGACAAGGCCACCTTGACCTTGGGCGACAACCGCAAGGTGGACTTTTCCCGCTGCCTGATCTTTATGACGTCCAACCTGGGCGCCAACGAGATGAGCCAGCTGACGACGAGCAAGCTGGGCTTTGGCGCCGCGCTGCCCCAGGGCGACGCGACCGCCCGCACCGACGAGAAGCTGGGCGCCAAAGTGGCCCGGACAGGCCTTGAAGCGGCCCGGCGCAAGTTTACGCCGGAGTTCATCAACCGCTTGGACAAGATTGTGGTGTTCAAGCCGTTGGGTGAAGCGGAACTGCGCAAGATTGTGGACCTGGAGCTCAACCAGGTTCAGCAGCGTATCTTCAACTCGTCCGAGCGGCCGTTCGTCTTCACTGCTTCCGACAATGCGAAGGAATATCTGCTGAAGGAAGGCACCGACGTCAAGTACGGCGCCCGGCACCTGAAACGGGCCATCGAGCGGCTGCTGGTGCAGCCGATGTCGAACCTGATTGCGACCGACCAGGTACGCGGCGGCGATTGGATCAAGGTAGATATCGCCGACGGCCGCATCTGCTTCCATCGTGAAGCCGAAGAGCTGGCCGTGCATGCCATGGCGGAACTGGTGGACAACTCGATTGCGTTGCCGCTGGCGTCGCTGGCGCAAGCGATCAGCGCGGAACCGGCAAAGATCCAGACGGCGCGGACTTCCCGCCGGAGCTAGGACCTCCAGAGACTGCATCGGCGGGGGCTGCATCCATCTCCAGCCGGAAGTCCTTCTGATCTGGTCCGGTGACAAGGAAGCCACCGCGCAGGTGGGGGAAGCTGGAAGAGATGCCCACCGCCCCCGCAGCGGCGCCCGCCGCGGGAAAGCCTTCTGGCAACGGGAAGCCGGTCACCTTGGAGACATCGGTGAACACGGCGGCGGGCAATTCCTGCGCCGTGATCACCAGTGCCCAGCGCGGATTGGAGAACGCCTGCGTCGCCCGGAACTGCAACCGCATCGGCAGTCCGGATTTTTCTTCCACCACACTACCCAACCGGATGGTCTGCTTGGGCAGGTCTGCTTGGCCCGTGTAGAACAGGGTCATCGCCCCCGGCTTCAAGCCCGGGATGTTCCACCGCTGGAAGCCTTCCAGATCCAGCCGCCCATCGAGCTTCAGTTTCGACAGCGGACCGATCAGCTTGGTTCGCGCGCTGATGCGGCCGCTCATGTCCACGCGCCGCCCTTCAAACAGCACCAGCACATCGGCCAGCGCGTTGCGGTCGAGGTCAAGCGTCATGTCCAGCTCCGGCTCGTTTTGCGGCAGGAAGCGCAATCGCCCGTAGGCACTAAAACTGCCATAGCCCAAGGGCTGCCGGTCGGTGCGCGCCGCGTCGGTGAGGATGCGGATGTTGAAGCCGGACGTCTCGGTGGGCCACAGCTCCATGTCGGTGTTGGTGAAGTAGAGGACGTGCTTGCGGTGGCCTTGCTTAAAGTTGATGCGGCCGCCGCGCACCTTGATCTCCGGCAAATCCGTTCCGGTCTCGCGAGCGCCAAATAGCTCCGTCAAGAAGGGCTGGATGTTCAACTCGCCCGCTTCGGTGCGGAGCAGATTGACGCTGGGCTCGATCAGGCGGATGGTGGAGAAGGCTACCTTTCCGGTCACCAAGGCAAACCAGCGCGGCGTGGCTTCCACGGCGGTGACGTAGGCCAGGGGTTCCAGCCCCAGGCGCGGGTCATCGTGGATGACGACGTCGTTCACCTCAAAGCCAGGGCCGGTGAGCCATTTATAGTCCAGGCGGCCATTGATTTCGACGCGGCGGTGGAGCGAGGCTTCCAAGCTGCTCTTCACCTGCTCCCGCAGCCGTTCGGCCTTGAAAAAGCGCGTGCCGCCCCACACCAGCAGGGCCAGCAGCGTCAAGGCAATAAGGGTTCGCTTCATCTAGCGGATCAACTCCTGATAGTCGGCGGGTGTATCAATGTCCGCCAAGATGCCGGCGTCGTCGACGTCCACATAACGGGTGGCCGGACGATGGCGGTGCACCACGTCGCGCGCCTGGCCGGATGCGGGCAGCGCCAAGAGCTCGGCAAAGACGGAGGCGCCCATCAACACGGGGTGTCCACGCTTGGCCTGGTACCGGGGAATGACGAACGGCTCGCCTTGGAAGGCCGCCCACATCGCGGCTACGGTTTGACTGCTGAAAGCCGGACAATCGACGGGAGTAAAGAACGCCGCCGGAGCTTGGGCCACCTGCCGCAGCCCGGTCTGGAGCGACGTCAGTTGACCGGCGGGCCAGTCCGGGTTGTGGAGGACGCGCGCGCCGGGGGCGGTGATGCCGGGGATGGCGCCGGTGACCAGGATGACCGGGTCACACACCGGGGCAAACACCGACACCAGCCGTGCGGCAAAGGTGACACCCGCGATCTCCAATTGGGCCTTCGAAGTACCCATGCGGCGCGATTCCCCGCCCGCCAAGATGATGGCCGCCGGTTTCACTTCGAGACAGCAGGATCGGGCGCCGAGGCCGGCTGGTCCGCAAACAGCGACATTGAGAGCGCGCGCCACTTGCCCACAGGCAAACGGCGGCAGGCCACCATCTCGGCCACCACGCTGATGGCGATCTCTTCCGGCGTGATGGCGCCTATCTCCAGGCCCATGGGCGCGTAGATCCGCTCAAACCATTCGCGCGGCAATCCTTCCTTCTCAAATTCTTTGATGACGCCCAGCACCTTGCGCTTGGAGCCGACCATGGCGATGTAGCGGGCGTGGCGCGCATGCTCGACCGCCCAGCGCAGCACGCGCATGTCGTCACGATGGCCGCGGGTGACGATGACGAGGTAGGTGGATTCGTTCACTTCGAGCTTCGAGAAGACGTCTTCGTACTCTTCCGCGAATATGCCGGTGGCTTCGGGGAAACGCTCCTGATTGGCGTAGATTTCGCGGTTATCGATGATGTCCACCTCAAAGCCGGCCATCGAAGCCAGGTGGCAGAGGCTGCGCGAGATGTGGCCCGCGCCAAAGATCAGCGCCCGCGGTTGCGGCAACACGGGTTCGACAAAGACGCTCAACTGGCCTCCGCAGATCAATCCGTTGTCATAGGCGGCGTCATTGCCCAGGTTGAACTGGAGGTTGCGCGGCCGCTCAGTGTCCATCACTTCGCGCGCGGCGTTCCACACCTCAGCCTCGACGCAGCCGCCGCCGATGGTGCCCACCATGGAGCCATCTTCCCGCACCAGAATTTTCGCGCTCGGGTAGCTGGGGATGGAACCGTTCACTTGCACAATGGTGGCAATGGCGCACTTCTGCCCCAACCTGCGCAGCCGGACGACTTCGCTATAGATGTCCACTATCAGTTGAGTATAAAGGTAGCGCCGGAGGCGTGTACTTCGGGCCAGATTGCCCGGCACTGGCAAATCGGTGTGGCGCACGCTGGCGCACGAAAACCAGCCCCATGCGTCAGCTTGGGGCTTCTGCGCGCTACCGCACAATAGCCCCAAGCTCACGCATGGGGCTGGGCTAACGAGAGCTAGCGGCCGAAGATGATTTTTTCGGACGAGAACAGGCGGGTCGCCAGCACCAGCAAGGCGCCGGTGGCGATGATCGCGATGACGTTGGCGCCCACCAGCGCCAAGGGCAGCGGGAACTTGCCGCCCAAGATTTCGGTGACCATGGCGTACTGGCCCAGCACCGGGATGGGGTGCATCCAGGGGCGGTTGGTGAGCGGGTACATCACCGTCACGATGCCCGGCAGCGTGGGCAGCAGTACCAGCATGCCCAGGTAGCTCTGCGCTTCCTTGAAGGACTTGGCAAAGCAGGAAACAAACATCTGCAGGGCGGACGAAACCAGGCCCATCGGCAGGACCGCCGCCAGGATCATGAGGATCTGCACGGCGCCGATGTGGTTGCGGATGCCCAAGTCTTCAAGCGCCAGGCGCGACATCACCAGCAGCGTCACCGACAGCGTCATCAACATGCTCAGCGTGGCCGCGCCGGTGGCCGCCAACCACTTGCCCATCACCAGATGCCAGCGCGGGACGGGGATGATCAGCAGCGGTTCGAGCGATCCACGCTCGCGCTCCCCGGCGGTGGAATCGCTGGCCACCGGCATGCCACCGGTGAAGAGCGCGAGCACCAGGAACATCGGGATGAAGTTGAAGATCATGGCGGCGCGCTGTTGGGCAGTGGCCACTTCTACTTGCTCGACATCGAGAGCGCTAGCGACCGATGGACTGACGCCGCGCGCCATCAGCCGCATCGCACCGGTTTCAGAACTAAAGCCCGACAACAGCTTGTTCAGCCGCGACACTTTGGAGCGCGTGTTCTGGCTGGTGGCATCCGCCACCACCTGCACAGGGGCGGGGCGCGAGTCACGGAATTTTTCGGCGAACTTCTTGTCGATCACCAGCACGAAATCGGCCTTGCGATCACGCACGGCGGCTTCCGGATCCTCCGGGCCATCGACTACTTCGACGCCGCTTTGTTGGGTCAGCCAGTTCACCAGCACAGGCGCATAGTGGCGGCCCACCACGGGGATCTTGATCTCTTGGGCGCCCTTCTGTTGGCTCGCGATCTGACTGAACATGAAGCCGATCATGGCCGGGCCGAAGATGGCGCCCACCAGCATGGCGTACAGCGTGCGCCGGTCACGGAAGGCGTCCATCCATTCTTTGCGGGCTACGGTAAAGATGGCGTTCATGCGGGCTCTCCATGGGGACCGGCCAGTTCGACGAAGGCGTCTTCGAGCGAGGTCTTGCCGGCCAGTGCGAGCAGTTCATCGGAGGTGCCTTGGGCCACCACCTCGCCATGGGCGATCACCACGATGCGGTCGCACAGCGCCGAGACTTCCTGCATGACGTGGCTTGAGAACACCACGCAACGGCCTTCGGAGCGCAGGTGGCGGATCAGCTCACGGACCGCGCGGGTGCTCATCACATCGAGGCCGTTGGTGGGCTCATCCAGCAGAACGTTCTGCGGGTTGTGGACCAGGGCTCGGGCGAGAGCAACCTTGGTGCGTTCACCATGCGAGAAGCCGGCCACGCGCCGGTCGATCACATCTTCAAGCGCTAGAATCTCCACCCAGTGGGCGATGCGGGCTTCGAGCTCCGCGCCTTTGATACCTTGCAGATTGCCGTAGTAGCGGATGTGCTCGCGAGCGGTCAACCGCGGGTAGAGGCCGGAGATATCGGGCAGCACTCCGATGCGGGCCTGGGCTTCCATCGGCTTGGCCACCACATCAATGCCGTCGATCTCAATCTTGCCGGAAGCGGGCTGCAACAGGCCGTAGATCATGCGGAGCGACGTGGTCTTGCCCGCGCCGTTGGGCCCCAGCAGGCCGGTGACCGCACCATCGGGCGCGGCGAACGAGACGTCGTTCACCGCACGCACCGATCCGAATTGCTTATGCAGATTTTGGACGTGGATCATGGCAGAGGGTCCGGGCCAGATGGGGAGAGGATAAACGGCGGGCGCTTCACTTGTTGAACGCAGGTGGCATCGAGATTGGCCGCCGTGCCTTCTTTCAAAAACTGGGCCATCAGCTTCGGCACACAGCCGGCGGGCGCGGCACCGTGGCCCGTACCGGGCACAATGATGTGCCGTGAGTTCTTCCAGGCGCCGGCAATCTGCTGTCCCCAGATGGGCGGAGTGACCGGATCCAGCTCGCCGGACAGGATCAGTGTGGGGATATCGATCGCGGTGTTGTCGAAATAGTCCGCGTCCACCTTGCCCTTGGGCCAGAACTCGCAGGCCTTCAACCGGACCTGGGCCATTTCGGCACCCAGGAACGTATTCGCCGTTTCGCGCGCAATCGAGCCCGGATCAATCCGCGGCGCATCTTCGGCGCAGACGACCGATAGATGCATGCCCTGCGCGATGCTGGAGGCGGCCGGATCAAAGGCGGCGCCGAGTGCGAAGAAGCCCGTGTAGATGCCTTTCTCCGCTTGCTCAATCAAGTACGGCACCAGCGACGCGATCTTGGGCGAATAGAGCGCGGCGAACATCGTACCGCCCAGCACCAGACGCCGGACGTCGCCCTCTTTTTCCAGGCCCGTCCGCGGATGGATGTAGCGGATCTTCTTGGGCGGCGCCGCGAGCAACTTCTCAAGACGCGCCGCCAAATTGGGGAACCGGGCGTTGCAGCCCTTGTCGGCCGCACAATCGCGCAGCAACAGGCTGAGCGCGCGCTGGCTGTCACGCGCCATGTAGAGCGGCAGCCGCATGTCCGTGGGGGCGACGCCGTCGAGAATCACCGCCCTCGTCGAAGCCGTGTGGCGGCGCGCATAGACGATCACTGCTCGGGTGCCATAAGAGCCGCCGTAAAGGTTGATCGGCCCGTAGCCCAGGTACTGGCGCACATCGTCTAGATCATCCATGGCGATGGTGGTGGTGTATTGGGTCAGGTCCGCTTTAGTTTGCAGGTTCTCCATGCAGGCGCGAAGACGGGTGATGGACTTGGCCTCGTCGTAGTCGTCCTCCGCGTCCTGATCCTTGTCATCCGGCTTGCATTCCAGCGGATTTGATTTGCCCGTGCCGCGTTGATCAACAAAGACCAAGTCCCGGTCCGCCCCGATGTTGCGCATCATCTCGCGGCCGACATCGGCAATGGCGGCCGCGCCTTGTCCCGGGCCACCGGCGAGGAAGAAGAGCGGGTCCTTGGCGGCGGTGCGCTTCAAGGCCGGAAAGACGATGATCTTGAGTGCGATCTTGCGGCCGGACTTTGCTTGGCGGTTTTCAAAGACCTCGAGGGTGCCGCAGTAGCCTTCGGTGGGGCCATCGGCGTGCTTGCAGGGGCGCAAACGGTCGATCGCTTGCCGCTCTTCAAGCCCGGCACAGGAGGCCAGCACGAGGGCACCAGCAAACAAGGGCAGTCGACGGTCCATGAATTTGGCTTTCAGGATATCATTTGCCTTACCGATGGCTTTCGAGCAATGGGTGTAAACTGACGCCATGGCGCAATCGCGGCACGATTCACGACGTAATTTTTTGGGGCACGTGGCCTCGGGCATGGCCACGGCCATTGCCGCTCCTTCGGCGGTGCTGGGCGCCAACGAGAAAGTCCGGCTGGGCATTATTGGTCCTGGTGACCGCGGTATGCAGTTGGTGCGCGAGGCGCTGAACTGCCCGAACGTCGAGTTTGGCGGCTTTGCCGACATCTACACGCGGCGGCTGGAAGCGGCCAAGGCGATCGCTCCGGAAGCGAAGACGTACCTCGACTACCGGTACATGCTGGAGGACAAGTCGCTGGACGCGGTGTTGATCGCGACGCCGCAGCATCTGCACTGCGAGCACTTCACGGCGGCGATCGAAGCCGGCAAGCACGTCTATCAAGAGAAGACGATGGCGTTCACCGTGGACCACGCCAAGCGCATGCGCACGGCCTACCAGAAGGTGGGCGGCAGCCAGGGCAAGCGCGTGGTACAGATCGGCCATCAATCCTGCTCCACCGGCATGATGACGGATGCCCTGCAGATGTTGAGCGCGGAGCGTCTGGGCAAAGTCACCGCCATCCACGCCGTGATGTACCGCAACACGCCCGCTGGCAAGCCGCAATGGTCCCGGCCGATCCAGCCGGACATGACGCCCGAGAACGTCATCTGGAAGAACTTTTTGGGCGAGACCCCGCAACGCGAATTTGACGCCAACCGCTACATCAACTGGCGCTTCTTCTGGGACTACTCCGGCGGCAACGTGTACGAGAACATGTGCCACCAGCTCTCCTTCTGGTATCGCGCGATGAACATCGAGATCCCGCGCGCGGTGAACATGACGGGCGGCGTCTATCTTTGGAAAGACGGCCGCGAAGTGCCGGACACGATGTCGGTCTCGATGGAACACAACGCCTCAGCCGGCACCTATGGCAGTGAAATGCTGTTCACCTGGGTCTCGGGCTTTGGCAACAACCACCTGGGCGTGGGCGAAGACGTGCTGGGCACCGACGGCACCATCACCAAGACGCAGCAGATCCGGTACACCCCGCAAAAGGTGAACCGTCCGCAAGGCCTGGAAATGATCGGCTCCGCCAAGGCCGCGCCCAATGCGCACATGGCCAACTTCATCGACGCCGTGCGCGGCAACGCGAAAGTGAACTGCCCCTTCGAAGTCGGCTTCCGCGTATCGATCGCCTGCCGCATGGCCGTAGAAAGCTACCGGCAGGGGCGGACGATGAAGTGGGATGCGGTGAAGGAAGAGATTGTTTAGGCGAGCGGGCGCCTGGGCCGAGCCCTAGGGCGCCAGACTCCCCAGATCGTACAGGCGCAGTTCCGGCATCGGAAAGTCCTTCCGGTTTTCGGTGATCAGGGTGCAGTCGTACTCCAGCGCGATGGCCGCCAAGAAGGTATCCGTGAAGCTGAGCATGAGGCCTTCGCGACGGTACTTCAGGCGGAGGAGGCCAGTTGTTTCGGCCACAGCGCGGCTGTCAGGAAGAAACGCGAGCGAGCCCACCAAGTTTCTGGTGGTCGTCTCTTCCCGTGGTTTCATTCCACTCAGGACTTCCCCGATGGTGACTGAACAGCAGGCCAGCGTGTGGCCTTCGACGGCCAACTGGCGCAGGAGGGCGGCGTAGCCGGTATGCCCGCGAAGTATCCGGATCAGGATATTGGTATCGGGCAGATAGTAGGCCACTAGCGGCTACTCTTCGTCCGCCAGAGATGGACGGTCTCTTCGCAATTCCTGCACCCAGGCTGCGACTCCGTCGCGTAGCTCGGGATGATCCTCGTCTTTCCAAGCACCGACAGCGGCGTCAATCGCCTCAATTTGGCGTTGGCGCACGAGTTCCCGTTCAGCGGCCGCGACAAGAAACTCGCTACGGCGGCGCTTACCCGCGACGCGGTCGATCTCGAGAACCAGTTCCCGCGGGATCAAGACGTGAGTGCGTTGCGTGGCCATGGTGTGTGCCTTTGCTCGGCACACATTAGTCTATCAAGTCACTCCCTCGTGCACCGCTTGCCCATCCCCTGAGCGTGCCATACTCCGGTCATGGACTTTTCCTTTACCGAGGATCAAGTCGCTCTCCGCAAGTCGGTCCGGCAGTTTGCGGAGGCCGAGATTCGCCCGCATGTGATGACGTGGGACGAGGGCAACATTTTCCCGCTTGAGGTCGTGAAGAAGTGCGGCCAGCTGGGCTACTTGGGCGCCATCTTTCCGGAAGAGTATGGCGGCGCCGGGCTGGGGTACATCGAGTACGCCATCATCATCGAGGAACTGGCGCGGGTTGACCCGTCCGTCGCCTTGATTGTGGCGGCGCACAATTCGCTTTGTTCGAACCACATTTATCTCGCCGGCAGTGAGGAGCAGAAGCGGCGCTATCTGCCGAAGCTCACGAGCGGCGAATGGATCGGCTGCTGGAGCCTGACCGAATCCGAGGCCGGGTCCGACGCGGGCGGGACGCGCAGCCAAGCGGTTCTCGATGGCCAGGAGTGGGTGCTGACTGGCGGCAAGACGTTCACCACCAATGCGCACTACGCACAGGTTTGCGTGGCCATGGCGGTGACGGACCGGTCGGCGTCGCAGCATGGGGTCTCGGCGTTTGTGATCGAGCACGGAACGCCCGGGTTCCGATTAGGGAAGAAAGAGAACAAGCTGGGCATGCGGGCCTCGGCGACCGGCGAGGTGCTGTTTGAGAATCTGCGTCTGCCGGAATCGCAGCTATTGGGGAAGCAGGGCGAAGGGTTTGTGGACAGCCTGCGAATCCTGGATGGCGGCCGCATCTCGATTGCCGCGCTCAGCGTCGGCATCGCGCAAGGGGCGTTTGATGCGGCGCTGAAGTACGCAAAACAGCGCAAGCAGTTCGGGCGGCCGATCTCGGAGTTTCAGGCGATCCAACACAAGCTGGCCGACATGGCCACCGACATTGAAGCCGCGCGGCTGCTCACCTATCGGGCTGGCTTCTTGAAGGATCAAGGAACGCGGGTGACGCGCGAATCGGCCATGGCGAAGCTGTTTGCGAGCGAGATGGCAGTGAAGGTTTGTAATGAGGCCGTGCAGATCCACGGCGGCTATGGTTTCATCAAGGATTACCCGGTGGAGAAGTTCTACCGCGACGTAAAGCTGATGACGATTGGCGAAGGCACCAGCGAGATCCAGAAGATGGTGATCGCTCGGCAGCTGTTGAAGGATTGACCATTCTGTTTGATCTTGAACCGATTCTTAGGGGCGACCGGCGGGCGATTGCGCGCGCGGCCACGCTGGTCGAGAACCGGCGGGGCGATGCCCTGCTCTCGCAACTTTTTCCGCACTCCGGCCGGGCGCTGATCCTGGGGATCACGGGCGCTCCCGGGGCAGGTAAATCGACACTGGTCGATCGCCTGGTGGCCAACTTTCGCGCGGACGGAAAACGCGTGGCGGCCATTGCCGTGGACCCGTCGAGTCCGTTTACCGGGGGCGCGATTTTGGGTGACCGCATCCGCATGATGCAGCACCATGCCGACGAGGGCGTGTTTATCCGCTCCATGGCGACGCGCGGCGCGATGGGCGGCTTGGCCGCGGCTACGGCCGACATGACGCTGCTGTTTGATGCGGCGGGCTTTGATGTGGTGATCGTCGAGACGGTGGGCGTGGGCCAAGACGAGATTGATGTGGCGCGCCTGGCGACGGTGACCGTCGTGGTGCTGGTGCCGGGGATGGGCGACGATGTGCAGGCGATTAAGGCGGGTCTGATGGAGATCGCCGACCTGTTCGTGATCAACAAGGCCGACCACCCGGGCGCCGAGCGGCTGGAGCGGGAGATCCATTATGCCGACATCACCGTGCCCGTGCTGAAGACCGTCGCGAGCGAGGGGAAAGGCATTGCGGAGCTAGTGGAGGCGGTCCGCGCCGTGCCGGGGCAGGACCGGGCGGCGGAGCGCTGGAAGCGGCGGCTGCGGGAGATGCTGCGGGAGCGGGTGCTGGAAAAGCTATCCTGGGAAGAGTTGGATCTGGCGGCGGCCGAAGTGGCTGCGCTTCGCCGGGATCCGTACACCCTTATTCATGAGCTCGTCGAACGTTTTGTTGCCGGAAACCCTGCGCGGCTTTCCGATTGACCATCTGGGGATTGCCGTCAGTTCTCTGGACACCGCGCTGGGCTTCTGGCGGGACCAGTTGGGCTTGACGGTTGAATCCCGCGAGACGGTGGAGACTGAAAAGGTGAGCGTGGCCATGCTGCCCGCTGGTGAAAGCCACGTTGAGCTGCTGGAAGCCACCAGCCCGGAATCACCGATCGCCAAGTTTATCGGCAAGCGCGGCGAGGGGTTGCATCACATTGCGCTCCGCGTGCCGGATTTGGTGGGTACGGCTGCCCGACTGCAAGCCGGTGGCGCGCGCCTGTTGAATGAACCGCGCGCGGGGGCGGGCGGACATTTGTATGTGTTCGTACATCCAGCCTCAACGGGCGGAGTGCTGCTCGAATTGATCCAAGCCTAACAAGGCATCAGAAACTTGATACAACGTTACCGGCAGTTCCGCGCAGGTAGCGGTTGATCGGAAACGCGTGAGGGAGAGAGATTTGAACGTCGAGATTGGCATCATCGGAGGCTCGGGTTTGTACTCGATGCCAGGGTTTGAGAACAAAGAAGAAGTGATTGTCGATACGCCGTACGGCGCGCCGAGCGATGCCTTTATCGTGGGCGACCTCGCTGGCCGTCGCGTGGCCTTTTTGGCGCGGCATTCTCGCGGGCATCGCATTACCCCGACGGAGCTGAATTTCCGGGCCAACATCTATGCGATGAAGAAGCTGGGCGTGCGGTTTATCGTCTCGCTGAGCGCCGTCGGATCGCTGAAAGAGGAGCATGCTCCGGGTGAGTTCGTGGTGGCTGATCAGTTTGTTGACCGCACCATGGGCCGTATCTCCACCTTCTTTGGCGAGGGCCTGGTGGCCCACGTCAGCATGGCGCATCCAGTGAGCGATGAGCTGCGGGCGATTGTCTATCAAGCCTGCCAGAAGGCGGGCGTGACGGCCAAGAACGGCGGCACCTACCTGTGCATGGAAGGCCCCGCGTTTTCGACGCTGGCCGAATCGAACCTCTACCGCAGCTGGGGCATGGACGTGATCGGCATGACCAACCTGCAGGAGGCCAAGCTGGCGCGCGAAGCCGAGATCGCTTATTCCACCGTGGCCATGGTGACCGACTACGACTGCTGGCACCCGGATCACGATGCCGTCACCGTGGCCGACATCATCCGCGTGCTGCACCAGAACGCCGACAATGCCGCCAAGGTGGTGCAAGAGGCCGTGGCGCTGATCCCGCTGGGGGCGGAGTTTAAGGCGCATTCGGCGCTGAAGAACGCCCTGATCACTGATCCGAAAACGATTCCCGCGGCCACCTACGACCGGCTGGAACTATTGGTGGGCCGCTATATTCCCCGCGCTTGATGACCGCCAGGCGGCGCAGGAGTTTTTCCGCAACGTCGTCGAACCCCTAAGCGACAGCTTCGACAGGCGAAGTGTCGATGAATACGCGCAGCTGTTCCGCGAGGTGCCGGGGTGCGACTTCTGGCGCTTCCAGCGGGTGCGGCAACTACGGCCGTGCATCTTTGACGCGGCTGATATTGCCGTGCTGTCGCGGGTGACGCTGGGTGCCGACGTGGCCGTGACCAGCGTGATCATCGACGGCCTGAAGCGGCGCTTTCCGCAGGCGCGCATCTGGTTTGTGGGTCCGCGTAAGAACTACGAACTGTTTGCCGCCGATGCGCGGGTGTCGCATATCCCGCTCGAGTACCCGCGGCGGGGGTCGATTAGTGAGCGGATTGCGGTGGCGCAGGCGTTGGTGCTGCCGGACGAAGCACTGGTGATTGACCCGGACAGCCGCATCACGCAGTTGGGCCTGGTGCCGGTCTCGAAAGAGCGCAACTACTTTCTGTTTGAGTCGCGGTCGTTTGACGAGCAGTCGCCGGACCCGCTGCCGGTGCTGGCCGCCCGGTGGTGCGAGCAGGTATTTGGCGCCAAGGATGCGCGGGCCTACATCGCGCCCGCGTCCACCGTCCCGGGCGCGGACACTGCGATCAGCCTGGGTGTGGGCGGCAATGCGGCCAAGCGCCTGGATGCGGCCTTTGAGCGGCAACTGGTGACTGCGGCGGCCGCGCGCGGCTCCGTGCTGATCGACCGTGGCGCCTCCGACGAAGAGATGGAGCGGGTGGATCGGGCGGCAGACGGGCTGCCGGTGACGCGGTTTACGGGATCGTTTGCGGACTTTGCGGGAGCCATCTCGCGGTCACGCGCCTACTTTGGGTACGACTCCGCGGGACAGCATGTGGCTGCGGCATGTGGCGTGCCGCTAACGATCTACTTCACCGGAGCCGTGAGCCAACGCTTCCGCCAGCGGTGGCGGCCCCATGGTCCGGGGGAGATCCAGGTGATCAGCGAAACCCCTTTGAAACGGGATGGCGAGGAGTGATCAACCCTACCTTCCGTGACGGCGCCGCCCGCCCGTCGCCCAGATGATCTAGTACTGGTTGTTGGTGTTCTAGTACCGTTGTGGGATCGTTCCGGATCGTCTCCCCAGGCGACGATCAGTTCATGAAGAAAACGATCCTGTTGTTCGCCATCCTCGGCGCCTCCCATACTGCCTTCGCCAACCTGATCACCAACGGCGATTTCGAAACCGTTGACAGCCGGATGGGACTGGTGAACAACCGCCAACTGAGCAGCCTGACGCCGGGGCGCTGGGACGTCTATGAGACCCTGCCGGGCTGGACGACGCTTTCGGGCCGCGGCATTGAAGTGCAGGCGTCGGGCGTCGTGGTGAACGCCCAGTCCGGTTCGCACTACATTGAGCTGGACAGCCACCCCAACAGCAAACTCTCCGGCAGCACCAACGCCGCCATGTACCAGGATGTGTTTCTCGGCACGGGCAACTACGAGCTGTCCTTTTACTACCGTCCGCGCACCAATAGCTTGAATGACAACGTCATCAACCTGCTGCTGAACAACATCAACGTACTCACCGTCGAGAGCAAGACCAGCCAGCAGAACAACTGGGCGCTGTTCTCCACCCAGTTCACGGTGCTCACCAAGGGCACACAGCGCATCACTTTCTCGGCTGGCGGCACAGCCAACCAGTTGGGCGGCTTCCTCGATACGGTGTCGCTCACCAAGCAGTCTGAGATTGCGTCGCCCACGCCGGAGCCGGGAACGCTGGCCGTGATCGGGGGCGCGCTGGTGGGTCTGGCGCTGTTGCGGCGGCGCAGCTAGCATCGGGCTGGCCGGGCGCGATACGATAGCGCCGATGAAACTGATCGTTGGAATCTTGCTCGGGGCTGCCTTACAGGCGGCCCCGTCTGCTTTGACGCCCAAGGAGATTGCCGACGGCTGGCTGCTCCTGTTTGATGGCGAATCTAGCTGGGGCTGGACGGCCGAAGGTGGCGCAAAATGGCGCGTCGAGAACGGCACGCTGGTGGCTGATGCCGGTGAGTATGGCTGGCTCCGCTCCAATGCCGCGTTTGGCGATTACGAACTGCGCGTCGAGTTCAAGAGTCCCGTGGAAGGCAATTCCGGCGTCTTCCTGCATTCGGCCCGCACGGGGCTGCCGCACGTCACCGGCTATGAGCTGAACATCTTGTCGGGTAAGGAAGTAAAGCCCGAACGCAAGTGGCTGAACACGGAAGAGGCCAAGGCCAAGAAGATCGTCATGCGGGGCGACACCTGGCACCGCTACGACGTGGTCGTCCGCGGCGGCCAGATCGAAGTGAAGCTGGATGGCAAGAAAGTGATTTCGGCCACCGGCAAGCGTAGCGCCTTCGGCCACATCGGCCTTCAGTACAACCCCGGCAAAGCGATTGCGTTCCGGACCGTTGCCGTGCGCCCGCTCGGCTTGCAGCCGATCTTCAACGGCAAGACGCTGGACGGCTGGCAGCGAGTCGACCGACCGGAAGGGAAGCAGGGGCCCGTGAAGGAGCCTCCGGTGTGGGTGGCCAAAGACAAGCTGCTGCACGTCGAGAAAGGGCCCGGCCAGTTAGAGACCACCGGCGTCTACCAGAACTTCATTCTGCAGCTGGACATCCGCGCCAACTCCAAAGATCCGGTGCGGCACCCCAATTCCGGCATCTTCCTGCACGGCACACCCAAGGGCTACTGGACCGGCTACGAGATCCAGGTGCGCAACGAGTTCAAAGATAACAACCCCAAGCAGGCCGTCGACACCGGCACCGGCGGCATCTACTTCCTGCAACCGGCGCGTCTAGTGGTGGGCCGCGACAATGAGTTCTACACGCAGACCGTCCTGGTCCAAGGCCGGCAAATCTCAACCTGGGTAAACGGCTATCCGGTCGCCGATCTGGAGGACAAGAATCCGGAAGGCGCTCGGGGGCCACGGCAGAAGGAAGCGCTGCTGAACGCGGGCCCGATCGCCTTGCAGGCGCATGACCCGACCACCAATCTCGATTTCCGCAATATCCGGATTCTGTCGCTGAAGTAGCGCATCAACTCAACGAGAGGGCCGCGGGCGCCGCCAATGCTCACTGTCCGGAAACGGACGGTTGGTTCCTGGATCGGCGGATGCCGGCGGCCTTGATCCTTTGTTTCCGTGTTGTCCAGATGGGCCACGGCTTGCAACCATGGAGTGGAAGCGAATGCGATCAATTCTTGTATGCGATGACCAGACGGACGTGTTGGACGCCCTGGGCTTTCTCTTAAAGGGAGCCGGTTTCCGGACGGAGCTGGTGACGAGCCCGGATCAGGCCCTGGCCGCCGTGAAGCAAGCCCGTCCCGCCTTGGTACTGACCGACATGAATTTCACGCGCGACACCACGTCCGGCGCCGAGGGTCTGGCGTTGCTCGAGGCCCTGCGCAATCTGCCGGAAGCACCGCCGGTGGTGGTGATGACGGCGTGGGGTGAGGTTGAGTTAGCCGTCGAGGCGATGCGGCGGGGCGCGGCCGATTTCGTGCAGAAGCCCTGGGACAACGCCCGGCTGCTGGTTTCACTGGAGCGCTGCATTCAGGAAGCTCGCGCGGAAAGGTGGGAGATGGACACCGCCCGCCGCGTGCAACAGCGGCTGCTCGCGCCCGAACGGCGGGTGCTGGGGGATCTGGAGTATTGCGCCACCTTCGAACCGGCCCAGGAAGTTGGCGGCGATTATCACGACTTGTTCGAACTGCCCGATGGTAGCTTCGCCTTCGTGCTGGCCGACGTTTCCGGCAAGGGAATGGCGGCAGCGCTGCTGATGGCTAATCTCCAGGCTCTCTTTCACGCCCAAGAGGCCGACGTCCGCCGGCGCCCCGCAGAGCTGTTGCGCCGCATCAATGCGCACTTTCATGCCTCCACGGCCCCGGAGCATTACTGCACGCTGTTCTATGCGGTGTACGAGGGCGGTACCCTCCGCTACATCAATTGCGGACATCCCGCCGCGCAGCTGGTTCGGGCCAGCGGAGAAGAGCATAGTCTGGATGCCACCGAACGGCCAATTGGCCTGTTTAAGGACTGGACCGGACGGGAAATCTCTACCGCCTTGCTTCCCGGCGACCGTCTTGTGGTGGTCTCGGATGGCTACACTGAGTCCGATGTCGCCGACGATGACCGGACCCGGATCGAGATCCACTACCGCGACACCGGCGCAACAATCACGCTACAATAGAAGGCACCGAGCGTATCTCGTAGTAAGGAGGTGACTGAAAACAATGGCTGAAGTAGTTATCCAAGATGGCGAAACTCTAGAATCCGCGCTCCGCCGCTTTAAGCGGAAGGTGCAGCAGGAAGACATCATCAAGGA
>JAPKYZ010000022.1 GCA_026394055.1 Acidobacteriota bacterium
GGGCCGCTTAGCCCCGAAACACTACACGCACGCTCCTTCCCGAGCTGCTAAATTGCCGGAAAAGCTGATCGCAAGGAGTAGTCGCTTCGGCCAAGCCCGTTTTTCCGCAGCCTGCTAGAAGGTATCGCTATGTTCCGCATTTCCGCCCCGTCAACTGAACAGATTCCGGAGTTGCTGGCCCGGCAGGAATCGGCTGACTTCTCGTATCCGCTGCGGGGGTGCACCAAGGGACCAGCTCCGGCGGGGTACCGGCGTGATCACAACCGGGTCTTGCTGGGTGAAGGGCCGGAGGTGTTTGCGGAGGCCTGCCGCCAGCTGAGCCGCTGGAGTATGTTCGATCTCGGTTTTGTCCGTCTGCTACATCCGGACGCTGTGCCGCAGGTGGGCCAGACGGTGGCGGTCTGCGCGGCTCATTTGGGCTTCTACTCGTTGAATTTTTGCCGCATCGTCTACTTGATCGATGAAGACGGTCCCATTCAGCGATATGGGTTCGCCTACGGCACGCTGGCGGACCATGCCGCGCGGGGGGAGGAGCGATTCCTGATTGCGTGGAACCGTGGCGACAACAGCGTCCACTATGACCTGCTGGCGTACTCGCGCCCATTGCACTGGATGATGCGGCTGGGCTATCCGGTGGCTCGCTACCTTCAGCGGCGGTTCGCGCGGGAATCGCTGGCGGCGATGGCGGCGGCCTTGAAAGGTGGCGGGCTGGGCCACGAGGCTTCGCTAAGCTAGCTACCAGTGCCCGCCGTATCGAGCGACAGTCTGATTCTGCGTACCTTCCCGGTGAAGGAGTCGGACCTGATTGTCAGCTTCCTGACGCGCGAATCCGGCAAGCTGCGCGGCTACGCCCGGGGCGTGCGCAAGCCCAAGTCCCGCTTCGGCGCCGGCCTGGAGCGCATGTCGCAGACGCGCCTTTACTATGTGGCGCGCGAGAATCGGGACCTGCTGAACATCACGTCCTGCGAACTGATCCAGTCGCAATTCTCGATGGCGGCTGATTATGAGAAGGGCATCGCGCTCGACTTCATTTCGGAGATCAGTGACCTGCTGCTGCCGGCGCAGGAAGTGAACGAGCGGCACTTCCGGCTGCTGTTGGCCGTGCTGAATTATCTGCGCGGTGATGGGTCGCCGTGGTGTGCTGTGCTCTACGCCAGCTTGTGGTCGGTGCGCCTCGCGGGGTTGTTGGGGGAGCCGCTGGTGTGTGAGGACTCAATTGAGCTGGCGCGCGAGATGTTGGTGACGCCAATTGCGGATCTCGCGCCGCGGGCCTGGACCAAAGCCACCGCTCGGGATTTGCGGCGCTGGCTGTTGCGCGATATCGAAAGTCACACGGAGCGGCGGGTGCAGAGTGCGGCGATACTCGAGAGCTTATAATTGAGTCATGCCCGCGAAGTTCACACTGGAATATTGGATGGACGAAGGTTGGTTCGTGGGCCGACTGGTGGAAGTGGACGGGGTCTTCAGCCAAGCTGAGTCGCTTGAAGAGCTGGAAGACAATATCCGCGAAGTCTACCGGCTGATGCAGGACACGCGAGGAGTTGAGATTCCTTTGCAATCGCACCGGAAGGAAATTCTCGTCGAAGCTTGAAACGGCACGAATTGATCCGCCGCTTAGCTCGCGCCGGGTGCATTATCCTGCGGCACGGCCACAAGCACGACATTTTCATCAATCCCCGGACGTCCCAACAGGCTCCAGTGCCGCGCCATGTGGAGATTCGGAACACCCTGTGTGCCGCGATTGAGAAGCAGTTGGGCATAGCTGAGCCAAGGAAGTAGTGGCTGCTCGGCCCAGTTTGCCGCCCTATAATAAGGGAATGCGGACCACGATCACGCTGGACGATGATGTCGCGGCGAAGTTGAAGGAAGAGATGGCGGTGAGTGGCCGGTCCTTCAAAGAGACGGTGAACCTGCATTTGCGGGCATCGTTGGTGGAGCCGCCAACAAAGGCGCGAAAGCCGTTCAAGGTGCGGGATATTGGCCTTCGTTTAGGTCTTGACTTCACGAGTACCAGCCGCTTTCTGGAAGAGCTTGAGGGACCTCTGCATCGTTGATTGTTGCTGAGGGCCACTTGCTGCACGCACGATCGCGATTTCCAGCGCTCCCCAGCCAGGGCTCTCAAGTGCCCAAACTCCAATACCCGCTATCCTAAAAGCTAAACGCTTCGCATGCCAACACCCGACCATTTGTACTACCAGGACGTAGTCCTCACGTTGAAACGCTACTGGGCCGATCGCGGCTGCATCATCCAGGAGCCCTTTGATGCCGAAGTGGGCGCGGGCACCATGTGTCCGGAAACGTTTCTGCGCGTGTTGGGTGCCAAGCCTTACCGCGTGGCTTACGTGCAACCCAGCCGCCGGCCCGCCGATGGCCGCTACGGCGACAACCCGAACCGGCTCTATAAGCACCAGCAGTTGCAGGTGATCCTGAAGCCGTCGCCGGCTGACGTGCTGGATCTCTATTTGGGGTCGCTGGAAGCCATCGGGATTGATCTCGACAAGCACGACATCAAGTTTGAGGAAGACAACTGGGAATCCCCGACGCTGGGCGCTTGGGGCGTGGGCTGGCAGGTGATGCTGGATGGCCTGGAGATTACGCAGTTCACCTACTTCCAGCAGTGCGGCGGCGTCGATCTGGACCTGATTCCGGCGGAGCTCACCTACGGCCTGGAGCGGCTGACGGCGTTCATCCAGAACAAGGACAGCGTCTACGACATCGACTGGGCACCGGGCTTCCAGTATCGCGACGTGCGCTACAACGACGAACTGCAACTGTCGGTCTACAACTTTGAGATGGCCGACGTGGCCACACTCTGGGAGTCCTTCCGGCTGCACGAGGCCGAAGCGCAGCGGTTGATCGAGGGCTTTAAGGCGCTCGAAATGCCATCGCGGCGCTATCCGCTGCTGGCGGCGCATGAGCAGGTGTTGAAGTGCTCGAACTGCTTTAACCTGCTGGATGCTCGCGGCGCGATCAGTGTGACGGAGCGCGTGGGCGTGATCCAACGGGTACGGAGGCTGGCGGTGGGTGTCGCGCAAGCCTGGGTGGTGCAACAGCAGGAGGTGGTGGCGTAATGGCGACCCATCAGCTGCTGCTCGAAGTTGGTGTGGAGGAAGTGCCGGACTGGATGCTGGTTCCGGCCATGGACCATTTGCGCGGTCAGGTGGCGGAGTTGCTGAAGCCGCTGGGCGGCGAGGTGACGCTGGCCGAAGCGACCACGCGACGACTGGCGATCATTGCCAGCGGTCTTGGTGAACGTGAGCAGGACCAGACGCAGATCGTGAAAGGCCCGCCGCTAGCCGCGCCCGCGCCGGCCGTAGAAGGTTTTGCCCGCAAGCAAGGCGTGACGGCGGCGGACTTGGGTCAGGAAAGCGGCTACTACCAGTTCACCAAGGTGACGCCCGGCCGCGCCGCAACGGAGATCTTGTCTGAAAAGCTGCCCGCGATCATTATGGGCATTCCGTGGCCCAAAACGATGCTGTGGCCCGGCAAAGGCGGTGCTCGCTTTATCCGGCCCATCCGCTGGCTGATGTGTTTGCTCGGCGACGCGGTGGTGCCTTTTGCGATCAACGGCGTTTCGACCGGCAGCCAGACCTTTGGCCATCGCCAACTGGGCGCCCGTACGGCGGACCGCAAGCCGCAGGCGGTGCCGGTGACGATTGAGAACTATGAGGCGGTGCTGGAAGCCAACGGCGTCATCCTGCGGGCGGCCAAGCGTCGCGCGAAGCTGGTGGAGGAAGTGGGGCAGGACAACTCGCTGGTGGACCTGCACGTCTACCTGAATGAGTGGCCCGCCGCGTTCCGCGGCACCTTTGACCCGGCGTATCTCGACCTGCCGGAAGAAGTACTGGTTACCGTGATGCGGTATCACCAAAAATACTTCGCCGTGCATGGCGAAGATGGCAAGCTGAAGCCCGAATTCATTGCCGTCATGAATCGCAAGGATGATCCGGACGGGTTGATCCGCCATGGCAACGAACGCGTGCTGCGCGCCCGCTTCAACGATGCCCGGTTCTTCTATGAAGTGGATCAGAAGCGGACCTTGGCGGATCGGGTCGAGGACCTGAAGGCTGTCACGTTCCACAAGGAGATCGGCAACTACTACGAGAAGACGCTCCGCATCGTTGCGCTATGTGATGATGCCGCCTCCCAGCGCGCCGCCTTGCTCGCCAAGTCCGATCTGACCACGGAGATGGTGAAGGAGTTCACTGAACTCCAAGGCATGGTGGGCGGCCGTTACGCCGCGGTGCAAGGTGAATCGCCCGAAGTGTCGCAAGCCATCTATGAGCAGTACCGGCCTCTGTCAATGGATGATGCTATCCCGGCTTCGCGTGCCGGGCAGATGGTGGCCTTGGCCGACAAGATCGACACGCTGCGCGAGATGTTCCGCATTGGACAGATCCCGTCCGGCTCCAAGGACCCGTTCGCCTTGCGCCGCGCCGCCCAGGGCGTGATCCGCATCCTGGCTGAAGGCGAGCTGTCGTTCGGCCTCTCCCAATTGGCCGATGATGAAAAGCTGCGCGAGTTCTTGCTGGACCGCGTGCGCTACTACTTCCGCGACGTGAAGGGCTTTGCTTACGACGCCGTAAACGCTGTTCTCGCGGCGGGTGCGGATGACTTGAAGGATGTGGCGCTTCGTCTGGCCGCTATTCAGGCTGTGCGCCAGACGGCCGATTTTGAGCCGGTGGCAGCGGCCTTCAAGCGGATCAAGAACATTCTCTCGAAGGCCGAGTTTGCGCCTTCTCAAGCGATTGACCCGGCGCTGCTGGAAGCCGGCCCGGAGGCCGATCTCCATGCCGCGTTTGTGGCCGTCAAGGTGGCCTTGAGTGGCGACTACGGTGCTCAACTCACGGCCATCGCCTCATTGCGGCCGGTGGTGGACGCGTTCTTCAATGGCGTGATGGTGAACGTCGACAACGCAGCGGTACGACAAAATCGCCTGACGCTGCTGCACTCGATTCTGAGTGAGTTTTCGTCGGTGGCGGACTTCTCAGAGATCGTGACGGCGAACTAAGGTTGCCTGGCGGTGCGGCGACTTCTGACGGAGAGCTCGATCAATCGCAGGCGGGCCGTGGCCGTTCCGCAATCAGCCGGATAAAGTCACGCACCTGGGTGATCGTTCGGAGGTTTTGATCGGCCGCCGTCTCGCGCCCCGGAAGCGATATCAGGCGGGCCCGCAGTTCGGAGAGCAGTGCCTCGTGCCGCTCAGTCAACCGGTCCAGCCGTTCGTCAATGCTCATGCGCCCTCCTTTCCCTATCCTACCAGCGGGCCAGTTCCGCACTATACTCATTCCATGACCAACCGGCGCGAGGCTATGCTCCTCCTTTCGGCGGCCGCGGCTGCGGCTCAAAACACTCCGGCACCCGCCGTCCGGGCCGTGGGCAAGCGTGATCTGCCCAAGCTCTCGACGGACAACTGGCGGTTCGAGATGGTGGAGATCACGGTGCCGCCCGGCGCCCAGTCGCCCGCACACTTCCACCCCAATCCCGGCTTCGTTGTGGGCTACGTACTCGAAGGCAGTTACCGTTTCGCCATTGATGATCAGCCCGCCCAAGTGCTCACCGCCGGACAGATGTTTTATGAGCCGCCGGGCGCCAAACATAGCACCTCCGGCAACGGCAGCACCACCAAGCCGGCCCGCATTTTGGCGATGGTGTTCGGTGACAAGGGCCAGCCCATCTCGCGTCCGGCGAAAGCCTAGCATTAGGCGCACTGGGCGGCCGTGCTACGGTCACTGAAGGCCTGAATCGGCCCGATGTCCCAAACTTCACGAGGATCTCATGTCATCCATCACTAGCATTGCCGAAGCCTTCTTTGTCGCCTGTGAAACCGGTCAAGGTTGGGAGGCGTGCAGCGCCTACTGCACCCCCGACGCCACCTTCTCCGCCCAGGCCGAGCCGTTGCTCGAAGTCAAGACTCTGGCCGCTTACACCGAGTGGATGAAAGGCCTCACGCCCGTGCTGCCCGATGCCCGGTACGACCTGAAGTCCTTCGCCACGGACGAGGCTCGGCAGAACGTGACTGCCTATGCGGTGTTCCATGCCACGCATACGGGCGAAGGCGGCCCCGTGCCGCCCACCGGCAAATCAACTAGCACGGACTATGTCTACTCGATGCAGTTCGACGGCGACAAGATCGTCCACATGACCAAGATCTGGCACTCGGGCCTGGCGCTGAAGGAACTCGGCTGGGCTTAGGCACTTCAGGGCTCGGCTGATCCCACTTACTCGGCCCGCTTTGTACAATCAAAGCTCCCATGCCGGATCCCGTGGTTTTCATCTCCTCCACCGAAGTGGACCTCAAGCTGCACCGCGCTGAGGCGGGGAGGGCCGCGCGAGACCACAAGTTCGGACTGCGGATGATGGAGCGTGAGTCGACGGGCGAGCGTTCGCTTGACGGCTGTTATGCGTTGGTGGATCAGGCCGATGTGGTGGTCGTGCTGGTGGCATACCGGTACGGCTGGGTGCCCGAGGATGGCCGCAATCCAGACCTGCGCAGTATCACTTGGCTTGAATGCCAGCGCGCATGGGGTGCCGGCAAGAAGGTGCTGGGCTTCCTGGTGGATGAGAGCTACGACTGGCCGGGCGTCACGGAAGGCACCCGCCTGGACAAGGAACGCGCCAAACCCGGTATCCGGGAGCAGGTGGAACGCAACGAGCGGCTCCTGACTGATTTTAAGGCCGAACTGAACCAGTTTTTCCGCGGTAAGTTCACCGACCCGGCCAGCGTCTACGAGATGGTGGGACCAGCGCTGGCCGATTGGAAGCTCCACCACTGGCATCCCACCGCCCCCTCATCGCCCAAACCACCCGCCACGCAGGACCCCACCCGTTACTTGAGCGCCCTCCGTACCCAATGCCAGGACATCAAGGCCATCGGGTTCCAGACCGGCCAGAAGGAGCTACCCAGCTTCCGCATCGATCATCTCTATACTCCCCTCACCACCGTCTGGATGGAGCCGGAGAGCGCGAAGCCGGGTGCGTCTCGATCACGCCAGCAGCGGAAAATCAAGGAAGAAGTCGCCGGGCTGGCGGCCCGCGTGGAGACGCCGCTCGAGAAGGCGCTCACCCAACACCGCATCGTCATTGTCGGTGAGCCGGGCGCGGGCAAAACTACTTTCCTGCGCCGTATCGCCTTTGCCGCCGCGGAAACCTTGCTGGGCGACAACCCGGAGGCGGCCCGCGAGATGAGCCTGCCGGATCCGCCACCACTGCCCGTGCTGATTGGCGTGGGCGAACTATGGGACTTTGTCGCGAAGCGGCGCGGCGCCGGGACGCGTTACCCGGTCAAGCCGGATTCGCCGGAATGGCTGCTGTGCTTTCTGGAAGAGACCTCCCGTGAGCGCGGCTGGCAACTGGACCGGCACTTTTTTGAGACCCGCTTTGAACAGAAAAACGGAGCGTTGCTGCTGGTAGATGGTCTCGATGAAGCCCCGGGCAGGGAGGCTCGCACCTATATGGTCGAGATGATGCGTCAGGCCTCCCAGGAACGGTTCCCGCACTGCCGTGTAGCGGTCACCAGCCGTCCGGCCGCTTACGGCGGGGAAGTGGCCATTGATGGCTTTGCCAAGGCGGAAATTGCGCCCCTCAGTCCGGAAGCCATTGCGGTGTTCCTCGACAAGTGGTGCGGCCTCTATCACGCGGCCGATCCCGAAGCCGCCCGCCGGGACCGGGAGGCGCTGACGGAAGCGGTCCAATCCCGCATCGAGATCCGCCAGATGGCCGTCAATCCGGTGATGCTGACGGCGCTGGCCGTGGTGCAGGCCAATGAGGCGCGCCTGCAGGACCAACGCGCCAAGCTCTATGAGGCCATCCTGCGCTGGCTGGCGGGCCAACGCGCCAAGAAGCTGAAATACGATGAACAGCGCCAAACGGGTGACCCACTGACGGAAACCCAGTTTCTCGACTGCATGCGCGCCCTGGCCTTCGCCATGCACACCGCCACCGGTGAAAAGCGCGCTGAACTGGAACCCGATGAAGCCGCGCGGCTGCTGGCGCCCCGTTTCCGCGCCCTGCCGGAGGATCAGCGGTACACGGCCGCAGTCGAATTTCTCGAACGGGAAGAGATCGTCAGCGGCGTCCTCATCCGGCGCGGTGCACGGCTCCGCTTCTGGCACCAGACGTTCCAGGAGTATTTGGCGGCCACGGTCGTGGCGGTGCTGGAACCCGCGGAACGGAACCTCCTATTGTTCGGCTCCATGGGCAATGTGGGCAAGCTCCACCAGCCTGGTTGGCGCGAAACCGTTCTGCTGCTGGGTGGCGTCCTCCACGGCTTGCGGCAGGAGAATCTGGACCGCCTCTTTGAAGAGATTCTGAACCGGCTGGCACCTTCCCCTACCTTGGCCGCACGCGCCCAATGCGTCGGCCTGATGGGGGCGATGCTCCGCGATCTGAAGGCTGCGAAGTACACGCTTGCCGATGCCCGTTACCAGCAGCATCTGGACTCGGTTCTGGGCGACTCCGGCATCTTCAGCCTGGCTGGGCAGTCCGTCCCGTTCGCGGACCGTCTGGAAGCGGCGGAGGCGTTGGGGCAAGCGGGGGACCCGCGCTTGGAGGGGGAGCACTGGATCGAGATCCCAGCCGGGAAGTTCTGGATGGGGGCGCAGAAGACAGACAAGAAATGGCGGAACTACGACCCGGAGGAGTATGGGGGTGAGGGTCCGGTGCGGGAGGTGGAGTTGAGTGGGTACCGGATGGCGAAGTATCCGGTGACGGTGTGGGAGTACGGGAAGTTTATGGAGGCGGAAGGGTACCAGAAGCGGGAGTATTGGGCAGCGGGGGGCTGGGAGGCGGGCGCGGCGGCACCCCAGTTTGCCGAGCCCGGGAGTTGGGAGGAGCAACAGCAGCACCCGAACCGTCCGGTGGTGGAAGTGAGCTGGTATGAGGCGATAGCGTACTGCGCGTGGAAAGGGTGCCGGTTGCCGAGTGAGGCGGAATGGGAGCGGGCGGCGCGGGGTACGAACGGCAGGCGATATCCATGGGGCGAGGCGACGCCGGACGCGAGGTTGGCGAACTACTCTGGTGGCCCGGAGCATCCGACGCCGGTGGGGCTGTATCCGATGGGAGAGAGCGCGGAAGGGCTCAGCGACCTGGCGGGGAATGTGTATGAGTGGTGCTCGGACTGGTTTGGTAAGTACGATCCGCGAGTCACGATGAACCCCACCGGGCCAGCTTCAGGCGAAAGCAGAGTCGCGCGCGGTGGTTCCTGGTGCCTCTATACTCAGCTCCTCCGGGCCTCCTACCGTAACAGGGGCGGGCCGATCGACCGGAACGGCATCCTTGGCTTCCGGCTTTGTGGGGGATCACTTTAGTTTTTATCCTTTCCTTTACTCAGGAGGAAGACGGAGCCTTCTTGGAAGTTTTTTTCTGCCATGCTCCGTAGTGACTGAACCTGCTGTTGGGTGTGGCGGATTCACTGATTGCCATGAGTCTTTGTTGGACACTAAGCCTGAGTGCTCTGGGCGTTGGGGCTCAAGCGGGCGCGGGGCAGGTAGAGTAGAGGGCGATGAAGGTCCGGGACGCGATCAAGTTGGTCGAGGCCGATGGGTGGCGATTGGCGCGAACGCGAGGCAGCCATCGCCACTATTTCCATTCAAAGAAACCGGGAATCGTGACCGTGGCGGGCCACCCGTCGGCGGAGCTTGATCCCAAAACGCTCGCGTCTATACTGAAGCAAGCAGGTCTCAAACGATGAAGTACGCCATCCTCTACGAACCGACAGCCACCGGCTACAGCGCCCATGTCCCGGACCTGCCGGGCTGCGTGGCGGCTGGGGCCACGCTGGACGAAACGCGGCAATTGATGCAAGAAGCCATTGAGGGGCATCTGGAGTGCATGCGAGAGTTCGGCTATGCGATTCCGTCGCCGACGACAGTCGCCGAAGGGTTCGAAGTCGCGGCCTAGTAGTAGGCTGCCGCCGGTTTTTTCATCCACGGCATCGTTCCTTGTTCCTCGTTTGTTATCGATGTCTCCGGTTGAATCTGTCACCCATGTCTCCGGTTTGGCCTCACTCTGAGCCGCGACCAGCAGGAGCGGGCTCTTCCAACCACGCACCAACCCTCTGGAATCCGGCTTCACCCGGCGATACGGGGCGCGGCGAACTTTGCTGGTGATGCGGGGCGGTAGGGGTTACTTGGGGCGGCCCGCTCCTGCTGGTCGCGGCTCGGAGTGAGGCGCAGACCCAATTCCAGCGCTCCCGAACGCCCCTACACGCGGCGTGCGGCCCAAATCGGCTAACATGATAGTTCAGCTTCTCCGGCCCGTAGCGCCGCCCGGCTGAAAGTTCCGAAATCGTTACCAACCAGCAGTTCCATCAGGAGACAAAGCACCCAAGATGAGCAAGAAGTATGTTTACTCGTTCGGCGGCGGCACGGCCGACGGCGACGCGACGATGAAGGATACCCTCGGCGGCAAAGGCGTTGGCCTGGCCGAGATGTCCAAGGCCGGCGTGCCGGTGCCCCCGGGCTTCACCATTTCCACCGAAGTCTGCAACATCTACTTCCAGAACGGCAACAAGGTTCCCGCCGACATCGACCAGCAGATGGATGAAGCCATCGCCAAGCTGGAAGCGCAGATGGGACAGAAACTGGGCGATGCGGATGACCCGCTGCTGGTCTCGGTCCGCTCCGGCGCCAAGTTCTCTATGCCGGGCATGATGAACACGATTCTCAACCTGGGCATGAACGACAAGTCGGTGAAGGGCTTGATCAAGCGCTCCGGCGGCAACGCCCGCTTTGCGTATGACTGCTACCGCCGCTTCATCCAGATGTTCGGCGAAGTCGCGCTCGACATCGACATGGAACACTTTGACCACATCTTCGACGAACAGAAGAAGAAGGCCAAGGTGAAGCTGGACACTGACCTGACCGCCGAAGATCTGCAAGCGATCATCGTCGAGTACAAGAAGCTGGTGAAGAAGGAAACCAAGAAGGATTTCCCGCAGGACCCGCGCGCGCAACTGAAGATGTCGCGCGACGCCGTGTTCCGGTCCTGGTGGAACCCCAAGGCCTCCTACTACCGCAAGATGGAGCGCATCCCGGATTCGATCGGCACCGCGGCCAACGTTCAGGCGATGGTGTTCGGCAACATGGGTGACGATTGCGGCACCGGCGTCGGCTTCACGCGTGACCCCGGTTCAGGCGAGAAGGTGTTCTACGGCGAATTCCTGATCAACGCGCAGGGCGAAGACGTCGTGGCGGGTATCCGTACGCCGCGGCCGATCTCGGAACTGCACGATGAAATGCCGGAAGTGTACAAGCAACTGGTGGAGATCACCTCCAACCTGGAGCGCCACTACCAGGACATGCAGGACTTCGAGTTCACTGTCGAGAAGAACAAGCTCTACATGCTCCAGACCCGCAACGGCAAGCGCACCGGCCCGGCGGCCGTTCGCGTGGCCGTGGAGATGGTGAAGGAAGGCCTGATCACCAAGGACCAGGCCGTGATGCGCGTCGCGCCGTCGCAGCTGGATCAACTGCTGCACCCGGTGTTTGACGCGGCCTCGTTGAAGACTCTGCCCAAGCTGCTGACCGGCATCGCGGCCTCGCCCGGTGCGGCCGTCGGCAAGGTGGCGTTCTCGGCCGAGAGCGCTGTCGAGCTGTGCAAGGGCGCTCCGGTGATCCTGGTCCGCAAAGAGACCACGCCGGACGACATCCATGGCATGGACGTCTCGAAGGGCATTCTCACTGCGATCGGCGGCAAGAGCTCGCACGCGGCCGTTGTGGCCCGTGGCATGGGCCGCCCCTGCATCGTGGGCGCCAGCGCGATGTCGATTGACGAGCGCGCCGGCAGGGCGACGGTGAAGTCGGGCGACAAGACGGTGACCTTCAAGGAAGGCGACTGGCTGTCGATCGATGGCACCACCGGCCACGTCTACGTAGGCCAAGCCCAGACCAACGATCCGGACCCGAGCTCCGGCGTGCTGGCCACGTTCATGGGCTGGGCGGACGAGTATCGCGGCAGCTTTGGCGTCCGCGCCAATGCCGACATCCCGCGCGATGCCAAGGTGGCCCGCAAGTTCGGTGCCGAAGGCATTGGCCTGTGCCGCACGGAGCACATGTTCTTCGCTGAAGATCGTTTGCCGCTGGTGCAGGCGATGATTCTGGCTCGCGACGAAAAGACCCGCCGCCAGGCGCTGGCCAAGCTGCTGCCAATGCAGCGCAAGGATTTCGCCGGTCTGTTCACCGCCATGAACGGCTTCCCGGTGGTCATCCGTACGCTCGACCCGCCGCTCCACGAGTTCCTGCCCAAGCGCGAGGACCTGATGGTGGACCTGGCCAAGCTGCCGCACGCCGACACCAAAGAAAAGAAGGCGATGTCGGAGAAGTACGGCTTCCCGGTCGGCCAGCTGAAGAAGGAACTCCCGGTTCTGCTGCACCGCGTGGAAGAGCTGCATGAGTTCAACCCGATGCTGGGCCACCGCGGCTGCCGTCTGGGGATCACTTACCCTGAGATCACGGAGATGCAGGCGCGCGCCGTATTCGAAGCTGCCGTTCAGGTGGCCAAGAAGGGCGTCAACGTGATTCCGGAAGTGATGATTCCGCTGGTGGGCAGCTGGAAAGAGCTGGAGCACCAGAAGAACATCGTGGAAGGCGTGGCCAAGGAAGTGCTGGCCAAGGCCGGCATCACGCTGAAGTACATGATCGGCACCATGATCGAGATCCCGCGCGCGGCCATCACCGCGGCGAAGATCGCCGAGCAGGCCGAGTTCTTTAGCTTCGGCACCAACGACCTGACGCAGACCACAATGGGCCTGTCCCGCGACGACTATACGAAGTTCTCGGGCCACTACCAGGACATCAAGGTCTTCCCGGCCGATCCGTTCGCGGAACTGGACCAGGAAGGCGTGGGCGAGCTCGTGAAGTGGGCCATCGCCCGCGGCCGCGAGACGCGTCCGGAACTCGAAGTCGGCATCTGCGGCGAACATGGCGGCGACCCGTCGAGCGTGAAGTTCTGCTACGACGCCGGCATGGACTACGTCAGCTGCTCCCCGTACCGTGTGCCGATCGCCCGCCTAGCCGCTGCTCAGGCAGCCCTGGCGAAGTCCTCAGCGGGCGCGGAGGCGGGCCGTACGGTCTAGCTTTCGGGTCTGAGTGGAGTACTAAAAGGGGCGGGCTTCGGCTCGCCCCTTTTTGCGTTGAAGGGGGCTCATCAACGGCTCCGGTGCAGAGCTCCGCTCACGCCACCTGTTCTGACGAGCCAATGCGTAATAGGCGAGGCTAGCGCTGAAGCTTCGTAAAGACACCAACATGGGGAGCCAACCTTAGAGTATCTTGAGCTTGTTTAATATCACGTTCATCGAACACTTCGTGCCCACACTCAATGACAATTCTTTCCAGACTCAGTCTTCCATCGCGCTCAAGCTTAGCTCCGTTCTCCCAAGTGTCGCCGTGAATTCTGTTTTGGATGAACTTCACCAATTCTTCCTGAGATCCGCTGTGTTTCTCCCAGTTCGCGAGCCGACCCGCGGCGCCCGCCCCGAGGACAGTGAGGGTGTCGTCTTGACACCGCCTCATGAGCGCAATGAGGTTACACATTGGGTTGATGTTACAACATTTTGTGCCCAAAGAGACGCGATTGGGCAACCTTCATCCTATTCAAGCTTCCGACCGGCGGAGTATGCGGTTCCGCGCAGCGGTTCCGCATCGACCGAGCGCGGCGGACGGGCTGAAGCGTTTGAAGCCATCGAAGGCCAGCGGCTCTGTGTTTCGCGATGCCGATGCCCCCGGGGCTTGTGGAAACCAGTCTCCGGGATTCCCGGGGCGGTTCTCTACCGCTTCAGAGAAAGCTCAAAATGAACGCCCTCGGTCTTTTGAAGTGCCGCGAGGATGATGGAGAAGTTCGCGAAAGAAGGGCTTCCTTTCGGGCTGAGCATGCGCATCAGACTCTTGGCCGGAATGTTCGTGTCCTTCTCCAGAGCCTGAAATCCAACCGTGGCGTTGACATAGTCGCGTAGCACAGCCTTGCCGGCGGCCAACTCTCCGTTGAGCATGCTCTCAATCGCTTCCTGCAACAGCGCCTGACGAAACTTTTGATCGCGCTGCGCGCGCGCCCGAATGGTCTCTTTGAAATCGTGGGTCAGTGGCATCAATCAGTCTCCTTGCGCTTGCGGCGTTTGTAGTCGGCCCAGCAGTTCAATGCTGTTGCGATGTCCTGTGGTTGGCGTTTCTTCGTTCCGCCACCAACCAAGATGATGAGGCGGTCCCCGTCCTTGCCGAAGTAGATACGGTAGCCGGGGCCAAAGTCGATTCGATACTCAAACACGCCCGCGCCAACGCCTTTGACGTTCGCGAGGTTGCCGTTCTCCATGCGAGCAAGGGCGATGGTTACCTTCGCGGCGGCAGTGGCGTTGAGGCTATCCAGCCAATCGGCGAACCGCCTCTTGCCCCTTTCGTCGATGTAGCCTCGCAGCTCGATCACTAGAGAATGGTAATGTATCCGTTACCATGATTCAAGGTAGTGAACTGTTCATCGAGTCCCATTTGCCTTAGCAGCCGAGCGGGTGTCCAATCGTTGGTGCCTCCAAGTTCCTGGTATTTTAAGAATCATGGCGACACAGGCAGTCCGCATATCGCCCGAAGAATACTTGCACATGACCTTCGACGACCGGCCCGATGCCGAGTTGGTCGGTGGGGAGTTGCGGGAGAGGGCGATGCCGGTTTCTCTTCACGGCTGGATTCAGATGCGATTCGGGGTGGTGTTGGCGGCCTTTACGCAGCTCTACGCTCTGGCGGCCGTGCGCCTCCACCTGGGCGACGGTGACTATCGAGTCCCCGACGTGGCTGTGTTCGATCACTTTCCCCCGCCGGTTCCCGAGACTCCTCCATTGGCAACCATCGAAATCCTCTCCGCTGATGACCGCCACCGTGCCGTGTTGAGAAAGTGCGAAGAGTACCTGATCTGGGGCGTTCCCCATATCTGGTTGGTGGATCCGGACTCGAAGCGGCTTCAGGTGTACTCGGCCGCAGGGCTGGCGAACGTGGAAGCGTTGGAGTTGCCCGCCTACGGCGCCCGGATTGCGCTTGCAGATCTGATGCTGGGCCTGCCAGAGGATGCAGTCCTGTAAGTCTGCCGGTTGGGCGCCGTTCACTGGCGGTTCTTCCCTTGCTGAAGCTGGTATTTTGAAGCTATGGCGGCGGTCACCAAAATCTCACCCGAAGAGTATCGCCAAATGACGTTTCCGGACCGGGCGTGGCCGGAACTGGTGAATGGGGAACTGCGCGAGCGAAGCGTACCAACTCTTCTTCATCAATGGATTGAGAAGAAGCTGGTTGGAGCTTTAGACCGAGTTGGGTTGTTTGCATTCACTGAATTGCATCTCGTCCTCCGAGATGGCGAGTACCGGGTGGCGGATACGGCGGCCTTTCTGAGCTTCCCCCAAGGGGATTGGCCAGCGTCGCCTCCGCTAGTCACCGTTGAGATCATCTCCCGCACCGATGTAATGCGTGAGGCCATCGCCAAGTGCCGCGAGTATCGTGATTGGGGAGTGGAGAACGTCTGGTTGGTGGAGCCGGCCAACCGTGCCCTCTACGTCTACGGAGCCACTGGACTGCATGAGGTGGAGGCTTTCGAGCTGCCTGCTTACAATCTTCGTATCACGCTCGATGAACTGCTGGCGGGCATTCCGCCGCAGTCGGTCTAACGACTCGACAATCGCCTGCGTCGAGACGTTCTGGAACTCGGGGCGGTGTTCAGGTGGGCGTAGGGCAGCGGCTGGATCATCATGATGCCGGGTCATCTGCTTCTTGGGCTCGATCCGGAAGGTACCGTAGGCGCCGCCCCAGCCGTCGCAGCCTTCTGAGCCGAGCACCGCCGCTGCTCAGGCAGCGCTGTCGAAGTCCTCGGCGAGTGCGGAGGCGGGCCGGACGGCCCCGGCTTGTGTAGTTGCACTGGCAATCTAACGGTCGTTCTAGTATCCTTTTCACTAGGCCGTCAAGGCGGCCGACGGTCCGCGTAAAGGGTTCAACCCACCTTCCAGTTAATCAACCGTCAGAGAACCTGACTTCCAGCCCGATCGATGCGGACCGCGGGCAAAATCTGGAAGGAAGGTGTCATGTCAAACTTCAAGCTCCCCGAGCATTCCTCGCTCGAATATTTGCGAAAGCTGGCGAAGACGCGGCTCCAGCAGATGCGTCAAGCTGAACCGGACGCAAAGCTGGCCGCGGCGCAATTGTTGATCGCGCGCGAGCATGGCTTCACCAGCTGGCGCGCCCTGAAGGCTCAACTCGACTCGCGCCGGACTAGAAGGCAAATTGCCAGTCCCGCCATGCGATACATCGCGGTCGCAGACCTGGACCGGACGATCATGTTCTACCGCGATGTTTTGGGATTTCAGATTAGACAGCATGACGACGAGGCGGAGGCGGTGCTGGGGCCGGTTCGGGTCCGCCTGGGAAAAGTTGGGTATTCGCCAGGTGACTGGTCCACGACGCGGCCGGCCGGGTCGGCCATTCTCTTCCTTGAGACCGGCAATGTCGAGGCCACTCAGGCCGAGGTGCGCCGCCGGGGAGGCGCTCCCAGCGAGATTGAGAAGGTGAACTGGATCAAGATGCGGATGTTCGAAATCCGCGATCCTGATGGCAATGTGTTGTGGTTTGGGCAAAGCTATCACGAACAGACCGACTCTCCGAGCCGCCGGAAGTTACAGCCGCGCGGATTGCGGCAGGCGCTGCCGGAACTGCCATTCGACGATGTTGCCGCGGCGGTGGCCTACTATCGCGACGTGCTCGGCTTTCGGATTAACTACCAGCAAGATGATCTCGGCGTGATGTATCGGGACGCGATCACGATTCTTCTGATTCGCCGGACGGATCACCACAAAGGCATCGGGTCCTTCGAAGTCTACGTCGAAGATGCCGACGCGCTGTATGAAGAATTACTGGCCAAAGGGGCGAAGCTCGATGGGCCCCCGGTGAGCCATCCATGGGGTCTCCGCGACTTCAGAGTGGTGGACCCGGAAGGCAATCGCATTACGTTTGCTCAGACATTCGAGTAGCACTCACGCAAGCCATGCATCTGCGCCGATTCACGGCTCGAATGAGTTAGCCGTTCTGCGTGTGCTTGACTTCAACTCACGACGGATGACAACCTAAGAGAGTCGAAAAAGAGCGCGCCGGTACGGTAAGCCCGGCTCGTCCGCACGGACGACTCTGCGCCCCACAGCGGGACCCACGACAAGCGTGTCAGTACATCTGGCGGGCTTGTCGGGGTACGCGCAGCGACAACTGCCCATGATCTCCGGCTGGCCTCGCCCAACGAAGGCTAAAGGAGATCCAATGAAACTGAATCACATCGACCTGCCCGTGGTGGACATCACCGGGGCGCGTCACTTTTTCGAGACGCACTTCGGAATGCGTTGCGTATTCGCCCGAGAAGACGGCCTTACGGTCCTCCTCGACGAAGGCGGCCTAGCCCTTACACTCAGCCCGTTGCCGCAAGGCGAGGAACTGAAGTACCCAACTGGCTTTCACGCCGGCTTTAATCTGAGCAGCGAAGGCGAAGTGCTTGAAGTTCACCAGCGAATGTTGGCGGCGGGCATTCCGATTGTCAGACCGCTGGGCGATCTGGCCGGGGCGCTGACCTTTCACTGCCTGGCGCCTGGACCGATTCTGATTGAAGTGGCTTGGCGCTCCCAATAGCCATACGCATGTAACCCGCAAAGCCGCGCCGTGCCGCGAATCCAGGAAGCGGCGCGGTGCGGCGTCTGAAGCCCGGCGCAACCTCGTGGCTAACGTTCCTACGCCAGATCCGTTGAAGTGACCATTACCGTTCATCCAGGAGATCTGCCGTTCTGCGTCCAAGCCCAATGATGTATGCCCGTCGACATCACCATCCCCGTTTCTATCCGCTGATTCTCGCCGCCGTATTGTGCGGCGGTCTGAGTTTTGGGCAATCAAGCGAAGCGATTGAAAGACAAGTCGATGGGCTTTTCTCGAAGTACAATTCATCCACCCCAGGCGTGGCGGTGGCGATCATGCGTGACGGGAAGGTGAGCTTGCTGAAGGGCTACGGGGCCGCGAGTCTCGAACACGGCATCCCGGTCACTGCCCGCACGGTCTTTCAAGCCGGGTCGGTGTCGAAACAGTTCACCGCCTTTGCGATCTACCTGCTGGAGAAGCAGGGCAAGCTGACGCTGGAGGACGATCTACGAAAGTATGTGCCGGAGGTGCCCGATTTCGGAAAGCTTGTCCGGATCAAACACCTGCTGGCCCACACCAGCGGGGTTCGGGATCAGGCGGCGTTGCTGACGTTGGCGGGCTGGCGGATGGACGACGTGATCACGACCAGTTAGGTGCTGAGAGTGATCGGCCGCCAGCGAGAGCTGAACTTCGAGCCCGGCAGCGCCTATCTCTACAGCAATTCGGGCTACACGTTGCTGGCCGAGATCGTCAAGCGAGTGAGCGGCCGGAGCTTCGCGGAGTTCACCAAGGAGAGCATCTTTGAGCCGCTGCACATGAGTTCTACCCAGTTCTATGACGATCACGAGAAGATCATCAGAAACCGGGCCGACTCATACCAGCGGGAAAACGGTGTTCAAAAGCGGGTGAACCTGAACGATGCCGCCGCCGGCCCGTCGAATTTGTACTCGACGGCGGAAGACATGGCGAAGTGGGCGATGAACTTCGAAAATCCCATCGTTGGCGACCGTGACTTGATCAGAAAGTTCAATGAGCCGTCGGTGCTGAACAGCGGCGAGCGCGTCGTCTATTACTCGTTGCCCGGCGATGTCGGCTACCACGCCAAAGGGCAAATTCAAAGGATCTACCGGGGCCTGAACGTGCTGAGCCATGGCGGACATGCGGGAGGTTTTCGCAGTACGTTCTGGCGGTTCCCCGATCAGCACTTTGCCCTGGTTCTGTTGAGCAATGACGAGCACTTTGCCCAACTGGCGCAGGCGGAGGCAATCGTGGATCTGTATCTCAAAGACCAGTTGCAACCGAACGAGAATGCCCAAGCTCCCGCCGCTGGCCCGAGCAAGCCGCCCTCCGCCACTAACCTCAGGTTGAGCGATTTCGAAGGCACGTTCTCCAGCGAGGAGCTCGATGCCACCTATACGGCCAAGGTCCTGAATGGAAGGCTATGGCTTTCGCATTTGAGGCATGGCGAAATCCAGCTGGCGGAGACGGGTAGGAATACCTTTAGCGGGCGAATCGAGTTCCCCGTCCAGTTTGAGTTTCGCCGGGATCCCGCGGGGCAGGTGGTTGAGCTGAGAATGTCCAACTTTGGCGCGAACAATGTGAAGTTCACGCGATCGCCCAGAAGTTGATGGGGTGTGTTTGGCGATTCCCGCGCTCCGCCGCTCTAAAATTGGAGGTGTGACCACACGTCGCAAGTTCCTCGCGTTGATGCCGGCCGCAGCGGCCATCTCTCCGGGGGCGGCAACCCGATTCGATCTCGATGCGATCAACCAGTTGATCAGCGGCTGGTGTAAGGACGAGCACCCGGACTTGCGGGGCGTCCGCATTGTCGCCGAGGGCCAGTTGGTTGCGGAGGCGTATTTCAATGACGGCCGCCCCGACCTGCTGCATGACATCCGTTCGGCCGGCAAGAGCATTACGTCTCTGCTGGCGGGCATTGCCATTGACAAGAAACTCATCCCGAACGTCCAGGTGCCGATTGGCCAACTGCTAGGGCCCGGTTTGCGTCCGGAAGCGAAGCCGATCACGCTGGAGCACTTGCTGACGATGCGGAGTGGCCTTTCCGCTGACGACGAAGACCCTCGTTCTCCGGGGAATGAGAATCTGATGGATGAGGCGGCCTCGTGGATCGATTTTGCCTTGGCGGTGCCGGTGCGCGAAAGGCCGGGCCAGAGCTATCAGTATTGCTCGCTGAATGCCTTCTTGACCGGGGCGTGCGTCGAAAATGCCTGTGGCCAGCCGCTGGATGAGTTTGCGCGCCAGCACCTGTTCGGTCCTCTCGGCATTGATCGCTTTGAATGGCGCCGGGGGCCGCAGAACCGCGTGGCGGGGCAGGGCAACCTCAGGCTGACGCTGGCCTCTCTGTCGGCGCTGGGCCAGATGTGCTTGAACAACGGCCGTGCCGGCGCATCGCGAGTGGTCAGCGCCCAGTGGCTCCAGCGTGCCATGTCGCCCATCGTGTCCATCTCCCACGCCGACCCCTTTGCCGACGGCTACGGATACATGTGGTACTCCAAGACCCACGAAGCCTCCGGCCGGCCCGTCCGCGTCAACTTCGCCTCCGGCAATGGCGGCAACAAGATCTATGTGATCCCGGAGCTGAAGACCGTGGTGACGGTGGCGTCGGCAGCGTACGGCCGCCCCTACGGCCAGCGGCGCTCCCAGGGGATTCTGAAGGGAATCCTGAATACCTGGCGGCCTTCGGGGACGGCGCCCAGCAAAGGGTAGTGACGCCCCGGTGACCAGTTCGGCAAGTACGCCTATTCCGTGCGGAGCGCCTCGGTCGGGTCGACCCTTGCGGCGCGCCACGCGGGAGCCGCGCTGGCGGCCATCACGACCGCGGCCAACAGAGCGGCCACGCCCAGAAAGGTGAGCGGATCGTCCGGCTTCAGCCCGGTGACCAAAAACAACGCCAGCGGTTTCGTCACGAACCAGGCGATCAGGAAGCCAATCAACGCGCCGATGCCCGTGGTGCGAAGCGAGTGGCCGAGGACGAGCCGCAGGATGTCCTGGGTGCTGGCGCCTAACGCCAGCCGGACGCCGATCTCTCGCCGGCGCCGCGTCACTGCGTAGAGCAGGACGCCGTAGAGGCCCACCGAAGCTAGCACCAAACCCAAGGTACCCGCGGAACCCATCAGCACGGCGCCCACCTGGCTGGGCAGAAACGCCAGTCCCATCGCCGAGGCCATGGGCCTCGCTTCCACCACCGCCGTCCGGTCCAGATCGAGCAGCGCTTGCTCAATCCCATGGGTCATCGCCGCCGGGTTTGTGGTGCGCACCATCCATTCCACCCGCGCCCCGTATTCACCGGCGCTGGCCTTGTAGGGCTCAAAGATTCCTGGCTGATCCTCCTCGCCAATCGTCTGAAACTTTGTATTGGCGCAGACTCCCACCACCGTCATCGCCGCAGGCATGCGCAAGGTCTTTCCCACTGGGTCCACGCCGTCGCCCCACACCCGTTTCACAAAGGCCTGATTCACGATCACCGATTGCTTGTCGCCCTCGCGAAACTCGCGGCCGCTGATCACCGGGATGCCCATGGTCCGGAAGAAGTCCGTACCGACATAGTTGTAGGAGCGCTTGAAGCGCAGGCGCGATTCCACGCCATCGGCGCGAAACTCGCCGCCGTGGGTCGTGGCATCGTTGAATGGAACAACCCGCAGGAGGGCCGCGGATTCCACCCCGGGCAGGGCGCGCAATCTCTCGATCCCGGTCGCGAGAAGCGGCGTCAGCGAGTCATCGGATGGGTAGCGCTCCGGCACCAGCCGCGATGAGGCCCACACCAACCGGCTGACCTCAAATCCCGGCGTCAAGGAAGAAGAGCGCGCCAGGTTGCGGGCAAATAGAATCGCGGTGGCCAGCACCACCACGGTCACCGCCACCTGGCCCACCAGCAGCATGCTGCGCAGCCGCGATCCGGAGCCGGTCTGGCGGCTTCCGCGGTTCAAGAGAGCACCGGGGCCATTCGCCCGTGCGGCCTGAAACGCCGGTAGCAGGCCCGCGGCCAACGCACAGCCGAAGGCCAAGCCGACGCTATAGGTCAGCAGCCGCCAGTCCGTCTCGATCTGCAGCCGGACCGGTATGGGCAGGGGTACCGCCAGATGGTTGAGCACGCCCGAAAGAGCCACATTCAGGGCAATGCCGGCGCCGGTCGCCAATGATGCCAGCAGGAGCGATTCAGCGAGCAACTGGCGGACAATGCGGCTGCTGCTTGCCCCAATGCTGGTCCGGACGGCGAGTTCATGGGCGCGCGCCGTCGCTCGGGCCAGCAACAGGCTGGCGACGTTGACGCAAGCGATCAACAGCACCAGATCGACGATCGCCATCAGCAAGGCCAGAAACAGCGCAACCGGGTTGAGGGCACCTTCATGCAGGCGGTCCATTCCGGTCACCCCGCTCACCAGCAGGCCTTCCGTCCGCTTGAAGTCGCGATTGGGCCGCTCGCGGTCCAGCCGAGCCGCCACCGTGCGAGTACGCTCCCAACCTTCAGCCTTGCCGACGCCTTCGGGCAGCCTGGCACAGATGACGAGCTGCGCCGCGGAATGCCCGGCCAGGGGCGCTGGGGCTCGCACATAGGCATCGGGCGATAGCGCAAATCCATACACGGTGCGGTGACGCTCGGGCAGGATCGCCACAATGTACTTCGGTTGGCCATCGAGAATGATCGGCCGCCCCAGCACCGCAGGGTCGCCGTTGAGCTGGGATTGCCAAAAGCGGTGCGAGATGACGACGCCATCGGGATCGGTGGGGGCCGGCGGAACTCCGGCGGCCAGAGGGATGCCCAGGTCAGTGAAGTAGTTGGGCGTCACGACCAAGGTGAACAGGCGGCGGCTGGTCTCGCCGTTCCGCCAATTGGCCTGGCCTTCGCGATACCCGGCGACGCTTTCGTATAAGCCGGATTCGCGCATCAGTTGCAGATCCTCTGGTTCCGCGTGGCTGTTGCCACCCAGACGAATCGCCACCAGCGACCCCGCATCGCGTACCGAAGGCGTGCTGAACAGAAGCTCCATCGCGAGACTGAAGATGGTGGTGTTGACGCCGATCCCCAGTGCCAGCGAGACGATCGCCGTCAGCGCAAACGTCCGGTCGCGCAGCAGGCCGCGCATTCCATAGCGGAGGTCGGTGGCCAGGTCCTCGATCCAGCCCAGGTGCCAGGCGGCGCGGGTGTCCTCGATGACGTGCAACGAATTGCCCACCTCACGCCGCGCCTGCGCCTGGGCGTCCTGAAGGGAAAGACCCTGCTCCCGCAGCTCCGCGGCGCGCTCGTCGCGATGGAGCTGCAATTCGGTGCCGATGTCGGCGTCCGCGTCGCGGCGAGTGACCCAAGTCTTCGCGCGGGCGAAGAGTTTCCGGAACCAATCCATCTGTTCTTGTCTCCTCGGTTAGGCGTTCTTCATGACCAGCTGAATGCCGCGAACCAGCTTCTCGAACTCGCGGTTCTCCGCCACCAACTGCTTGCGTCCGGCCGCGGTGAGCTGATAGAAGCGGGCCTTGCGATTGGTTTCAGAGGTGCCCCATTCCGATGTCAGCCAGCCTTTGGTGAGCATCCGGTTCAGCGCGGGGTAGAGCGAGCCTTCCTCTACCGTCAGTGCCTCCTCCGAAGCCTCCTTGATGCGGCGGGCGATGGCGTATCCGTGCAGCGGACCGCCCGAGAGCGCTCGCAGCACCAGCATGTAGAGGGTGCCGGGCAGGAACTCGGAGTTGGTGGGAGGAGTGGGCGGCATCGCTTCCTAGTCTAGACTAGGTATAGTCCAGCCTAGGGGCGCCTGTCAAGCCTCGTTACCGCCTCACGCGATGGAGGACCCGGTTGGCTTCAGTCCGCTGATCGCAACACAATTGCCGGATCGATCTTGGCGGCGCGACGGGCTGGCAGATAGCTAGCGAGTGCCGCCGCACCCAGCAGGATCGATGGCACGGCCGAGTAGGCGACGGGATCAAGCGGCTCCGTGCCGAACAGCATGGCGCTCATGAGATGCATCAAACCAGCTGAGGCGGCCAGCCCGAACACGATGCCGCGGGCGGTCAACAGTAGCGACTTGCGGACAAATAGCGCCTTCACGGATGCAGGCCCCGCGCCGAGGGCCAAGCGTACTCCAATCTCGCGCCGCCGCCGCGCCACTGAATAGGCGATCACCCCGTAGATCCCCACCACCCCCAACAGCAGCGCCATCGCGCCCGCAATGCCCAGCAGCACCAAGGCGAAGGAGGTGGGCGCGAGGGAGCGGTCCACAATCGCTTGCATCGAACGGATCGATCCCAGCGGGATGCTCTTGTTCACAGAGCTAACCGCCTGGTGCATCTGGGTGGCGAAGCCTTCGCCTTGGTCGAACTTGGTGCGGACCACCAGCGCGACATTGCGGGCCAGCCGGATATCGCCCGGGCCATAAAGACCATCAAAGAACGGGGGCCAGTACACGATCGCGGGCGGAGCCGTGGCCACGGCTTTGCCGTGTACGTCACCGGCCACTCCGATGATCTCCGCATGCGTTGACCGGGCTCCACAAGCACCGGCCCGATGCCCAATGGCCGCCTGGGCGCTCCCGAATAGCTCGATCGCGAGATTCTCCGAGACCACGATGTACGGGCGCTTCTCGAAGGCGTCCGTCCACGTGAAGTCGCGGCCCGCCTTGAGTGGGGTTCCCATGGTGTCGAACAGGCCGGGAGAGACCGACTTGTAGGTTCGAATCGGCGGAATGCGAGTGCCAACCAGCCGCTGGCCGTCGATGCAGACCGCGTCCCAGGCGCGTCGGCCCCCGTCCAACGGCGCCTCCGACACGAATGCCGCGGATTCCACACCGGGTATGTTGCGCACCTGTTCCAGGATCTCGCTGTGTGTGCGGATCACCTGATCGGGAGAGCCCGGAACGGCGATCCGCGCGGTTTGAATGCGTCCAATACTCCCAATCCCGAGTTCCACCCGTTGGAGAGCCACAAAGGTGCGCACCATCAACCCAGCGCTGATCAGCAGCACGACGGCCAACGACACCTGGATGATCACCAGTGTGTCCTGCGCCCGGCTGGACTCGCGGCCGGGGCCCAGCAGACGCGTGGCGCTCAAGGGGCCGCCCTCAAGGGGCTTTCGGGCGTACTTCAGTGCGGGGTCAAGCCCGCCAGCACCGCGCCCAGGATCGAATAGCCCAGGGCGAACAAGACCGCTCTTGCGTCGACGGCGATCTCACTCAACCTCGGCAGAGTGCTGGGGCCATACGCGGCCAGCAGCCGGACGCCCACGGCCGCCAGTGTCAGGCCCAGTAAGCCTCCGGCCAGCCCCAGCAGCAGCGTCTCCATCAGGACTTCGCGCAAGATGCGGCCGGAACTGGCGCCCAGTGCCCGCCGGGTGGCCAGTTCGGGCTGACGAGCCTGCATTCTAACCAGCACCAGACCCGCCACGTTGGCCGACACAATCAACATCACCAGGGCGAGCGTCCCCATCACGGGCCACAGGACCGAGCCAATATCGCCAACCACTTCCTCCTTCAGCGGACGCAGCCCCGGCGTAATCCGCCAAGCCTCATACACTGTGGGTGAGACCCCGGGCACCGTGGGCCAGGACTTCATCCATACGGGGATCAACCTCGCCAGATCCTTGTTGGCCCTGTTGATGTCGACCCCCGGCTTCAACCGCGCTAAGCCCTGAAGCCCGAACCCGGAAAGCTCCAACTGGTTCCGGTTGAAGCGGAACGTGTAGATGAGGTCCGCTTCGGTATCCACCAGCCGAAAGCCAGCGGGCATTACACCGGCAACCACCAGTTGCCGCGAGTCCACGATGAGGCTGCGGCCAATGATTCCAGGATCGGCGCCGAACCTCCGCCGCCAGTAGCCGTCTGACAGCAGCACCATCGCTCGACCGCCAGGAACGTAGTCCGCGCTGGCGAAGCCGGGTCCGCGCGCGGGTTGCACCCGGAGTGCTTGCAGCACTCCATCGCTGATCTGCACCGCCCGCACCTGTTCTGCCTCACCCGTTCCGGTTACCGTGGCCATGGACATGCTCCAGACACCGAGAGCGTCCAGCGTCTGGTTCTGCTCGGCGAAGGTCACGTACATCGAGGCGGACAGCAGCAGGTCACCCTTGGCCGTCGTCAGGCCCTGTGCGCCGGGCGCTTGATTGGCCACCGCCACCAGCCGGTCCGCGTCCGGATAGGGCAACGGGTTCAGCAAAACAGAGTTCACGACGGAGAAGACCGCGGTGTTCGAACCGATGCCCAAGGCCAGCGTCAGCAACGCAGCCAGCGCGAAGCCGGGGCAGCGCCACAGCCCACGGCTGGCAATGCGAAGGTCACGAGTCAGCTCGTCAATCCAGTGTCCAAGCCACATGTCACGGCTCCTTTCGCGCAGGTGCAGCGAACTGCCGAACCGCCGGTTGGCCTCGCTCCAGGCCTCCTGTGGCAGCAGGCCCGAGGCCTGCAGCTTGGCGGCGCGCATTTCGATGTGCAGCCGCATCTCGTCGTTCAAATCCGCGTCCGCCCCGCGTTGGAGCCAGTAGCGTAACCGTCTCAGAATCTCGCCAAGCATTCCGTCACCTCAAGCAGGCTGAATGATTCGTAGGATCGCGCCGCTGACGCGCCGGTACTCCGCCAGTTCGACGCCGAGTTGCTTACGTCCCGGCACGGTCAGCCGGTAGTACCGGGCGCGGCGGTTGTCGGGCGTTTTGCCCCATTCGCCCGTCAGGAAACCCTTGACCAGAAGGCGTTGCAGCGCCGGATAAAGTGAGCCTTCCTCCACTTGCAGCACGTCGCCGGACTGCTCAAGAATGGCGTCGGCGATGGCGAAGCCGTGCATCTCGCCGCCCGCCGCGACGGTCTGGAGGATCAGCATGTCGAGGGTTCCCTGCGGGATGGAAGAGCGGTCGCTGGAGCGCATGACATAGACATTCTATGTCACTACCGCGCACGAATCAATTCAAAACTTGATTCGGGGCCTCAAGTAGCAGGGGCGAACAGCCGCGGGCGGCCTATTCGACAATCGCCTGCGTGGCGACGTTCTGGAACTCGGGCCGGATGTTCACGTGGGCGTAGGGCATCAGCTGGATCATGATCATGCCCACCATCTGCTCCTTGGGGTCAATCCAGAAATAGGTGCCGTAGGCGCCGCCCCACCCATAGCTGCCCTCTGAGCCCAGCACCGCGGCTTCGCCATTGTGGGCGCGTACCCGCAGGCCCAGGCCGAACCGGTAGCCGCTCAAGTTCTCCTGCCACATCGGCAGGTCACCGATATGGTTGGCCCACATCATCTCGATGGTCTTGGGGCTCACCAGGCGCTTGCCGTCCAACTGGCCGCCGTTCAGCATCATCTGGCAGAAGCGCAGATAATCCTCCGCCGTGCCGGCCAAACCACCGCCGCCGGAATAGAACTTGCCCGTGCGGCTGGCCGGGCCCAGGGCGGGGAGCTTGCGGAGTTGGCCGTCCACCTTCTCATAGGCCGTCGTAAGGCGCGCCAGACGGTCTTCCGGCAGATAGAAGTGCGTGTCGGACATGCCCAGCGGGTCGAGGATGCGCTGGCGGAAGAACTGGTCCAGCGTCTGCCCGGAGATCACCTCCACCAGCCGGCCCAGGACATCGGTGGCCGGGCCGTATTCCCAGTGCGTGCCGGGTTGGAAGTTCAAGGGCAGTGCGGCCAGCTTCACGGTGTAGCTGGCCAGCGTGTCTTCAGGCCGGCGCGTGGCATTCAGCTTCTGCACCAGCGCCATCGTGGGTCCGGCGGTGCCGCTGGCCAGGCCGGCCGTGTGCGTTAGCAGATCGCGAATGGTGATCTCGCGCTCGGCGGGTATGGTGCGAAAGCCCCCATTGGCGCGCTCGTTCGGCGCATTGGCGACGGCCACCTGCGGGTTCTTGAATTCGGGGAGAAACTTCGACACCGGGTCTTTCAACAGGAAGTGTCCTTCCTCATGCAGCATCATCACGGCCAGGCTGGTGATGGGCTTGGTCATGGAGGCCAAGCGGAAGATCGAATCCGCGGTCATCGGCCGCTTGGTGTCGAGGTCCATCACGCCTTGGGCATTCAGGTGCGCGACCTGGCCCTTGCGTGCCACCAGCGTCACAGCGCCCGCAATCTCGCCCTTGTCGATGTAGCGCTGCACCAGACGGTCAATGCGCTTCAAGCGCTCCGCAGAGAGGCCTACCTTCTCGGGGCCGGTCTTAGGCAGGGTGGCGCTTGAAAGTGGGAGCAGGCAGAGGACGGCAGAGAGGCAAAAACGGAGGCTCATGGCGCCTGACTATATCAGAGTCTGCTGAACGCCCGTGGCTTGCTCAATGGCTCGCGCTGCGGCTAATCAGGCTCGCCGTCCGCACCGGCGTAGACTTCCAGCACGGGCAATTCGACGCCAATGGAGTTCAATGTCAGCACGGCGTCCGGCTGCTGGACGGTGATGACGTCCCAGTGGCCGTCGGCCAGTTTGCGCCAATGTTCGATGTGGGGCCGGTCTTGTTCAATTAACAGGAACTCGAGCAGCGTGTCCATGTCCCGATACTCGGCTGCCTTCAAGCCGCGGTCTCGATTGCGGGTGGAAGGCGAGAGCACTTCGACAATCAATACGGGGTTCGAGATCGTGTCCCGGTCATCCTCAATCGGCCGTGGCCGGCCGCAGACGACGGACAGGTCGGGGTAGACGATCATGTTCTTGATCTTCGTGCTGATCCGCAGGTCAGACGAGTACACCCGGCAGGGCTTGCCGCGAAGGGCACTGTGTAGGACCCCAACGATGTTGGCTGTGACTAAACTATGGCGAGGCGTGCCACCGGCCATTGCCAGGATTGCGCCATCAATGTACTCATGCCGCTGCTCCGCTTCCCGCTCGTGGCGGAAGTATTCTTCCAGCGTGAAATGGACAATCGGTTGGCTGGCCATGTCTTCAGCGTACCAATCCCGGCCGGCTACGGCTTCTTCTCTTCCTCAGTGGGCTTGATCAACTCCAGACCCTTACTTTCCGCGCCCTTGATGCCACAAGCGCCGATCACGTCATAGCCTTTCGCCTTCAGCATGGCGGCCGCACGGACCGCTCTTCCGCCGGCGTTTCAAGCGGTGATGATGCGCTTGTCCTTGGGCAGTTCGCTCATACGCTTGGCCAGTTCATCAATGGGGATGTTGATGTAGCCCTTCAGCGTGCCAAACTCGCGGATCTCTTGCGGCGTGCGGACGTCGAGGAAGATCACGTTGGGCCCCAGCAGGTCCTTGATATCTTCCGGCGAGATCTTCTTCACGTCGTCTTGCGAGAAGGTGCCCAGGGCAAAGGCGAACAGATGAATCAGGCTCTTCATGAGACTAAAGTATACCGGGACTATTTGATGCCTGTGCCGATCACCGGTGGCTGGCTACATCAGAAAACAGGCCGCACCAAAAGAAAATCGGGGCCGCCCGTGAGAGCATGGCCCCGATTGATTGCTGTTGTTGATGAACCGTTAACGATCCACCAGGATCTTGGTTGAGACTAGGCCGACTTCTTGGCCGGAGCCTTCTTGGCCGGGGCCTTGGCTGGAGCAGCCTTCTTGGCGGGAGCCTTGGCCGGAGCCTTCTTGGCCGGAGCCTTAGCGGGGGCCTTCTTGGCGGGAGCCTTGGCCGGAGCCTTCTTGGCCGGAGCCTTAGCAGGGGCCTTCTTAGCCGGAGCCTTGGCCGGGGTCTTCTTGGCCGGAGCCTTAGCGGGGGCCTTCTTCGTGGCGGCTTCGAGCGTATCAACCACAGCGGGCTGGCTCAAGCTGCGCAGGACGGCGTCAACAAACGGAAACGCCGCCATTGATGTTCCGATGGAACTCATCTGTTGCATTCAATTCTCCCTATCAATCAGCATGGCGCGAACCGCATTGACTCCAAGCCAGAGAGCATCCTCAAACTCAGGCACGCGAAAACACACCTTTGGAAATCAGTATAACCGGAGATCAAACGTTTCGTGCACAAAATGTATTAAGCATTTTTGCCTAGTGCGAGCACCGTGGGCACTACCCTCCATCGGCATCTAAGCCCGAGGACTTCACCCACTCAACGATGTGTTGCTAAGGCTTCGGTGGAGCGGGCGTTTCGCCCTTGCGCCGCAGTGTGGGCGGCTTGCGGCCCGTGGCCTTTTGTTCGGCATTGGGCGAGGATGCATCGGTGGCGCGCTGCTCTGATTTGTCCGCATCGGTCTTAGCCACGGCCTTGCCCTCAGCCCCTTCCGCAGCCTTGGTCAGCGACTCACGCTCGGCCTTGCGGCGCTGCTCGGCTTCAGCCACGGTAGTGCGCCGGGCCTCCACATCCTGCTTCGCCATGTCGAGCGAATCCTCGGTGGTCTCCAGAGCTTGCGTCAATGCGAACTGATAGCGGCCAATGTCCTTGGGAGGCGCATCGGCAATGGCCCGCAGCTTGGCCAGCATGGCTTTTTCTTCCTTCAACACAATGGCGATGCCTTCATCAATCACCACCTTGCGCTTGGTGGCATCATCGGCCACGATGTCGATGGCTTCCACGATCTTGGTGTACTCTTCCAGGTACTCGTGGATCAGGCCCGCGCGGCCGGCCTTCTCTTTCTTCAGCGCTTGTTCGATCAAGTCCACGCGCTGTTGCGCAAAGTGCAGATAGACCCGCAGCCGGGTGTTGGGTTCCTGAGCGAGCCGGATCTGGTCGGCCTCGTCGGAGGTGAGAAAGTCCTTCTGTTGACCGCTGACGGTGATGGCGGCCAGGGCCATCATCAACAGCAGGTTTTGAAAACGTCGCATCAGCAGATCCTCCTGGGCCGTTGATTCTATCGGCGGCTCAACGCTTTCCCATCACCAGTTCCAGCAGCTTCTCGTTGGAGGCGCGAGCGCGTGTCTCGACGGCCTCGATCACGGCCCGCTCCTCAAAGGGCGCGTCCTGGCGCAATGTTTCCAGGCGCCGGATCAGATCGCGCAGGCGCAGCTCGGCCTTCTTCAAGTCGCTCGTCCGGCGCCGGGCTTGGCCAAAGGTTTCCACCATCAGGTCGATGCCCGCGGTCACTTGTTCGGCCGTGCTCTTCAAGGCCTCGGCGCTGCCGTCGCTGGTCAACTTGCGAGCCTCGGCCAGCTGCTCAAACGCGTAGTCGAGCGCCCGGTTGGCCCGCTTGACGGGGTCGGGCTCCGCCTTCACGGCGGCCAGATCAAAGGCCAGCAACAGCATCAGCCACGTCATCGCCGGGAGGCCTCCCTTTCGAGGATCCGAGCGCGTTGCCGGGCCTTGAACTCTTCATCCGGATACTTGCCATCGGCCACGGCCAGAAAGGCGCGGTAGGCATCAATGGCGGGCTTGGGTGACAGGCGATGATCAGCTTGACGGCGCTTGTCGTGGATCACGGCGCGGAAGAACAGGTGCCCCGGGATCTCCGCGTTCAACGCCTTCAAGCGATCGAGCGCCGCGAGCGCGCGGTCGTAGTCTTCAAGCGAGATCAGCATGCCCGTTAGCTCATTCAGCGCGGCGGGTTCCTGTGGCTTCAAGTTGACGGCGGCGGCGAACTGCGTGGCGGCAGGTTGAAACTGGCGCTTGTCGCGCAACAGGCGCCCATAGGTGAGGCGCAGGTCGTAGTCGTTGGGTGCGAGCTTCAAGGCCTGTGTCACCACCACCTCGGCTTTGTCGAACTGCTTCTGCCGCAGGTAAGCGCCGGCCAATCGCGTCAGGATGGCCAGGTCCGGCGTCACCCGCTCATAGATCGGAATCGCCTTCTCCCATTGCCCCGCGTCTTCGTAGGCTTGCGCGAGTTCTAGCCAACTGTTGGACTTTTCAAAATGCGGGACCGCTTCGTCCAGCTTGCCTGTCGCGGCCAGCGATTGCGCCAAGCCTTGGTGAACCGCTTCCAGCTTCTGGTCCAGCTCCAGCAGTTGGCGGAACACGGGCTCCGCGGCGGCGTACTGTTTGGTCTCGCGATAGGCGTCGGCCAGATGGAACAAGGTCCGCACGTCATTCGGCTTCTGCGCGGCGGCGGCCTTCAACTGCTCAATCGCCTCCGGGAACTTGCGATAGCGGTGATAGAGCAGGCCCAGGTTGATCTGCGCCTCATAGAGCCCCGGCTTCAGTTCCAGCGTCTTGCGGAAGCCAGCCATCGCAGGCTCATCTTTGTTGAGGAAGGTGCGCACCAGGGCCAGGTGGAAGTGAGCCGCGTAGTCGCCCGGTTCCGCGGTGACCGCCTTCTCGAAAGCCTGTTCGGCCTCCGCCCACTGATTTGCATCCAGCGCCTTCATGCCCACCTCGAGGGGCGATTGCGCCAGCAACAAAAACAGAAGAGCCGTCATCGACTATGAGTGTAGCGCCGCTTTCAGTGCCTGTCCGGTATAGCTGGCGGCACACGCGGCCACTTCTTCGGGCGTGCCTTCCGCCACCACCCGGCCGCCACCGGCGCCGCCTTCGGGCCCCAGGTCGATCACCCAATCAGCGGACTGGATCACGTCCAGGTTGTGCTCGATCAACAGCACCGAAGCGCCTTGGTCGATCAGCCGGTTGAAGGCGTCCAGCAGTTTGGCGATGTCGTCAAAGTGCAGGCCGGTGGTCGGCTCATCAAAGATGAACAGCGTGCCCTTGGCGGAGGTGGCGCCCACGTTCGCGATATAGGCCGCCAGCTTCACCCGTTGTGCTTCGCCGCCGGAAAGGGTCGTCGCCGATTGGCCCAGCCGCAGATAGCCCAGGCCGACATCGGCCAGCACCTTCAAGCGTGAACAGAGCTTCGGCGTCGCCGCGAAGAACTCCACTGCCTCATCAATGGTGAGGCCCAGCACTTCGTGGATCGACTTGTCCTGGTACTTGATCTCCAGCGTGGACGCCTTGTAGCGCGTGCCCTTGCAGTCCTCGCAGATCAGTTCGACATCGGCCAGAAACTGCATCTCGACAGTCACCGTGCCATCGCCCTGGCACATCTCACAACGGCCGCCGGGGATGTTGAAGGAGAAGTGGCCGGAGGAATAGCCGCGCCGCTTGCCTTCGGGCGTCAAGGCGAACAGCTCGCGGATCTGGTCGAAGGCCTTCACATAAGTGACGGGGTTGGAGCGTGGCGTGCGGCCAATGGGCGATTGATCCACCAGCACCACGTCCTTCACCCGCTCCGCATGATCGATCTCGCGGCAGGTGATCTTCTCGCTGATCTCGTTGTCGGCCAGGGCTGCTGCGCCCGCGCGATCCGGGTTCAGCTGCTTGAGACGCGTTTCCAGCGCCTTGTGGATCACCTCATGCACCAGCGTCGATTTGCCGCTGCCGGAGACGCCGGTGACTGCCACTAGCAAACCCAGCGGAATGGTGACGTCAATGCCCTTCAGGTTGTTGGCGCGGGCTCCCCGGAAGGTGACGGTCTTTTTGTCTTCCCACTCGCGGCGCTCACGAATGGGGGCGGCGCGCAGTTCACCGCTCAAATAGCGTGAGGTCAGCGTGCCCTGCATGGTGTCGAACGGACCCTGGAACACCACCTGCCCGCCGAGTTCGCCCGCGGCCGGACCAAGGTCGATGATGTGGTCGGCAGCGCGCATCACCTCCGGGTCATGCTCCACGACCACGATGGTGTTGCCTAGCTCGCGCAACTCTTCCATGATGGCGATCAGACGCCCGGTGTCGCGATGGTGCAGGCCGATGGAAGGTTCGTCGAGCACATAGGTGGCTCCCACCAAGCGCGAGCCCAGGCAGGTGGCCAACTGGATCCGCTGCGCTTCGCCACCCGACAGCGTCGAAGCCAACCGGTCCAGCGTCAGGTATTCCAGCCCCACGTCGTTTAAGAACTTCAGCCGCTGCCGGATCTCCACCAGCACCTTGTCGGCCACTTTGCGCTGTTCCGGCCGCAGCGTCATGCTCTCAAAGAACGCAGCGGCTTCCGCTATGTTCATGCGGTTGACGTCGGCAATGGTCGCGCCGGAGAGGCGAATGTTCACCGCCTCGCGCCGCAAGCGGGACCCGCCGCATTCCGGGCATTCGGCATAGCCGCGATAGCGCGCCAGGAAGACGCGGACGTGGACCTTGTACTTCTTCTGCTCCACTTCCTTGAAGAAGGCAAAGACGGCCTCGCGGACGATCTTGCGCTCCTCCGCGGTCAGGTCCGCATAGGGAACCTTCCAGCGAGCCTTGTCCTTAAACGGGCCGGGCTTGGACTTCTTGAAGTCGTCAAAGAACCAGCTATAGCTGGGCTTGGTCCAAGGGTCGATGGCGCCTTCATCGAGAGACCGCGATGGGTCCGGGATGATCAGGTCCATGTCGTAGTCGATGGTGCTGCCGAAGCCTTGGCAGCGCGGGCAGGCGCCGAAGGGGTTGTTGAAGCTGAACAGGCGCGGCTCCGGGTCAGCAAACGTGGTGCCGCACGCCTTGCAGGCGAACGTTTCGGCATAGCGGATCTGGTAGACCGGGAAGACACCTGCTTCTTCAAAGATCACTTCGCCGCCTTCGCGGTAGCAGATCTCTACCGTGTCGACGACGCGCTGGCGGTCGATGCTGCCGATCGCCAACCGGTCGGCGAGCACGAAGAGCGGCTTCTTGAAGTTGATCTCGAGCAGCGATTCCGGTGTCGAGAACTCAAACGTCTTGCCTTCCTGGTAGAGACGGTTGAAGCCCTTGGCGCGTAGTTCGAACAATCGATCACGGAACCGGTCCGTGGCCACGGCGGAAGGCTTGGCGGCGCTCTTGGGCCCGGTCTTGACCACCAGATCGGGCACCACCACCGGGAACAGCGCGTACCAGCGCGTGCCGGCGCGTTGTTCCAGAAACTGCGTCGCCACTTGATCCACCGTGTCGCGCAGGACCTCGCCGTGCCCGTTGGGGCAATAGGTGGACCCGGCGCGCGCCCACAGCAGGCGCATAAAGTCGTAAACCTCAGTGGAGGTGGCGACCGTCGAGCGCGGGTTGCGCGTGGTGTTTTTCTGCCGGATGGCGATGGGCGGGGCGATGCCTTCGATCTCATCGAGATCGGGCTTCTCCATCCGCTCTAAAAACTGGCGCGCGTAGCTCGATAGGCTCTCAACGTAGCGGCGCTGGCCTTCGGCGTAGATGGTGTCAAACACCAGCGACGACTTGCCGGAGCCAGAGACTCCCGTCACCACCGTCAGCTGGTTGTGCGGGATCGAGACCGAGATGTTTTTCAGGTTATGGACACGGGCTCCACGAATCTCGATGGAACCAGCGGCCAACCGGCCAGGGCGGGTGCTCATTCAGGCAAACTTAGAGGGACCTCTTTAGTCTACCGTGCCTCCCTTCGCCCGCAAATTGCTCGACTGGTACGCCCATGCTCACCGCCCCTTGCCGTGGCGCGACACGGCGGACCCGTGGGCCATCCTGGTCAGCGAGATCATGCTGCAGCAGACCCGCGCCAGCGTCGTGATCCCCTACTGGCAGCGGTTCCTGGAACGCTACCCCACGCCCGCTGCTTTGGCTGTGGCGCCAGAGCAGGAACTGCTGACGATGTGGAGCGGCCTGGGCTACTACTCCCGTGCCCGCAACTTGCAGAAGGCGGCGCAAGCCATCACCGAAGCCGGCGGCTTCCGGCCGGAGTACGAATTCTTGCGCGCGCTGCCCGGTGTCGGCGACTACACGGCGGCGGCGGTGGCTTCGATTGCGTTTGGGTTGAAGCACGCGGTGCTCGATGGCAATGTGATGCGCGTGGCGGCAAGGCTCACTTGCGACGCGGGCGACATCGGCGCGGGCGTCACCAAGAAGCGGCTGCAAGCGGCGGTGGATCAGTTGATCCCCGCGTCGCAGCCGGGCCTGTTCAATCAGGCCATGATGGAGCTGGGCGCCACCCTGTGCGTGCCCCGCCAGCCGCAGTGTCTGCTGTGTCCGGTGGCGGAGTTCTGCGAAGGACGCAAGGCGGGGCGGGCCAGTGACCTGCCCATCAAGCTGCGTCGCGCGACGCCGATCTTGGAGGCGATGACGCTGCTGATTGTCGCCCGTGACGGTGAGCTGTTGATGTGGCAGCGGCCGGCCGATTCCGACCGGCTGGCGGGGTTCTGGGAATTGCCGGAAGCCGCGCACCTCCCTAACGTCTTGAAGACGCAGAAGCTGGGCACGGTGCGCCACGGCATCGTGAACCACTCGTATACAATCACGGTATATCTCGCAGGAGTTCCGCGAGCGCTGCCGGGGAGAGAAAAGCAGCTCAAGTGGATTAAACGAAACCAGTTGGCGGAATTACCCGTCAGCACGACATCGCGCAAAGCGATCCAGCTTTGGGACAAGGGGAGGGAATCTTGAAAATCATTGGCATTATTGGGGCCGCGCTGTGTTCAGCGGCGGTGTGGGCGAATTCTTCGGGAGCTCCGGGCGGACGTGCGGGTGTACCCGGCGAAGGCGGCACTTGCGCCGCGGCAGGTTGTCATGCCGGGACCGCGCTGAACGGCGGCGGCGGCAACGTGTCGATGACGTTGTCCGGCGGCACCACCTATACGCCCGGCGTGGCGCAGACGGTGACGGTGACCATTGTCGATTCGGCGGCCCGGGTCTACGGCATGCAAGCGGCCTCCCGTTTGGCCTCTAGTTCTTCTACCCAGGCCGGGACGTTTCGCGCATTGACCGACCGGCTGCAAGTGGAGTGCTGGTCCACCGACTTTCTCCGCGATGCCCAAAAGACGGCCAGCGGCTGTCCTGCCTCCGCGCCGCTTGAGTACATCACCCACTCTCGCGCCGAGCCCGGCAATGCCTTCACCTTTGAATGGACCCCGCCCGCCACGGCCAATGGCAATGTGATTCTCTATGTCGCCGCCAACGCCGCCAATGGCAATGGCTCCAACAGTGGCGACCGGATCTATTCGACCACCGTGACGCTGACCCCCGCCGTGCAGACTTCCAACCGCCCCGCGGTGCGCTCGACCGATGGCGTGCTGGTGGCGGGCGACTTCTACAGCCAGTCAAAGAACATCGCGCCCGGCTCCTGGGTGGAGATCCGCGGGGACAACTTCCATTCCGGCGACCTGCGCATCTGGCAGGGAACCGATTTTGTCAACCTGAATGCGCCCACGACGCTGGAGGGAGTCAGCGTCAGCGTCGGTGGCAAGCCGGCCTTCATGTACGTGTTGGTGCCGGCGCGGCCGGGCCTGCCGTCGCAGATCAATGCGCAGATTCCGGATGGGCTGGGCAATGGAGCACAGATCCTGACGGTGAAGACCCCCAATGGCACCAGCGACAACTACACCATCAACCTGGTGGATCGAGTGCCGTCGTTCCTGGCACCAGCGGCCTTTAAGAACGCCGACGGCCGGCAGTACATCGCGGCTGTGTTTGAAGGTGTCGCGCCACTCACGTTTGTCTGCGCCCCCAATTCGCTGCCCGGCATTCCCTGCCGGAGTGCGAAGGCGGGCGACAACATCCAGTTCTACGGCGTCGGCTTCGGATCCACTACGCCCGATCAGGGTACGGGCCGGATTGTCATCGCGCGGAATGATCTGCCCAACGTCGTCCTGCGTTTCGGCACACAGGCCGTGACGCCCTCGTTCGCGGGCTTGGCGACGCAAGCCGTGGGCCTGTATCAGTTCAACATCACCGTGCCCACGATCGCGGCTGGAGATTATGAGCTTTCCGGGTCCATCGGCGGTGTCGCGCTACCGGCCGGGTTGTTCATCAACCTGCGCTAGGCGCGATATCGAGTCTCGCGATTTCGAGTCCAATGGGTTGGGTTAAATGGGGCAGCCTTCGGGTCTGCCCCGTTCCACTTGAGCAGGCCATCTTACCGCCAGCCATCCGGCAGGAATTGCTGAGAGGATCGGCTGGTTGGCGGCACTTTTACGACATGGATTCTTGCGTGCGCCACGGCTGCCTGATGGCACTGCTGATGCTGGGCTTGGCGGGTCAGCACTGCCTGGTGGCGCAGACTCCGGCCTATCGTCCGGCTGATCTGGTGAACGCCGCTTCCGGCGCGCCCGGACCGCTGGCGCCGGGGACGGTGGCGACCTTGTTCGGCACCGGCCTAGCCTATACGACACGCCAGCAGACCGCCGATGACAACACCGGTAACTTTCTGCCCGTGCTGTTACCGGGCACCGGTGTCCGGGTGTTCTTCAATAACCAGCCAGCGCATCTGTACTATGTCTCGCCCACGCAGATCAACTTCGTGATCCCGGTGAATCTGGCCGCTGGAAAAGCGGAGCTGGACGTGCTACTCGACGGCCGGCGCGGACCCACGGTGGCGGTGACGCTGGAAACGGAAGCGCCGGAGTTCTTCCTGGGTGAGGGACGCTTCATCGCGGCCACCAATGCCGCCAATCAGCCGCTGACGCCGGACCGTCCCGCGCAGCCGGGCGACGTCGTGGTGCTTTATGCGACGGGACTGGGGCGCACCATTCCCAGCTTGATGGCGGGCCAACTTGCCTCGCAAGCTACCTCCATCGCGCGGCTGGCCGAGTTCCGGGTGCAGATCGACGGCCGCCTGGTGGAGGCGGAAAGCATTCTCTATGCGGGCCTCTCGCCGGGCTTTGCCGGACTTTATCAAGTGAACGTGCGCATACCGTCCGATGCACCAGCCGATCCCGAGGTCCGGATGGGCTTCGGATCTATCTCCAGCCAGAGTGGTACCCGGCTGCGGTTGCGCCGGTAGGTTTACTAGAATCCACGAAGCCACGAGTTAATCAGCCTCTTGTTTCGCTACACTCAATGGTGCTTCGATTGTGTCGAAGCTGCAATGTCCATTCCGTTTCAGGCATTGGTGTTGCTGCAGGCCGCGGTGACGGCTTGTTTAGCATTACTCGCTCTGCTGCATTATGCGAGGATCAGCCGTGAATCCTACCTGCGGGATTGGTCCGCGGCGTGGGCGGCGGTTTCGTTGTCCCAGGTGATCGTCATTCCGCTGGTTCTATTCGCGGAGGACCCACGGCTCGGGCCGACTTTGTTTGCCATACAGGGTACGGCCTGCTTCATCCAGCCCGCGTTGTTCTTTCTGGCCGGACGCAGCTTGTCGCGGCCGCCGGGCGGTGACCGGATTCGCCGGTTCCTGCTGGCGGGCTCCATCGCCCTCAGCGTGGGTGGCGGGTTGTGGGCGGCCACGTTGCTGGACCCCTCGCTGATTCTGCGCGGCAAGTTTAGCCTGCTGATCCGGCTGTTGCTGCTGGGGCCGAGTTTGATCTATTTCGGCGTGGAGTTCTTCCGCCACCGCTGCCTCTCCTCCCGGGCCGGAGCGTGCGCGACGGCGGCCAGTTCAATCTTGTTCGGCCTCCACGTGATGGCTATTTCGAGCGGGCTGTTGGGCGTCAGCATCTACCGCAGCCAGGCGGTGGTGGCAGCGGCCTTGTCGGTGGTGTTCTCGCTGGGCAGCCTTTTGGGCATCACCTTGACGTTGATTGACGAGGCCCGCAAATCCTCGCTCCAGATGGCCGATCTGATCGATTCGTTCCATGCCATCCTCTGGGAATCGGACCCGGGCATTTCCCGCTTCCGGTTTATCAACGACGCCGCCAACGACCTATTGGGCCGCCCCGCGCCAGAATGGGTGAGCCCCAACGTCAGCTGGATGGAGCACGTGGATCCGGCGGAGCGCGAGAGCGTCGAGGTCCAGCTGGCCCATTGCCGCGCCACCGGTGAAGCCACGGTGCTGGAGTACCGCGTGAACCGCCCGCATGCCCCGGCCGCCTATGTCCGCAATCACCTCCGCCGCGGACCCAAGGGTGAGTGGCGAGGTGTCATCGTCGACGACACAGAGCGGCGTGCGGCGGCCGAGAATCTCCGGATCAGCGAGTTCCGCCAACAGCAAGCGCTAGACAGTGCGGGCGCCGGCCTTTACGATTGGGACCTTGAAACCGGCAGTGTCTTTGTGAGTCCGCGGCATTACCAACTGATGGGCTATGACGTGGGCGGATTTGAGCCGAGCGAGAAGTTTTTGACGCAGGCGATCCATCCGGATGATTCCGCCCGGCTGCGCGCGGGGATGCAGGAGTGGCTGGACCACGGCGGTGCTCCGTATGTCCATCAGTACCGGATACGAACGCGCGATGGCCTGTATGTGTGGGTGGAATCGCGCGGCCGGCTGGTGGAATCGGGCGGGCGGCGACGGGTGTTGGGGACATTGGTGGACATCAGCCATCAGAAGCGGGCCGAGTTTGCCCTGGAGGAAGCGCGGCAGCGCGCACAGGCCGCCGACCGCGCCAAGAGCGAGTTTCTGGCCAACATGAGCCATGAGATCCGCACGCCCTTGAGTGGCATTCTCGGGTTGGCCTCGCTGCTGGAGGATATGCGGTTGGATGCCCCGGCCGCGGAGCTGGTCCACCTGATCAGTGCGTCGGGCGACGCCTTGTCCCAGGTGCTGAATGACATCCTCGACATCAGCAAGATTGAGGCGGGCAAGCTGGATATCAATCTGGTGGCGGTTGACCTGGCGGCGACGTTGGATGAAGTGCGGCGCTTCTTCGCCCCCGCCGCGGCCGTGCGGAACCTGGAACTGACCATTGAACCGGTTCCGTGCACGCCGTGTCTGGTGCAGGCCGATGCGTTGCGTTTGCGTCAGGTGCTGTTCAACCTGTTCAGCAATGCGTTGAAGTTTACCGAGACCGGCTCCGTGACGGCTTCAGTCCGGCTGGTGGGCGACCCTTCGGCCCGGCGGGTGGAAGTCTCCGTGGTGGATACGGGAATCGGCATCCCGCAAAACCGGCTGCACGAACTGTTCCAGCCGTTCATCCAGGTGGACACCTCACTAACGCGGCGCTTTGGCGGCACCGGCCTGGGGTTGGCGATCACGCGGAACTTAACCCGCTTGATGGGCGGCCTGCTGCAGGCGGAAAGCCAGCCCGGAGCCGGCTCGCGCTTCTGGTTTACGTTGCCGCTGGCTCAACCGGTGCTGGCGGACCCCGGCACGCTTCCCGCCCGCCCGCCGGAGCCAGACCTGCACGGCTTGCGGGTGTTGCTGGCGGAAGATAACGCGGTGAACCAGCTGATCGCACGCCGGGCGATCGAAAAGACCGGGGCCAGCGTTCAACTGGCGGTGGACGGGCTCCAGGCTCTGCAGTCGGCTCTGGAAGGCGCCTTTGACGTGATCTTGATGGACGTCCAGATGCCGCATCTGGATGGGCTGGAAGTGACGCGGCGCATCCGGAAAGAGCCGCTCTCCAGTCAGCCCTACATTGTGGCGCTCACCGCCCACGCCATCGAGGGCTACCGCGAGATCTGCCTGGAGGCGGGCATGAATAGCTATCTCACCAAGCCCCTCCAACTGGATGCTCTCCGGTGCGTCCTGGCCGAGGCGAACCAGGGGCGCCAGCCGGCCGCGCCACGCCGGTCCCGCCCCACCTAGCGATCCGGGATAGCCCGATCACGATCTCTTCCACGTCGCGAGCCACCAGCGAATCCGTCATATGATCCAAGAGATGATTTTGCGGCGGCATCTCCTGGGAGCCGGTGCGGCCGGCCTCCTGGCCGCCTGCAACCGGCGCGGCAAAGTGAGAATTGGGGTGATTCCCAAAGCCACCTCGCATCTGTTCTTCCTGACCGTCCGCCAAGGCGTAGACCGGGCCGCGGCGGAGTTGGGCGTCGAGGTGCTGTGGAACGGCCCCCATGATGAAACCGACCATAGCCGCCAAATCCAGATCCTCGATTCGATGCTGGCCCAACGCGTCGATGCCATCGCCATCTCGGCGACCGATGAGCGAGCGCTGGCCGCTCCGGTCGAGCGCGCCATCAAGACCGGCATTCCGGTCACCATCTTTGACTCCGGCGTCAACGTCCAGGACTACGTCAGCTTCATCGCCACCGACAATCACAGTGCCGGGCAGGCGGCCGCGCACCTGCTGGCGGGCCTGGTGGCCGGGCCGGGCGAGGTCGCGATGATCATGCAGAAGCCGGGAGGAACCTCCACTGGGCTGCGGGAGCAGGGCTTTGCCGAGACTCTGGCCACCGATCACACTGCGGTCCGCCTGGTGGCGCGTCAGTACGGGATGGCGGACGCCGCCCGCGCTCGCGCCGCTGCCGAAAACATCCTCACCGCCCACCCGCGCTTAAGCGGCATGTTCGCCTCCAGCGAGGCCGCTTCGTTGGGCGCCATTCAGGCCATCAAAGCCCGTGGCCTATCGGGCAAGCTCCGCCTGGTCACCTTCGATACCAGTGAATCCCACGTGGCTGCCCTTCGCGATGGCACCATCGACCGGATGATGGTGCAAGACGCGGCGAAGCTGGGTTATGAAGCGGTGCGATCACTGGTCCGCAAACTGCGGGGCGAAACGCCGGAGCGGCTGGTGAACGTGCCGGTGCAGCAGATCGCGCGAGGTGATCTCGAAACGCCCGCCGTGCGGCAACTGCTGGCTATCCCCGGTTGAGCAATGCCCGAGTTGCGGCATAGTGGAACCATGAGCGATCAGCCCACCCCCAACCGCCCTGTCGATCTGGCCCGACTGGAGAAGCTGGCCAGCGCCCTCAAGATCAACCAAATCGAGCGCCACATCTTCTTGTGCGCTGAACAAACCGAGGCCAAGTGCTGCGCGCGCGAAGAGGGCGTGCGCTCCTGGGAGTTTCTGAAGGCTCGCTTAAAGGAGCTGAAGCTGCTGGGCGATGGTGGCCCGGTCTGCGTCTTCCGGTCCAAGGCGAACTGCCTGCGCGTCTGCGAGAGCGGCCCGATTGCCGTGGTCTACCCCGAAGGCACCTGGTACCACTCCGCGACACCTGAGGTGCTGGAACAGATCATCGAGAAACATCTGATTGGTGGCGAGCCGGTGGCGGAATACATCTTCGCCACGCGTCCGCTGGCTTCGCGAGCACGCCCGAAGTGACCCGAGCGTAGGGAGAGGTGGTGTTAGCTCTTGTCCGCAGCTTGGCGGGTAGCCGCCCTACGGCCGGGGGAGCGCGTGCTCTGCAATCCAAAAGGGGATGCGGGGGTGGCTCAAAAAAGCATCCATGAGACATTCCAGGCAGTACGCCGCCTCCGCCTCGTCACCGATGCCATAGAAGGCGCCCGGGGCAGGCAGATTTCGTGCTCCCAGCAGCCCGGGGACTACATACGGATTCTGCCGTTGGGCGTCCAGAAACAACCGCTCGGCCCGCCGGTCATCGGACTGAATGGCGATGATCAATTGGCCAAACCGCGAGACGGCCGAACTGTCCGGGCCATAGCGACGGAGCAGTAGTTGGGCCCGGTGCTTCTCACCACAGCGCAGGTACAGGCCCAGCAGGATATCCCGGTTACCCGGATTGTCATCCGGGCAAAGGCGGAGCATCTCTTCGAAAGCAGAAATCGCGTCCAGAGTACGTCCACTTTCTTTGTAGGCGATCGCCAAATTGATGCGTGCCCGCATGTAAGGCCGCGTCTCAACCAGGCTCCAAAAGTGTCCCGTCCATTCGGCGAAGTAATTGTCGCCACCCAGGCGGCGGTGGCCTGACACGACAGCTCTTTCGAGCATCTCGATCCGCGTCTTCTGTGATCGGGTCCATGCCGCTTGCATCACCAGCGCATCGACGCACTCCGGATCAAGGGCCAATGCTTCCTTCACCCAGCGGCGTGGCTGGGGGCCATCCGGCGCGTCCATCGCGTTCCAGCAAAGCTCCTGAGCTTTCTCCCGTGGTGACTCCGCCTCCGCGCTTTCCGCAAACTGGTCTGCCCCCGGATGGGCGGCCGTATCCAGATCGGTCAGGCTGAAGAGTGCTGGCGGATTGGGGGCACTGTTAGCGGAGTGCGGCGTTTTCCGGGCTCGGTGCGTTCGGGGCATGCTCTCCAGCGTAAGTCAATGGGGCCTTGCCTTGCCCGAAACCCCGGTAGCCAAGCGGAGCGGAACAGCGAGGTGCCGGATGCCAGATCTCTCATGGATTTCGATGAATGTGGTCCGCCGGACGAGCCGGTAGCGCACTGCGTTGCAATTGTGCTAACCTGACAGGGACGAAAAAAGTTAGATTGAGGAAAGACGAGGAGTATCCATTCTCGAATGGCACTGGCGACTGACGTTAAGAAGCAAATCGTAAAGCAGCATGCACGTGTGAAGAACGACACGGGCTCGCCAGAGGTGCAGGTGGCGCTCTTGAGTGTGCGGATTAAGCAACTCACGGAGCACTTCAAGACCCATAAGAAGGATCATAGTTCCCGTCGCGGACTGCTTTCGATGGTGGCACAGCGCCGCCGTCTGTTGAAGTACTTGAAGGGCAGCAGTCCGGAACGCTACAAGGCTTTGATTTTAAGCCTGGATCTCCGCCGCTAGGCCTGATCCGCGGCGGTTCCACCGCCACCCCACGTTCCCTGGTTTCTCCTTGGTCGGGCTTCGCCTCCGTACCGGGCTCGGTAGCCCGTATGCGGAGGCCTTCGCTCAATCGCGCACCTGCGGGCTGATGATCGGCTTCGCGGTAAGGAGAATTACATGCATACTGTTGAAATTGATCTTCATGGTAAGAAGATCTCCATCGAAACCGGCAAGATGGCCAAGCAGGCCAACGGTGCGGTGGTGGTTCGCTGCGGCGATTCCGTCGTGCTGGTGTCGGCTTGCGGAAACCCCAAGCCGAAAGCTGGCCAATCCTTTTTCCCCCTCACGGTAGACTACCGCGAGTACACCTACGCCGCCGGACGTTACCCGGGTGGCTTCATCAAGCGCGAAGGCCGTCCGCAGGAAAAAGAGATCCTCACCTGCCGGATGATCGACCGTCCCATCCGTCCGCTGTTCCCGGAAGGCTACATGTGCGAGACCCAGATCATCGCCATGGTGGTCTCCGCGGATGCCGAAACCGACCCTGACACGCTGGCCATGACCGGCGCCGCCGCCGCGCTCGCCATTTCTGACATTCCCTTCCACTACGTGCTGTCCAGTGTCCGCGTGGGCATGGTGGATGGCAAGTACATCGCCAACCCCACCTGGGCCGAGATCAAGGCCGGCAAGCTGAACATCATCGTCTCCGGCACCAAAGACGGCATCGTCATGGTGGAAGCCGGCGCCCATGAAGCGACCGAAGAAGAAGTGCTCGGCGCCATCGAGTTCGGCCACGATTGTGCCCGCAAGCTGATCGCCGGTATCGAAGAGCTGCAAAAGCTGGCTGGCAAGACCAAGCGCGCCTACGCACCTCCCACGATCAACGAAGCGCTGCTGGGCGAGATCGACAAGGCTTTCCGCGTTGACCTCACCGACGCGATGGACACCAAGAAGTACTCCAAGATCGACAGCTACGCCAAGATCGACGCTCTGCACGCTGCGGCCGAAGAGAAGTTTGGTGGTGAAGACGGTGCGCAGAAGGCGGAAGCGGGCGACCTTTTTGACCGCCTGAAGGAACGCATCTTCCGCGACGAGATCCTGAAGAGCCGCCGCCGTCCCGATGGCCGCAAGTTCGACGAGATCCGCCAGATCACCATTGAATCCTCGGTTCTCCCGCGCACGCACGGCTCCAGCCTGTTTACGCGCGGCGAAACGCAGGCTCTGGTCACCGTCACCCTCGGCACCAAGGACGACGAACAGCGCATTGAGCTGCTCGACAAAGAAGTCACCTCCAAGCGCTTCATGCTGCACTACAACTTCCCGCCGTTCTCGGTGGGCGAGTGTGGCCGCAGCGGTTCGCCGGGCCGCCGCGAAATCGGCCACGGTGCGCTGGCGGAACGTTCACTCGCCGCCATGCTGCCTTCGGAAGCCGACTTCCCCTACACCATCCGCATCGTGTCCGACATTCTGGAATCGAATGGCTCCAGCTCGATGGCCTCGGTTTGCGGTGGCTCCATTGCGTTGATGGACGCCGGCGTGCCGGTGAAGGCTCCGGTGGCGGGCGTCGCGATGGGCTTGGTGATTGAAGGCAAGGATTACGGTGTCCTCACCGACATCGCCGGCGCCGAAGATCACTACGGTGACATGGACTTCAAGGTCTCCGGTACCCGCAAGGGCATCACCGGCCTGCAGATGGACATCAAGGTGACCAACGTCACCATCGACATCATGCGGGAAGCCCTGAAGCAGGCCCTGGCGGGCCGTTTGTTCATCCTGGGCAAGATGGAAGAGACGTTGTCGACGCCGCGTGCGGAGCTTTCCAAGTACGCGCCGCGCATCTACTCGATGTCGATCCCGGTGGACAAGATCCGCGAACTGATCGGCCCCGGCGGCAAGATGATCCGCAGCATCACCGACACGACCGGCGTCAAGATTGACGTCGACGATGACGGCAGCGTGAAGGTCTACGCCTCCGACGGCATCTCGGCCCAGAAGGCGATCCAGATGATCACCGACATCTGTGCCGTGGCCGAAGTGGGCAAGACGTATCTGGGCAAGGTCGTGCGGATCGCCGAATTCGGCGCGTTCGTCGAAATCTTCCCGGGCACCGACGGCCTGCTGCACATCTCCGAGATCTCGGAATCCCGCGTGAAGCAAGTCCGTGACGAGCTGAACGAAGGCGACCAGATCATGGTGAAGGTGCTGGCGCTTGAAGGCAACAAAATCAAGCTCAGCCGCAAGGCGATCTTGAAGGAACAGCGCGAAAAGATGAAGGCTGAAAAGGGCGGGGAATAAGCTTCCTCCCCTTCTTCACTCACTTCTAAAATGGCAATCGCCGGCTGCACTCCAGCCGGCGATTTGCTTTTGCGGCTGTTCCGCTTTCCGCTACCATACGAGCGCGGCGTTCTTGATCGACGAAGCATTCCTGCCCGCGACGTTGACCGCGCCCCCGATGACTGACAAACAATTCGCCAACTATTGCGCGGAGCACCGGACCTGCCGCTTGAAACCACCGCTATCGGCGAGATCATTGTCATGCCGCCCAATCTTTCAAGGACCAGCGCTCGGAACCTGGATCTCTGCATGCAGCTCGGGATCTACTAAGATCCGCCGCCCACAAGAAGGCGTCTAGGCTGACCATAGTCAACACTAGTGTTCGCATAAGCTTAACCTCCAACGTTTAGTCCGACGTAAATGAGTTGCCCGGCCGCTACGCTGAGAGCCATCGCGACTACCGCACCTCCAAGAATAAGCCGGCGGCCAAGGCGAAACCTGCATGTGTGAGGTCGCTTTGAGCGCCTTGCAGAACCTCCTTGGACCCATCCTGTTACCGTATGTTCACGTACTTTCCCCTTGACTTTGTCCGACCGGAGGTGTAATCACATAACATGGCCCATCTAGGAGGAAAAAGAAAGGCGATGCTGAACTGTCATAGTTGCTTTGTTTGTTGGGATCGGCTGCCTCGCACAATCGATCCCGCTGGTCCTTCCGGCGCCACTGCTTGACACGGACGGCAATCCGCCGCCAAGTCAAGAGACGGGAGTGTTTATTAGTAGAGACCTAACCGAAGCCGTCGTATACTACAGGCCCGTATCGACTCCTGGAGTGAGTCAGCGACAAGTGTTCCGGGTTCGTCTGCGCCGAGGCGTGCAACCTTCCGTGTTGACATCCGTGGAACGAACCGCGGACGGCTATGTGTATCGCTTCCGAATTGACAATCGGCAGGGGGCGCTCGACGAGATCGGATTCGTTGAACTACGCGATCAGGAGCTACGTTTGGCATCCGCGATATCGGGCCCTGCCGGTTGGGTGAACACCCAGGAGAAGCAGCGGATCGTATGGCGCGAACCTGGGCGCGGCGCAGCACTGGCCGCCGGCAAGGCGGGCGGAACGCTGACGCTGGTCAGCCGCTTCATGCCTGGGCTTCTTCCGATGTTCATCCAAGCTACTGAGTCTAGTCCCGCAATTCCCGGTGACCTGCCGGTCGAAATGGCCAATCAATTGAAGGATGTGCTATCCGCGTCCTTCAATGGTCAGGTCGCCATGGTGTTTGGGCCGAAGTACTCCGATGAGGAGGGCCAAGGCAGAGCTATCGCAGATCTAAGAGCCATCGCAGATTTACTCGGGTATGTACAGCACAGAGTCCGGCTGCGTCAACTTGCGGCAGCCTCGCCTTTTGTGACTCAAGTTCAGGAACACTTGCAAGCGAGGGTACGAGGCGAGGCCGGGCCGCCGGTGTCTGCCTCACCCATGGATGACAGGGAGAAGGAAATCGCAAGCTTGCTGAGGGTGTATGACAAATAGATCACTGCTGCTCATGGCCGCACTCCTCGCAATCGTTTGCGCGGGATGTGTTGGGCAGGAATTCAACCCTCTTTCTCTTCCGAGAGTGCTCCCGGACGGGTCGAAACCTCCTAACAGCGAAGGCGAGTATGTGTTTTTCGATCCTAAATCAGGCCACCTTGTCGTCTTTGAGCACTCGGAAGGTAATCTGTCTCATGAGGGCAGGCGAGCTACGGTGGAACTCGCCCGGTATACCGAACCTGAGGTGCGCGTATCAGTATCGGCACATACAGACGGTTTCACCTATAGTTACTGGATCGGTAACGGCCAGCGAGCTAAACAACAGATCAAGGCAATCCGATTCGCTGATCTGAAGTTTGGTTCGATTTCCGTATCTCCACCGTCTGGATGGGTGGCGAGAGTGCCGTCGGCCATGTTCCTGGAGAGGTTTGGAACTAAGGGCCCGATGGCAACCAGAGCTATTAATGTGACATACGAACCTCTAACGCGCTTACCGGGCAAGCACGGAGTGGCGGCGGGCGAGAACGTCCGGATCGAACTCACGTCAAAGCTGCGGCCTGGTCCCGTATGGATTTGGTTCCAGGGCAACGCCGCCACGCCCGAGTTCTTCATGGAGCCCACCCAGGAGATCCAGAGCAAAGTCGTGTCTGCGCTTCACTCGAAGTATAACTACCAACAGGTCCTCTCTTTTGGTCCTCGATTCGAAGACGGGCCTTCGGAGCCAATCGCGAAGGAGTACTTGGATGTTCTAAACATGTGGTCAACGGAAAGACCGCCATTAACCAACACCCGCTTCATGGAAGTGGCCAGGGCTCACTTGTCCCGGCTTGTGCGTGGTGGAAAAGTCACGTCCTTAGCCGATCTATCAGAAGCAGCGGTTTCTGCTAAAGAAAGAGAGTTCGCCGTCGCACTCCGGGCTGCACTGGAGCAAGAGTAACCTCACGCAACGTCAGATTACAATTCTCTCGACTCATCGCGCGACAGCAGATCGTAGAGGCCGGTCGTGCGTGCCTAGCAGGTTGCGGAAAAAGGCCGGAGACCGCTTGCTGACGCGCGCGGCTCAGTTACTGCGCACGCGTATTTGCAACAGCTTACAGAGCCACGACCGTGAGGGAGTGGTCCTGCAGAACCCTTTTTCCGCAGCCTGCTAGCGCCTATAGCCCTTCGAAAATCGACTCCACCGGGCAACTCCAGCCGGGAAACAACTCCGGCAATGTCAGTGCTTGCCCCGCATCGAAGCGTTGCGCGCTGCCGTCCTGCCGGTAGAGCCGGATGGAGCGTGTCGACGGATAGACCACCAAGACGGCCACCGATCCGCCGTTGAGATAAAGCCCCACCTTGCGCTCCAGTTGGGCGGCGGTTTCCGAGGAGACCACTTCGACAGCCAGAACGGGAAAATCCGGGTACCCGCTGGCTTCTACATTGGCTGACCGGGACAGTAGTGAGACGTCGGGAATCAAGTCAGATTCGCCCACCATTCGGTACATCGTCTCGGAGCACATGCGCAAGCCAGCTGGCCGCGCGATAGCGGCCAGGATTTCTGCAATGTTGGACTTGACGATCTCGTGGGCAAATCGACCATTCCCCATCTCCACTAACTCCCCTTCCCAACGCTCCCGCTTCACCCCGGGCACTTCCGGGAGGGCCAAAAACTCTTCGAAGCTGAGCAGCGTTGCGGCGGTGGCCATGGTTTGATTTTACCCTTTGACACCCATGCCCGCCAGCACGCCCCGCATGTAGGAAAAGCTCTTGGCCATGCCCAGGTACGGATCATCGCCTTCGATCTCGTATTCCAGCATCACGCCGCCCTGGTAGTTCATCTTGATCAATTGCTTGAAGATGGCCGGGATGTCGAAGCTGCCATCGCCCACCGGCACCTGCGTCTTGCCGTCGCGGATGTCCTTCAGGTCCTTGATGTGCATGTCGATCAAGCGGGAACCAGCGCCTTCGATCTCGGCCATCAGGTCGCCACCGGAGCGGGTGGTGTGGCCGATGTCGATGCAAACGCCAACGCGCGGGTCCATGTTCTTGATCAGCTTCAGGGCATCAGACGGTTTGGGGTAATACTTATCTTCCGGGCCGTGGTTATGTAGCGCCACCTTGATGTCGTACTGCTTCACGTACTTCTCGATGCGGGCCAGATTCTTGTCCGTGGAGCCGATCACCATCATCGGCATGCCGCACTGCTTGGCGTAGTCGAAGTAGTACTTCAGGTCTTCTTCATCGTCCTTCAGCAGGTAGATGGTGCCGCCGCCGGTGATGGTCAACCCTGCGGCTTCAAACTGCTTGCGCCCCTTCTCGCGATCCTCGGGCGTGGCCCGGTAAGGCAGGTGAAACTCCTTGATGTTGATGTAGGAGACGCCCAGCTTCTTGGTCATTTTGATGGCCAGGTTGCGGCCGAATTCGCGGAACGAATAGCTGGCAATACCCAACTTCAGCTGAGGCGCAGCCCCGGCCAAAGGAGCAGGAGAAGCCAGCGCAGAAGCGGCCAGCGGCGCCGCAGCAGAGGCGGCCAAAAAATCACGGCGAGAAGGCATGCCGATATTGTATGTGCACCGCGGGCGAGATGGCGGCGCGAGCCCTGTAAGAGGGTGTGGTCGTGCCAACTGGCCTCGGCGTGACACGGTTGGAGCACTCTACAGCATGAAGGTCCGAGATGCGATCAAGCTGGTGGAAGCGGATGGATGGCGGTTGGCCCGTATTCGCGGGAGCCATCGGGACTATTTCCATTCCGTTAAGCCGGGAATCGTAACGGTGGCGGGCCATCCTTCGGCGGATCTCGATCCGAAGACGTTGGCCTCTATACTGAAGCAAGCAGGTCTCAAGCGATGAAATACTCCATTCTCTTCGAACCAACGGCCACCGGCTACAGTGCCCACATTCCGGATCTCCCTGGTTGTGTCGCGGCCGGGGCCACACTGGAGGAGACACGGCAGTTGATGCAGGAGGCTGTTGAAGGCCACCTCGAATGCATGCGAGAGTTTGGCTATGCCATCCCCGAACCCACAACTGTGGCCGAAGGAATCGAAGTCCCGGCCTGACGTATAGGCTTGCCGAAGGGCAGGCATACCGCCTTTATGCCGCAAGCAGGCTGCCCGGTGGAGGTGGCCGCCACTTGAGCAGGGCGGCGCGCCGCCTCTTCAGCCCAAATTTGGGTTCCCGCAGGCGGCTGTGGTAGCCTGTTAGTTGGGCGTGGAACGTCAGGTGCAGGCGCTTTTGCGCGCGCCGGAAGTTCAGCCTAAGCTTGGCCGATGTAGCTCAGATGGTAGAGCGCGTCCTTGGTAAGGACGAGGTCACCGGTTCAATCCCGGTCATCGGCTCCAGAATTTCTTTAAACTCCGACAAGAGGCAGGTTCGTTTAGTCCATGGCGAAGGAAAAATTTGATCGATCGAAGCCGCACTGCAATGTGGGGACGATTGGACACATCGATCACGGGAAGACGACGTTGACGGCGGCGATCACCAAGACGCTGGCTAAGCACAATCCGAAGGTGTCGTTCCGGAGCTTTGACTCGATCGACAATGCGCCGGAAGAAAAGGCTCG
>JAPKYZ010000103.1 GCA_026394055.1 Acidobacteriota bacterium
TTCAGTCCCAAACCTGACCCAAAACGAGCCACAACTGATTCTAGAGAGGAATCGGGCGGTTATGCAATAGCCAATAGAGCGGCGATAGTCCTACTTTCGCCTTTTGTGCGCTAAAAAATGTCTGGATAAATCCGCCTACTCAGTGCGGGAGGGAGGGGCAGACGAGACTGGTCCCATCGGTAGGCGAGAACGGAAGCCGGGCAATCACCAGTTTTGGAGTGGTTGCGCGAGCTCGGCAAGGATGACCGGCGTGCGATTGGCCTCGATCTAATGCGGGTGCAGTTTGGTTGGCCGATTGGAAGGCCACTGGTGGGAAGCCTCAAAGACGGTCTTTGGGAGGTTCGCTCGACGCTTCCCAGCCAGAGAATTGCCCGGCTGATCCTGTGCTTTCACGAAAACATGCTTGTCGTGCTGCACGGTTTTATCAAGAAGACGCAGAAGACGCCTTCGGATGACCTGGCCTTGGCGAAGCGAAGAATGAAGGAAGTGACGCAATGAAGAAGAGCAATAGGCATATCGGCCTATCACTAGATGCCTTCCTGAAGGAAGAAGGCATCCTTGAAGAAACTCGCGCGGCTGTGCTGAAGGAGACACTGGCCTGGCAAGTTCAGCAAGCGATGGAGAAGGACAAGATCAGCAAGGTAGAGATGGCGCGGCGTATGAACACCAGCCGGGCGGCGCTCGACCGATTGCTTGATCCGCAGAATCTCTCGGTGACGCTGCAAACCCTATCGCGCGCGGCCCAGGCGGTCGGGCGTGATTTGCGTATCGAACTCGTGTAGATCGCTCATGTTTTCCCGCCAGACCGCCGGGCCGCAGAGGGCATTCCTGGCGCTTTGGCGGGAGGGTTGAAAACGAACTTCAAAGGGCTAGGCCGCACGATCCAATGAATCCCGCGGCCTTCCCAGCACTAGGCGCGACGGCGGAGCAGGCCGACCGCTCCGAAGATGACCAGCGACGTCAGGAACGTGCCCGGCTCCGGGACGGTGCCGTCGATGGTGAAACCCAGAGGTTCAATGGAATTCGTGATATTCGAGAGGTACGGATTCGTGACGTTCGTGTCGGGACCGTTGGAATACTGCGATCCCAAGAAAGCACCGTTGGGCGTGTTGGTGTTGGCCCCACCCACCGCCCAGCGAACATTCACGGTACCCGTGGTGTCAGTGTTGAATAGGGTGAGGCGATAGAAGGTGCTCGGCAGAGACAGGCCGCTGAACAGAAGGACCGGGGTGAAGTCCGTGGAGCTGGCAAAAGCGCCAACCGTCACCGTCGTGCTCTGAATCACGTTTCCAGGAAGGGTTTGCTCAAGGTAGACATCCACGGTACGCGAGCTACCGTCGACGCTACCAATCAGCGCGCTGATGGAGACGTTGGTTAGCGCATTCTGGCCCCAAACCACCGCCTCAACCTGGCTGTTCGGACCGCCGATCCGGAACGATGTGGAGGTCGCGGGGCCGTTGCTGACAATGACGCCAGCGGACAGCGTGGTCGCAACCGAAAGCAAAATCGCCGACGAGAGAATGTTAGAGAGATATCGCATGGTTCACCTTTGGAACTTAGGTTAGCAGTGCGTCGGCTCGGCCAACAAGCACTTTCGCGGTGAGACTGGATTTTAGGAATACTGGTACTTGTTGAAGATGAGCCCTTTGTTACAATCACTTGGCAACCGGCTGCCGCTACTTCAGGATTGCGAACGCATTCCAAGAGCCGGCCCAGTCACCTCAACCAATTCTCCACCTTCAACCCCGGCACCCGCTTGAACTCCCGAGTATTGTTGGTCACCAGCGGCAGGCCTAGGCAAAGGGCGTGGGCGGCTATGGCAGGGCATCGCAGCCGATAGCTGCGTCTAGGCAGCTTCCTTAGCCGGTGGCGTCACGCCTTGGGCCTGCGCGATGTTGCGCAAAGCGCGCTCTTTCTCGGCGTCGTCGCCATCGGTCAAGACCTGCTTCAGGTATTGCGCCGCCACTTCGGGATCGCGAAGGCGGACCAGCAGGAAATCTTCAAAGGGTTCGGTGGTTACCATACTCCATCCAGTAGCGTTGGGCTAGCGTAATATCACTGCTCTGGCTCGACTTATCTCCGCCAGCGAGGACGATCACTAAACGTCCCCCATCTCTACCAAAATACACCCGATAGCCAGGCCCCCAGTTCACCCTTAATTCGAATACGCCTTTCCCCACGGACTTGTAGTCCCCCAAGTTGCCACTCCGGACCCGGTCAAGCCTCCGGACGATGGCGGCCTCCGATGCTGGATCGAGGTTCGTCACCCAATCCACGAAAGGGCGCTTGCCATTCGCCCGCCGATAGATCTCAAGCTGAATGGGGAAAGATTCCAACTCTTACCTCAACCAATTCTCCACCTTCAACCCCGGCACCCGCTTGAACTCGCGAGTATTGTCACTCACCAGAATGAGGCCCAGTGCCAACGCATGGGCCGCAATGAGGGTATCCAGCGGACCGATCGATTCGCCGCGCTTCTCCAGCTTGGCGCGAATGGCACCGTAAGCCGCGGCCGTCTGAGGGCCAAGAGCAACAACGGGAACCGCGCTTTCCAGCGCGTCCAGCCTGGCAGCCTCCCGGCTCGGGTGCTGACTTTTGGCGGCACCATACCGAAGCTCGCACTGAACCACCACGGACATGCACGCCTCGCCTGCTTCGGTGCGGCTCAACCGTTCGATCAGTCCCGGGTGACGGCCCCGGAGGACCTCGACGCAGATACTGGTATCGAGCAGGTAGGTCATCAATCTAGGTTGACGGGCCTTACGCGATCCCAGGAAGAGTCGCGCTCAATGGTGGGGAAATCCGGGCAGGAGCCGATGACGCCTTCGAGCGCCTCGGCCAGATTGCAAGGTTTGGGCCGGATGACCACTTCCCTGCCCCGCTGCTCAATGATCACTTCGCCCAATTCCAACTCAAACTCCTTCGGAATCCGGACCGCCCGGGAGTTGCCGCTTTTGAAGACGCGCGTGATCATGACGATTTAAGTATACACCGTACGTATATACCGAAGACCGCTTGCTGAGGCGCGCGGCTCAGTCGAACGCGTGCGTTACCGAGCCGCGACCGCGAGGGAGCGGTCTTGCCGCAACCATCAACGGTTGATCAGGGCTTGGAGGGCACCATCAAGCAGAATCTTGCCCCGCTTCAAATCGTGGCCCGCGCCATCAATGTCGATCAGCTCCACCGGTGCCGGGATCAGGCTGATGGCGACGCTTAGCTCTTCGGAGGTGGCGAACGGATCGGTCTTGCCGTGGACGAACACAGTAGGGACGGTGAGCTGCGGGAAATGTGCGGTGCGGAGTTGCTCGGGCTTACCCGGCGGGTGGAGCGGGTAGGAGAGCAGCAGCAGGCCCGCGGCGAGCTCCGAGTCTTCAGCCGCCAGCATGCTCGCCTGACGGCCCCCATAAGATTGGCCGCCCAGAAACACACGGCCGGGAACGAGGGGCCTCATCGCTTCCACTGCTTCCCGCAAACTGGCCCGATCAGCGGGTCCCGTGGCAGGCGACGGCATCTTGCCTTTCTGGCGGAAGGCCAAGTCGCAGCGGAGCACGGTGACGCCGCGCGCCACAAACGCTTCCGCCACCACCTTCAGCAGCGCCATCTCACAATCGCCACCCGCGCCGTGCGTGATCACCAGACCATCCACAGCCCCGGGCACGCGGTGCAGATAGCCGCGGACTCCGCCCTGTTCGAACCGTTCAACTGATTGAGCAGCGGCCATCCTATTCCACCTCCAACAATGCTTCCACCCAACGGTTCAGAGCGAAGCCACCCACGGTGATGTCCGCCGTCAGCACGCCCAAGGCAGCGTCCGCTGTGCGCCGGATGCGGGCCTTCGCGCGACCGGTGGCGCGAGGCTCAAGCGTCACCGCCCCTTGCGACTCCACCAATTGCCAGCCCTTCGGCACATGCCACTGGACGTCGTACTTCAGGCGCTTGGCGGCGTGGTTGGTGATCTCTACCGTTAGCTCCGCCACCGCACCGGGCTCGGGTTTGACGCTGTATGGATAGACCCGCGCCCAGCCCTCATCCACTGCGAAGTTTGCCCCCGGTAGCGGTGTGATCGCCGTCAGGAGCTCCGCCCGCTTGCGAAGCTCGGCGCGCATGCGGGCCAGCCGCTCCGGGTCATACCGGAACATGGGCGCCACATGCTGATTGATCAACCAATGCTCGCCGCCCAGCTTCTCAATCAAGCGCAGGCAGTAGAGGTAGCCTTCGTTCTCGCCCACAAAATTGCGGTTCAGCAGGCAGTAGTCATCCAGGCCCGAGGGAGTAAAGGAGTCCCCCACAAAGAACAGCTTTTCGGGTGCCGCGCTGCTCTCCACCGTCAAGCCGCCGTGATAGAGCGTCTGGCCGGGAAAATCGTAACTAGTGAACGTGTACTCGCGCCACTTCCAGCGCTCGCCGTCACCGTGCGCTTTGCCGGTGGCGGGAACATGGGTTAAGGCCGGCATGCGGTAACTGGCCGGACGCTCAATGATGTCGCGGATCCGGTCTGAATAGTGGACCGGCGCTTTCCAACGGGCGGCCACCTTGCCGACATAGTCCGTGTGATCGTCGTGATAGTGCGTGATCCAAATCCCTTCGATCGATTGGAATCGCCCGGCCGCATGTAGCTCTTCCAGCTTCTCGAAAACCTTCGGGTGCCCGGCGTCGAGCAGAAAGGCTTGCCCCGTGGACGACACGATCAGGCGTGAGTTCTCGATGGCGATCACCCACGCCGGCAGGTCTCGCTCCTGCGCCATGGGCATCGGCGCACTCGGCTGCTTGCCCATGGCCAGCGACGCCCGCGTCTGCCAGCTTTCCTCACCCCAATACCAGCGCAGCGCGTCGGTCGAGAAATGCGAATCGAGCAGCGATTGCAGCCGCCCGATTAGCAGGTCGATCTCGCGCGAAGGCTCGGTGATCATCGGGCCCCGCGCGGGCACAATCACGTCCGGCTTCCAGGCGTGCACCTTCTTGAGACTCGCGATCAACTGCCCCGCCCGCGCCGCATAGCCGTGATAGCCGCGCGTCTTGGTCTCCGGAATCGCGTCCTGCAGCGAATAGATTTCGAGCAACCGTCCGCCGGCATAGATCAGGTCGCCCGAGGCGGCGATGCGCTTGCCACCGCTCGAAATCAGATACGAGACCGCCCCGGCCGAGTAACCCGGTGTATCGATCACCTCGACGCTGGCCTCACCCGCCGTGAGGCGGTCACCACCCTTCACCGTCCTCGCAACGGCAAGCGAGTTAATCGGCAGCTTGGTGGAGCGTTGCGCGTAATCATGAAACCGCGTCTGCCGGAACAGTGACCAGAACTTGCCCGCATCGGTGACCTGACGAGCCTCCGCCTCCGGCACCGTCAACCGGGCACCCGAGGCGACATTCGCTTCCGCCGCCCACAACACATCGCGCCGCGCGTGCGTCACCCACACTTCGCGCGGGGTAGAGCGCAGGTCGCCATAGATCACCACGTCGCCGGGAAGGCGCAGAGTGTTGATGGGTCCGCCGGAGAATTGGAGGCCCGCCGGGAGGGACTGCGCGGCGAGGCCGAGGCTGAAGAGGAAGATTGGGGAGCGGATCACAAGTCAGCATTCTAGCTAACAATGGGCACCGCGCCCGGGGCGAAATCCGCTTCCTTGCGGTCGCGGCTCTGAAGCACACTCACGCTACCGAGCCGCGCGCGCCAGCAAGCGGTCTCTTGAGACTTTCGCCAGAGCCTGTGCGCTACCGGGCAACGTAGCGCAGGCACTCGAGCAGGTCCGCCGACTCCAAATCAGGATAATCATCGAGCATCTGCTGTTCCGACAAGCCAGCCGCGAACATCCGGAGAACGGTGGCGACCGGAATACGCAGCCCGCGCACACATGGGACTCCTCCCATCTGCCGGGGATTAATCGTAATCCTGGGGAAGTTCAGCATTTGCCCTCAACGGAAACGGATTAGTTGGAGCTCGGACGGCGCTTCAAGGTCGGGCGTTCGTCCTGGTCGGCCTTGGGCTTCTTTTCTTCGCCCGTCTCGTCATCCACCGGCACGGTGCCGCCACCGGGGGCGCGGCGCAGGCGCGGACGGTTGGCATCGTCGGAGGCCGGGTCTACCTTGCGGCGATTGTGCAGAGCGACCAGCCGCGTTTTGACGTTGTCGAATTCGCTGGTGGTCAGCACGTACTCGGGCTTCGCCTTGAGAATCTCCTGGATGTTCTTCTGGGCGCTTTCAATGCGGTCGCCTGTCGGCGGATGGGACCCGAAGATCTTAGCCATGGTGCCGGGCTTGCGCTTCTCTTTCGACTGGAGCTTTTCAAAGAAGTCGACAAATGAGGTCGGGTCGTAGCCGGACTTGTAGAGGTACTGCAAGCCCAGATAGTCAGCGTCGCGCTCAAAGGCCTGGGAGAACTGCATGAAGCCCAGCGGGATCAGAACGCTGGCGCCTTGACGGATGCCGTAGCCAGCCCAACCACCCAGGAAGATCAACGGCAGCGTGCCGTAGTTCACCAGTTGGCCGCGCGTGGCTTGGCGCGTGCCGTGGCGGGCGGCAATGTGGGCGATCTCATGCGCCATCACACCGGCCAGTTCCGCTTCGTTGTCGGCGGTCATGATCAAGCCGGAGTTGACGAAGAAGAAGCCGCCGGGGAGCGCGAAAGCGTTCACTTCCTCGGCATCCACCACCTTGATGGTGAACGGCACCTTGGCGTCGGAGTTGCGGACCAGGTTCTGGCCCAGGCGGTTGACGTATTCGGCGATCACCGGGTCCGTGATGATCTTGGACTGCCGCTCCACTTCCTGCGCCATGCCCTTGCCCATGGCGATCTCTTTTTCGATGGAGTAGAAGTTCACCTTGCCGTCGACATCGCGGTTGCCGATCTCTTCGGGGTTCTTCTTTTTGTCCTTCTCGCTGGCCTGCTTCACCTTCGCGGCAGGCTTGGACTTATCTTCGTCCGCCCCGGCCCAAGCCAGGGACGCGGCGATCGCGAACACCAACAAGCGTTGAATCATGACACTCCGCCTCATTTTCAGTATAGACCCGGACGTGGCTAGCAGCCGACATCCTTATTAACGTAATCTCATCCTTAGTGGTTGCGGAAAAAGTTCGAAATCAATTCCCCGTCGCGGATCAACTCATTTGGTTGCATCACGCCGGCGTTTCTCCCCTGTGCCGCCCGGCGGCGGAAGCCATGAAAGCGCTGGCCGATGACGCCCTGCAGTTCGCCAGCGTCCACTACCAGCAATGGATGGACGCCTACGAAGCGTTCCGCACCGCCTCTGCCCGGCTTATCGGCAGTTCGCCGCGCGAAATTGCGATCGTCAAAAATACTTCGGAAGGCATCGCCACGGTGCAAATGGGCCTCAACTGGCAGCCCGGCGACAAAGTGGTGGCGTTTAAGGAAGAGTTCCCGGCCAACTACTACCCCTGGAAGCGCCTGGAAGAACGGGGCGTGCACGTCGAATGGCTCTCGATCGACGACCCGCTGGAGGCGGTCGACCAAGCCGCGCGCGGCGCCCGATTGCTGGCCATCAGCCACGTCAACTATTTGAGCGGCCGTCGCGTGGACCTGGCGGCGATTGGCGAAATCTGCCACCGCCACAGCTGCTTCTACCTGGTCGACGCCATTCAGGGCCTGGGCGTCTTCCCCATCGATGTCGAGGCGATGCACATCGACGCGCTCGCTGCCGACGGCCACAAGTGGCTGATGGGTCCGGAAGGCTGCGGCCTGCTCTACATCCGTCAATCCCGGCAGGACGAGGTCTTCCCGGTCGAATTTGGCTGGACCACCGTGGCCGGCTACAACGACTACGCCTCCCGTGACATGACGCTCCGTTCCGACGCCGGCCGCTACGAGTGCGGCACGCTGAACACGATCGGCGTCTACGGTTTGAAAGCGGCCATCGAGTTCATCCTCGAAGTCAGCATCGACGCGATCGGCCCGCAAGTGCTCGCCCTGTCGCAGCGCCTCGCGCAGGGAGCAGCGGCCAAGGGTTATGAACTGCTGCTCGCCCAACCCGAATCCGGCATCGTCACCTTTCGCCGGGCCGACATCGACAGCCGCATGGTGGTCAGCCAGTTAAAGCAACACCAGATCCACGCCGCTCCGCGTCAAGGCTGGGTGCGCATGTCGCCGCACTTCTATCAGCGATTGGATGAGATGGACGCGGTGGTGGCGGCGCTGCCGTAAACCCTGCTTAAACGCCCGCGAGTCTCCTACAAAGGGATTTCGATCGACGTCGGCGACAAGGATGGCCTCAAGGCGGGATCGGAGAAGTTGCACCAGATCCTGGACCAATATCGAGTGGCCAACACGTTCGAGATTTACTCTGGAGACCATACGAGCGCAGTTGCAGACCGCTTCCAGAATCACGTATTGCCGTTTTCCGGGAAGAACTTGTGCTTTGGTGACGGCTGTCAGTAGCGCCATCAGTTGACCGGCGGGAGATGCAGTCATAAGCTAGTGAATATGAATGCACGCCATCTCACGGTTCGCAATGTTCCAGAGGACTTGGCCGTGGCACTCGATTTCGAACGCCAACGCCGGGGCAAATCATTGAACCAAACGGTGGTGGATTTACTCACCCAAGCGCTCGGCGTTAAGGGCAAGCGGCGAAACGGACTGGCCCACTTGGCGGGGGGCTGGTCAGAGGCGGAGTTTGAGGAGTTCAACAAGAACACCGCGTCATTCAGCGAGCCAGATCCGGAGCTATGGAAGTGAGCCGCTACTGCCTGGACACCAGTGCATATTCATACTTTCAGAAGGGCGATCCAGCCGTGGTGGAGCTGATCGAAACCGCCGAGACGATTGTTGTTCCGTCGATTGTGATTGGCGAACTTGCGGCCGGGTTCCGGGCGGGATCCAGATCTCAGCAGAACTTTGCCGTGCTGACAGAGTTTCTGGCAAACTCGGTGGTCGCCGAGTGCCCGGTCGATCACGAAACAGCCTTAATCTTCGGCGAACTGGTGAGTCTGGTGCGATCGCAAGGCAGGCCGATCCCCACCAATGATTTGTGGATCGCCGCCGTCTGCGTCCAGAAGCCGGTGACTCTTCTCACCTATGACAGCCACTTCCGAGTGATCGACCGCATTTCGAGCCTGATCCTGACGGCAGCATAAGAAGCGCTCGTCGACCTACTCCGCCCGCAGCACTCGCGCCGGGTCTACCCGGATGGCGTGCCACAGCGGGGGCAGAGCGGCCAGCACCGCCGCCACCAGCAAGGTAGCCACCGGTGTCGCGATGATCATCCAGTCGGTGGCCTTGACGGCGTAGAGCAGTGTTTCGAGATAACGCTCGGAGCCGAGGCCGGCCACCAAGCCCACACCCGAGCCCAGCACCAGCATCGCGGCCACCTCCGCGGTCACTTTCCAGGCGACATGGGCGGGTTGCGCGCCTAAGGCCATCCGGATGCCGATCTCGCGGCGGCGCTGGACCACGGAATAGTTCAAGACACCGTAGAGCCCCACCCCGGCCAGCAACAGCGCGACTGCTGCGAAGAAGCGCGACAGTAGGGCAAGCAGGCGCTCCCGCGTGGTGCAGTCATCGACGATCTGCTGCTGCGTATCGATGCTGGAGACGCGCAGGCCCAAACCGGCTTGATGGACCTGTTGCCGCAGTGCACCGGCCAAGGCCAATGGATCGGCGCTCGCGGTCTTCACCATGTAGGTGGCGCGGTCGCGGGCGCCCTCTGGACCCGGTGTCAATTCAAACGGCATGTAGATCGTGGGGCGAAGGCCTTCGCGAGGGTCTTCGTAAAGGGCATCCGCCGCGACACCCGTGATCGCGATCTGCACCAGTTTTCCCTGGCCGGCTGATCGCTCAAATGTGCGGCCCACCGGGTTCTCATTCGCGAAGTAGCGCTTCACAAAGGCCTCGTTCACAATGGCCGTCGTCTCCGGATTGTCCGTGGACCTCAGGTCACGCCCTTGCCGCAGCGGGATGCCCATGGTGTCCAGCCACCCTGGTGCGACACTCAGCACATAGGGGTGCACCGCATCCCAGCTGGATTGGCCCGGCCGCCGGACGCCCGTGGTCCAGGCGTTGCCGCCCAGCAGCGCCCACTCGCTGGGGCTCACCCGCTCCACCCCGGGCACGGAGCGCATCCGGCCCGCCAGCTCCTCCCAGACGGCCGCCGGCGGCTTGCCCTTGCTCACCACTTCCAGGGCGAGCAGCCGCTCCGCCGAAAAGCCCAACGGTTCATGCGAGAGACGGTCAAAGGTGGTCACAAACAGGCCCGCCACAAAATGAATCAGGAAGCAGAACGCCACCTGCGCCAGCACCAGCCCGTTCATCAGGCGGCGCCCGTGGGGGTCGCCCCCGCCGCGCATGGCGTCAATCGGCTGCACGCCTGAGGCTCGCAGGGCCGGCACTAGGCCGAACAGGAAGATCACGGCCGCCGTCAGCGCCGCTTCAAACGCCAGGAAGCGCCAGTCCGCGGGCAGCAGCAGCCGGACCGGGTTGTCCGGCGGGTTCAGCAGACTGACGACGAAGGGCGCCGACCACCACGCAAACAATGACCCGAGCAGTGTCGCCGCCAGCGCCATCAGCGCGCTTTCCATCAGCACCAGTTGCACCAACCGCGCCCGCCCCGCGCCAATGGAGACGCGAAGCGCCATCTCTTGCGCGCGAGCGGCGGCTTGGGCCAACATCAGATTCGCCACATTGGCGCAAGCGATCAACAGCAACAGGCCCGCCAGCGCGCCCAGGATGAGCAGGGCCTTCCGGTACTCCCGTTCGATGCCCGACGCTCCGGAAGCTGCGGAGGGCAGCCCGACCTCGGCATTCACATAGGCATCGATCGCCTTCGGCGAGGTCCCGGTCCAGGACTTCACCTTTTCCAAGCGCTGCTGTCTGACGCCGGCGGCCAACTGTTGGCGGACCGTTTCGGGCGACGCTTCGGGACGTAGCTGAACCCAGACACGGATCCAACCCCAATTGGCGTTGCCGATGGAGGAGGCGTTCATCATGGTGGGCACAAAGATGTCGGTGATGGTTCCCGGCTGCGTGCCGGTGAACCCGGCGGGGCCTACGCCCACAATCTCGTAGAGATCGTTGCCTTGCCGGAAGGTGCGGCCAATCACCTTGGGGTCGCCACCCATGCGGCGGTTCCAGTAGTCGTGCGACAGCACCGCCACCGGATGCGCACCGGGAGTTCGATCATCCTCCGCCGTCAGCAAGCGGCCCAGCGACGGTTGTAGGCCGAAAGCGGAAAACGTCCAGCCGGAAACATACTGCCGGAAGGCTGGCTCCATCTCCTGGTCTGAGGAGTAGGTGAGATCCACGCGGCCGGCGTTCGAGACGGCGAACAACTCTGCCCCGCCGCCGATTGAGGCGCGCAGCTGGCGGAACAGCGGATAGTCAAACGAATCGCCCGCCCTCGGCTTGCCGTTCTGGTCTTTGAACTGGTAGGTGAGCACATGCAGACGCTCAGGATGCGCCACCGGCAGCGGCCGCAACAGGATGGCATCGATCAGTCGGAAGGCCGCCGTCGAGGTGCCGATCGTCAGCGCTAGCGACAGGATCGCGGCACCGGAGGCCACCCGATTCTTCCACAGCAGCCGCGACCCAAATACCGCGTCGGCGCGCAGTGAATCAAGCCACGACGCCAACTTAGAATCCAGGCTCTGCTCGCGTAGCCGCAGCGAAGAGCCTAACGCTCGCCGTGCCTCCGCGGGATCGCGTCCGGCTTCCACCGCCGCTTCCAGATGAGCCCGCAGCTCTTCGTCGATCTCATCGGCCACACGCTGGCCGCGGAAAACATTGCTCAACCGGCTCCAAAGTGACATGTCAGGCCGTCCTTGACTTAACTTCCGATTCTCCAGCTGGCACCCGCGAGGGGTTGGCCATCCGACGTCTATTCCGCCCGCAACACCCGCGCCGGATCGACACGGATGGCGCGCCACAACGGAGGCAGGGCGGCCAGCACTGCTGCAGCCACCAGCGTGGCCACCGGCGTCGCGATGATCGCCCAGTCCGTCGCCTTCACCGAGAACAACAGCGTTTCGAGATAGCTCTCTGAGCCGATGCCCGCCACCAGGCCAATGCCGGAGCCCACGATCAGCATGACGAAGACCTCCGCCGTCACCTTCCAGGCGACGTCCGCCGGTTGCGCGCCCAACGCCATGCGGATGCTGATTTCACGCCGGCGTTGGACGACCGAGTAGTTCAACACCCCGTACAGTCCGATCCCCGCCAGCAGCAGCGCCACGGCGGCAAAGAAGCGTGAGAGCACGGCCAGCAGGCGCTCCCGCGTCGTGTTGGCGTCGATCAGGCGTTGCTGGGTCTGGATATTGGAAACGCGCAGCGCGGCGTGGACTTGGGGCACCGCCCGGCGCAGCGCCGTGGCAAGCTCCAGCGGCGACGCCGATGCCGTCTTGACCAAGTAGGTGCCCTGGGGGCTGGCGTTGGCTTCGAAGGGTACATAGGCCGCCGGCCGGATCGCCTCCCGGGGACTGCGGTACCGGGCGTCGCCCGCCACGCCCACAATCTCGATGCGCATCACTTGGTCACCCCGGCCGGGCACTTCAAATTCGCGGCCCAGTGGACTTTCACCGGGGAAATACCGCTTCGCAAAGGCCTCATTGACGATGGCGGCTTTGGGGTGAACGTCTCCCGGCCGAAAAGTGCGCCCCGCCCGCAGTGGGATCTGCATCGTCTCCAGCCATCCGGGCGAGGTATTGAGGAAGTAGCACGGCGAGGCATCCCAATCCTGTTGCCCGCGCCGGCGGACCGGCTCAGTCCAGGCATTGCCGCTCATCAGCGGCCAACTGGCCCAGCTCACTTGCTGGACGCCGGGCACGCCGCGGAGCGCTTCCGCTACCTGCTCCGCGGGCACGGCCAGATCCTTGCTGTTGCTCTCCACTTTGACGGTCATCAGCCGGTCCGCCGCGAACCCCAGCGGCTGGTCTGACAAGCGGTCGAACGTCGTCACAAACAAGCCCGCGACAAAGTGCACCAGGAAGCAGAAAGCCACCTGCGCCGCCACCAGGCCATTCATCAGCCGCCGCCGCCCCCGCGGATCAGCCCCGCCGCGCATGGCGGCAATGGGCCGGACGGCCGACGCGCGCAGCGCCGGAGCCAGGCCAAACAGGAAGATCACCATCGCGGTCAGCGCAGCGGCAAACAGCAGCACCCGCAGATCCGCGGGCAGGATCAGCCGCGCGGGATCATCCGGCGGCTTGATCAGGCTCACCACAAACGGCGCCGACCACCAGGCAAACAGGCCGCCCAGCGCCGTCGCCGCCAAGGCCAGCAGAGCGCTTTCCATCATCACCAGCTGCACCAGCCGCGCCCGCCCGGCGCCGATTGAGATGCGCAGCGCCATCTCCTGGGCCCGCGCCGCCGCCTGCGCCATCATCAGATTGGCCACATTGGCGCAGGCGATCAACAGCAGCAGCCCCACCAAAGCTCCCAGAATCAAGAGGGCGCGGCGGTAGCTCCGTTGCAGACCGGAGGTCCCCGCGGCGGCTGAGGGCAACTGGACCGTTTCCCCCAAGTAGGCGTCAATCACCTTTTGCGGAACGTTCCGCCAGCCTTTCGCGCGCTCGACGCGGTGGTGGTAGTAGGCCGCGGCCAGTTTCTGCCGGACCCCCTCGGGGTCGCTGCCGGGGCGCAACTGCACCCACACCCGAAACCACGTCCAGCCGGCATTGTTGATCGCGGCGGCATTCATCATGGTGGGGACAAAGATGTCGGTCAGCGTACCGGGCTCAGTTCCCGTAAAGCCTTCGGGACCGACGCCCACAATCTCGTACAGGTCGTTGCCTTCGCGAAAATGCCGGCCCACGGCCCCGGGGTCCCGTCCAAACCGCCGCACCCAATAGTCATGGGAGATCACCGCCACCGGATGCGCCCCGGGTTGCTGGTCATCGGCGGGCGTCAGCAGCCGGCCCAACGTGGGCTGGAGCCCCAGAGCGTTGAATGTCCACCCCGAGACGTATTGCCGCTTGGCCGGCTCCATGTCCGCGTCGGAGCCGTAGGTGAGATCCACGCGCACGGCCCAGGAGATGGCCAGCAAGTCCGCCCGGTCCTCAGCCGCCGCGAGCAGTTCCCGGAAGAGCGGATAGGAGTAGTTGTCTTCTGTCCGCTGCGTCGCATTTTCGTCCGTGAACTGATACGTCAGGACGTGCAATCGTTCCGGGTGGGCCACGGGCAGGGGCCGCAGCAGCATCGCATCGATCAGGCGGAAGGCCGCCGTGGAGGCGCCAATGGTCAGCGCCAGCGACAGAATCGCGGCGCCGGACGCGACCTTGTTCTTGATCAGCAACCGCGCCCCGAACACCGCATCCGCGCGCAGTGAATCGAGCCACGCCGCCAACTTCACATCGCGGCTCTCCTCCCGCAGCCGCAGCGAAGAGCCCAGCGCCCGCCGCGCCTCAGACGGATCCCGCCCCGCCGCCACCGCCTGGTCGAGGTGCGCCTGCAACTCTTCATCGATCTCATCGGCCACCCGCTGGCGGCGGAAGACATTGCTCAACCGGGTCCAAAGTGACATTTCAGGCCATCCTCAAAACGCGATTCACCGCCCCGCTTACCGCCTCCCAGCGTGACTGCTCCACCTCAAGACGCTCCCGCCCCGCCGCCGTCAGCTCATAGATCCGCGCGCGGCGGCCATTGTCCTTGATCACCCAATCGGCCCGCACCCAGCCCGCCTCTTCCATGCGGTGCAAGGCCGGATAAAGCGACCCTTCTTCGACGCGCAGCACGTCTTCCGAGATCTCCTGGATGGCGGTCATCAGCGCATAGCCATGCAGCTGCGGGCGGCGCGAAAGAATCTTCAGGACCAGCAGGTCGAGCGAGCCTTGTAGGGAGTCGGGCTTGGGCATAATCAGAAACCTTAGTATATAGATGTCTGGGTATACGGTCAAGCGCGTGCCGCGGATCATCAGATCAATACTTAAGCCAGCACTTGACAAACCATCCGGTGGCCGCGAATACTAAAGCAACCACTTAACCAATCAGGAGAATCGCATGTCCGAGCCTTCCACTCTTCACCACACATTCTCAGTGGAGCGGATCTATCCGAGGCCCGCCGCGAAGGTGTTTGCCGCGCTAGGCGACCCAGACAAAAAACGCCGCTGGTTCGCCGAAAGCGCGCACCACGACGTTGAGGTCTTCGAACTCGACTTCCGTGTTGGGGGGCGAGAGCGGGCCACGTTCCGCTTCAAGGAGGGGACGCCCTTTGCAGGAGGAGCGTTTGGGTGCGACAACATCTATCTCGACATCGTGGACGGCCGCCGCGTGGTGATGGCGTCCATGATGGAGTTCGGCGGACACCCGATTTCGGCCAGCCTGATCACGTTTGAGCTTCTGGCTGAGGGCCCGGGTACACGCCTCATCCTCACACATCAGGGAGCCTTCTTTGAAGGATCAGACGGACCCGGCCGGCGGCATCAGGGCTGGCGCGACATTCTGGACCGCCTGGACCGGGAGCTCGCCGCCTAACCGGCGCGCACCAGGGAGGTCAGATGCTTCACTCCGCGTCCGCCCAATCCGCGAAAATAGCGGCCACCTTTCACGCCCTCGGCGACCCAACACGAAGGGTGATCGTGGAGAAACTGTGCGAACAGCCCCAGTCGGCTTCCCTTCTCGCCGCACCCTTGGGCATCACGGTGGCCGCAGTGGTGCAGCACCTGGCGATTCTTGAGCAGAGCGGCTTGATCCGCTCCGAGAAGATCGGCCGCATCCGCACCTGCCGCCTCGAACCCAGCGGCTTGAAGACACTAGAGGACTGGGTCAGCCAGCGGCGGACACTCTGGGAAAGGCGGCTGGACAAGCTGGGAGAAGTGCTGGACGAGGAGTAGCAACTGCGCCCGGCACGCAGCGCCGGGATCGTGCAGATCTAAGCTGTGGCCTTGTCTAAGTAGAACCGCTCCAGCGCATCCAATGCCGCATCATCGCCCCCGCTCGAGAAGAACTCATCGTCAAGGGCTTCCAGCCGCTCCTCTAACAGGCTGCGGAAAAAGGGTTTTGCAGGACCACTCCCTCACGGTCATGGCTCAGTAAGCTATTGCAAATAAACAGGCGATGTTTCTGAGCCGCGCGCGTCAGCAAGCGGTTTCCGGCTTTTTTCCGCAGCCTGCTAAGACTGGGTCATCGTCGAGATCGTCAAGGTGCTCGCTCCGTTCCATCATGTTGGGCGGGACATCGGGTCCGAACAGAAGCGTGGCGGCCTCCTCCAGCCATTCGGCGTGGCCGTTGAGCTTCAGCAAACGCAGCGCCGCCACCGTCTCAACGTAATGATCGGCACCGGAGTTGTAGAAAAATCCCGGGTGTCCGCCATTCGCCAACAACGCGCTGTAGGCCCAAGCCAGGTAGAAGATCTGGTCACGAGGGGAGAGTCCTGGAAGACCGGTCTTGTCATGTTGATCGATCACCCTGCCAGCAATCGGCTGAAGCATCTCAAGGTCGGGCATGTCGGCAGTATAGCCAGACACTGCGGCTTCGAGATGGCGCTCAAGGCGCGACGCACTAAACCGGCACGCACGTCGTGCTGCTTCGATGACTCTATATCCAATTCGATATACTGAGAATCGTGCGGCCAGTGCGCTTTCTTGGCGATTCTTTGAAATGCATACGGGACTTTCCGACGACGCTCGACATGATGTGGGCTATCAGCTGGATCGAGTTCAACGCGGGGATCAGCCCGAGGATTTCAAGCCAATGCCCAGTATTGGCCGGGGCGTGGAAGAGATTCGTGTGTCGGAGCCAAGTGGTGCCTACCGGGTAATTTATTTGGCGAGACGCGCTGAAGCGGTCTACGTGCTGCACGCATTTCAGAAGAAGACCCAGGCCGCGGCCAAGAACGATCTGGCGATTGCCAGGCAGCGCTTTCAAGCGCTGCGGGGAGGTGGGATATGAGAGAACCGGAAATGTACGCGAGTGTTTGGGACGCGATTGCCGATACCCCGGAGCAAGCCGCCAACCTGCGATCTCGCTCGGAACTGATGCAGAAGATCGCCGAGCGAGTCAAACAGCATGGCTGGACGCAGGCCGAAGCCGCCAGCCACTGCCGGGTCACCCAGCCCCGGATGAATGATTTGCTCCGCGGCCGTATCTCCCGCTTCTCACTGGACGCTCTGGTGAACATCGCCACAGCACTCGGGTGCCGGGTGCGTTTCGATCTCGAAGCCGCCTGAGAGGAGCATTAGGCAATGAAGGCAGTGGAGATGCCGAAGGGCGCGAACGAGAATGAAGAAGCCCTTTGGTGGGCGAGCGCCGAAGGGCGCGGGTTCTTGAAGAACAATCGGCGGAGGGCCCGAAAAAAGTGTCGGGCGGGTCAAAGCTGGTGGCCAAGCTGGCCAAGACAACTAGCGTTCAGATCGCTCTGCGGCTGCCATCGCCCGACCTAGCGAAGGCCAACGAGATCGCGGAGCGCAAAGGTATTGGCTATCAGACGCTTCTCAAAATGATCGTGCATGAGGGACTCGAGCGGGCGGGACGGCGGCCCTAGGCCGGAAAAAAAGGCCCAGGCTGCGGCCAAGAACGATCTGGCGATTGCCAGGCAGCGCTTTCAAACGTTGCGGGGAGGCAGGATCGTCCATGAGGGACAGGAGCCGGAGGGACGGCGGCCCGAAGAGGAAGGTGGCGCGAGGGAAATCGCCTCACCCCCGCCGCGATCATTCGCCACAAATGAAAACATCCGCCAGTCGAAACCGGCGGATGTCGAGAGTCTCTTCAACGTTCGATGCGGCCCACCACGGACCCGTAGAGTTTCTGCCCCTACCGGCGCAAGCGGGACAGCGCCGCAAAGCCGGCCAGGCCAATTCCCAGCAGTGAGAGCGCACTCGGTTCCGGAACCGCACCTGACGTCCCAGGGTCGGTGAAGGTGAAGTTGTCCAGGGCGAAACCAAAACCGGAACGGCCGGACCAGCGGACTACCGCGGAGGCGATATCCTGCGCATCGCTCTGGTAGCCAAAGAAGGACAAGTCGACCGAGGTCGGACCAACAACCTGCAAGACCAAGGGAGATCCAGAGATGAAATTGAGCGTAAGGGAAAAGTCACTCATTACAACATTGGTGTCGAATCCGAGCGCCCGCACCGGCCCGTCAAATGTGACGGTCAGGTCGGTCGATCCAATGGAATCCAAGAATCCGCCCACAAATCCGACGCCCTCGTCGATGTTGAAAGAACTCGCAGCATCAATCGGAACAGAGTAAGTCACTCCAGGCTTGATCAAACCCGGGGTGATCGCCGGGCCATCGTCTACTATCAGATTGGTGGCGGAATTCAAAACTCCGGTGGAAATGGGAAAGCGGTAGACGGGCCCAAAGTCCTCCACCGTCGTCGCTCCGACGGCAGCGTTGAAGGTTGCCCGGTCGCTATAGGTCGTCACCGTCCCCGCCATCACTCCGGCAACTGACAGTGCCGTGATCAGTAGCATCTTGTTCTTCATAGGCCTTCGAATTCACCCTTTTGGCATTCGTCCATCAGCGGAATCGAAGATCCCACACAGGGAGTTTACCAAGCCCCTGATCGCAGCGACAAGATATGGCGGTACTGCTCTTGGGATTCGATCAGATACAGTACTTTCCCAATTCTGATAGGCCTGACCGCGCACTCTCCGGGAACTTTTCTCACGGCCCCTCGTATACTCAGACAGTCTATGGGAAAAACCGATCTACTTCCGGGCACGCTGGACATGATGGTGCTACAAGCGCTGACGCGCGGCGCATTTCACGGCTATGCCATTGCGCAACTGCTGCGGCAGCTTTCAGAGGATGTTTTGCAGGTGGAGGAAGGCTCACTCTACCCCGCCCTGCAGCGGCTGGAGCTGAACGGCTGGATTGAAGGCGAATGGGGTCTTTCGGCCAACAACCGGAGGGCACGCTTCTACAAGCTGACCGCCAGCGGACGCAAGGCGCTGCGGGCCGAGACCTCCCGCTACCGGCAGATGAGCGGCGCCATCGCCCGCGTCATGGGGTTCGTCGTGACGGGGTTGGCCTAATGTTGACGCGGTGGCGGCGCCGGCTGACCTACTGGCTGCATCGGGGCGAGCGCGCACAACAGCTCCGCGAGGAGATGGAGTTCCATCTGGCCATGAAGACTGAGGAGAACCTGGAGGAAGGCATGACCGAACGCGACGCCCGGGCAGCGGCCCAGAAGGAGTTTGGCAACTTGACGCGACAGCAGGAAGAATCGCGCGGCACCTGGATCGCTCGCTGGGTGACCGACCTGGCGCAGGACCTTCGTTACGCGGTTCGCACGATCCGCAAGGAGCCCGGATTTGCGGCCACCGCCGCGCTTTCCGCCTCGCTCGGCATCGGGGCCTGCACCTTGATTTTCGGCTTGGCCAGCTTCGCGCTGCTGCAGCCGCTACCGGTCGAAGACAGCGGCACTCTGATGAGCATCTCCCGCAAGGGACTGAAGAACGGCAAGACCGGCCAAGCGATGGCGTTCCCGGACATTGAGGATCTGCGGCGCACCGCGGCCTTTGAAGGGATGACGGCCTACTATCCCTTTATGCCTGCCTCCATTGCCAGTGGCGGGGAGGCGCGGCGCTACTGGGGCTCAATGGTGACGGCCAACTACTTTGATGTCGTGCGTCCGCGCTTTGCGGCGGGGCGGGGCTTTGCCGCGGGTGGCGATGACAAGGTCCGTGGTCCGGCGGTGGTCGTGCTCAGCTATCAGCTCTGGACCAGCCACTTCTCCGGCGACCCGGGGATTGTTGGCCGCGAGATCGAACTGAACCGCCAGAAGATGACCGTGCTGGGGGTGACGGCCCAGGGCTTTCGCGGCACGGAGCTGGGCTTCTATTCAGACTTCTGGCTGCCCTTTTCCGCTCTCTCGAGCCTGGCCGATGCGGGCATGCCGGCTGACCGGTTGCACGACCGGGGCAACAACTGGCTGCAGGCCGCCGGCCGGTTGAAGCGCGGAGTCGGTCAAGCGGCGGCCGAGGCCGAAGTCAATGCCGTGGGCCACCATCTGGCCAGCGCTCATGCCGCCACCAACAAGGACCGCGGCTTCTATCTTGAACGCGCGGGCCAGGCTCATCCCGGGTTCCGGCGCATGGTCACCACGTTCTTCGCGCTCTTGATGGCGGTGGCGGTGCTGGTGCTTTGCACGGCCTGCGCCAACGTCGCCAATCTGCTGCTGGCGAGATCTTCGGCGCGGCGCCGCGAGGTCGCGACGCGGCTGGCGATTGGGGCGGGCCGGGGCCGCTTGATCCGCCAGTTGTTGACCGAAAGCGTGCTGCTCTCCCTCATGGGCGGCGCGGGCGGCTACGCCTTGGCCCACTTAGGGACCATTGCGCTGAGCCAGGCGCGGATTCCCATTGCGATGCCTGTCGATCTATCCATCGCACTCGATGCCCGCGTGCTGCTGTTCTCGATTCTGCTTTCCGCTGTCACCGGCCTGCTGTTCGGCTTGGTTCCGGCATTGCGGGCCACCCGCACGGATCTCACGTCGGCGTTGAAGGAAGAGAAGGCTTCCGGAGGCCCGGCGCGCGTTCTCAACTTGCGTGATGCCTTGGTGGTGGGTCAAGTGGCCATCTGCATGGTGCTGCTGATCTCGTCGGGATTGTTCCTGCGTAGCCTGGGTGCGGCACACAATATCGACCCCGGCTTCACGCACCGGAACGTGCTGATGCTCTCTTTCGATCCTGGGCTGAACCGCTATGCCCTCCCTGAAACTCGTCGCTTGATGGACTCCATGCTCGAGTCCGCGCGCACCTTGCCTGGGGTGGAGTCGGCCAGCCTCACCAACAGCGTCCCGCTCAGTGCTGAAGGGACGCGCAATGCCTTCAAGGCAGAGGGCGATACTGCCGAGAGCGGGACTTCGGCCGAGATCTATGCCGTTGCGCCCGGCTTCTTCGATACGTTGGGCATTCGCCGGATCAGCGGCGACGACTTCCGCTCCGGCCTGCCTACCGAGGATGTGGTGATCGTCAATCAAGCCGCGGCCAGCACGGCCTTCCCCGGACAGGACCCGGTTGGACGCTACATCTTCTATCAGGGCAGGCGCGTGCGCATCCTGGGCCAGGTGGCGACCACCAAGTCCCGGTCGATTGGCGAACAGGCGCGGCCGGCCCTCTACTTTCCGCTTGCTCGAGAGGCCAAAGGCAACGATTCCTTGACCGGCATGACGCTGATGCTCCGCACCCAGGGCCCTCCGGCAAACTACGCGCTGCAGGCCCGCCAGGCGATCCGTTCGCTGGACCCGGGCCTCGCGGTCTTCAATGTCACCACCATGGACGAGCATCTATCACAGGCGTTGTTAGTCCCGCGCGTGATCGCCTATCTGTTCGGCCTGGCCGGCTTGATGGGGCTGCTGATTGCCACGGTGGGAGTCTACGGCCTGGTGAGCTTCGCGGTAGCGCGGCAAACCAAGGAGATCGGGATTCGCATGGCGCTGGGCGCACGGCGGAGCCAGGTAGTCCTGCAAGTCCTGCGCCGCGGGCTGTTGTTGACCGCCGTGGGCGCCAGCCTGGGGCTCGGGGTGTCGTTGGCTCTCAGCCAGACGGCCGCCAGCTTGCTCTACGGCATTAGCCCCACCGACGCGGTGACCTTTGCGGCCGTGCCGGCTCTGCTGATGCTGATTGTGTTGGCCGCGTGCCTGGTGCCCGCCCGCCGCGCCGCCACGCTCGACCCGCTGCGAGCCTTGCGCTATGAATGACGGTGGGTAGAAGGCAACGGCTCGCCCAGGTCTGATACGCTGGCCGCATGCTCCTGGGCGCTGTCACTTACAACATCTGCAAGGATTGGGATCTCGAGACTCTGATCGCGAAGCTGGAAGAAGCCAAGTTTGAAGCGGTGGAGCTTCGCACCGAACACAAGCACGGCGTCGAGGTGACGCTCGACGCCGCGGCGCGCAAGCAGGTGGGCGCGCGGTTTGCCAAGAGCAAGGTGCGGCTGCTCAGCTATGGCTCCACCTGCGAGTTCCACTCGCCCGATGCCGCCGTGCGGCGCAAGAATGTGGAGCTGGCCAAGCAGTGGATCGACCTGGCGCACGACACGGGCGCCTGGGCGGTAAAGGTGCGCCCCAACGGCCTGGCCCCGGGCCTGACGCCGGAACAAAACTTCGCCAACATGGGCGGCGCCTTGCGTGAGTTGGGTGACTACGGTGCCGGGCGCGGCGTCGAGATCTGGATGGAGGTCCATGGCCGCGACACCCAGTTGCCGCAAACCTCAACAGCTATACTGAAGACCGCCAATCATCCCCAGGTGGGCGCCTGCTGGAACTCGAACCCCACCGACCTGATCAATGGCAGCCTCAAGCCCGCCTTTGAGATGTTGAAGCCCTACATCAAGAACGTCCACATCAACGAGCTGGCTGGCCCGTACCCCTACCGCGAACTGTTCGCCCTGCTCGACGGCGCGGGCTACGACCGCTACACGTTGTGCGAATGCCAGGAATCGAAGGAGCCGGAACGCTTCCTCCGCTGGTATCGGGCACTGTGGCTGGAGCTTCAGCCGCGCGCGAAGGCCTAGCGGATCGGCCCCGAAAGTCCCAAGGCTGAGATCGCTCAGCCTTGCATGAAGAATCAACGCCCCACTTAGAAAGTCAGGCGGAGCCGCAACCGGATGGCGCGGCGGCTATCGACCCCTTCCTGGGTGTAGCTGGTGAGCAGCCGGCCAAAGTCGGGGTTGCGCACCACGTCCTGATACTCCGGCTTCAGCGTCACCGGGTTCACCTTCATGGTGAAGTTGCCCAGCAGCCCGATGTCGTAGTTATCGGGCGACTTCAGCGGGTGGTTCAAGATATTGTTGAAGTCGCTGCCCAGGTCGGCCTTGACGCGCTCGCCCAGCGAGAACACTTTGTGGATGCCGAAGTTCAAGCCGTAGGTTCCCGGGCCCCACAGCAGATTCCGCTTGGCCACGCTGGGATTGTCGAAGAGATCGGCGCCCAGCGGCGGCAATCCAAAGGCGTCGGGGCTCCAAATGCGGTCGCCACTCTTGACGTTGGTGTTGCCGGACACCACCGGCCGGAAACTGGTGCCATAGAAGCCGCCGGTGGCATCCACGGAACCGGAAGCGATGTTGCCCGGCAGGACGGGTTCGCAATTGTCGCAAAGCCAGATCGGGGTGAAGCCTGTGCCGGACTTGGCAAATAGCTGCCACGAAGCCTGCCACCCGCCAGCCAGCGCATCCATCCAGCGGGACATGTTGCCGCCAATCTGGCGGCCGCGGCCCACCGGCGAATCCCAGATGCCATAGGCGACAAACCGCTGGCGCGACAGGAAGGCGTCCCGGCCGTAATCCTGGCCGGGCTGGAACTGGTTGTACGCCGTTCCTCCCAGGCTGGAATTGCCCGTGTCGGCGGCGGTGGACTTCTGGTCCACCAGCGTATAGCTGGCATTGAACGTAAACCCGCCCGAGTAGCGGCGCTTCACTTCCACTTGCAGGGCATGGCTGCGCCCGTGCCCGAAATTACCGAAGCTGGTGAGATAGCTGGACAGTCCCGGATAAGGGAGCCGGGCCAGATCGGCGGGCGAGTAGTCGCAGTCGCCGTCATCGGGAGAACAGGCGGTCTTGCCATCGCCGGTTGAGGTGCCGAACGGCTTGTCGGAAGGCGCGATCAGGTTGTAATCCACGCCGCTGATCAGTCCGCTCATGTAGGAACCGATGTAGGAGGCACGGAGCGCCGTTTGCCAACCCAGATCACGCTCGAACGTAGCCGACCATTGCTGGATCCGGGGAGACTGCAGATTTGACGGGACCCAGTTGCCGGAGATCAACCCGCTTAAAGCGTTGACCACACCACCCGACATGGGGCTGATGCCACGTTGGGCGCCCGGCCAACCGAGCAAGGGGTCGGTCGCGGTGGACCGCCTGGTCAAAGAAACTTGAAAGGAGTTCGTGGCCAACGGATCACGAATGCCCTGGGCCGCGGAGGTGGGATAGAACACGCCGTAGCCGCCGCGGACAATCGACTTGTCGGTCACGCGCCAGGCCAAACCGACGCGCGGCGCCAGATTATTGCGGTCGGTCCGGACCAGCGACCGCGGCAGCCCTACCTGATCGGCCGTGACGACGCCATAGGCCAGATAGCGCGGGTCAATCGCCGCCAGCGTCTTTTGCGAGGGCACGATGTAGCGGCCCTTCTGCCCACCTGTCCCGGTGAACGTCGGGTCAAAATTCACCAGCAGGTCGTTGCCTTCGGTGAAGGGCGAAATGACCTCATAGCGGAGGCCCAGGTTCAGCGTCAACTTCGGATGGATCTTCCAGTCATCCAGCACGAAGAATCCCAGCTCCCAGTTGTGCACGTCCATGGGCGGCCGGAACTGGTTGACATAGCTGACCGTATTGGCCGGCAGTCCCATCAGGAATCTCGCCAGCGGATCGGCGCCGGAGCCGGTGTAGTTGATGCGGCCGCGGGGATTGCCTCGCCCGCTGGTGAAGCCATCGAGCGCCGCATTGCGCACGAAGTCCGCTCCCGCCTTCATGGAATGCGAGCCCTTGATCCACGTCAGCGTGTCACCGAACGTGATCAGGTTCTGGTCGAGAGGACGGTAGGTGTTGCGTCCGCCATTGCCAAGCGCGGCGTAGGTGGAACCAAAACTAATCGATGGGTGCCCGTACGTATCGATAGCCGAGGGCGTAATCACATCGCCATAGGCCTTGATGTCGGCGTCGTTAAACCCGATGTCCTGCAGGAACGTGCGCAGGGTCTGGTTGCTGCGCCGGAACCAGGGCACGCGATTGAACCCTCCGCGCGTCTCGTTGATCACGTGCGGGGAAAACAAGTGCAGGTGCGTGGCGGAAAACGTGTCGTTGGACCGCTCGTTCTGGGTCAGGCCCAAAGGCACAAACGGGCTGACGACGGCGGCCGTCGAGAACGGGTTGCGCTGCACATTGTAGACCGCATAGAACCGGTCCGTCTCGCGAAAATCATGGTCAATGCGCAACGTGCCCAGGTCGCGACGCGTGGTTCCCGGCACGTTGGTGAAGTAGTCCACCAAGCGGCCATTGCCCGCATTGATGGGGGCGGCCTCGCTGGTGGACGGGAAATAGTTCTGCACCAACTTGCTGGTGACCGGATTCATCAAGCGGGGCGGAATCCGATTAAAGCGTTGCCCCAAGCCATCAACGGTGTACTGCGCCACTTCGGCGGCGGTCAGACCGGTGGACGGCGGTACGGTCGGCTTGTTGGCATCCCGCATCAAAGAGAAATCGCCCTTCAGCAAGGTCGCGTGCGGCAAGTTGGTGGAGCGGATATACACGGGGCTATTTTGAAAGCGCTTCTCATAGGCCAGAAAGAAGTAAGTGTTCTTCACCTTCGGCACCGGCCCGCCAAAGGAACCGCCAAACTCATTGAGATTGAAATAGGGGGTGGGATAGGCCGACTGCGCGGGCGTCGGGCTAAAGTTGGCCTGGCCAATCTTGTCCCTCAAATTCCAGGCGGCCAACGCGGAGTTCTTGTTGTCGTAAAAAAGCGAGCCATGGTGCTTGGCGCCGCCGCGCTTGGTGGAGACACGGATGTTGGCGATACCCGCGTATTCCGCCGTAAAACTGTTGGTGAGCACGGTGACTTCGCCGATGGTCTCCAACGACGGCTGGCTGGTGGTGGGTTCGCCGAACACGCCGCCGTTGGCCCGCTGGCCGTCCAGCGAGAAACTGGCGCCATAACTTTGCCCGCCCAGAAACTTGAATGACCCGTCGGAGGCACCCTGACTGATACTGGGGTTGAGATAGAGAAACGAGGTGTAGTCGCGGCTGTCGCGCGGCAGCGTCAACACCTGCCGGTTGTCGAGCGTGGTGCTGAGCGTCAGCGAATCCGCCTGGATCAGCGGCGCCTCTTCCACCACCGACACCGATTCGCCCGCGCGAGCCACTTCCAGTTTGGCATCGACCCGCACCGTGCTGCCGGTGGTCAAGGTGATGCCGTTAATCTCCAAATTCCGGAAGCCGGCGGCGGAGACGGAGATGTTGTAGCCGCCAGAGCGCAGGCTGTTCAACTCATATTCGCCCGAACCGCCCGATTTAAGCTGTGTCCGGGACCCCGTGACGGTGTCGATCACCGTGATGGCGGCCCCCGGAATCACGGCTCCGCTGGCATCGGTGACGGTGCCGCGAATGTTGCCCAAGTCGGTCCCTTGACCGAACAGGGGGCTGGCTGCGGTGAGGCAACAAGCGAAAGCGATGGCAGAAATCAGACAACTTTGACGCATGATCACCCCTAACCGCTCCGTTCTGGAAATATGACGCACGTATGACGGATCGGCTATGGTTAGCATGCACAATCCATAAAAAATGCGCAACCAGAGTTCAGTACGGGTGAACCCAGGGTCTCCCAAACCCTTGACGGAGCGCGCTAAGGCTCGCGTTTGGGGAGTAGACCTTGGAGCACGAGCCCCGTGGCGATCACCACCGCGCAGCCGATGACGTTGTACCAGAGGAAGCTGATGCTCGAAAAAGCGCGCGTGGCAAAGATGGCCGCTTCCCCGGCGAGCACCCCGATAAAGGCGGCATTCGCGCCGACGCGAGGGAAGTAGAAGGCCAACACAAAGATCCCCAGCAGGCCGCCGTAGAAGAGTGACCCCACCATGTTCACGGCCTCAATCAAAGAGCCTAAGTTCCGCGAATACTGCGCCGTGATCACGGCATAGACGCCCCAGAAGGCGGTGGCGATCTGCGACACGCGGAAGTAGTGATGGTCGGTGGCATCCTGCCGCCAATGGCGCTTGTAGATATCGATCACGCTCACCGTCGCCAGCGAATTCACTTCGCCTGAAATTGCGGTCATTGCGGCCGCGAGAATGACGGCAATCAACAGGCCCACCATGCCCGCGGGCATGTACTTTGAGACAAAGCTTAAGAAGATATAGTTCGTGTCGTTGACGCCGGTGGACTTGCGGAGCGACTCCATTTCACGCGTGGCGCTTTGGAACTCGGCGCGCGCCTTTTCGTCACCGGCCAGCATGGGCCGGGCGGCGGCTTTGCGTTTCTCAAACGCGGCGTCGAACTGCGGCTGCAACGCGGCAAACTTGGGCGCCTCCTTCGATTGGAACAGCACCGGCGGCTTCTCAAACGTGTAGAACGTGAAGATGATGGCCCCGACAAACAGAATGAAGAACTGCATCGGGATCTTGGCGATGGCGTTGAACAGGAGGCTCAACCGGCTTTGCGTAATGCTCTTGCCGGTCAGGTAGCGCTGCACTTGGCTCTGGTCCGTGCCGAAGTAGGCCAGGGCCAGAAACATGCCGCCGATCAAGCCGCTGAACAGGTTGTAGCGGTCATTCCAGTCAAACGTGGTGGTCACCGGGTTGATGCGGCCCGCCGCCCCGGCAATGCGGATGGCATCGACAAACGACAGGTCCGCCGGCAGCATGTTCACCGCCAGCACCAGCGCGGTGGCAATGCCCAGAAACATGATGATCATCTGCTGCACATCGGTCCAGGTGATGGCCTTGATGCCGCCCAGCACGGTATAGACCACCACCACCGTGCCCATGATCATGGTGGTTACCTGGTCGGGCCAACCAAAGATCACGGTCAACACAATGGCCGGGGCGGACAGCGAGACACCCACCGCCAGGCCGCGTTGCAGCAGGAAGATGATGCTCACCAGCAGGCGCGTCTTCATGTCAAAGCGGCGCTCCAGATACTCGTAGGCGGTGAAGACGCCCGCGCGGTGGAAGATCGGCACGGCGGTCACCGAGATGATGATCATCGCCAGCGGCAGCCCAAAGTAGAACTGCACAAACCGCATGCCGTCGACGTAGGATTGCCCGGTGGTGGAGATAAACGTGATCGCCTAGGCCTGCGTGGCCATGATCGACAACGCCATCGCATACCAGGGCATGGCGCGACCGGCCAGCAGGTAGCCGGAGGTGGTGCCGGTGCCGCGCGAACGCCACAGGCCGTAGAGAATGATGAACGCCAGCGTGGCGATCATCACCGCCCAGTCAATAGGCCTCATCGAGAGAAAGCCCTTCCAAACCAGGCAAACAGAGAAATCACCATCACCAGGTAGATCACCACCGCCGCATAGACACGGGGCCAGGTTCCCAAAAACGGCGGCGGCTCTTCACGCGTGGGCTTAGGCAGCATGGCTGTAGAACTATGATGAACTAAACCGAAGCCAGGACTCAGGCCCAGCTCACCTGCGCCAACGCCAGTGCGGGTAGGGCCCGGCTACGCGTCGATGTGGTCGGCGAAGAACCGGTCCATGGCCAGCTTGTGCGGCGCTAGCTTACCGAAGAGAGCATCGCGGTCGGTCCGGGACATCGGCTGGAAGCCCTTGACGGCGGCGACGTTCACTTCCAGGTGTTCCGGCTTCGGCATGCCGATGACGACGGCCGTGACCGGAAGCGACAGTGAGTAGCTGATCAGCTCGGCCGGGGTGGCCTTGCCGTTTAGCTTTTCCTGCCCATAGATCTTCATGGCGATCACGCCCATCTTCTTGCGGATGGCCACCGGCAGCGCCAGCTGCTCAAACGACGTGGGGCGTTCGCCGGCCGCGCCGATCCGGGCGGCATTCAACGCCATCTGGGTGGCGTCGAAATCGTGCCGCTCCAGTGCCTGCTTCAGGATCTCGGGGTCGTTATGGCAGGAGATGCCGATAAAGCGCGTCATCTTCTGCTCACGGAGTTTGTAGACCGCCTTCAACACACCAGTCGGAGCTTCGATCTGCGCCAGATCATCAGCGCCGCTCAGGGCATGGATGTGCAGCAGGTCGACGTGATCGGTCTGCATGCGCTTCAAGCTGCCTTCGACCAGACGCATCGTGCCGTCGTACGTGCGGTCGTTGGTTTTGGTGACCATGAAGATTTTCTGCCGGTGCGGCTTCAGGATATGGCCGTAGCGGATCTCGCTTTGGCCGTTGCCGTAGCCGAAGGCATTGTCGAAGTAGGTGATGCCCAATTCGAGCGCGCGGTTCAACACCGCCGCGGCCTCTTCTTCCGTCTTGTACATCAAAAAACGGCTGCCGCCGCCAAATGCCAGGCACGACACCTGCTGGCCGGTTTGCCCCAACGTCCGCATCGGCATAGGCGCCGCGGCGAGGGCCTTCGAATCAAGCAAAGGGGCAGTGGCAGAAGCGGCCAGGAACGTGCGGCGGGAGAGCATGATCCTTATCGTATATCGATTAGGGGGGATGGAAAACGGGCGGCCGGAAAAAAAGTCGGCGAGGATGTCACCGGTGGGACCGGGACATCCTCGCCAGTATGGGAAGGATCGTTTAGCGCCGGCGGTTGAGGCTGAAGGCCAGCAATCCCAACCCGGCCGCAACCAAGGTCCAGTTGGCGGGCTCCGGCGCCGGATAGAGCAGAGAAGTGGGGACGGTGGTGTAGTTCTGGTCCTGTAAAATGTCCCAACCCAGCTTCAGAACGGCCCCATCATCAGCACCGTTGAAATACTCAAGGGTGATGGGATAAAGGCCGGGACCACCAAACACCACCAGCGTGGTATCCGTACCGGCACTGCGGTCGGCGTCATATTCGGCCACCACCTGATTGCCAATCGTCAGCCGCATTCCGTCGTCAGAAGTCACGGCGAAAACCAGGCTTTGATTGGGGAGGGCGATGCTGTTGTAGGTATCGGGAATGGCGAGTGAGCCTTGGAGCCGGACATACACGCCGCGCAGCGGGCGGCTACCGAAGCCTTTCGGGCTCAACGAAACAGCATCGGCACCCAGCCAGTCGGAAACCAAGCTGAATGATGAGCTGCCGTAGTCGATCGTTCCACCAATAAAGGTCGCATCGGGAGACCGGCCGTCGACATTCAGGTCCGCCTTTGCCTGGGCGAAGCTGGTCCAATTCATAGTCACCGCATCGCCATTACTGTCAACGGCCTGCCAAATTTGACCGTACAAGCCAAACCCCGGCAGCGCGGGAATCGGCGTTGACGAAGCCGGAATGTCCACTGCAAATGCCTGAGCGGCCAAGAGTAGAGACAAAATCATTGTTTTATGCATGGGAATTTCCTCTGCATTTGAGTGTATTTCATTTGTCTCCGCTTGCAAAGAGAATAAACCGACTATTCACCAAATAGATGGAGCGCGACCTGCCGGCGGTGGGGCTGATCGCGGTGCTCAAAGACGTAGATCCCCTGCCAGGTGCCCAGCGCCAATTGCCCGCCAATGACCGGGATGCTGAGGTGGGTGGACGTCAGTGCGGTGCGGATGTGGGCCGGCATGTCGTCGGCCCCCTCCGCGGTGTGGCGATAGAGCTTTGGATCGGGCGGCGCCAGGCGTCTAAAGTGTTGATCTAAATCAGCCAACACATCCGAATCGGCATTCTCCTGGATCAGCAGCGAAGCGCTGGTATGCCGGATGAACAGTGTCAGCAGGCCGGTTGAGATCCCGCTGGCGGCCACCCAGCGGGTGACCAATGAGGTGAACTCGTACAACCCCGCTCCACGGGTGGAGATGGTGAGCTCATGAACATGTTGGTGAAGTGCGGAAGGCATCGTCTCCCCTGGACCCCGGACCCCGACCGACCGGCCGGGAATGGTGTCTTTTTAATTGTGAATATCCGGCGGACAATAGAACTAAATTCAGCGAATATTCCGCCGCTAACGCTTCCCTGGGGCCGTGGGCCGCAGGCTGATGACCCGGTTCACCGCCGGCGGCGCAGGGAAGGTCTCACGCGCACCATTCGGCCACAGCACGACGATGCGGGAGATCACCGGCTTGTCGCCCAACCCAAAATGCACCCGGATGTCGCTGGCCGACGCGTAGCTGGAATCGGTGTGGACACGCCGCACCAGTGGCCGCAAGTCCTCGCGATAGACGGTCACCACCGCCCCCGCCGTCACCGGAGCTTCGAGGCGAACATCCAGCCAGCTCTGCGGCGGAGCTTCATTCAGCAACACGCGGACCGGGCCGCCGTTGCTGGTGACGATGATGTCGGTGTCCCCGTCGTTATCCAAATCGCCAAACGCAGCTCCGCGCGAAATCTCGGGCACGGCAAACACCGGGCCGCCCTCCGCCGAAGCGTCGGTGAACTTGCCACGCCCGTCGCCACGGATCAGCAGATTGCGCTCCCGGAAAGGCCGCGGCTGGCCGCGCTGTTCTTCGCGCAAGGTGACGGCCCCGTTGGCCACAAACAGGTCAAGCGCTCCGTCATTGTCAAAGTCCAGCCAATCGGTGCCGAAGCCGGTCAGCGTGAAGGTGATCGGGTATAGCCCGGTCGCCCGGGTGACATCGAGAAACGTCGGCCATCCATTGGGCGCAGGCCCTTCGTTGCGGTAGAGCGTCGCGCCTTCACGCATTAGGTTGACGACGAACAGATCGTCGTCGCCATCCTGGTCATAGTCACCCACGGCCACGCCCATGCCGGCCTTCGCGAGACCGTCCTCGGAGTAGGCCGCTCCCGATTCAATCCCCAGCTGCTTGAACGTTCCGTTCTGCTGGTTGATCCAGACGTGATTGGCGGCAGTGTCGTTGGCCACAAACAGGTCCAACCAGCCGTCCGCATTCAGGTCCGCCGCGGAAACGCCCAGCCCCGGCCCCAACGCCTGGTCGATGCCAGCTTTGGTGGTGACATCGCTAAATTTGCCGCCATCGTTGTGGTAGAGCCGGGCCGACATGGGGGTGTAGACCCGGGGGGTGCAGTAGTCGGGCTCCCCGGTGGGCGCCTGGCACTTCTTGTTGCCGTCGCGCGGAAAGTTAACGTAGCTCAAGATCACCAGGTCCAGCTTGCCGTCGCGGTCATAGTCAAAGAACGAAGCCGAGGTGCTCCACTGGTGGGCCACAGGCGGCGCGGGCAGCGCCACTTCAGTGAACTTCCCTGCCCCGTCGTTGCGATAGAGCGCGCGGCTGCCGTAGCCGGTGATCAGGAGATCAAGGTCGCCGTCCTGGTCAATATCGCCGGTGGCTGCGCCCATGCCGTAGCCACTGTAGTTGAGGCCGGAGCCCGCAGTGACGTCGGTAAACTGTAACTTGCCGGAGGGCACTAGTTCATTGCGGTAGAGCTTGCCGGCGCCGACGCTCTGGACCAGATAGACGTCCAGGTCGCCATCACCATCCATGTCAAACACGGCCACGCCCGCGCCCATGATCTCGGGCATCGCGAACTCGCCCTTGGCACCCGTCTCATGCGTGAACTGGAGGCCCACCTCCGCCGCGGCTTCACGGAAGATCGGCTTGGCGCTCCCGGCGTGCGGTGTGGGCTTGTTGGCGCAGGAGGTGAGGGCAGCAACGGCCAGTGCCGCCAGCAGGGACCAGGAGGGTACTCGAGACATCACCTTAAGCGTGCCAGATCTTGCTCAATGGCGTTAGCCAGCTGCGCCTGCCCCCACTTGGCGGCTCTTTCGCGCGCTGCCAGTAGGCTGGCGCGGGCCCGGGTGGCGTCGCCGGCTCGTGCTTGCGTGGCGCCCAGGGCGTAGAGGTAGGTGGGCGTCGCCTCTTCGTCGCCGCGGGCCGCCTTTTCCAGATGCGCGATCGCTTCGCTGTACCGCTTCTGGTTCGCTTCGATGCGGCCCAATTGAAAATAGGAGTTGGCCGCCGCCGGGTTGATCTCAATTGCGCGCTGAAACTCGCGCGCCGCCTCGGCCAGTTTGCCGCCCTCCTGCAGCAGTGCACCCAGATTGTGGTGAGCGTCCGCGTTGCCCGGGTCGATCTGGATCACCCGCTCAAACGCCTGCCGAGCCTCGGCCGGTTGCCGGTTCATGCCGCACAGCACGCCGTAGTTGTAGTAGGCGTCGGCCGAATTGGGCGCAAGCTGGATGGCCGAGCGGTAGGCTTGGGCGGCCTTGTCGGGTTGATTCAGCCGGGCGTAGAGCGTGATCAGATTGACGTGGGCCTGGGCGATCTTGGGGTCGAGTTGCAGCGCCTGGAGTTGCAGCTCGACCGCCGCCGCCAGTTGCCCCTGCGCTTCGGCGGACTGGGCCTGCCGCAGGAACCGCGATGGCCCGGCATTCATCTCCCGCACGGTCTCCATCAGCGGGTCGGGCAGCGGCGGGGCGCTGGTCTTGATCTTGGGATACTGCGCCATGTAGAACTGCGCCCGCTCTGCCTGCCCCGTGCGCTGCAGATGTTGGGCGAGGGCGAAGGCAGCCGCACCGTAGGCGGGATAGGCCGCGAGTGCCTTCTCGTAATAGGCCGGCTGGTTGGCGGAGCGGCCATAGCCGAACAGCGCCTGCGGCTGATTGGGCTCCTGCGCCAGCACCTGCTGGTAGGCGCGGGCGGCCGCCTCGTTGTGGCCTTGGGTCATCTCCGCATCGGCGAGCCCGAGCCGAGCGGTCAGCTGTTGCGGCTGGATCTTCAGCGCCGCTTCGAACATATCCGCTGCCCGTGGAGCGTCACCGGCGGCAGCGGCGGCCTGCGCCAACAGATACGGCCAATCAAAGCGCTTCGGCTCCAATTCGAAAGCTCGCTGATAGCAGGCTTGCGCTCCGGCCAGCTGCTCGTGCGCGTGCAGCACCATGCCGAAGCGGCCCACGGCGGTGGGGTCATTGGGTTTGGCTTGAGCGTCGGATTGGGCCACGCTGATGGCGCGGCGGATGGAGGGGAGAAACGGCTGAGTGTCGAGGGTGGGGAGAGGTGTGGTGGCGCGCGGGAGTCCGCACGCCACCAACAGCAGAAAGATTAGTGCTTCGCCGGTTCGGCGGCCGGTGCGGCCGTGGCCGGAGCCGCGCCTGTGGCGGGAGCCACCGGCTTGTCCAGATCCGCCGGAGAGATCAGGCCCGGCGACGGACCCTTCCAGTTGGCGGGTTTCGGTTCGATGCGGCTGCCAATATCGATAAGGCACAGGATCAACAAGAATGAAAGGAACAGCAGAGACGACAAGAAGATGATCGCATTGACGGCGCTGTCATGGCGCAGGTGCATGAAAAACAGTGCCACCAGCGTCGCCTTACAGGTGGCGATGAGGACCGCGATGATGACGTTCGCCGAGCCGAAGTCGAAGCTCGCGGCCGAAACGGTGATCACGGTCAGAAACAGGAGAGCGATCAGGATGCCCAGATAGAGCTTCCAGTCGTTCGAATGGTCATGGTGACCGGCGGCATGAGCGCCCGGGGTCGTAGTTGGTGCGTGTTGGCTCATTCGTCTATCCAATCAAGTACAGCAGCGGGAACAGGTAAATCCAGATCAAGTCGACCAGGTGCCAGAACAGGCCCACCAGATCCACCGGGGTATAGTAGCCGGGGCCGAAATCGCCCTTGATGGCGCGGATCAACAGCCAGGTGATGGCACCCATTCCCAGGATGACGTGCGAGCCGTGCAGGCCCGTCATCATGAAGTAGAAGCTGAAGAAGATGTATTCGTTCGGCTGGCCATGGGCGTAGTGGAAAAACTTACCCGGCAGCAGGCCTTCGTGGATCTTGTGGCTGTATTCGAAAAACTTCACCACCAAGAACGTTCCGGCGCAAACCAGGGTCAAGGCGAGATTGGTGATCAACACCTTCCGCTTGCCGGTCTGGGCCGCCCAGACTGCGAGCACCATCGTGAAGCTGGAGATCAGCAGCACGACGGTGTTCAAGGCGCCCATGCTGCGGTCCAGGTGATGGTGCGCTGCCTTGAAGGCTTCCGGGAACTTTGCCTGTTGCAGACCGAAGCCGACAAACAGGCCGCCGAACATCAGGATTTCCGTGGCCAGAAACAGCCACATGCCCAGCTTGGCCGTGTCGAACTGCTGCGCCATTTCGACAAAATGGTGCTGCAGGTTCGGGTCATGATGCCCGTGGTCGTCGTGGCCGTGCGTATCGCCCGGAGCCGGTAGCGTGTGAGAAGACATAGGTACGATTTGCTCCTGAGTTAAGCTTCGCGGCGCACGACGGGTTCGTTGTAGTCGTACGGGCCATGAAGCATCACGGGGTTATTCGGGAAGTTGTGGGTGATCGGCGGAGACTGGGTCTCCCATTCCATGGTCTTGGAGCCCCACGGATTGTCGGGAGCGTCATACTTCTTCCGCAGCGAGGCCATCAGGACGCCCGCGGCGATAAAGAGACCCAGCGCCAGAATCCAGCTGCCTACGGTAGAGCCGATGTGGTTGCCCTGGAACTGATCCAGGTAGCTGTAGTAGCGGCGCGGCATGCCCTTGGCCCCCATGGCGAACTGGTTCAAGAAGGTGACGTTGAAGCCAATGAACACCAGCAGGCAGCCAATGCGCGCCCAGGTCTCGTTGTACATGCGGCCAAACATCTTGGGCCACCAGTAGTGCACACCCGCCAGGAATGCGATCACCGTGCCGCCCATCATCACGTAGTGGAAGTGGGCCACGATGAAGTAGGTATCGTGCAAGTGGATGTCGACGCTGAGCGCACCGAGGAAGATACCGGTCAAGCCGCCAATGGTGAATAGCAGCAGGAACGAGATGGCATAGAGCATCGGCGTATCGAGCGCGATCGAGCCGCGATACATGGTCGCCACCCAGTTAAACACCTTGATGCCGGACGGAATCGCCACCAGGAAGGTGAGGAACGAGAAGATCACGGCCGCCAGCTGAGACTGGCCGGAAGTGAACATGTGGTGTCCCCAGACGATGAAGCTGATCAGCGCGATGGCCACCGAAGAGAATGCGATGGCGCGGTACCCGAAGATGTGCTTCTTCGAGAAGGTCGGAATGATCTCGGAGATGATCGCCATCCCGGGCAGAATCATGATGTACACCGCGGGGTGCGAGTAGAACCAGAAGAAGTGCTGGAACAGCACCGGGTCGCCACCCAACTTGGCATCGAAGATGCCGATCTGGAACATGCGCTCAAAGGCCAGCAGCAACAGCGTGATCGCCAGCACCGGAGTGGCCAGCACCTGAATGATCGCCGTGGCGTACGTGCCCCAGACAAACAGCGGCAGGTCGAACCAGCCCATGCCGGGCGCGCGGAGCTTGTGCACCGTCGCCACGAAGTTGATGCCGGTGAAGATCGAGGAGAAGCCGAGCACGAACACCGAGAACGTCATCAACGTCACCGCGCCACCGGTGGTGGTGGAGTAGGGAGTGTAGAACGTCCAACCGGTATCGATGCCGCCCGTCAGGATGGCCGTCAGCGCCATGATGGCGCCGGTCATGTACACGTAGTAGCTAGCCAGGTTCAGCCGCGGGAAGGCAACGTCTTTCGCACCCAGCATCAGCGGCAACACGAAGTTGCCCAAGGCCGCAGGGATGGCCGGAATGATGAACAAGAACACCATCACCGCGCCGTGCAGCGTGAAGACCTTGTTGTAGGTCTCCGCCGTCATGAAGTCTTCTTTGGGGGTCAGCAGTTCCAGGCGCAGCGCCAGAGCGAACAACCCGCCCAGCAGGAACGCCGTCAGCACCGACCAGAGATACATCAGGCCGATACGTTTGTGGTCAACCGTGGTGAGCCAGCTCATGAGCCCGCGATGCTGCGGGTCTTCCAAATAGCTGGCGTGAGGGGCATGGTGCCCGCCGTGATGCGTTACCGGAGTACTTGTGGTAGCCATACAGTTCTTCGCCTGTTCCTCTAGTCTACTTCTGCTTCTTAATGAATTCGATCAGCGCGAGGATCTCGCGATCACGCAGCAAACCCTGGTAGGTCGGCATGATGCCTTCAAAGCCGCTCACCACCATCGCCTGCGGTTGCAGAATCGAGGTGCGGATGTAGTTCTCATCCATCATCATGTCGCGGCCATCGGTCATCTTGCGCATATTGCCGTAGGAACCCTTCCAGGTGGGGCCTTGACCCTTGACGCCGTTTAGGGAGTGGCACGTCGAGCAACCGCGCGACTCATACAGCAGCGCGCCCAGCTCCGCCAGCGGCATCGTCCGCAGGTTCGGCGGACCGTTCTGGAGATAGTCCTCATACTGCGTCTGCGACATCACCACAATCTTGGCGTTCATCCCGGAGTGGCCCTTGCCGCAATACTCGGTGCACTGCACCTGGTATTCGCCCGGGATGTTGGATTGGAACCACTGCTCCGTGTAGCGGTTCGGCAGCACATCCATTTTGATCCGGAAGTTGGGGATGAAGAAGCTGTGCAGCACGTCTTTCGACTGCATGATCAACTTCACCGGCTTGCCGGCCGGGACGTAGAGCTCGCCCAGCGACCGCATGCCGTCCGGATACTCGAAGGTCCAAATCCACTTCTCGCCCGTCAGGTTGATCTCGAGCGCGTCGCCCGGGGCCACCGTGGCCGTCATATAGTCCTTGAAGCCCCAGAAGAAGACCACCAGGCACAGCAGCAAGGGGATGATGGACCACGTGAGCTCCAAGCCCAAGTGGTGAGTTATGTTGGGCGTCCGGTCATTGGCCGACTTGCGCCGGTAGCGGGCCACAAACACCACGATCAGACCGGCGATCAGCAGGAAGAACCCGATATTCAGCAGAACGATGAACATGAAGAGGTTGTCCACCGCGGCGGCGTGCGCCGTACCCTGCATGGGTAGAAAGAAATCACGAAACCAGCTCATTGATTCACCGCCAAGTGGGGCACGGCCTTACGCTCTCCCCGAAACATTTTCAGTAGAAATAATCCAATTGCGAGCATTGTCAACACCCCGCCCAATTTCATGACATTCGTGGCGGCTACCACGTACGCACCAGCCTTGGGATCGTAGTGAAAGCACCACAACAACAGTTTGTCAGCGGTCAGCGGGCCGATCTTTTCCTCGCTTGCCTCAGCCAAAGCCAGCCGAACATCCTGTGGCTTATATTTGATGCCGTACAAGTAGCGGGAGACCTTTCCTTCGGGCGTCAAAATCATGATCGCGGAAGAGTGCGCATACTGCTGCGTCTTCGCGTCGAACTTGTACCGCCAGCCCACTTGCTCCGCCAATTTCTTGACGTTGCTCTGGTAGTCAGCAAAGAAGTGCCAGCCCGGAGCGGGCCGGTCAAAACTCGCGAGCACGGTCTGCCGCTTGTTGGCCGCCAGATTCCACGTTTCGGTGGGATCGATCGAGATCGTAATGACGTCGTACTCTTTCCCGGGCGTCCAGGGAATCTCGCGCAGGACCGCCGTCTCACCATTCAAAACCAAATTGCACAGCATCGGGCAGGTGTAATAGACCAGATTCAAGATCACGGGTCTGCCCTGCCGGAAGTACTGCTTTAAGGCCTTCGGGTATCCATCGAGCCCCATGAACTCCAGGTTCAGGTCGATCGATTTCCCCAACTGCTCATCTACTCCGACGCCTTCCAGTTCTCGCGGCTTTTCGGGATCTTTCGCCCAGACGGGTGCCTCAGCGCCCGCAAGGAGCGTCAGCAACACCACCGCAGCTGGCAGGGTTCGGGTCACTTGTGGGGCGCTGCTCCCGGTGCGGGGGTGGAAGGAGCGGCAGCGGCAGCGGCAGCCGCCCCGGCAGCAGCCGGATCAGCTTCCGGAGCCTTCACGGGCGACGGCTTGGTGGGATAGAACAGCTTGCCCGCTTTGGCTTCGACGGCAAACAGCTCCATCGCGCGATCGATCGGTAGGCGCACGGCCTTCTTTTCGGCGTCCGCGTAGCGATAGTGGTTCAGCTGCTGGGCTTCCTTGGTCCGGATCTCCTGCAGCTCCGGGCTGTCCTGCGTGAGGACGCTCTCACTGATGTTCTGATCCAAGGTGGCCTGGAACAGGTAGTCCACGGCCAGCACCACCAGCACGAGCGTGATCACAATACCGGCAGCAAAGGCCAACACCCAGGGACCACTGGGGTCCTGGCGGTCAAAGCCCTCTTTTTCCAGGGCCGCGATCTGTTCGGGAGTTAAGACTTTTGATTCAGACATGGCGCATTCCTCCCTAGACGTTCACGTGAGCCAACGATTGTTCCAGCCGCGCATCGCCTTCAGGGACCAGTGAGTGCTTGCGCAACTGCCACCAGAAGCCGAACGCGTACGTCGAAGCCACAGCGAGCCAAGCCACCGCATCCAACCAGTGCAGCCGGACGCCTTCCTTATCGAAGTTGGGCATCACGAGCCAGTAGAGATCGATGTAGCAGATGGTGAGAATCCAGAGCGCCGCCGCCAGCAGCGCACCCAGGTTCCGCTTTACCCGGCGTTGGATGAGGAAGAAGAAGGGCACGATGAAGTGGCCGAACAACAGCAGGCCGCTCACTAACTTCCAGCTACCCACCAAGCGCTTCTGATAGAACACCGTCTCTTCCGCCAGGTTGGCGTACCAGATCAGCATGTACTGCGAGAAGGCGATGTAGGCCCAGAAAACGGTCAGTGCAAACATCCACTTGCCGAGATCATGGTAGTGCTCCAGGTTGATCGACTGGGCGAGGATGCCGTGCTGGCGCAACCAGAGGCAAATCACGGTCACCGTCGCGATGCAGGCCAAGGCGCCGCCGGCGTAGACATAGATTCCAAAGATCGTTGAATACCAGTGCGGATTCAGCGACATGATCCAATCAAAGGCCGCCGTCGAGACGCTCAAGAAGACCAGCAGCAGGCCAGGAGCCGACCAGGCAGACGTGCTGTCCATATGCTTAATGGACTTCGTCTTGTCTTGGGCCGTCGAATTGGTGTAGATCCGAATCGCCATCACGGACCAGATCAGGACGTAGACAAACGCCCGGATCGTGAAGGCTTCCGGATTCAACCAGGATGACTTACCGAGCAGAATCTTGTCGTGCGCCACATGGTCCGAGTGGGACCATTCATAGAGGTGGTGAATGCCACCCAGGATCGGCAGCACCAGAACGGCCGCGAGCGGCACCGTCACCATCACCGTCTCAAAAATCCGGCGGACCGTCACGCTCCAGGCGGAGCCCGTGAGGTACATCACCATCACAAAAAACAGGCAGCCCAGGGTGATCAGCGTCGAGTCAAGGAAGCCGACCAAGTACGAGCGGAAGAAGCGTTCGGAATCCTGCACATAGCCGGCCGCACAACCGGCCCAGCCGAGCAGCATCAGGAAGGCGATCACGTTCCGGACACGGGTCCAGACCGTTTCGTCCAGCCGCCAGGATTCGCGCGAGTGATCTAAAGTTGCGTATTCAATCATCGAAGTTCGCTCCGCAATTCAGCCGGCACATCTTCCACGGTTCCCAGGGTCGAGCGCTGCAGGGCGCGGACGTAGGCCACAATCGCCCACCGGTCGCGCTCCACGATCTGGAAGCGGTAGCCCGGCATCGAACGGCGCCCGTGAGAGATCACGTTGTAGATTTCGCCGTCATTGGTCCCCATAATGCGCGGATCCATCAAATTGGTGGGGATCCAGCCGGCGGCCTTCTTCGGCACCACACCACCACCTTGACCGGTCCGGTCATGGCAAGGCGAGCAATACGTATTGAAGCGGCGCTGGCCCTGTTTCAGCAGCTCCGGCGTCACTTCCACCGGGTTCTTGCCGGCGTACTGGCCATTTTCGAGACCGGTCGAAAAAACCGCGTCTTCCTTCAAGTGGCCCACGGCGACCGTGCCCGCCACGGGGGGGCGGTTCGACCGGCCGTCGGCGAATAGAGCCGTACCGGACTGCGCCTTGAACTTCTCCTGGCGATCCATATCCGGCCAGACTTCAATCGGCGGAACCCGTTGCGGTCCGGAGCAGCCGGCCAGTAAGGCCGCGGCCATCAGCAATGCCAGAAGCGGCATGTAGCGAGTGAGGCTCATTCTTCCACCATCTCCACCGACACCGGGTCCAGATCCTGGAGCAGCCGCTGGCATTCGGTGGCGTCAAACTTGGGGTCTGCCTTCTCGATCACCAGGACAAACTGGTCGTCGGTGATCCGGTTGGCATGACGGTAATTGAAGATCGGGTGATACAGCTG
>JAPKYZ010000006.1 GCA_026394055.1 Acidobacteriota bacterium
CTCCCGTACCTGACCAAACTGACCGCTCGCGAGTCCCTTTCTGAGATCGATGCGGAGCAGGCCATGTGGTCCATCCTGGAAGGCCGCCCCACCACCGCCCAGATCGCGGCATTTCTGGCGGCACTCAAGACCAAGGGCGAGACCGCGGACGAGCTCACGGGCTTTGCGCGAGTGATGCGCGGCAAGGCCAACAAAGTAACGGTCAAGATCGACGGCCCGCTGGTGGACACCTGCGGCACCGGCGGCGATGCGAGCGGCACCATTAATATCTCCACCATCGCCGCCTTCGTCGTCGCTGGAGCGGGCGTCGCCGTGGCGAAGCATGGCAATCGCAGCGTGTCGTCCCGGTTCGGCAGTGCGGACCTGATGGAGGCGCTGGGGGTCCGGATTGCCATGACGCCGGAGGAATCGGCGCGCGCGATCGAGACGGTGGGGATCGGGTTTCTGTTCGCACCGGCCATTCATCCCGCGATGAAGCACGCCGCTGCCGCACGCCAGGAGCTGAGGATGCGCACGGCGTTCAACCTGCTAGGTCCGCTCACCAATCCGGCGGGAGCCAAGGCGCAGGTGGTGGGCGCGCCCTCACTGCAGGCCGCGGCGCTGATGGCCGAGAGCCTTGAGCGGTTGGGCCTGAAGCGCGGCCTGGTGGTTCACGGCTCCGATGGCCTGGACGAGATCACCACCACCGGACCCACCACCGCCTGGCGGGTGGGGGCCCAGCAATTCACCTTGACCCCGGAAGAGTTCGGCGTCCCGCGCGCCACCATTGAGCAACTGCGCGGCGACCCGCTCCAGGCCGCGCAGGCCGTTTTGAGCGGTGAACTCGGCCCCTGGCGCGATATCGTCCTCGTCAATTCCGCCGCCGCGCTGGTGACGGCCGGCGTCGCCTCGAATTGGAAGGACGGCGTGGCCCAGGCGGCCGCGTCCATCGACTCCGGGGCAGCGCGGGCGAAAGTGGACGCGCTGAGGGCGATTTAACCGATTCCCGTGCGGCCTAAGGCATTTTCTGACAAGTTTTCAGGTGGGGCACTCAGCAAATCGAAACACGCCTGTTAGAATGTCAGGGTGTCAGCCGATTCAGTGCTCGATCTCGCCGTCACGCGGCTCGATCAGGTTCGCCGCGAAATTGCCAAAGTCATCGTCGGGCAGACGGAAGTAGTTGATGGCGTCATCATCTGCCTGCTCGCCGGAGGTCACGTCCTGCTGGAGGGCGTGCCGGGCTTGGGCAAGACTACATTGCTGCGGACCCTCTCCCGCGTGCTCCATTTGAGGTATTCCCGCATCCAGTTCACCCCTGATTTGATGCCTGCCGACATTGTCGGTAGCATGATCATGGAAACCGATGACCGTGGTGGCAAGTCCCTCCGCTTCCAGGCGGGACCGATTTTCTCAAACCTCGTCCTGGCTGACGAGATCAATCGCGCCACTCCCAAAACCCAGTCGGCACTGCTCGAAGCAATGCAGGAACGAACGGTTACCAGTGGTGTCACCACGCACCATCTGGAAAGCCCGTTCCTGGTGATGGCGACGCAGAATCCGATCGAAATGGAAGGCACGTACCCGCTGCCCGAAGCGCAGCTTGATCGCTTTCTGATGAAGATCCTGGTCCAATACCCCAACCGGGCTGACCTCGATCGCATTGTCGAATTCACCATCCAGCGTGAAGAGCAGAACCTGGAAACGCAGATCGACCGCGAAGGCATTCTCGAACTGCGCAAGGTGTGCCGCGACGTTCTGGTGGCTCCGCATGTCCGCTCCTACGCCGTAGATCTGGTGATGGCCACGCAACCGGGCACGCCGACGGCGCACGCCGCCACGACGAAGTACGTCCGCTACGGCAGCAGCCCGCGCGGCGCCCAGGCATTGATCGAATGCGGACGCGTGCTGGCACTGATGCGCGGACGCTTCCAGCTGTCCACCGATGAGGTGCGCGACGTCGCCAAGGGCGTGCTGCGCCACCGCATTATTTTGAACTTCGATGCTCACGCCGACGGCCAGACGCCGGAGACCGTGCTCGACCAGATTATCGCCAGCATTCCGACGGCGAAGTAAAGCGACATGGCCGCCGGTCGCGCAGCTTCGCCTCTGATTGACCGTGCCTTTCTGGAACGGTTGGAACGGCTGACCATCCGTTGGGCCAAGTCGTTCCCCGGACTCGTGGGTGGACATAATCCCTCGCGCTTCTCCGGCCCCGGCCAGGAGTTCCTGGACCATCGCAATTTCCACCAAGGGGACGACCTGCGGGCCGTCAACTGGCGCGCCTACATGCGCCTGGAAAAGATGTTCCTCAAAATGTTCCAGATCGAGCCGCGTGTACCGGTGCGGCTGCTGCTGGACGTCAGTGAGTCCATGACGCTGGGCGACAAGGGCATGACGAAGTTCGATTATGCGCGCCGCCTGACGGCTGCTCTCGCGTATGTCGGCCTCGTGCGTCTGGACACGATTCTGATCCAGCCGTTCACCGACCGGCTGCTTGATCCCTCAACCTCCGGTGGCGGTCGTCACCGATTTTCGCCTGTCGTCGATTACCTGACTGCCCTGCCCGCCGGTGGGCCGACCAATCTGATGAAGGTCTGCAAGTCGTTCATCGGCGAGTATCCGCAGCGCGGATTGGTGATCGTCGTTTCCGATTTTCTCGATGACGCCGATGTCGAAAAGCCGTTGCAGTATCTGGCGGACTTCGGGCATGAGCTTTCGTTGATCCAGGTCTGGTCAGAAGAAGACCGCACGCCACCCTGGGATGGCGAACTGGACCTGATGGACGCTGAATCGGGTGGCCACCTGCAAATCTCGTTTGACGAAGAAGCTCGTGAGCGCTACACGCGTTCGTTTGACGAATACTCGGACAAGTTGCGGCTGATGGCGCTGCGCAACAGTGGGCGCTACGTGGGTCTTTCCACCTCGATGCCAGTGGAAGACGCCATTTTCGGGCCCATGGTGAGATCGCGAGGCGTCGCCTAATGTTCCTGTTCAACCTGTCGCTGGTGGAATTCATGGCGCTGTTTGCGGGCGTCTCAGGCGTGGTGGCAGCGCTGTATTTATTGGACCGGACGCGGCACAAGCATCGCGTGGCGACCCTGCGCTTTTGGACTCACTCCGATGCGCCGAGTGAGATGCAGCACCGGCGAAAGATCCAACAGCCGTGGTCGCTGCTGCTGCAGATCCTGAGCCTGCTGTGCCTGCTGCTGGCATTGGCGCAACTGCGCTGGGGCTCGCCGTTTCAGCGCACGCGGGATCATGTGCTGATCCTCGATACTTCGGCGATTATGAACGCGCGCGTGCCGCAGGGCCGCCTGATGGATCAATCCCGCGTGGCGGCAAAGGCGTGGCTGAAGGCCGTGCCCAAGGGCGATCGCGTGATGCTGGTCCGGGCCGACACGTTGTCCACCGCGGCCACGGCGTTTGAATCAAATCTCGCGGTGGTCGATGAGGCCATCTCGCTCACCCAACCAGCGGCGGGCTCACTGCGCATGGGCGATGCGTTGCGCTTCGCCAAGCAAGCGCAGCAAGTGCAGGATCACCGGGCGGGCGAGATCGTCTATGCCGGAGCGGGACGCATCAGCGATGAGGACGACGGGTTCGCCAACTCGGTGACCAACCTTCGCGTGCTGCCCGTGAAGGGCACGGTGGAGAACGTCGGCCTGCGCAAGATCGGGCTACGGCGTTCGCCCAATGATGAGAAGGTGTGGGAAGTCTACGGCACGGTCCGCAACGATGGTTCGCGCTTGCGCCTGGTGCCGGTGGTGGTGATGTTCGGCGGCGGCTTGGTGGGCCAGCGCCAGCTGACCATTGCCCCCAACAGTGAGCAGAGCTTTACGCTCGACCTGCGCACGCAGGCCGCGGGATTGCTCGAGACGCGTATCCAGGTGAACGACAACTTCCCGGATGACGACCGCGCCGTGATCGAGATTCCGACGCAGAACGCCGTCAAGGTGACGGTCTATTCGAACGAGCCGGAGTTGCTGAAGCCCGTTTTTTCAGGCCATCCACGCTTCGACACCAGCTACCGTCCCACCGCCGAGTATTCGCCCGCGACCGACGCTGCTGTCGTGGTGCTGGACCGCTTTGCCGCGGCGCCGCCGACAAAGGCCGCTGCCATCTGGATCAACCCGCCGCGCAATGGCACGCCCGTCGCTGTGGCCTCCACCAAGCAGGGTGCCACGCTGACGCGCTGGCGGAATGACAACGCGATTGGCGCGGGTCTGCACACACGCGACATCAAGCTGGATGAAGTTTCTCTGTTCACGACGAAGCCCGAAGATCTGGTGATTGCCGAGGTATCGGGCGGAGCGGCAGCGCTGGCGCGGCCGTCGGCTCGGCTGGTGGCGCTGGGCTTCCATCCGATGCGCTCCGCATTGAAGTTTGAGCTGGCGACGCCGCTGCTGTTTGCCAACATCCTGCGCTGGCTGTCACCCGAAGTCTTTCTACGCTGGGAGCTCAATGCTGGGTCGGCGGGCGGGCAGACGTTGACGCTCGACAGCGTTCCGGCGCCCGGTAGTGTCAAGGTGACCATGGATGGCGGCCGCGCGGTGCCTTTCACCATTGAAGGCCAGACGCTGCGCTTCTTTAGCGGCGCGCCCGGCGTGGTTCGCGTCAACGACGGCAAGCAGGAACACGTCTATTCGCTCACGCTGCCCGATGTGGCGGCTGGCACGTGGAAAGCCCCGCCCAAGGCCGTCACCGGTGTCCCGGCGGCACTGGAATCCTCACCCGTCGCGCGGGATCTTTGGCAGTGGCTGGCGTTGCTTGGTGGCGCAGGTCTGATTGCGGAATGGATCCTGTTCGGCCGCGCCCGGCGGCTGTTCCGCGCGGGAAATCGCCCGGTGGCACCGGCGCTAAGGAAGGCTTCATGACCTTTGAACGCCCCTGGTTGTTGCTGCTCTCGTTGGTTCCACTGGCTTGGGGCTGGTGGACGTGGAGGCGGACGGCGCTCGATCTCAAGCAGTCGATCGGCTTGGCGCTAAAAGCGCTGTCGCTGATGGCAATCGTGCTGGCGCTGGCGGAACCGCGCATCAGTGTGTCGGAAACCAAGTCCGCCGTCGCGGTGCTGGTGGATACGTCTGCCAGTGTCTCGGCCGCCGATTTGAAGAAGGCTTCGGAGCTCGCCGACAAGCTCGAAAGCGCACGAGGCCGCCACTGGATGCGCATCGTGCCGTTTGCCCGCGCAACTCGGCCTGCCGTGAATGCCGAACGCTCCGGCAACTGGAAGCTCCAGTACACGTCCGGTGAACAGGGCCAAGGCACGGATCTGGAATCAGCCATTCGTGAGGCCAGCGCCACGCTGCCGGAATCGATGATTCCGCGCATTGTGTTGATGTCGGATGGCCACGAAAATCAGGGCAGCGTGACGCGCGCCGCTTGGCAGGCCAAGGAGTTGGGCATTCCGGTAGACGTCTACCCGCTCAGCGGCCGGACGCGCCCGTCGTTGCGCCTGGAAGGCGTCAACATGCCCACCATCGCGTTCGCGGGTGAGCGCTTCGCGATTGAGCTGCGTGTGATGAGCCCGCGCAAGGCCACGGGTGAACTCGAGATCACGGCGGAAGGCCAGCGCCTGGCGTTGTCGAATGTCTCGCTCGAAGCGGGTGAGAACTTCGTCCGCGCACAAGCGGCCATGTCCGTCGCCGGAGCCATCATGATGGGCGGCAAGCTGCGCGCCGGTGATCTGGGCGAGGTGGAATTTGCCCGCGCCATCACGCTGCGCCGGCCCAAGCTGCTCTACGTTTCGCAGGACCCCGACGGCACCGACGTCCACTTGATGCGCACCATCGAGGCGGGCCAGTTCGACGTCACCAAGTCCGCCCAATTCAATGAGGCAATGCTGGCCAACACGCAGATGTTGGTGCTGAACAACCAGGACCTGGAAGCGATGCAACCGGTCACCAAACAGGCGGTGGAGAACTACGTCAAGCAGGGTGGCGGCATGGTGGTGATTGGCGGCGAACGCAACGTCTACGTCGAAAAGAAGCCCGGCACCCCCGAAGACCCACTGGAGCGCGCTCTGCCCGCGAAGCTGGCGCCACCGAAGACGCCCGAGGGCACTTGCGTGGTGCTGATCATCGACAAATCGTCGTCGATGGAAGGCCGCAAAATGGAGCTGGCGCGCTTGGCCGCCATCGGCGTGATCGAGAATCTGCGCCCCGTCGACCTGGTGGGCGTGCTGATCTTCGACAATAGCTTCCAGTGGGCTGTCCCGATCCGCAAAGCAGAGGACCGCACGCTAATCAAGCGCCTGGTGGCGGGCATCACGCCCGACGGCGGCACCCAGATCGCGCCGGCGTTAAGCGAAGCCTTCCGCAAGGCCGTCCCGGCCAAGGCGACCTTTAAGCACATCGTGCTGCTCACCGACGGTATCTCGGAAGAAGGCGATTCGATCTCGGTGGCGCGCGAGGCGCAGCAACAGAAGATCACCATCTCGACTGTCGGCCTGGGTCAGGACGTCAACCGCGCCTATCTTGAACGCATCGCGACGCTGTCCAAAGGCAAGCCGTACTTCCTGAACGACCCCTCCGGCCTGGAACAGATCCTGCTGCGCGACGTCATGGAGCACACCGGCTCCACTGCGATTGAGAAAGCGATCACGCCGCTGATCGCCAAGCAAGTGGAGATTCTTGACGGCGTCGATCTGGCCAAGGCTCCGGCGCTGCGGGGCTATGTGAAGTTTGCCTCGAAGCCGACCGCCGAAACCATCTTGAACGTCCCCGGGCAGCAGCCCGATACGAAGGATCCGCTGCTGGTCCGCTGGCAGTTTGGCTTGGGCCGGGCCGCTATCTTCACCTCCGATGCCAAAGCTCGTTGGGCGGAAGCCTGGGTGGGCTGGCCGGGGTTTGACCGTTTTTGGGCCAACATCCTCCGTGACCTGCTGCCGCACGCGGGAGCGGGCGAAGTGGGCGTCGAATACGACCCCGCCACACGCGATCTGGTCGTCGATTATCGCCTGGGCCGCCATGTTCCCGAACCGGCCGCGATCCCGGGCATCTACGCCTTCGGGCCCGGCGGGTTCCAGCAGCCGGTGCCGGTGCAGAAAGTGGCGGCAGGTGCCTATCGGGGCCGCGTTCACATCGATGCTCGACAGGGCCTGTTCCGCATCCGTCCTCTCGCCGAGACGCCCGCCTTCCCCGAGACCGGCTTCTACCGCGAGGAACGGGAATTGACCGAATACGGCGCCAACGAGGCACTGCTGAAGCAGATCGCCAGCTACACCGGCGGCCGCTTCAACCCCGAGCCGCGCACGGTGTTCAACTCCGGTGGCCGCAGTGTGCTGAGCACGCTGCAACTCTGGCCGGGCTTGATCATCGCCGCGATCCTATTCAACGTGGTGGAACTGATCCTCCGCAAATGGTCCGGCCTGCCCTGGGGCAAGGAAGCCTAGGCTCGCGGCAGATGCCGCGCCGCGACGAGCGGGGGCGGTCTGCCACCAGTTTGGAGCGGCCTTGATTGCCCGAAGGGCCGTCAGGATACGGTCACCAGCGGATCACGATGAGACAAGGCCCCTCCTGCAGGCCGGGCCGCGGTTAGCGCGACTCCAACACCCTGCGAAGCTTGGTATTCTTCTCTCATGTCCAATCGACGCAACTTCTTGAAGGGTGCCGCTGCGGTGGGTGCCCTGGCCCCGGCTTCAGCCCGCGCCGCCAAATCTCTCCCCACCCGGGACTACTTTAAGGAGTTGGGCGTCAAGCCCTTCATCAATGCCGCCGGCACGTACACGACCCTGACCGCATCGCTGATGATGCCGGAAGTGGTGGCGGCCTACGAGTATGCCTCCAAGACCTTTGTCCGCCTGAACGAACTGCACGACGCTTGCGGCAAAAAGATCGCCGAGATGCTGGGCGCGGAAGCCTGCATGATCACCAGCGGCGCCGCCAGCGCCTTGACCGTGGGCACCGCCGCCTGCTTGACCGGCATGGACCAGAAGAAGGTGCAGCAGCTGCCCGACATCACCGGCATGAAGACCGAAGTGATCGTGCAGAAGAGCCACCGCTACGGCTACGACCATGCCATCCGCAATTGCGGCGTCAAGATGGTGGAAGTGGAGACGGTGGCCGAGCTCGAACGCGCCGTCAACCCCAACACCGCGATGATGCTGTTCTTCAATGCCAACAACAACGTTGGCCAGATCAAGGACGAACAGTTTGTCGCGCTCGGCAAAAAGCACAAGATCCCCACCTTTAACGACGCCTCAGCCGACGTGCCGCCGGTGGGCAACCTCACCAAGTGGGTGAAGATGGGCTTCGATCTGGTGACCTTCTCCGGTGGCAAGGGCATGCGCGGACCTCAGAGCGCCGGCATCCTGCTCGGCTCCAAGGACCTGATTTCTGCCGCCCGCCTGAACGGCTGGCCCAACTCCGACGCCATCGGGCGCGGCATGAAGGTGAACAAGGAAGAGCTGCTGGCCATGATGGTGACGATTGAGAGCTATCTCAAGCGCGATCACGCAGCAGACTGGAAAGAGTGGGAAAAGCGCGTAAAGCTGATCGGCGATTCCGTTTCGGGCATCCCCACCGTGGCCACCGAGCAGATCCAGTTTGAGATCGCCAACGCCGTGCCGCACGCCCGCATCAAGTGGGATCAGAGCAAGGTGAAGATCTCCGTCGCCGACGTGGTGAAGAAGCTGAAAGAAGGCGAGCCGTCGATTGAAGTGAACCCTTCGTCGAACAAGGAACAGCTGGTCATCGGCGTCTGGATGCTTGAGCCCGGTGAGGCCCAGATCGTGGCCAAGCGCCTGCGGGAGATCCTGAAGGCCGCCTAGGCGACCAGAGCGCTCGCTTCAACGGGCGATCCATCGAAAAAATGACAAGGGCTGCCTTTCGGGGCAGCCCTTTCGATTTTCAGATGTGGTGGTCAGCGGCTACTGCCAAAGCTCGACGACTTCTTCGCCATCCTTCAGCTGCACTTCCTCTTCGCTCTGGAAGTACATCGCGTCCAGCTTGGACAGGTAGTAGAGCGGCAGGCCATCGAACTTGGGGGTCAGCGGCGTCGGCTGATAGACCATGACGGCAATGCCCATCACCTGAGCCCGATACTGCTCCAGCAGCGCCAGCATCTTCTGGATCTTGGTGCCGGAACGGAGAATGTCGTCCACAATCAGAATCTTTTCGCCCGGCTCCGGGTGGATGAACTGGCGGAAGCGCTGGGGCTTGCCCTCAATGTCTTCTTCCGCCCAATAGACCTGATTGGCCCCCAGCGCTTCGACAATGCCATAGGCGATGGGCAAGCCACCGGTCGCTGGTGAGACCACCGACAACTGTGGAATGATCGCGCGGATCTCTTTGTTCTGGCGCAGCTTCCGGCTCAAGGCGACGCTCAGCCGCTTGGCCGTTTTGTAGTGCCGCATCGCGTGGGCGACTTGCAGGTAGAGATTGGAGTAGAGCCCGTTGGGGTAGCGGAAATGGCCGTAGCGCAAAGCGCCGGTCTCTTCCAGAATCTTGCGGACTTCTTCTTCCGCGGGGATCAGTTCAGGCAACGCGGCCGAGGTGACACTCATACTTCACCATTGTCTGTCACTTTTGGCGTCGCGTCAGGAAAGCGGCAAGCAAGCACAAGGGAAGGAATGGCGGAGAGGGCGGGATTCGAACCCGCGGTACCGCTTTAAGGCAGTACGACGGTTTAGCAAACCGCTCCTTTCGACCACTCAGGCACCTCTCCGCAAGAGTCGCAGATAGCTCGACATCAACTCAAAACCGCCCTAACGCTACAGCTCGGGGAACCACACTGCAACAGGCGAGTGATCGATGAAGGCCTGAACAGTGCAAGGTCCGATCGGTTGGGGCCGCTCGGTTGATCTTTCAGCCAAGCTTGGCTGAACTATCCACCACCGTTTCAGAATACCATCACTTGCGCCCTAGGCCAACGGGCGCGCAGCGGATGCGGCCGCGGCGATAGGTAGCAAAGGTTTCTCGCGCTTCCCGGGCTTGGCTGCGCCTACAGCAGCTTCGTGATGGCCGCTTCCAGCACCTTCAGATCGGTCTCTCCGACAAAGCTCTGCGCCTTCTTGCCGGTCTTGTCATACAAGAACAGCGCCGGCAGGGCACCGGACCATTTGGCCTCAATGCCCGAGATGAACTTTTCGTCGTTCTTGGCTTGCTTCAGATACGAAGGCACGGTGATGCCGGACTTTTTCAGGAACGCCTGGGCGGTGGCGTCATCTTCCGGCTCATCCGCCGAGATGGTGACCAGCGTCAGGCCTTTGGCCCTCAACTTCGCCTCCAGCTTGGCCAGCGCGGGCATCTCTTCGCGGCAGGGGACACACCAAGTGGCCCAAAAGTTCACCAGCAGCACCTTGCCCTTGGAAGAAGCCAACAGCTTCTGGAACCCGGCCTCGTCCATCAGCGGCAACTTCTTCGATTGCGCCACCACCGCCGCACCGGCTAAGGCGGCCAGCGTTTTCCGCCGTGAGATCATGAACTCCTCCGCACCCGTTTAATCGTACAACCGAACGCCTTGGTCTCCGCCTGCGGCACCGGCTTGCCGGCCAGCACGGCGTCGAGCGCGTTGCGCAATCCCTTCGCCGTCACCCGAGCCGGATTGCGGGCGTCATCAATCGCGCCATGGTAGAGCACCACGCCTGCCGCATTCATCACAAACGTCTCGGGCGTTACCTGGGCTCCAAACTTGTCCGCCGCCACATTGCCCGCATCCTTGTAGACCGGGAAGCTAAAGCCCGCGGACTTGGCATGCGCCGCCACTTCCGCCGCCGGTTCGCTGGCATTGGCATTCACAAAAATGAACTTGACGCCCTTGGCGGAATAGTCGCGGTAAAGTGACTCCATCCGCTCGTTATAGTCGTTGGAAATCGGGCACTGCACCGAGATGAAGGCCACCACCGTGATGCCGCCCTTCAACGCGGCATAGCTGGAAGGGGCGCCGGTAACGGCCTGGAGGGGGAAGTCAGTAACCGTGCTGCCCAGTTTGAATTCCTGGGCGGAGGCGACGGCGGCAAGCAGCGCGATGGCGCCGCCCGAGAAAATTCGATTCATGGCGTGCTCCGCATCCGGCCGCCGAAACTACTTCTTCTCGGCGTCCTTCTTTTCGGAGTCCTTTTTATCGGGCTCCAGCTTCAGGTTGATGATCGCCTGCTTGCGGCTATCAAAGATACTCAGCATTTTGGGCGCCCCAATGGACCCGCGCAGATCAGCCTTCAACTCGTAGTCGACATCCTTGCGGAGGCTGGTGAACTTGAACTTGCCGTCGGCCTTCGTGATGAAGCTGCGGATGTTGAGGGTCTTCATGTCCTTCAACTTCACCACCGCGCCTTCAATGGGTTCGTCATCGTCGTTTTTGACGGTGCCTTCCACGGTGCGGCCGTTGGGGTCGGTATCCTTGCGTTCCCCTCCCTTAAACAGCGGAGGCGCGGTGGAATTCGGCGGGGTCTGCGGTGCCTGGGCCCAGCCCAACAGGGCCGCAACGCCAGCGAGCAAGGTCACAGTCAAAATTGTCCGGTTGATGTTCACTTTTCCGACTCCATCAGAAACGAAATATCCACCCGTTCATCCGCATGGATTTCGACCGGCTTACTCTCACTCCGGTGGCCTGCTGCCTTCACGATCACAGTATAGCGCCCCGCCTTGGCCGGTACGCGGAACGAAAACTCTCCCCGGGGTGAGGAGCGTGTCTTTTGCGCCTTGCCCTGTTCCGGCTGAAGCGTCACGTCCACTCCGGGAAAGGAGTGGCCCGAGGGCCGGAACACCGTTCCCGCAATCAACGCATACTCATCCGCGGCGGTGGGCGCTTCACTAGCCCAAGACGCCGCCACCGGAAGCCCGGCGGCGACAGGTGGAGCAATCCGGGGAGCCGCCCACACCTGCGCCAGCAGCAACAAGCCCACGCCGGACCGCATCAGCAATCTAGTACGACTCTTCGTCCTCTTCGACATCATCGTCTTCGTCGAAGTCGTCGTCTTCGTCCTCGTCGTCCTCTTCGCTATCCTCGTCGTCCTCATCCTCTTCGTCCTCGTCGTCGTCGTCCTCTTCGGCCAACTCGAGTTCCAAAGGACCTAGGCTAGCGACGCGAATATTCTCGCCACATTCGTCGCAAGTGAACTCATCACCCACGTCGAGTTCATCTTCGTCGTAGTCTTCGAGCTCAGAATTGCATTCGGGGCAGATAACCATTTAACGAACCTCCCAATTACGCATGATCCATTTCTACAAGAAACACAGGCCCTATGGCAAACGGTAAAAGCTGAGGCAATTATCCCCTTGGCGCAACAGCCGTTTGCGCTGCAATGGACCGTGTGATTCACCAGGGTCCATCTTGGGCGGATGCTGCACAATCACCAGCGGAGCCGGCTCCCGCGCCAGCACGCCCAAGGCCAGCCCATACTCCTCCGGCACCGTGTACGGCGGGCTCAAGAATACGATATCGGCCGTTTGGTGTTCCAGCACCTGGGCCACTTTTCCAGTGAACACGCGGGCGCGCGCTTCAATACCCAGCGCCCGCAAATTGCCCCGCAGCACTTCCACCGCCGCCCGGCTGTTCTCAATAAATGACGCGCTGGCCGCGCCGCGAGACAGCGCCTCGATCCCCACGGCGCCCGAGCCCGCGTAGGCATCCATAAAGGTACGCCCTTCCAGCTCCGGCTGCAGGATCGAAAAGAGCGACTCCCGCAAACGGTCCGGCGTCGGCCGGGTTTCCATGCCCGGCGGCGCATTGATCTTACGCGAGCGGAACTCGCCGGCAATCACTCGCATCTATCCAGCCTCCACCAAACCGTAGCGCTTCTGCCAGTTTTCCTTCACCCAGGCCGACGCCTGCGCGAGTTCGGCCGCCATGCCGGGATCGCCGCCGGCTGCATCCTCCAGCAGCCGTTGCGCCTCCGTGCGGGCCTGCTCCAGAAACTCCTGGTCCCGCAATAGATTCGCAAATCGGAGGCCCGGCATGCCGGACTGGCGCGTGCCGAAGAACTCGCCCGGTCCGCGCAACTTCAAGTCCATCTCGGCAATCGCGAAGCCATCTTGAGAATCAACCAGCGTCCGGATCCGTTCCCGGCCAATATCGTTCAACTTCTCCGTCACCAGAATGCAGTAGCTTTGCGCCGCACCGCGGCCCACGCGGCCCCGCAGCTGATGAAGTTGCGCCAGACCAAACCGCTCCGCCTGCTCCACCACCATCACCGTGGCATTGGGCACATCGACGCCCACTTCAATGACGGTGGTCGACACCAGAATGTTCAACTCTCCCGCCTTGAATTGCCGCATCACGCTTTCCTTGTCATCGGCGGACATCTTGCCGTGCAGCAGGCCCAGCCGCAGATCCGGGAAAACGATTTTCGACAGATGCTCATGCATCTTGGAGGCAGCCTTCATCGACGCGGTTTCGCTCTCGTCGATCAGCGGGTAGACGACATAGGCCTGGCGTCCTAAATCCACTTCCCGGCGCAGGAAGCTATAGGCCTGCTCCACCTGGGTATCCGGCAGATGCTTGGTGACGATCGGCTTGCGGCCCGGCGGCAGTTCATCGATCACTGAGGTATCCAGGTCACCATACATCGTCAACGCCAGCGTCCGCGGAATCGGCGTCGCCGTCATCACCAGGATGTCCGGGGCCGCGCCCTTGCGCCGCAAGCTCAACCGCTGGAGCACACCGAAGCGGTGCTGCTCATCCACCACCGCCAACCCCAGCTTGGCAAAATCGACATCCTCTTCGAGCAGCGCATGCGTCCCCACCACCAGCGGCAGATAGTTCCCGGCGATCAGCTTCTTCATCTGCGTCTTCTCGCGCGCCGTCATCGAGCCGGTCAACTGCCCGATCTGATAGCCCAGCGGCGTAAAGAGATTCTTGAAGTAGAGGAAATGCTGCGCCGCCAGAATCTCGGTCGGCGCCAGCACCGCCACTTGATAGCCATTCTCGATCGCGATCACAGCGGCCTGCGCCGCCACCAGCGTCTTGCCGCTGCCGACATCACCCTGCAGCAGGCGCTGCATCGGGTACGGCTGCGCCATGTCCTGCGCGATCTCGCCCAAGGATCGCTTCTGCGCGCCGGTGGGCTTGAAGGGCAGCATCGCCTTGATCTGCGCCCGGACCCGGTCGTTCAACTCAAACGCGATGCCGTTTGAGAGCCGCGCCTCGGCGCGCCGCAACATCAGGCCCAGCTCCAACCAGAAGAACTCTTCAAAGATCAGCCGCGTCTGCGCGGGAGCTCGGAAGGCGTTCAACAACCGGACATCGGCGTCGTCTCCAGCCAAGTGCAACCCGGCCACCGCTTCGCCGCGCGTAGGCAGTTCCAGGCGCTGGCGGATGGAGCTTGGCAGAAAGTCGGTGAGGGCCGGGGTCTCCGACAGCAGCCGGTGGAGCAGTGTGCGGAACATCCGCGTGTTGACGCGCCCAGCCGCCTCATAGATGGCGACGACGCCACCCGTGTGGATGGTGGAATCGCCCTCGTCCTCATCGCCGGTCAAGATCTCGTACTCCGGATGGAGCATCGAGAGCTCCCCCGAATAGCTGTCGAACTCCACCTTGCCGAAAAGCGCGACGCGCTGGCCGGGCGAGAACACGCTTTCCAGATACGCGCCATGGAACCACTTGCACAGCAGGCGGGAGCGCGAATCGTCGCTGGCCACCATCTCAAACAAGCCCAAGTTCTTTTTGCGGAACCCGGCCGCGCGGGCAGTGCGGACCTCAGCGATCACCGTCGCCATTTCGCCCGGCGCCAGCTGCGAAATCGGCTTCAAATTGCGCCGGTCCTCATAGCGGAACGGCGGATAGAGCAGCAGATCTTCAACGGTGAAGATGCCTTTGGTTTCCAATTGCGCAGCCCGCGCCGGGCCGACGCCTTTCAGGTACTTGATGGGGGTAGAGAGATCCAACTACTTTTCAGCGTACAATCTTGCGCATGCTCGCTAGTTTTGTCCTCATGGCCGCCATCGCGGCAGACCTCCGCTTGGGGATCGTCGGTACCGACACCTCCCACGTCATCGCCTTCACCAAAATCTTGAACGACCCCGCGAATCCGGAACACATTCCGGGGGCGAAAGTGGTCGCGCTCTACAAGGGCGGCTCGCCCGATATCGAAAGCAGCGCCTCGCGCGTCGAAGGCTACGCCAAGGAGCTGGCCGAGAAGTGGAAGGTGGAAGTATTGCCCGAAATCTCCGCCATGTGCGGCAAGGTGGACGCCGTGTTTTTGGAAAGCGTGGATGGCCGCAAGCACCTGCCGCAATTCCGCGAACTGGTAAAGTGCGGCAAGCCGGTCTTCATCGACAAGCCGCTGGCCTCTACACTCGCCGATGCCCGCGAGATTGACCGGTTGGCCAAGCAAGCCAAGGTACCCTGGTTCTCCTCCTCCAGCCTGCGCTACGCCACCTACGTCACCGAGCTGGCCGCGACGAAGCCGCAAGGCGCGATCACGTGGGGCCCGGGGCCGCTCGAAGAGCATCACCAACTCGACCTCTCCTGGTACGCCGTGCACCCCATCGAAGCGCTCTACACAATTCTCGGCCCCGGCTGCGAGGAAGTGACGCGCCGCGTGGGCGCCAACGCGGACGAGATCACCTGCCGGTGGAAGGATGGCCGCATGGGCACCGTGCGGGCGCTACGCCCCTATGGCGACTATGGCGCTGTCGTGTTCCTTGAAAAGACGATCAAGCAAAGCCCGCCCGCGCCCAAGTTCAGCTACCTGTCGCTGCTGAAAGAAGTGATCCCGTTCTTCCAGACCGGCAAGCCCCCGGTGCCCAATGAAGTGACGCTGGAGATGTTCGCGTTTATGGACGCGGCGCAGCGCTCGAAGGCGGCTGGCGGCGCGCCAATGAAGCTGAAGTAGCCGACAATAGTGGTAGGCGCGGCTTCGAATATGCACATGTCCACGATCATCGCGACACTGCGGGAGCATGAAGTGGAATTGCGTTCTGCCGGAGTCAAACACCTGTCTCTGTTTGGCTCCTGGGCGCGGGGCACCGCCGTCCCACCCATATCGGATATCGATCTCGTCGCGGACTTTGATACCGAACGGGAGTATTCGTTATTGGACCGGGTTCGACTGGAGAATCATCTCGCCGACATACTGGGTGCCAAAGTGGACCTCGTTCCTGTCCGAGCGCTAAAAGATGGTATCCGCGAACGCGTCGTTCAAGAGGCAGTGAGTGCCTTTTAGGGCGTGTTCACACTACGCGGAGGGCTTCGACGATGAGCGCGAAGCAGAGAAAAGCCACGAAGACGACGTCGAGCTTTTCAAAGCGTGAGAAGATCCGGCGGAAGCCCTTCAGTCTGCGGAACAACCGCTCGATCTCGTTGCGCTTCTTATAGAGAGCACGGTCGTAATCCCACGGATCAACCCGGTTCGTCTTTGGTGGAACCACGGGGATCAGGCCCAGATCCAGCACCAACTGCCGGGTTTCATTGCCTTCGTAAGCTCGATCCATCAGCAGCGGAATACTGTCCGGCATGGGACCTAACTTCTCCAGCAGGGCCCGCCCGTGCGGCGCATCGTGGTCGTGGCCCGCAGACAGGGCAAATACTATGGCCGTCCGAGCATCCGCGGCAACCAGATGAATCTTGGTGTTCCAGCCTCCGCGGGATCTGCCGATGGCTTGGGGGCCGTTTTTTTTAAAGCGCCGGTCCCGTCCGGGTGAACCTTCACCGACGTGGAATCGAGCGAAAAGGCCTCGATCCGGATGCGCACCAGTTGTTCGGCTTGAAGTTGCTCAAAGACCCGGTCCAGCACGCCATTCTTGGACCACCGGTTCATGCGCATATAGATCGTGTGCCACGGGCCAAACCGCTTGGGCAGGCCTCGCCACTTACATCCCTGCTCGGCTACATAGAGGATGGCATTCAGCACCTGAAGGTTGCTGAGGCTGACATTTCCGCGCTGCACCGGCAAGCTGTCTTTGATCCGCGCATACTGCTCTTCGGTGATTTCCATCCTAAGAACATTTTACTGCACTATTGTTTTAGTAGTGTGAACACGCCCTAG
>JAPKYZ010000044.1 GCA_026394055.1 Acidobacteriota bacterium
ACGCGTTGACGACCAGATAGGTCACCGGCGTGGCCGCCGCTTCGTAGACGACCTTCACCACGTAGCCCGACCAGATGAGGTTGAAGATCAACTCCCAGGACATGGTGCCGCCGAAGCCGACAATCATGACGATGACGGTATCGACCAGTTGGCCCACCGCCGTCGAGCCGATTGTACGCGTCCACAGCATCCGGCCCTTGGTGAGAACCTTCATCTTGGCCATGACGAAGGAGTTGGCAAACTCGCCGCACCAGTAGGCGATCAGGCTGGCGGCGACAAAGCGGGGCACGGTGCTCAGCACCGTTTCAAACGCGGCTTGATCCTTAAACTGCGGCGCGGGTGGCAGCCACAGAATGGTCTGGCTGAAGATCACCATCAACAGCGAAGCAAAAAAGCCGGACCAGATCGCCTTGCGGCTGGCGGCATAGCCGTATACTTCCGTAAACACATCGCCAAAGATGTAGCTGAACGGGAACAACACCTGCGCCGCGCCCAGCAGCATCGGCCCCACGGTGACCCCGGCAATGGTCCATGGGCCTAAAGAGACCAGTTTGGGCCCGATGATGTTCGAGACCAGCAGCACTGTGACAAAGGAGACCAGAAACCAGTCGAAGTACTTGAACTGCTTCAAGTCCGCTGCATCGACATTCCGCGGGGACAGCCGTTTCGCCATTGACATGGAACTATAGGATGCCACGAACTAGCCCGGGTGGTTCACAATCCACAGGGGAGGTGCAGGCCCGTGTCATGGCCGCCCTGTCATGAAACTGAAGAAGATGGGGGCAGCATGCTAATCTAGTAAGGGTCCGCAGACTGCCCGCCCGGGAATTGTATTCCAGCAGTTCATTCTCCTTGGGGCCCGGCGCACGCCGGTCCGGTCCAGTGTTCGGCCATCGGTCAATGTTCGTAAATCTGTAATGTTTGACAATCTTTCAGAGAAGCTGCAGAAGGTCTTCAAGAACCTCCGTGGCGAAGGCAAATTATCGGCTGAAAACATGGAAGCGGCGCTGCGCGAAATTCGCCTGGCGCTGCTGGAAGCCGACGTGCATTTCAAGGTTGTCAAGCAGCTGATCGAGTCCATCAAAGAGAAGGCGCTCGGTGAAGAAGTGCTGGACTCGCTCAGCCCTTCCCAGCAGGTGGTCAAGATTGTCCGCGATGAGCTGACCAAGATGCTGGGCACGCACACCGCGCGCCTCCGTTTTGCCAGCGAGCCGCCGACCGTGGTGATGATCGTGGGCCTACAGGGCTCCGGCAAAACCACCTCCACCGCCAAGCTGGCCAAGTGGCTGGTGAAGCAGGGCAACAAGCCGTTGCTGGTCTCCGTGGACGTCTACCGCCCGGCCGCCCGCAAGCAGCTTTCGGTGCTCGCCAAACAGCTGGGCGTCTCGATCTACGACGGCCCCGAAGGCGAAAACAACCCGATTGAGCTGGCCAAAGGCGCTCGCCGGGAATCGATGCAGTTGGGCCGCGACATCATCCTGGTGGATACCGCGGGCCGCCTGCACATCGACGATGAACTGATGGGTGAACTCGGCCAGCTGAAGGAGCTGCTGAACCCGACCGAGATCCTGTTTGTCGCCGACGCCATGACCGGCCAGGACGCGGTCAAGTCCGCCGAACAGTTCCACCAACGCCTGGGGATCACCGGCGTCATCCTCACCAAAATGGATGGCGACGCCCGTGGCGGCGGTGCGCTGTCGATCCGGGCCGTCACCGGACAGCCGTTGAAGTTTGTCGGCACCGGCGAAAAGCCGGATGCCATGGAGCCTTTCCACCCGGACCGCGTGGCGCAGCGCATCCTGGGCATGGGCGACGTGCTCAGCTTCATCGAAAAGGTCGAACAGAATATCGATCTGAAGCAAGCCGAGCAGATGCAACGCAAGCTGATCGAAAATGACTTCACTTTAGAAGATTTTCGTGATCAACTGAAGCAACTGCGGAAGTTAGGTTCGCTCGAAAGCATCCTCGGCATGCTGCCCGGCATGGGCGCGCTGAAGGAACTGAAGAACGCCAAGGTGGACGAGAAAGAGCTGACCAAGATCGTCGCCATCGTCGACTCCATGACGCTTGAAGAGCGCTGGAACCACCAGATCATCAATGGTCAGCGCCGGCGGCGGATCGCCAAAGGCAGCGGGACCGATGTCTCGGACGTGAATAATCTCTTGAAGCAGTACGCTCAGGCCCGGAAGATGATGAAGAGCTTCCAGGGCGGGCTGGCGTCAGGGGCCCTGAAGAAGGGCATGAAGTTTAAGTTGCCGACCATGGAGGACTTGGCGAAGTTCCGTTAAGGGTCTGGCCGGTTCACACTATATTTTGAAGCGAGAGTTGAGGTATTTGTTCCTATGTTGATGATTCGTCTAGCACGTTTTGGTTCGAAGAAGAAGCCCACCTACCGTCTGGTGGTGATTGAGAAAGAGCGCGCTCGTGACAGCCGCGCCGTGGAAGTGGTGGGCCACTACAACCCGGTCTCCAATCCGGCCGTGGTCAGCCTGAAGCACGAGCGGATTGCGCACTGGCTGAAGTCCGGCGCCCAGCCCTCCGACACCGTCGCCCGGTTGATGAAGAACAACCCGGCTCCCGCGCCGGTTGTGGCCGCTTAGTCTGTTCCAATCGCTGGCCGGTGGCGCCCCCAGGGCTGATTTTAGAATGTTGAAATCAGCTTACTTTCCTATCGTTTAGGAGCCTGAATGAAAGAATTGGTTGAAGAAATAGCCAAAAGCCTGGTCGAGACGCCGGATGCGGTAGCCGTGCGCGAGATCCCGGGCGATCAGGGCACCGTGGTGGAGCTGAAAGTGGCGCCGGGTGATTTGGGCAAGGTGATCGGCAAGCAAGGCCGCACCGCTCGGTCTCTCCGGTCGCTGTTGAATGCGGCCGGCAGCAAACTGGAGCGTCAATACACGCTCGAGATCGTCGAGTAGTCGGGCGCGTCCTCGAATTTTGTGAACGCTCCGGACCGGGTCACCATCGCCACGATACGCCGCCCGCGCGGCAATAAAGGCGAACTGGCCGCCACGCCGCTCACCGATCATCGTGATCGCTTCCAGTCCCTGACGCGAGTGTTTCTGGCCGGAAAGCCGGTGCCGCTCGAAAAAGCGTGGTGGCATGGGGAGGATCTGGTGCTGAAGTTTGGCGGCATCGATTCCATTTCGGCGGCCGAGCCTCTGGCGGGGCTCGATGTCGAGATTCCGCGCGAGGAGCGGGTTCCGTTGGCGCCGGGTCAGTACTATCTGTCCGACCTGATGGGCTGCGAAGTGTTTGATGGCGGCCCGCAGTCCGGCGTGTCGATCGGCAAGGTCTCGGGCTGGGAAGAACTGCCCGGCCAGACCGTGATTGAGGCGGGTGATGTCGAGTTTCCCTATCGCCTGATCACGGCGGTGGATCTGGAACACAAGCAGATCACGGTGGAACTGCCGGAAGGGCTCCGCGAGTTGAACCGCGAGTAGCCGGACAAGCAGGCAACGCCATGCATTTCGACATCGTCACCATCTTTCCGGACTTTTTCGCGGGTCCGTTCCGGTATGGGGTGGTGGGCAAGGCGATTGAGTCGGGTCTGGTAAAGGTGAACGTCCACAACCTCCGCGATTGGACGCATGACCGGCACAAGACGGTGGACGACCGGCCGTTTGGCGGTGGTGAGGGCATGGTGATGAAGCCGGAGCCGCTGTTTGATGCGGTGGAGGCGGTCCGCCAGCCGGGGCAACGGGTGGTGCTGTTGTCGGCCCAAGGCCGGCCCTTCAACCAGGCGATGGCGCGCCGGATGGCGGCGGAACCGGGCTTGGTGATGATCTGCGGCCGCTACGAAGGCATTGATGAGCGGGTGGCCCAGCACTTGGCCGACGAAGAAGTGTCGGTGGGCGATTTTGTGCTGTCGGGCGGTGAGCTGGCGGCGGCCATCATGGTGGATGCCATCTCGCGGCTGTTGCCAGGGGTGGTCGGCAATGAGGCGTCGACGGTGCATGAGTCGTTCAGTGGAGAAGGTGGGGCCAAGATGCTCGACACGCCGCACTGGACCCGTCCGGCCGAGTTCCGGGGCTGGAAAGTGCCCGAAGTTTTGTTGAATGGAAACCACGCCGAGATCGGGAAATGGCGGCGCCAGGCGGCACTCGAAAAGACCTGCCGCATGCGCCCGGACCTGATTGAAAGTGGTACACTTGAAAGAGAAACGTAACAGGTAAACGTAGCAGGTAAATCGAACGATGCAACACGCGCTTTTGACCAAAGTAATCAACGCAAATATGCGGAAGGATGTCCCCGCCATCCGGATCGGTGACACGATCAAAGTTCATGTGAAGATCCGCGAAGGCGAAAAAGAGCGCCTGCAGGCATTCGAAGGTACCTTGATCGCCCGCAAGAATACCGGCATGGGCGAGAACATCACCGTCCGTAAGATGAGCTTTGGCCAGGGTGTGGAACGCATTTTCCCGATCCATGCGCCGGTGATCGACCACATCGACATCATCCGCACGGGTCGCGTGCGCCGCTCCAAGCTCTACTACCTGCGCGGCCTCCGCGGCAAGGCTGCCCGTCTCAAAGAGCGGGAGTAGCCTATCACCGGCCGGTTTGAGCGGTCGGCCCGCGCGCTCGGCTACCGGTTTATTGCCGGAGTGGACGAGGTGGGCCGGGGCTGCTTATTCGGGCCTGTTTTTGCCGCCGCCGTTATCTTGGACCCGGAGCATCCTATTCGCGGACTGGACGATTCCAAGGCACTCTCCCCGGATCGCCGCCACGTGCTGGCGGCCCGGATCAAAGAGCGTGCGTTGGCTTACGCCATCGCCGGTGAAGATGCTTACTCCATCGATCGCGTGAATATTCTCCAAGCCTCCCGGCGCGCCATGAAGCGGGCCGTGGAGGCTTTGCCTATTTCGGCCGACTTTGTGTATGTCGACGCCCTGACAATTGATGTACCGGTGCCGCAGAAGGGCCTGATCAAAGGGGACGCCCGCTGCGCCTCCATTGCTGCCGCCTCCATCGTGGCGAAAGTGGCTCGGGATGAGGCTCTGCAGGCCTGGCATCAGGTTTACCCCGAGTATGCGCTTGACTCCAATAAGGGCTACGGCGCGCCTCAACATTATGCGGGGCTGGATGCGTGCGGCCCGACGGCGCACCATCGATTCTCGTTTGCTCCGGTCGCGCAAGGATCGCTCTTTTAAGCATGGATACGCCGCCACCCTCGCAACCGGTTGAGCCGGGACACTCGCCGGAAGGTCTGCATCTGGTTCCGCCGCCACCTCCGCCGCCGGAGCCGCCGCGCTGGCTGCAGAAGACGGCCGGTGTGGTGTGGGTGATCTTCTGCTTCGAGATCGGCGTCTTCTTGCTGGTGTTTCCGTGGCTTGATTTCTGGGAGCACAATTTGTTTTCGAATTTGGGCTACAGCGACCTGAGCCAGTATTGGGAAGCGATGTGGGACAGCAACTGGTTCCGCGGCGCCGTCAGCGGGTTGGGCCTGGTGAATCTGCTGATCTCCTTCATTGAAGTCTTCCAGCTGCGCCGCCTCTCGCCGCCGCCGCCCCACTCTGAAGAGGACGCCCCGCAGTAGGCACGGCCCGGGCCGGTTGTGACTGGCCCCAACTTTGCCGTCCGGTGAATTCCGGTAATGCGATCTTGGAGGACCGTGGGTGGCTTACAATAACGGTGTGACCGATCCGACGACAACTCCGCTGGGCGCCGAAGATCCGGGCGGTGTTGCGGGCGTCGATACAGCCGCTCCAGAAAGCCAGACCGCTGCTGCGCCCCCGGCGGAACCCGCCGGTCAAGACCATCTAGATACGGCCCGCGGAGCGATCGCCGAATGGACCGTCACCATCCTGCTGCTGTTGTTCGGAACAACCACGCTGGTTCAAGCGTTTGTTATTCCGACGGGCTCCATGGAAGATACGCTGCTGATTGGCGACCACCTGCTGGTGGACAAGCTGGCCTACGCGCCGCCCGGGCCGTTCAGCAAGTACGTGTTGCCCTACACCCCGGTGAAGCGCGGCGACATCATCGTTTTCCGCTACCCGGCCGACATCAAGCAGACCTACGTCAAGCGTGTCGTGGGCATCCCGGGTGACCACATCCGCATTGACTCGAAGACGGTCTACCTGAATGGCACCCCGGTGAAGGAGGCCTACAAGTATCACAAATCGGAATACTTGCAGACCTACCGCGACTTCTTCCCCGGTGAGCCCAACGTGGGCCTTTCCGAAGGCGGCCTGGCCATGCTGGAGCGCCACGTCGTCAAGGGTGAAGTGATCGTCCCGGACAACTGCTACTTTGCGATGGGCGACAACCGCGACTCGTCGTTTGATTCTCGCTATTGGGGCTTTGTCCCGCGCGAGAACATCATCGGCAAGCCGTTTGTCATCTACTGGTCCTATGACGCGCCCACGGACCGGCTGGCCGGGTCCGCGGTGAGCTGGGACCATATCAGCGATCTGGGCCGGAACTTTTTCACCAAGACGCGCTGGGGCCGGACGCTGCGGTTGGTGCGGGGCACGCCGGTCGAATAACAGAACAATGCCCGCGCTGTGGAGCAGAGGGGCATAAGGTGACCAGAGACAAGTCATGGCAAAGAAATCATCCAAACTCGCGGTAGCGGCCGACGGCGGCAAAGCCGTTGTGCCCGACGAGAACCCGCAACCGGACGCCCTGCAATCGGCCGGCGAATGGTTCAAGCGGCAGGTCTCGGAGTGGAGCGTCACTGTGCTGATGCTGCTGTTCGGCACCACCACGCTGGTGCAGGCCTTCGTGGTGCCCACCGGCAGCATGGACACGACGCTGATGATCGGCGACCATCTGTTCGTCGACAAGCTGGCCTACGCCCCTCCCGGGCCGATCACCGGCAAGCTGCTGCCCTACACCGAAGTCAAGCGCGGCGACATCATCGTCTTCCGCTTCCCGCCCGACATCCGGCAAAACTACGTGAAGCGTGTGATGGGCGTTCCGGGCGACCACCTGAAGCTGATCAACAAGAAGGTGATCCTGAACGGCAAGGAGCTCACTGAGCCCTACACCCAGTACATCCGCCCCACCATCGACTCCTACGCCGACAACTTCCCCGGCGAGCCGAACATGTTTGTCGACCCGCGCGCCCGCCAGATGCTGGCCGAAAACGTCGTCAATGGCGAGCTGGTGGTGCCGCCGGGCATGTACTTCGCCATGGGTGACAACCGCGACAACTCGCTTGATTCGCGCTACTGGGGCTTTGTCCCGCGCGAGAACATCATCGGCAAACCCACCATCATCTTCTGGTCCTACGACGCCCCCACTGAGAAGCTGGCTAACGGCAACATCGACCCCGAACACCTGTTCGACATCGTCACCAACTTCATTTCGAAGACTCGCTGGAAGCGCCAGTTCGCCTTGGTTCGCGGCGAACCCGTCGGCGCCCGATAAGCTTTCTGCGGCCCCAGCCGACCGGCCGCCACACTGAAGTCAGGTCCATTTCATGCCACGTTCCAACTACTACGGGTTGATCCTGGCCGGAGGGCGGGGAACCCGCTTCTGGCCGCTGAGCCGCAAGTCTCGCGCCAAGCAGGTGCTGTCCTTCTTCGGGGAGCGCACCCTCATCCAGCAGACCGTGGACCGGCTGAAACCCGTGCTGCCGCCCGAGCGCATCTGGGTGCTGACCAACGACCATCTGCGCGACGAGATCGTGAAGCAGCTGCCGGAAGTGCCGCCGGAGCAGATCCTGGCCGAACCCGCGCAGCGCAACACCGCCCCGGCGATTGGTCTGGCGGCGCAGATCCTTTCCGGTCTTGATCCGGACGCCGTCATGGGCGTCTTCCCCGCCGATCACGTCGTGCTAAAGCCCTCGCGCTTCCTGCGCTTTGTTCGAGCTGCCTTTAAGGCCGGTGCAGCGGGCAATCTGGCTGTCGTGGGCATCCAGCCCCGTTGGCCGGAAACCGGCTACGGCTACATCGAGTTCCCCAAAGGCGCGGAAGTGGGCGGTGTCACGCCTTACCCCGTGAAGCAGTTCCGCGAGAAGCCGGACTTGAAGACGGCCAAGAAGTTCGTCAAGGCCGGCAACTTCAGTTGGAACGCCGGCATGTTCTTCTGGCGCACCCAAACGCTGCTCGAAGAGCTGCGCACCTACCTGCCCAAGACCGCCACGCTGCTGGCCGGTCTGCCGCCCATCGCCAGCCCGGACTTCACCGCCAAACTGGCCGAAGTATTCCCGCGCTGCGAAAACGTCTCGATTGACGTAGGCGTGATGGAGAAGTCCAAGCGCGTCGTCGGTCTGGCCGCCGACGATGTCGGCTGGAACGACGTCGGCAGCTGGAACGCCGTCTATGAACTCGCCACCAAAGACGGGGTCGGCAATGCCGTCCGTGGCGAAGCGATGTTCACCGACCTAGCTTCCGGCAACTACGTCAACGCCCCCGGCAAACTGGTCACGCTGATTGGTGTCAAGAACTTGGTCGTGGTCGATACCCACGACGCCCTACTGATCGTCGACCGCGAGCAGGCACAAAAGGTGGGCGATCTGGTGAAGCTGATCGAGCAGCAGAAGCGGCACGAACTGCTGTAGTTTCTATCCGACCGCGACGGCCAACCGGGGCTCCGGCGCGGACCAGCGCCAGTCATCACTTAGTAACAGACTTTCGCTGTTAGGGCTCTGCGCCACTGGGATAGTCCTCCAGGCTAGTTCGCATTCAAAAAACTCTTGTACACGAAAGACAGTCGTGTTATGTTCGATCACAGTTCGCCGCCCAACATTTCTTATTTCGCTTAGAGAGGTGTGATCTATGCAAGGTAAGTGCTGCGCGTACTTCGGTTGTTTCATTACAATCGCGTTTTCCTCCATTCTCTATGGCCAACCCGGTACCCCATCGGGAGCACCTCCGGTCCTCGACCAAGCCAAGTTCGCGGCGCAAACAGTTTGGGTTCCTTATTGGTCGGAAAAGGACGGGCATCGCTCCTTGTTACATTTGCGCAATGCGCTCCATCACAACCCGCTCCAGGTAACAATTGATGTGTACTCTCAACAAGGTGTGGTGCTCGCTACCCGTTCCGCCAGCTTGGCCAAGCTCGCGAATCTCGACCTGCCGCTCCAATCGGTGATCTCTTCCGGAGCAGCCGACTCTGCTCGTGCCGGCTCCATCCGGGTTTCGTATTCGTATCCCAATGACGGGGTACTTCAAGCCGAACTCTCCATTCGGGACGACACTCGAAATCATTCCTACACCATCGTGGGCCGCAAGCCTTACAAGAGTGCCTCGCCCTATTCCTACCTGGCCATTTATCGCCCCACAGCGGATACCTACCTCGAAATGGCTTTCACCAACCCCTCTGCCGAAAAAGCTGTGACGGCCAATCTGAGCATCCGCCAGGGAGACACCTGGAAAGCCCTCACTTCGATCAGCCTGAAGCCGGCCAATACCGAGAAGGTGCGGATCGCAGCGGAGACGCTTTCGGCGGCGGTTTCGTCTACCGCGCGTGAAGCCCTGCTGATTCGCGCTGAGTTTTCTGTTAGCTCTACCGAGGTGATCGCGAACGGCTGGATGGAGGACGAGAAGACGGGGTTCTCGAATACGGCTCTGTTCCACGACACGTATCCGAACTCAAACAGTCTGTACGCCACTCAACTCGTCCTGGGGGCTTTTCCCGAGACGGCTTGGGCCAATGGCCCTCGCTTCGACGGTGAGTTGGTCTTTGTGAATGTGGGAGCCGCTGCGTCCACCCTGTCGGCGAAGCTCTACTGCGCTTCTGAGGGAACGATGACGTCCCTCGTACTTCCGCCGCAGACGCTGGAGCCGTTTACGGTGAACCGCGTGGACCTCGCCTCAATCGCCGCAGGCAAAGTGGACTCCGGGCGGGGCGCGATCTGTAGCGCGGAGTTCTCCTATACGGGAACTCCAGGGCATGTCATCGGCCGCTACTACGCGGCTTCCACCTCGAAGACGTATGGTGTGTACGTAAAACTGGAACCCTTCACGGGCTGGGCCTACAGCGAGGTCTATTGGACGGTGGAAGGGGACTTTGTACCGCTCTTGACGGTCGCGAACTTCTCGGCGGAGAAGGACACCATCGAGGTTTATGTCAGTGAGGCGGATTCGATCACGTTGCTCTATAGCCAGGAGGTTGCCCCTTTCGGCAGCTTCACGGTGAACCTGCGCGAACTGATGAAGCCACTGCAGGCGGAGAAGAAATTTAAGGCCGATTTCGGCGGGCTGTACATCAAGACTGTCAGGCCCACCGGAAAGCTGCTGGTCAAGCAGCACGCGGTCAGTGGAAGACGTTTGATGATGGCTCCCTATTATGGATCGTATGATTACATCCAGTGGCATTACTTCGGCAATGTGACTTCACCGCTTGACCTGGGTGGGCAGGGATCAGCTTCGGTGACAACCTGCTACTCAATTAGCGGATGCCGCGACAACGACTGGTTCATCTACTCGAATAACCCGTCCATAGCCTCAGTGACGAATACGTACGGGGTCTTCACGCCGCGCCCAGTCTTGGCGCAAGCGAGCGGTTCGACAACCTTGGATTCGACGGCAAGCGGCATAGTCGATTCGTATGGGAACTTCGGATACTTGAATGCCGCGCCGGCCCAAGTCCAGGTCCGTCAACCCACGCTGACTTGCACACCCGGCACGGTCACGAGAGCGTCGAATGTGACCTGCCAACTCTCGGGAGTCGTTGCGGGACGGGTGACGGGCTGGCAGTTTTCCGGCAGCAATCTGGCGGTTGGTGGTCCGTCCGCGACAACGTCATGGAGTGGCCCAATGGTAGCGAGTGGAACAGTCACCGCGACGTTCAATGGTGCGCAATCGGTGTTTGCGAATGTGAACGTGACCAATCGCACAAACTTCGCGTTTGCGGCAGCGTCGCCTACCAAGCGATCTGTCGGGTACAACTGCGGCGGCGGGAGGTTCTTGTCGATTGATAGCGAACCAGTCGGCGGTGGCAACGACGCCATTGGAATGTATTGCGACGTCCAACAATACTCATTCACGATTGCCTCTGTGTCTGGCGGTCCGAACAATGGCATCTACTACGTGACGGCAGTCTCCAGCTCCAATGGCGGAACTCCAACTACGTTCAATTGGGTCTTGAATCCGCACTTGGACGCCCAGAGTGGTGCGTTTCATTCGGCCCAATGCGGCAACTGGAATGGTTCCACCGGCTTCATCAGCGCTTCCAACCTTCGGGCGAACACAATCCGCCACGAGGCAGACACTTCGGGTCAGAGCCATTGGATCAATTACCGCAATGCCCAAGATAGTACGTCCAACAATCTCGGTGTTGTTGCTGAGGCCTTCATATCAGGGTTGTCGCAGGCGAATGCGACGCAGAATCTGGTGACCCTTCTTGACGGCAAGTTGGCTACCATCAGTAATTCGGCTGCGGTTGAGCCACTCGGCGTCAACTACGGCGCGGGCGGTGCGTTTCAAGGCTATGTCAACTTTCGCCCCTATCAACCATGCAACTAAAGCTATCACTTCTTCCAGTTATTCTACTTTGTTGCGACGTGTCCCGTGCTCAGCAAGTGCTTGACTTAACGAAAGTGCGAGAAGCACATTACCCGGGTGGAATCAGCCGTGGGTCAGGCGGACTTGTCGGCGGGTCCGGCATGGTGTATGAGAAGCTTCCATTGTCACTGACCCTCAAGGATGTCCTGCCGGGCGAAACCCCTTACGGAGGCGAAGTGAGCTACACGCTAGCGATCAAGAACACCGGCCCCAAGGCAATTGAATTCCCATGGTCGGGCGAACCTGACGACGGCGAAACGCCCCGTCCCATCGACTTGTCCGTCTTCCTGACGCTGGTATGGGTTGGAACTGGCGACGACTCCATTCTGCTGACCGAGTCCATATGGGGATCGAAGCAAGTAAGAAACAGCATCAAGCTTTTGCAGCCCGGACAGGAAGTCCTCATCCGTTGCCAGGGCTCAATCCAGATGGCGATGTCGGACGCGGCCGGAGCTCTGGTCAATTCGCTTCCG
>JAPKYZ010000033.1 GCA_026394055.1 Acidobacteriota bacterium
CCATGGAAAACATGGGCGCGCAGATGGTGCGTGAGGTTGCCTCCAAGACCTCGGACGTGGCCGGTGATGGCACCACCACTGCAACGGTCCTCGCGCAGTCCATCTACCGGGTAGGCGTGAAGAGCGTGGCCGCAGGCGCCAACCCGATGGCGTTGAAGCGCGGCATCGAGAGAGCCGTGGATGCGGTCGTCGAAGACATCAAGAAGTACAGCAAACCGGTCTCCGGCGAGATGATTGCACAGGTTGCCACGATCTCGGCCAACGGCGACGCCACCATCGGCGAACGGATCGCGGAGGCGATGAAGAAGGTCGGCAAGGACGGCGTCATCACCGTCGAAGAGTCCAAGACCATGCACACCGAACTCAACACTGTTGAGGGTATGCAGTTTGATCGCGGTTACCTCTCCCCCTACTTCATCTCCGACCCGGACCGCATGGAAGCCGTGCTGGAAGATCCCTACATTCTCATCCACGAGAAGAAGATCTCCAACATGAAGGACCTGCTGCCCGTGCTCGAGCAGATTGCCCGCTCCGGCAAGCCGCTGCTGATCATCGCGGAAGAAGTGGAAGGCGAAGCCCTGGCCACTCTCGTCGTGAACAAGCTGCGTGGCACGCTGAACGCCTGCGCCGTCAAGGCTCCGGGCTTCGGTGACCGCCGCAAGGCCATGCTGGACGACATTGCCATCCTCACCGGCGGCAAGTCGATCATGGAAGAGACCGGCATCAAGCTGGAAGGCGTTCGCCTGGAAGACCTGGGCCGCGCCAAGCGCGTCACGGTCGACAAGGACAACACCACCATCATTGATGGCGCCGGTGCCCAGAAGACGATCGAAGGCCGCATCAAGCAGCTGCGCGCCCAGATCGAAGAAACCACCTCCGACTACGACCGCGAGAAGCTGCAAGAGCGCCTCGCCAAGCTGGCCGGCGGCGTGGCCGTCATTAAGGTCGGTGCCGCCACCGAAACCGAAATGAAGGAAAAGAAGGCCCGTGTCGAAGACGCCCTGCACGCCACCCGTGCGGCCGTTGAAGAAGGCATCGTCCCCGGCGGCGGCGTGGCTCTGCTGCGCGCGGCCAAGGCTCTCGATGGCCTGAAGACCGAAGGCGACGAGACCACCGGTGTCAACATCATCAAGCGCGCCTGCGAAGAGCCGGTGCGTGCGATCACCAACAACGCCGGCTACGAAGGCTCCATCATCATCGGTAAGGTGCGTGAATCGAACGACGTCAACTACGGCTTCAACGCCGCCACGGGCGTCTACGAAGACCTGATGTCCGCTGGCGTCATCGACCCGGCCAAGGTAACCCGCACCGCCCTCCAGAACGCCGCCTCGATCAGCGCCCTCATGCTGACCACCGAAGCGATGATCTGCGAGATCCCCGAGAAGAAGGCTGCGGCCCCGGCCGGCGGCCACGGCGGCCACGGCCCCGACATGGACTACTAGAGCCTAACCGGCTCGGGCAACCGGCCGGGCTCGTTGGCCCGGCTCTAGGGAGCCTGAAAGAGTAGTTCGTAGTTTGCAAGACGGCTCGTTCCCCTTGGGGGGCGAGCCGTTTTTGCGTTCTGCCGCTAGTCCATCCGCACCCTCGGCCGAGCCCTCGGACCGAGCCCCGACTAGCAGGAGGGGCCCGCCCTCCCATCCGCACAACTCCCGCTACTCGAAAGACCCGCCTCTTAAAAGCCCGCTCGACACCCAGCAGCGAATTGCAGCCGCCGCCAACGCCTCACGCTGAGCCGCGACAGAATGGAGCGGAGTCTACACCATCCCGAACTCTCTTCCCAACGATCTCACCAACCGCAGCCGGGGAAATCCCCAACCGATACCGCGTCAGCGTCCCACTCTCATCAGAATTGGTATTCTAATGCCGTGGAAACCACCATCGACGCTGCCGGCCGCGTGGTAATTCCTAAAGCCATCCGCGACCGCCTCGGCCTTAAGTCCGGCACACCGCTTCGCATCGAAGCCATTGATGGACGGGTGGAGATCGAAGCCGTCTGTGACGAACCGCACCTGGAATGGCGCGACGGATTGCTGGTCGCCATCGCCAATCCCGCCACCCCGCCACTTTCCCCCGCGGATGTCGAAGAAGCCCTCACCAGCCTCCGCGACGAACGTTTGACCGAAATCCTCGACGCCAAATGATCGCGCTCGACTCCTCCGTCCTGGTCGCTGCACTCTGCGGTTGGCACACCCACCACCGGGAAAGCGCCGCCGCACTCGCCAACTCGCCGTCCGGTGGCTTCCTGGTCGCCTCGCATTCAATCCTCGAAACCTTCGCTGTCCTGACGCGACTCCCTCCCGGTCAACGCCTCAGCCCTCGTTCCGTGGTGAAGCTACTGGAGGCGCTTCAGCCCCGTTTGACCGTCGTCTCCCCGACATTTGACCCCTGGGTGCTGCTCAAACAGGCAATCTCTCACGGCACCACTGGAGGCCAGACGTATGACCTCTTGATAGCCACCACCGTTGCCCAGGCCGGCGCCACCACCTTACTCACCTGGAACATCCGCCACTTCCGCCCGCTCAACGTGCTCGGCCTAAGTGTGCAAACTCCGGGGTGAACACTCGGACGGAGCCCGACCCGCGGGAGGGGTCTGCTCTCCCGTCCACCTATCCCCGCACCGCGAGCGCATCTTCAGAGCCGCGACGGCAACGGAGCGGTCTGCCGCAACCACCCTCGATTGATACGCCCGCGTGGCAGTTCCCAAAGCCATCGATAGCGATGGTTACCAGCTACCGACCCTTCTTCGCCACAATGCAAACGCCATCCATTACCTGATCAAACAACCGGGCCGTACCCTCATCCGCATCCCGATAGATGGCAACTTCCCCCACAGTTCCCAGAACGCGCCACCGCAAGCCCTGCTTATCCACTCCCCTGGCCGCCAAGACCTCAACCCCATCCACAGCGTGAACGGTCTCCCTAAAGTCAACGGCATCCCACACCCATGCCGCCTCGGGCTTGTCGGACCTCCACGACATGCCGAGCCCGTGGGCGATACCGAGTGTACGTCTAGGAGATTCCGCCGTGTGCGTTCGCTCCACGTAGTCGATGTCCCACCGCTCAGGTCCAACGCTCACCCCAGCGACCTTCGGCAAGAGAAAACGCTGACCCTGCCAGCGTGCAAACTTCACGTATGGCGTGGGGTCGGAGCAAACAGGCGGCGGAGGCTCCGACACTTTCAAAAGTACGAAGGTCCATTCCCGAATGGAGCGTGTCCGGACGAACTTACTCTCAAACCCGGCCTTCCGGATGACAAAGCCCACCGTTCCGGCGGGAACGGCAAACCGGCCATCAGGCCCAGTGGTGGTGCTGTTAAAAAGCTCAACTCGCGCACCTGCCACCGGCTTGTCTGACTGGTCCACCACCCGTCCACGCATCGGGCGCCCCGTCGCCGCAACTCCCGCCGCGCCGGCATGAGTGGTCAGGCTCAAGGCGAGACCGAGCCCAAATACTAACTTGAAGCCGCAGTTTCTACCGCGCATACGTCCCCCGGACCGCCTTCGGTCAAGGCCCAAAAGGCCCAACTGGTTGAGACCGGCCAAACTCATCGACCTACCGGTTCGCCCGGCGGACAGGTCTGTCGTAACACACCCCATCCAGGACCTTGTCTAATAGTCGCGCTGCCGCAGCATCCGCATGGGTGTACTCCGCTGATTCGGCGATCAGGCCCAGATAGCGCCAGCGCAGGCCGCCTTGATCCACGCCACGCGAATCAATAATCCAGACTCTACCCACCGCATAAACAGCCTCGGCAAACTCTCTGGAGCGCCAAACGTCCTCTTCCAGTGGATACCCCAAGGTGTATGTGTGCCCGCTGCCATGACGGATCGCTGCCTTTCCCCGCGGAGAGCGCACTGTATACACCCGATCCCAGTAGTCGACATCAAACTTCTGCTTTCCAACGCGCACTCCCTTAACACGCGGCAGCCGCAAACCGGGTTGGGCACTGGCTTGTGAACCTTGCGCGCCTTCCAACTTATCTGAACATAGGGGCAGTGCTGGCGCCGTCAGTCGTTCAAGAGTAACTGTCGACAGCAGTTCTGGGGATCGGGCCGCAATTCGCTTACTGTGGAAACCAGCCATCCGCACCACCACCGCCGGTGCCTGCGTCACAAGCTCAAAGCGCCCATCCGGTCCTGTCTCGACCGTGGTCCACCTCTCGCCATCCACTCTGGCGCCGATCACCGGCTTCTGCTGTTCATCCACCACCCGGCCCATGACCTTGACGGATTCCAACAACATATCCGGAGCTCTTTGGCTCCAAAGACCAGCCGCCCAACAAAGGCTCACCAAGATCCTTCGCATGCTCTCAGCCTAACAGTTTACCAGCAAACCAGAACTCGGCCAGCCCCATGCGTGAGAGTCTGTGTGAAAACCCGTAACCACCGGGCCCACAAAAGCGACTTAACAGGTATGAGCCGCTATGTGGTGTACAACCCGGATCAAGATCAGCTGCTACCTTCCAGTCTGCGGGAAGAGTTGGGGG
>JAPKYZ010000004.1 GCA_026394055.1 Acidobacteriota bacterium
CACGTTGTAGTTGGGGATCACGCGGACCGCGCCGAGGTAGCTGAGCGTGGTGATGGACCCACCCGCCGTCATCTTTGGGGCCAGTGCGCGCGAGAGCGCCACCAGCGAGTAGGCGCTGATGTCGTGGGCCGTGGCGAAGCCTTCACGGGAGGTCTGCGAAAAGGGATTCGAGAGATCTTCGCGATTGGCGAAAGCAATCGAGTGGACCAGCGCGTCCAGCCGCTCAAACGGCAGCTTCGCCACCATCTCCTCAATCGCCGCGTCGGAGGCGACATCGCAAGCCAGCACGCCCGCCACGCCCAGATCAGCGGCGATGTCTTCCACGGTCCGTTGTTGGCGCTCCCCTTGATAGGTCAAGTAGACCTTGGCGCCTTCCCGCTGAAACGCCGCGGCGATGGCATAGGCAATGGACCACTTGTTGGCAACGCCGGTGACCAGCGCCGATTTCCCGTCGAGTAAAGCAGACATGAAGACCCATCTTAGCGAGCCAGGGCTGAAGCGTGCACGCGGGCGTTTGGGCGAATTGAGCGCCCAGGCCTCAGAGCGGAGCCAGTGGAACCAACTTGGACTTCCGGATCTTCCTATCCCGCGTCACTAGTGGGATCCGGTGGACAATGCTGGTGGCGGCGATGAGCTCGTCTGCGGGGTCACTCGAAAAGTCGAGTTCCGTCGACTTTTGACAGATCGCCAGATCGAGCGGCCACACCTGAATCCGGCTGAAGAGCTTTGTGAATTCGGGAGACCGGACATCAATCGCGATCCGGCCCATCTGGGCCAGCTTCGATAACTCCCACAGCACTATGGCCGATACGCTCCACTGCTCTGCCGCCAGCAGCGCCCGCTCGGTTGGCTTAAGCGTGCCATCCAAGGCGAACAGCAGAATGTGCGTGTCAAGATTCAGCATTCCAGACGGCTCCGGTCGAGAAGACATCGCCCGACACCTTCACCTTGCCCTTCATGCTCCCAATGAGCGAGGCGCAGTCAGAGTGGGCAGGCAAGATTCGGGCTACCGGTTTGCCGTGTTTCGTCACGACGATGCCGTCCGGCTCCAGGTGATCAAGCAGGGAAAGGCACTGCTCTTTGAACTTCGAAGCGCTGATGTGTGTCACGCCTAATTATAGTCAATAAACGTGACTAGTTACTGAAAGTGTCCAGTTCCAATGCCTACCGCCGCGCCACCGGGATGACGGCCTTCAGCGCGGTCAACTTTTCCGAGAACGCGCACACCTTCACGTCCACCAGCGCCGCTTCGAGCAACGCCTGCCGCACCATCGCCTCCGTGATGTGTTTCACGCCTTTGGGGTAGACCACCCAGACCGCGCCGTTGCGCACCATCTGCGCCTCCATGCGGGCCAGTGCCGCGAGACCGGGGGTATCGTGCACGCCCAGGAAGATCAAGTCGCACTGCTTGGGCTTGGCGAGCAGCTCCGCGCCCGCTTCGGCGATCTCCACCGGTAGTAGCTCATCGTCCAGGTTGAGGATCGCCACTCGCAGCCCGGCCTTGATCCCCAACTTGCCGGAACGCGGCTTGGGGTACCGGATCTTCAACTGCCACTTGGTGGCCTCCGCGCCCAGGGCGAACCGCGCCTCGCCTTCGGCGCTGTCGACGACAAGCTCGCCGCGTTCCACCGTCACGGTGGCGCCATCGAGCGCCAGCTTCAGCCGGAACGGGCCGCGGAATAGCAGCTCGCCGGTTTCAAGCAGAAGCTTACCTTCCGCCTCCCGTCCGGCGTGCCGGGCAATGCAAGTGGTTTCTAGTCCCATATGGCTGGAATACTATGTTTCTTGACCTGACTCTACCTAGGGCGTGTTCACACTACGCGGAGGGCTTCGACGATGAGCGCGAAGCAGAGAAAAGCCACGAAGACGACGTCGAGCTTTTCAAAGCGTGAGAAGATCCGGCGGAAGCCCTTCAGTCTGCGGAACAACCGCTCGATCTCG
>JAPKYZ010000035.1 GCA_026394055.1 Acidobacteriota bacterium
GTGAACCGCGACTGGGTGCGCGAGAACTACACCAAGTTCGAATACCGCGTCCCGATGCGTGATGGGGTGAAGCTGTTCACGTCGGTCTATGTCCCCAAGGACGTCTTCACCGACGAGAAGACCTACCCGATGATGATGCAGCGCACGGGCTACAGCGTCGCACCCTATGGCATTGAGCAGTACCGAGCCAGCCTGGGGCCGTCGGACCTGTTCGCGCGCGAGAAGTTCATCTTCGTCTACCAGGACGTCCGCGGGCGCTACATGAGCGAAGGCGCCTACGAGTTGATCCGGCCGCACAAGCCCAACAAAGGGCCCAAGGATCTGGATGAGAGCACCGACACCTACGACACCATCGAGTGGCTGACCAAGAACGTCCCCGGCGCCTTACCCAAGGTGGGCATGTGGGGCATCTCGCAACCCGGCTTCTATGTTTCCGCCGGTATGATCGACGCGCACCCGGCGCTGGTGGCGGTGTCGCCGCAGGCTCCGGTGACGGACTACTACATGGGCGACGACGTTTATCACAACGGCGCGTTCATGCTGGCGCACCGGTTTGCGTTCTACATGGGCTTCCGCAATCGTGAAGGGGACCCGGAGCCGCCCAAGCCGACGATTCCGTTCCAGTTTGGCTCCCCCGACGGGTATGACTTCTACCTGGAAATGGGTTCGCTGGCCAACGCCAATGAGAAGTATTTCAAGAACCAGCAGCCGTTTTGGAACCTGAATATTGACCACACCAGCTACGACCAGGTGTGGCAATCGCGCGCCGTCTGGAAGTATCTGAAGAACATCAAGCCGGCCGTGATGATGGTGGGCGGCTGGTTCGACACGGAGGACCCGATGGGTCCGCTGCGGCAGCACAGCTTCATGGAGAAGAACTCGCCGCCTGCAACCAACATGCTGGTGATGGGCCCGTGGAACCACGGCGGCTTCGCCCGTGGCGATGGTGACCGGTTGGGGCACCTGAACTTCGGCTCCAAGACCTCCGCCTACTACCGCGCCTCAATCGAACTGCCGTTCTTTGTCCACCATCTGAAGGGCAAGGGCGAAAACAAGTTCCCCCGCGCCTACGTCTTTGAGACCGGCCGCAACCAGTGGCGCAAGTTCCCGGCGTGGCCGCCCGCGGGCGCCAAGCCCACGACGATCCATTTGGACGCCAAAGGCAAGCTGCAGTGGCAGCGCCCAGGAGCCGCCGGCTTTGACGAATACATCTCCGACCCGGCCAAGCCCGTGCCCTATATCAACGGCCTGGCGACGCGCGTGCCCAACACCTACATGACCGAAGACCAACGCTTCGCCGCCGCGCGGCCGGACGTACTTGTCTACAAGTCCGAAGTGCTGGAGCGCGATGTGACGGTAACCGGGCCCATCCAGGTGGACTTGAAAGTCTCCACCACCGGCACCGACTCCGACTTCGTCGTCAAGGTGATCGACGTCTACCCGGGCGACGCCGTCGACTACAACGTGCCCCCGCCGCCGCCGCCCGCTCCCGGTGCCGCGGTGACGCCCTCGGTGCCGCTACCGGGAGTGTCGATCATGGGCGGCTATCAACAGCTCGTGCGCGGCGAACCCTTCCGGGGCAAGTTCCGGCAGAGCTTCGAAAAGCCCGTCCCCTTTGAGCCCGGCAAGCCGGACCGCATCACCTTCGCCCTCCCCGACGTCGCCCACACCTTCCGCGCCGGCCACCGCATCAAGGTGCAGATCCAGAGCAGCTGGTTCCCACTGACCGACCGCAACCCGCAGAAGTTTATGGAGATTCCGAAGGCGCTTTCCACCGATTTCGTGAAGGCGACGCAGCGGGTCTATTTTGGTGGCGGGGATGGCTCGAAGATCACGCTGCTGGTGGAGGAGCGGTAGCGAATGCACGGCCGCCTGATTCAAGGGTTGATTAAGCTATGAGAATCTGACATTCCGACGAACTTAAGGCGGAGTATAAGTTCGACTATGCAAAAGCGAAGCCGAGCCGGTTTGCCGCCAAGATGTCCGGGGGTTCCTTGGCTGTTATGCTGGACCCAGATGTCGCTCAGGTTTTCCAAAACGCTGACGCGGTGAACACTGTCTTGCGCGCGCTGATCACCACAATGCCTGCCGGCCTCACTCGCGGGGCCCGCAGCGCCCGGGCCACCGACAAATGAAACAGCGAGAGTTATCCGATGATTTGCGAGCGTCGAAGGCCGAGGAGGGCGTGCTGCACTCCCAGAATGGCCCGGCGGAAACATTCCGGTTGATGGACCAGGCGGATGCCAGGCCGTTGGATGGCCCCTGGCGGCGGGAAGATGTTTATCGCGAACGGCTGGGTTAGCAGAACTCCCGGCAGGAGAACTCAACCCTAAGAAAATGCCAACGATTGCTCACTTTTGAGCTCGGCAATCTTCTCCGCAAGCCGAATCTTCTCGTCAGCTTTCCGTCGAGCATCTTCAGACATCTTGCCTATCAGTTGTTCCAGCTGTGATACGTCTCCGATGGTGCTGAACTGTTTATCACTGCTGACGAATACAACTGATTTCTTCTTCCGCCTGAGCATCTCGATGACATTGCTCAGCGTACCTGTGCTCTTCGCATCCCAAATCATTAACCCGTAGTCGGCGTCGTTGGCCATCTCCACATCTTTCACCGTGAAGAAGGCCCGTGATCCCGGTCTATGCAACGACTCGACTTTTCGCACAGGCCAATGTCCAAGGTTGTTTCGTGGACTCTCGCCGCTGCAATAGACAAGGGCATTCCGGACTCCGCGCTCAGCCAAATACGACTGGATCGCTTTGTCCGCTCCGTCTGCGTCACCTACGACTACAGCGAAGGATGATGCGATTATGTTATCCATTCTCTCTTTGACTTTTCGGTCGAGGTGCTTGATGTTGATCGATCCTGCAACAAAAACGGTGGTCATAAGTCTATTTCCATGTCAGCGCAGCCACGTACAGCCGGTTGATCTTTTGATAACCCCGCAGCGCCTTGCAGGCGGATTCGAGCGATGCGCCAGTATCAAAAAGATCATCGATAAGTAAGGCATTCCTGGAGTCCTCACCTTCCAGCAAATCCTGGAAGGAAAATGCCCCAAGAGCTTCAAGTTTCTCGGCTTTAGTCGCGATATCCTTCAACTGCTTGGCACTAGCAGGCTGCGGAAAAAGGGTTCTGCAGGACCACTCCCTCACGGTCGTGGCTCTGTAAGCTGTTGCAAATACGCGTGCGCAGTAACTGAGCCGCGCGCGTCAGCAAGCGGTCTCCGGCCTTTTTCCGCAACCTGCTAGACTCTTTCGTGACGAGCCCCTCGAAGACTGCTATGCCCACCAACGCACCCAGCGCTTTCGTAATCTCAGTGACGGGCTGCTTAGGCCGTGCTTTTGACGCTGGCATCGGGATCAGTATGCCAACGTCCTGAAACTTCGGATAGATCGTTGAGGCCAAGGCTTCGGCCAACACGGGGACTCGCGTCCAGTCGCTCTGATACTTTAACCGATACAGCGCCTCGCCGATCTCTGTTCGCTTCGTGTCAAATAGCGTGCGCCCCGTACTGGTCGTTCCGCTGGGGATGCTGCTGATGGAGTGCTTTGACAAGACAAAACCGAGGTCCCAGTTGCCTGTGATCTGCCTGATCGATGATGGCACGTTGCCCTCCTCACTCTAAGACTACTGCACTGATTTCATCACAGAGCATGAGCCGTCTACTCTTTTGGGACCGCGAAGGCGGCAAATCTATGCTTCTGGAACCTCGTATTGTTTCGCGTTAGGCCAGTGGTATCGGTCACTCAGCAAGTGTCCGCCGGACCCTATTCCTCCCACGGACTACCGCCGCTTCGCCGCGCGCAAGTTGAGCATCTCGACAAACATCGAAAAGGCAATGGCGAAGTAGACGTAGCCTTTGGGCACGTGGAAGCCCATGCCGTCGGCCACCAGCGTGATGCCCACCAGCAGCAGGAAAGAGAGCGCCAGCATCTTCACGGTGGGGTGAGACTGCACAAATTGCGCCACCGGCGTTGAGGCCCACATCATGATGCCCACCGCCAGCACCACGGCGGTCACCATCACTTCCAAGTGATCGGCCATGCCCACAGCGGTGATCACCGAATCCAGCGAGAACACAATGTCGAGCACCATGATCTGCAGGATCACCTGCGCGAACTTGGAAGCGGCGACGGCGCGTTCGCGGTCGCTGTCGCCTTCCACCGCTTCGTGGATCTCATGCGTTGCCTTGTAGAGCAGGAACAGGCCGCCCACCAGCAGGATCAAGTCGCGGCCGGAGACGCCATGGCCTAGCAGTTCAAACCAGGGCCGCGTCAACTGCATCATCGCGCCCAGTGAGAGCAGCAGCAGGATGCGGGTGAACATGGCGGCGAACAAGCCTACCGTGCGCGCCCGCGCCCGCTGCGACGCCGGCAACCGGTCCGCCAGAATCGAGATGAAGATGATGTTATCGATGCCGAGCACGATCTCGAGCGCGGTGAGAGTTGCCAGGGAGATCCAAGCTTCGGGCGAAGTTATCCAGTCCACGTTTTGATTGTGCACCAGGGGCGGAGGCCAGCGCCGCGCCCCAGCCCAGCCAGCGCCGCGCCCCAGCCTAGTTGCGTCTAGCCGGTCGCGTTGACGTGACGGCCCGTATCGGCCACCTGGTAAAGGCGCCAAGGGCCGTGTGAGGTCTCAACCGGAATATCAGACAGCCGCGAGAATCGCAGGCCTGATCCCGCAACCAGATCGCGGACGGTGCTGGAGACGATCACCTGTCCGGGGGGCGTCGCCAAAAGCAGCTGCTCGACGATCTCCACCGCCGCACCCGACAAAGGCTCCGCGCCAGAGCGGTGGCATTCGCCGGTATGCAACGCCACCCGCAATTGGAGGCCACTTTCCACTGCGCGCAGGGCCAGCATCCGGGCACAGCGGATGGCGCGCGCCGGGCCGTCAAAGACACCATAGCGGCCCACGTGCTCGCCCCGGAACAGACGCAGGGCCCGCTCCAGTTCTGGTTGGGGCACGGGGTCCCCGTCAAAGGCCAGCACGGTGGCGAGAATCCGGCCACCTTCCCGCGGGTCGCCAACTTCAATCAGGAACTCTTCCACCGCGTTGAGGATCTCGTCCTGGCGGCCCACAAAGGGCAGGTGGTCGGCACCGGGCAGTTCGACGAAGCGGGCGCCGGGAATCATGGACGCGAGGTAGCGGCCTTCTTCCACCAGCAGACACTGGTCGCCCGAACGGTGCAGGACCAGCGTGGGCACATTGATGGCCGGCAGAACTCGTCGCACATCAATCTCGGAGTTCATGCGGGTGAGCGCGATGGCCGCCCCGGGGCTGGCGCCCATCCGCAGGTAGGTGGCCCACCACTCGCGGAAGGCGGGGTCTTGCGCCAGCGAAGGAGCACGGGCCGCGATCCCGATCGGCCCGCCCCAGTCCGTCCGGATCTCTTCGAGAAAACGATCCCGCTCCTCACTGGTAGGCCCCCAAGGATAGCCCCGGCCGCGCTGGCGCTTGGCGTAGCTGCCGATCATCACCAGCGCCCGTGTCCGCTCCGGGTAAGTGGCCGCAAACAGGGCGGAGAGCGGCCCGCCTTCGGAGACGCCCATGATCACCGCGCTCTCCGACCCGACCGCTTCCATCACGGCCCGCACGTCGTCCATGCGCTCTTCCAGCGTAGGCAGAGCGGTAACCGGCACGCGGTCCGATAACCCGGTGCCTCGCTTATCAAAAACGATCAGGCGCGCAAAGGAGGCGAGATGTTGCAGGAATCGAGCGAAGTGGGGCTCTCGCCAAAAGTATTCCAGGTGCGACACCCAGCCCATCACAAACACCAGATCGATAGGGCCATCGCCCAGCACCTGATAAGCGATGTTGACGTCCCCCGACCGGGCGTAGTGGGTAACCGGCGTCACCGCGGCGGCCACCGATGGCGCCGAAGGAGGGGTCGACAGCGCCGGGGCGTCCGCTGCGGTCACCTCCGGGCCACCCCAGAACCGGTATCCAAAGCGCGCCACAGTTTCAATATAGGGGCAGTCCGCGGTCTGTCCAAGGGTCTTGCGCAGCACGGAAATGTGCTGCACCAAGTTGCCTTCCTCAACAAAAGCGCCGGGCCAAAGGCGGCTCATGATCTCGTCCTTGCTCAGGACGTGCCCGCGGTTCTGCACCAGCAAGCACAATAGATCAAGCGCTTTGGGAGTAACGGCCACCGGCCGGCCGTCACGCAGCAACTGACGCTCAGCAGGCAGCAGCCGGAACGGGCCAAATGAGAAATCGGACGCCGCCGTTGATGTTTCCTTGAGCGAGAATTGAGTCACAATTCATTTCCGCTTGAGGTCTTCAGTCAGAGTGTCCGGGCATACTCGGGCTATGAAGCGAATACTACTTTCTATCACCTTGGCGCTGTCTCCCATGCTGGCCGGACCCGTTGTCTTTTCGTCGTCCGGCGCCACCACCGGCGATATCACCGGCGCTCTCAACCAATTCCGGGCTTCGCTGGGCGGGCTGAATCCCAATGTTGCGACCAACTTCGTGGGTGGGCGGCGTGAGATCAACTGGGACGGTGTGCCCGCCGCGGCTACTGAGCCCAATGCCTTCCCTGGAAGTTTCTTCAATGGTAGCGCCACCGGCCGTGCACGTGGCATCACCTTCTCGACCCCCGGCACCAGTCTGCTGGTCTCGGTACCGGATGCCGGCGACGACTACACGTTCTTCAGCCCATCCAAAGTGTTTGAGCCAGTGGGCAGCGCCATCACCGACGTCAGCTTCTTTTCGCCCAAAGATCAGAAGACCGTCGCCGTCACCAATGCCTTCGGCGCAATCTTCCTCGACGTCGACGATGCCAGCACCGCTTCGATGGAGTTCTTCAACCTGAGCGGCACATCGCTGGGCGTCTATCAGGTTCCGTCGTTTTCCGGTAATAAGACGTTCTCATTTCTCGGCGTAAAGTTTGATTCTCCGGCCATTGCCCGGGTGCGAATCATCAGCAGCAACCCCGACGATGAGACGGCGATGGATGACTTTATCTTTGGCGAGCAGACCGCGACACCGGAACCGGCGACCTACGCGACGTTGGCCACCGCCTTGGCCGGCCTGGCGTGGATCAAGCGCCGCCGCGCGGCCAAATAGTCAACACGGGCCCGAGACCCGGATCGGAGGAAGGCGGAGCCAGCGATGGCTCCGCTTCGCATTTGGCGCCTCGACGGCCGTTCAGTGGCTGGGTAATCGGGGTCCGCCGTGGCGCTAATTCAGCAGATTGCGCCGCGCGTAGCCGGAGACGGTGGATGCGGGCGGTACCCACTTGGGGTTGCGCGCCTGCTGCTCAAAGCGCTTCACGGCGATGTCGAAATCGTTCAGTAGTTGGCGCTTCAGAGCATCGGGGGCAAAGGAGTGCTGCAGGCTGTTGCGACCCAGTTGCACTACCTCATCCCAGCTCAAGTTGAAGGTCCGGACGGCGGTGAAGTATTCGTCGGTCAGGTTAGAATCCCAGCTGCCTTGATCGTCCGTGTTCAAACAGACCGGGATGCCGAAGCGGAGGTATTCGATGAAGGGATGAGTGGCCAGATCGGGCGTGTATTCCAGCAGCTTGTTCGAGACCAGATTGCTTTCGATCAACGTCCGTCCGTGGCGCAGCAGCAGCATCGTGTCCGGGTCAGTGATCAGGTTCAGGCCGTGGCCGATACGCTCGGCGCCCAGCACCAGCGTGTTGCGGACATCGCGGCCGGGTGAATCCACTTCGCCGCCGTGGAGCGAAAGATGAATGCCGGAATACTTGCGGCGCTGCGCGCGGAAGGCCTCAAAGAAGCGCAGCGGGTGGCCTTTGTCGTTGTCCTCGCGGCCGGCCATGTTGACGCCGACCCAGTAGTCACGGTTGCGGTCGACAAAGGCGAAGGTGTCGGTGAGGCGCTGTTCGGCCGTCGGGATGAAGCGGATGAAGATGCCTTGGTAGCGGACTGGGATGGGCGATTCCGCGGCGACCTTCTTCAGGGCCGCAGTCGCGGCGGCGGGATCAGTGGCGGACAGTGGAGAGGCCATCACCTCGGTGTAGCGAACCCCCTCGGCAGCCCAGCGCTTCAGGGTCTTGGCAAACACTTCGGCGGCCACTTCGTGATCGCGGCCCAGGTCAGTGATCCGCGTCACGATTCGTTCGAAGAACTCATCGCGGCCTTCGCCGGGACGGTCGAGAATATGGGCTGAGATCCATTCGTCGCGTGGGGCGTCGCGGAGGGGAATGTATTCGCCCTTTTCGCAATCAGACAAGGCTTGATAGCGGGCGCGGGGAATGTTGCGCCACAGCAGCGGTGCCGCCTCCGGCCCGCAATTGGCGATGCGGACGCGGGTGTAGAAACGGTCCTTCGCGGAGTCGTACCAATCCGACGCCCAGAACGACAGCGAGTAGTGGACGTGCAGGTCCGCGCCCTTGGGCATGGTGTAGAGCAGTGCGTAGAGTTGCGCGGGGCTCAGCGTCCGCTTCAGCTCTTCAAAGCGGGGGCCGAACTCCTGCGCCGTGGCGCAGAGCGTCGCCAGCATGAGGGATACGATGGTGCGTCGCAAACCGCCAGTATCGCATCCGCACCGCATCTAGACAGTCGGCAGACCGCTTGCTGACGCGCGCGGCTCAGAAACCGCGAGAGGTTTCGAAAGACTTACTGAGCCACGACCGTGAGGGAGTGGTCTTGCGCAACCAAGTTGCAGCAGCCCAGCTAAAACACCTTGCGGCTTTCGAGATTGGCTTCAATGTCTTTGCGGGCGCGCCACACCGGGCGCATCTGCTTTTTCGACATCAGCGGCAACTGATCCTCAATATGCTTGGACCCGGCGCGGGACCAGTTGCCATAGGTGAGCAACGCTTCCGCCCGCACGGGGTTGGCGAACTCGACCACCGCGTGATAGCTGTCACCGTGCACGCCTTCCGCTTTGCCTTGGACAAACGGCCCAATGTTCACCGTGCGGATGGCACCCAGCACTGACGGTGCACCGTTGGCCGGAAGATCGAGTGCGCCTCGGCGCAGGCGGATGGCGTCGCCCCACTTGACGTGCAACGAACCATATTCCGCTTCCAGCTTTCCAGCAGCGGCATCGAGCGCCGCCACCGCCTTTGCCGGGTCAGCAAAGCCGCGCGGCGTGGTGAGCGGTTGGCGTTCATCGGTGGGCACGGCATAGCCGCCGATAGAGCGGAAGCCCGGGCCCGCGCTCATGACGAAGTAATAGAACAACAGCGCACCATCGCTCGTGTTTTCGGTATCGCCATCCCAGGCGGCCAGAATGTCCGCCGCCAGCTTGGCGCGCGCCGAACCCAGTTGCTTCGCGTGGGCGACCAGGTCCGCTTTGAACTGATCAGCGGTCTCGACGTGCGTTGAAAGCTTGGCGGCTTTCAGATCTTCAAAGCTGAACTTCTCGGGACGCGACAGGATGCGGATGCTGCGCTGGGCGCGGCTGGTGATGCCGGTGGGTGGCGCGGCGTAGGCGGGGAACTTCGCCGGGTCGAGCAGCATGGGGTAAGCCGAGGTCCAGGGCGGATCGTTGGCGTTCTGCACGAAGCCGGCCTTGGGGTCGATCACTTTGGGCAGGTCTTCGTAGGGGTGAATGCGGTCCCAGATCAATGACGAGCGGTCCCCTTGAATCAGGCCGGACCAGAACTTGGTGTCGCCCGTCGAGCGCTTCGGAATCGCGGCATTGAACAGGTAGAGGATGTGGCCGTCGCGGTCGGCGTAGGTGGTATTGAACAGCGGCAATTGCAAGTCACGCATGGCGGCCTGGAACTGGTCGAGATTTTGGGCCAGGCCCATCTTCCACAACTGTTCGGCCAGCCGGGGCCGGTCGAGCGCGGTGACGCGGAGGGCCGCCGTCAAGCCGTCGCGCTCCACCACCACCGGGCCGTGCACGCTGCTCTTCACCGTCAGCGGCTCTTCCTTGAAGCTGCCATCGGACTGGCGGATGCGGATGGTCTGCTGGTCTAGTTTGAAGGGCAGCACCTTGCCGTCCAGCACGTAGCCGCCGTCGCGCAATGTCAGCCGGTAGAGGTCCGCGCCATCGAAGGTGTTGGTGGTCTGGCTCCAGCCCAGGTGGTCATTGAAGCAGAGGCGGAGCGTGGGGAAGCCCACCCAGACGGCACCCGAGGAGTTGACGCCGGGGGCCACCAGATGGACCTCGAAGTAGGTGTGCAGATCGGCCCATTGCAGGTGGCTGTTGCTGATCAGCATCGCCTTGCCGGACGTCGTGCGCGAAGGCGCCAGCGCCCAGCCATTGGAGCCATGCACTTCGCCCGTGTTGCCCAGGCGGACCATCTGGTTCACCTTGAGGGGGCTCGCGATCCAATCAAAGTGGATCACGCGCATGATGTGGCCCAACACGTCCGCCGGGGTGAACGGCAGCGCGGCGCGGGCGGGTTCACTCAATTGATCATGATGTTCGCGCGCCCAGCCATTCAGGCCATCGGCGAAAGCTTCGAGCAGCGGCGCGAACTCCGGGCTCTGTTGCGAGGCCCACAGCTTTGCTCGCTCCGGGATGCCATTGCGGCGCACCCAGCGGTCAACGTCCACAAACGATTCGTCCCCGCTGCGGCTGCTCGATCGCGCCCCGCTGCCATAGAACTCCGCTCCCCGCCCGCGAGCCTGCACATAGAGCCGCGTCAGCAATTCGGCATGCGCTTCCATCTGCGCGTAGCCGTAGGCGTAGAAGAGGCTCGGGTGGTCCTTGGCGTAGATGTGCGGGATGCCGAAGCGGTCCCAGAGGATCTCCGTTCGCTTGGTGGGGGCGGCGGCCAGAGGCAGTGTGAGGGCTAGCGCAGAGAGCAGCAGCGTTCGCAGCATGCTCTCCAGGATAGCGCCGCGTCTGTCAGCCCCATGCGTGAGCTTGGGGCTTCTTCGGGATCGCGAAAAAAGCCCCAAGCTCACGCATGGGGCTGGAAAATCATGAAGCCTCGGCTCTGCAACGCTCTTTTGAGATTCTGTTAAGCTAGCTTCAGCTAGATTGCGAGCAACCCATGCAAGAAATTGGAGCCTTCGAAGCCAAGAATACCCTCGGCGCACTCCTGGACCGGGTTGAGCGGGGCGAAGAAATCGTCATCACGCGCCACGGCAAACCGGTCGCCCGCCTCATTTCCAGCGTTGGAATGATCGATCACTCCCGAGCCCGGGCGGCTGCGGACCGCCTCCGCGCCCGGGCGCAAACCTTGTCCGGGGAAGCATTTGATTGGCAGGTACTGAAAGCCGATCGCGACCGGGACCGGCCATGAGCCTGGTGCTCGACAGCTCCATTACCTTAGCCTGGGTCTACAGTGCCGAGACGACGCCGGAGGTCTCGGCGGTCCTCGATCAGGTGATCGAATCCGGCGCTTGGGTCCCGTCGCTGTGGCGGCTGGAGGTGGCCAACATTCTCGAACTGGGAATTCGCCGGGGACGCCACGATGCCGCTTTCCGGGACGCCGCGCTGGCTGATCTCGCCATCCTTCCCATCACCCTGGATCTCGAGACCGACCGGCAGGCTTGGGGGGCCACGGCGAAGTTAGCCGCTCGCCACCAGCTGACTCTTTATGACGCCGCCTACCTGGAGCTAGCCCGCCGCCGCGGGCTGCCACTGGCCACGCTGGACCGGGAACTGCGCGTGGCGGCACGGGCCGAAGGTGTTGCGCTGATGGGCCTGCCCGAATAGCAGCAATAGCCGCCACAAAACCCTACACGTCGCAGATGGTGAGCATTTCGTCCAGCACCTTCAGCGCTTCGCCGTACTTGGGCGAGTATTCGTGCGAGAGGTAGCCGGTGTAGCCCATGTCGACGATGGCTTTGGCGATGCCGCGGTAGTTTAGTTCCTGGGTGTCGAGGTCGAACTCGTTGCGGCCCGGATTGCCGGCGGTGTGCAAGTGGCCGATGTATTGCAGGTTGTCGCGCATGGTGCGGATAACGTCGCCTTCCATGATCTGCATGTGATAGATGTCGTAGAGCAGCTTCACGCGCGGCGAGCCGACGCGCTTCACCATCTCGACGCCCCACTTGGTGTGGTCGCACATGTAGTCCGGGTGGTTCACCTTGGAGTTCAACAGTTCCATGCAGATGGTGACGCCCTTGTCTTCCGCATGCGCCTTCACCTTGTTCATGTAGGCGACGACGTTATCGAGACCTTCTTCATCAGACATGCCGCGGCGGTTGCCGGATAGCGCAATGGCGCTGCCGCCACCGGTGGCCGCGATGGCGTCGATGATGGCGTGCATCTTCTTTTCCGCCTCGGCGTGGTCTTCCTTGCGGTTGCAGCCGCCGGAGAGCGTCATGGCGCCGCCGACGACGGTCGGGATCAGGCCGTACTTCTTCATGATCGGGAACTCCGCCGGATTGCGGAGGTCAAAGCACTGCGCGCCCAGGCGGGCCGCGTGACGGCATTGATCTTCAAACGCCATCCCCCGGCCAAAGACGCCGCCGCAGACGCCTTGCTTCAAGCGGCCCTTGCGGGAGACCTTTTGGTCTTGAGCCAAAGCCGAGGAGGCCAGCGGAAGAGCGCCCGCGACGAGCGAGCCAAACTGTCGTCGATTCATGCCGGTTATCGTATCAGTCCGGGCGGCGGGCGCAATGGAGGTTCGCGGGTTACTGGGGCGGTGCGGGCTTGGACGCCACGGGACGCCGGTAGACGGGCTCAAAGTCCGCCTTGCCGCCAAAGGTGAGGCTGGAGGAACTGCTGCCGGTATTCGCGCTGGGCCGGTCATAGGGCGTCGGAGGTTTGGGTGGCGGCGGAGCCTCCAGGCCATTGGTGGTCCGGGTTTCCTTCGTCACACGCGAGCCGCCGGTGGGCCGGGCGTCGACCCGCTCAATCTGTTCGCGCGGAATGGCCACCTGCTCATTCTTCAGCACCACAATCAGACTTTCGTCGGTGACATCACCCAGCTTGGCGATGACGGGCGCGCCGCCCGTGGACTTGACCACGCGGATCTCAGCACCGGTCTTGACCGCCTTCAGCTTCTCCCAGGTCAGCTTGTCGGCCGGGTTCTCCGCGGCGACGGAGGCGACCGTCAGGGCGAGCGCGGCCAGCACGGGTGGGATTGACATATCCACCTTGTCGCCGATTTTGGAATGCGAGTCAAGCGGTTTTGCCGAGCGAGGCACAAGGGGGCCGGTGTACGCTATCGTCCGCAACCATGTGCAGACCTCTACATTTTCGGCCACTGCCTCACGCTGAGCCGCGACAGAATGGAGCGGAGTCTTGCCCCTCTCAACGAATGGCCGGGAACCTGGACGGTTGGGTTTCGCTCAGCATGCCTTGAACCCTGCGGCGGCGTGATTCCGACCACGGCGTAGCCGGGCAGCCTGCGGAAAACGGTAGACTCCGCTCCATTCTGTCGCGGCTCGGCGTGAGGCGATGGCTCTTGATCGGGGCGCTTGCCGTGGCTTCTGGTGCCGTGACGGGCCATTCAGGAGTCGTGTGCACACGCCTAGCCATGCACAATGGAGAGGATGGGTTTCGCATTGTGGATCAACCAGGATTTGGCCTGGGCGCAGGGTACGCACGAATATAAGCCGATGGGCGCGGCGGTGATCGGGAACCAGGGGCAGTTCCGGGCCCGTGACTTCTCGGGCCGCAGGCGGGCGCCGCGGCGGCACCAGGATGGGTTCCGGGGACTGTTTGCGTCGCTTGAGGACGTCAATCGCTACCTGGCGGAAGGCCAGTCACAAGCCGCGAAGAAAAATCTGCGGCCCCCTTCGCGCCGCATCCTTTCAACGATTTAGCGGCATTTCGGCAGAAGCGGGAAACGCCCGCGTGGGGCGGGTTGCCGGACGGTGCATGGTACCGTCAACGCGCTCCCGCATGATCACTTTCACCCACACTTTGACGCTCGCTCCCGCGCAGTTGGCGCTACTGGAGCCGGTTGCGGCTCGCTATGGCGCCGCGATTTCAGGAGCTGTACCAGACGCAGGTTCCCCGGTTCAAGTCACGATCAACTTGAAAGGGGACGCCCCGGGCGCGGTACCTGCTTCCAATCACGCCGAGTTTCTGCGGACGGCGGCGCGGCTTTCAGTGGCCGTGCAGGAGGCGCTGCGGGCCTGGCTGCCTTACCTCTGGTTTGCCGACGCCGCCCGTTTCGGTGATTTCGACCTGGCGGCCACGGTGGTGAACTACGCCGCGCTGCGGCCCTTTACGCCCAAGACCAAGGCCAGCTACGTGTTCGACGTGATGGACAGCGACACGCCGCGAGCGGTGACGTTTTCGCTTGAACGGAATCTACCCGCGAAGTTAGGCGTGATTGAGCCGATGCTGCGGGCGTTGGGCTTCGAGCCTGCGGTGAACTTCGCGCCTCGCCGCGCGGAGCGCCTGATCGCGACATTCAAGCGGAAGCCGCAACTGCTCTACAGCCTGTTTGTGGCGGAGCGAGAGCTGGTGGAGCAGTACCTGGGGCGGCGGGACGCGAAGCTGATCGGCCGCCGGCTGCGGCGTCTGTTCGCGGCCAAAGATTTCTCGATCCTGGAGCCGTTGCTGGCCCTGGAAGTGGCCCGCGCCTTGGGTGGCAATATTTCGGCAGAAATTGCCATCTCGGCTGAGAATTCGGCGACGCCCGCCGCACTCTCTGCACATGACAATCAATCCGTCTCTCCGGCTGATGCTGCTCCTCTGTCTGCTGTTGTCACCCATCTCGACTTGCGCCGCCGCGGCGGACCCGAAGCCTGCGCCTAGCGCTGCGGCCAAGGCAGCCACGCCCAGTTTGCCGGACGCCGCGCTGCAGCAGATCATCCAGGAAAAGTTCAGCCGGTCCAAGGCGGGCGGCGGCAAGTTTCAAGTGAAGGTTCAGTCGGGCGTCGCTTATCTAAGCGGCAAGGCGGACATTGTGCAGCACAAGGGCTCCGCCACGCGCATGGCACGAACGGCGGGCGCAAAGAAGGTGGTGAACAACATCGTGGTCAGCGAGGCGGGCCGGCAAAGGGCGGTGCGGGCCATGGAGAAGGGCCGCGGCGTGGACGACAAACCGCGCCGGGCGGCATTGAAACCGTAATGGCCTACCCAGATGGTGGGTAGGGCTCTAACAGGTTAGAATTCCTGTGATGAGATTTACTGCCCTGCTCTGTTTGTGCGCCGCTACGCTGGCGGCCCAGTCCATCCGGATCACCTCTGGCGCGATGCCCCATCAGGTTTTCCAGCGCAATGATGCCGGCAAGGCGGACATCACGCTTTCGGGAACGGCCGTCGATGGTGAAGGCAAACCGGTGGAAGCCAAGCTGCTGCGCGGCATCGTGCCGGTGTTCGGCTTCACCAGTAAGAAGCTGGGCGTGGTGCAGAACGGCCAGTGGACCATCAAGCTTTCCAACATCCCCACCGGCGGCCCCTACAAGCTGGAAGTGAAGATCGGCGGCACCAAGGCCAGCGAAGCGATCGAGGATTTGCTGGTGGGCGACATCTGGGTGCTGGGCGGCCAATCCAACATGGAAGGCGTGGGCAACCTGGAAAACGTGCAGACGCAGGATGACCGCGTGCACACTTTCGACATGGTGCAGGAGCGCTGGCAGATTGCGCAGGAGCCGCTGCACAACATGCCGGGCGCGGTCGACAAGATCCACTGGTCGCTGCTGCGGCGCACGGACCGGCTGATGGGTCCGGGCCTGGAAGAGTACAACAAGAACCGCAAGAAGGGCGCGGGCTTGGGGCTGCCGTTCGCGGTGGCGTATACGAAAGCGTCAGGCGTGCCCGTGGGCTTGCTGCCGTGTGCCCATGGCGGCACGTCGATGGACCAGTGGGATCCGGCCAAGTGGGACAAAGCGGCACCCGGAGATTCGCTCTATGGCTCCATGATGCGGCGCTTTGAGGCGGCGGGCGGCAAGGTGAAGGGGATGCTGTGGTACCAAGGTGAATCGGACGCCAACCCCACGGCGGCACCGCTGTTCAAGGCCAAGTTTGAGAACTTCATCGCCAAGGTGCGCGAGGATTTCGCCAGCCCCAACCTGCCGTTCTACTTTGTCCAGATCGGCCGGTACGTCAACACGCAGAATGTGGGCCCCTGGAACGACGTGCAGGAGATCCAACGCTTAACCGAGACCACCGTGCCCAACACGGCTGTCTTTAGCGCCGTCGATAGTGACCTCGATGACGGCATCCACGTTTCGACACCTGATCTGAAGCGGCTGGGCTTCAACATGGCCGCCTGGGCCGCCAGCAAGGCGCAACGTGGACCGCGGCCGCTGGAGCCGGTGGTCGATGGCGGGGTGATCAAGCTGCCGTTCCGCGACGTCAATGGCAAGCTGGTCAGCGCCGGACGCCCGACTGGCTTCTCGATCCACGGCGCCACGGGCGAACCGCTGCCGGTGATCTACAAGACACAGATCGAGGGTTCGACGGTGCTGCTGCATGTCCAGGGCAAGCTGCCCGAAGGCGCGACGCTGCGCTATGGCTACGGCAAGGACCCCTATTGCAACATCCGCGACGAGCAGGGGTTTGGCCTGGTGGTGTTTGGCCCGCTGCCCCTCAAGTAGCCGAATGGACGCGGCTCGGCTAAAATGGCGGTTTGAGACTCACTGCATTTTTCCTCATCGGGCTTTGTGCCTTTGGCCAGGCTCCGCGTAATGGCGTACCGCTCGACACCGTGGTGGCTGACCTGGGCGGCGGCGTCAAGCTGACGGCGGGCGAAATGATCCGCTTTGTCGGGGCCATGGCCGGTCCACTGCCGGGGCAGTTTGAACGCGACCCCAAAGAGTTCACCCGCCAGTTCGCGCTGCTTGCCCGGCTGGCGGCGTTGGCCGAACAGGAGCAGCTGCCGGAGCGGGGGCCGCACAAGGAGCGCCTGGCCTATCAGCGGATGAACGTGCTGACGCAAGGGTTGCTCGATGAGAAGTCGAACGCCAGCCCGCCCGAAGAAGAGATCGAGAAGTACTTCAAGGCGCGCGGAGGAGACTTTGCGGAGGCCAACGTGAAGGTGCTCTATATCGCCTTCACCTCGGGACAACCGACCGCGGGCGACGGCAAGAAGTCACTCACCGAGACCGAAGCCAAGGCCAAGATGGAGGCTCTGCGCAAGCAGGCGACCAGCGGTGGAGACTTCATCAAGATTGTCCGCGAGAACTCCGATGACGCGGTTTCGCGCGGCAAGGACGGCGACTACCCGCCGCTGAAGCGCGGGGACGCCATTCCGGATGCGGTGAAGCAGGCCGTGTTTTCACTGAAGCCGGGGGCTTACAGCGAAGTGATCCGGCAGCCGAATGGCTTCTACCTATTCCGTCTGGAAAAGATGGTGACGCCGCCGCTTTCCGCCGTGCGGGACCAGGTGATGCGCGCCGTCAAGGAAGCTCTGTTTAAGGCTTGGTTTGAGCAGATGCGCAATGAGGTCACCGCGCAGGTGAAGTTCTTGAACGAAGATTTCTTCAAGACCCCCACGCCGCCGCCGGGCGTTCCGGCGGTGCCGGGCGCGCCGAAGCCGTAAGCTTGAAAGCCTTCACGTGATCCTTCAGGCACGCCATGGCCTGGGCCTGGTGCACGCCGCCAGCGACCTGCGGCGCCGCACGATTGACCTTGATCCGGAGCTGCTCAAAAGCGCTCCGGAGTTTATCCGGATTACGGTTCATGAGCTGTTCCACTTTGTCTGGCGGCGCTTGGACAACGGTACGCGGCGCGGTTGGCGCGCTTTGCTGGACCAGGAGATCGCCGCCGCGGTTCCGGGTGAGCTGGGCTGGTCGGCTGAGTGGCGGAAGGTGAAGATCGTGGCCGATGGTGGCTCCGCAGGGCGTTGGCGCGACTACGCGTGCGAGAGCTTTTGCGACACCGCCGCCTGGTACTTCTCACCTCGCCGCCGGCATGAAGAGTTCACGCTGTCGGCCCGTGCTCGGGCCAAGCGCAGGAAGTGGTTCGACAGGCTGCTCGATACTCGCCAGTTGCCGCTCTAGGCAGACTCGCCGCGGGCGACATTTGTGGCCGTCGCGGAATAAATTTTTCGTCTGCCGGTATAATCAGTCATATGCTCCGGTTTCTGATGTGTCTTGGCGCTTTGCTGCTTGTCTCCACCAGTTGCACCACCACCACGGAGGCGCGCGCACTGAAGCCGGAATCGGGTCGCAAGCAGGCGCCCGGGTTTGACCTGAAGGACTCCACTGGCAAATCCGTTAAGCTGGCGGACTACAAGGGCAAGGTGGTGTTGCTGAACTTCTGGGCCACCTGGTGCGGACCTTGCAAGGTGGAGATCCCGTGGTTTGTCGACTTCGAAACCCGCTACAAGGACCAGGGCTTTGCCGTGCTGGGCGTGGCGATGGACGACGAAGGCTGGACCATCGTGAAGCCCTACATCGACCAGGAGAAGATCAACTACCGCATCCTGATGGGCACGGACCCGGTGGCCCAGCTCTACGGCGGCGTCGACAGCCTGCCCACGACCTTTGTGCTGGACCGTGAGGGCAAGATCGCGGGCGTCCACGTGGGACTGGTAAGCAAGAGTGAATACGAAAATGACATCAAACAGCTGCTCGGTCAAAAGAAAGCCAATGCATTCCAACCCTTCCGCTTGGGCGGCCTGGCGACGGCTCTGTTGGGCCGCTAGCTTGGTTTGTTGGGCCGGTGGCCTGGCGGCGGTCAGTGCCTTCGCTCAGAATGAGCAGCTGACCGTGGCTTCCGGCGGCAAGGTCGTGGCCAAGCGCGGCGAGACCGCCGTGGCGACGTTGCGCATCACCGTCAAGCCGGGCTTCCACGTGAACTCAAATACGCCGAACGAGGACTACCTGATCCCGCTGCGGCTCACCTGGGACCCCAAACCCCTGTCCGTCGACGCGGTGAAGTTCCCTACCCCGAAGCAGGATAAGTTCGAGTTCTCCGAGAAGGCCTTGAGCGTCTACGAAGGCGATTTCGTCATCGAGACCAAGTTCAAAGTGCCCGCCGATGCCACCACCGGCATGGGCCTGGCCAGTGGCAAGCTGCGCTATCAGGCGTGCAGCAACACGGCCTGCTATCCGCCCAAGACCGTGCCGGTCTCAATCCCGCTCGACATCCGCTAGCGGCAGCATGCGGCGACTGCTGATCCGCCCGGGCGCCATTGGCGATTGCCTGTTGACGTTTCCAGCGATGGAAGCGCTGAAGGCGGACTACACCGAAGTGTGGGTACCCAGTGTGATGAAGCCGCTGGTCCAGTTTGCCGACCGGGTGGATTTGATTGCGAGCACGGGTCTCGATGGGCTGGCGATCCCTGGTGTCGAAGGCTTGCAGCGGCCCGTGCTCGAACGGCTGGGCGGCTTTGATGAAATCGTCTCCTGGTATGGCACGCACCAGCCGGAGTTTCGGGCCGCTGTTTCGAATCTGCCGTTCCAGTTCCACCCGGCACTTCCACCGCCGCCTGGGCAGCCGGTGATCCATGTGCCGCAGCGAGCCCGCTCGCGTATCGTGGTGCATCCGTTCTCAGGCAGCCCGGTGAAGGATTGGCCACTCGACCGGTGGGACCAACTGGCCCTGCGGCTGGGCGCGGAGTTCGCCATGGGGCGGGATCGGCAGCCGCTGTTTGATGACCTCTACCAACTGGCCTGCTGGCTGGCAACGGCCAAGGTCTATGTGGGGAACGATTCCGGCATCACGCATCTGGCGGCCGCCGTGGGAACACCCGTGGTGGCCTTGTTCGGCCCCACCGATCCGGCCATCTGGGCCCCACGAGGCCCGCGCGTCATGATAATCAAGAAGGACCGCCTGGAGGAGATTACTGTTGACGACGTTACTGCTGCTGTTGAGCGCTGCCTGGCCGGAAGCACCGGCACCTGAAAAGGCCATCGAACTGGCCAAGATCAAGAACCCCTACGGCCTGGTGCAGGGGCCGGACAAGAAGCTCTACATCTGCTCCATTGACGACCACAAGATCTTCCGGCTCGACCTGAAGTCGAAGAAGCTGGACGAAGTGGTGACCGGCCAGAATGAGCCCTATGAAGTGCGCTTCGACAAGCAGGGCAATCTCTTTTTTGTCGACATGAAGGCGCACGTGGTGAAGCGGCGGGACAAGAAGACGGGCGCGCTCACCATCGTGGCCGGCACCGGTGAGCCCGGCTTTTCGGGCGACGGCGGCCCTGCCAGCAAGGCGCAGTTGAACCAACCCCACGCCATTCAGTTCGACCCGCAGGGCCGCCTGCTGATCTGCGACATCCGCAACAACCGCATCCGCCGCGTCGACTTCAAGACCGGCCTGATCGAGACGTGGATGGGCAACGACGACATGCCCGTCAAGGGCCCGCGAGCGATCGATTTCTCACCCGACGGCACGCTGTGGCTGGCGCTCCGCGAAGGCAACGCGGTCTGGAAGGTGGACTACGCGACGCGGCAACACACGGTGCTGGCCGACAAGCTCCACGGGCCGAAGGGGATCGTGTGGTCGGCCAAGGACAAGGGTGTCTACATCGCCGATACCGAAAGCCATGAGATCACGTTCCTCGACGGCCAGACCGGAGCGCGCCGCGTGATTGCGGACAAGCTGAAGCGGCCGCACGGGGTCGCCCTCAGCATCACGGGTCAGGTACTGGTGGGCGATAGCGAGAATCACCGCGTGCTGCAAGTGGACCCGCGCTAGGGCCCGCTTTTGAGCCCTTAGCGCAGGTAGACGCGTTGCAAGTGGCGTGGACCCACAATTTGCTCGCGGCCATGGAGGCAGCGCAGGTTGTCGAAGATCAGCAGCTGGCCGGGCTCGATGATGACACGAGTGGGTTCGGTGGCTTGGAGAGCGGCTTCAAACGCCGCCAGCGCTTCGGGCGCGGTGCCGGGTCTGGTGCCTTGGGAGGAGTAAGCCACTTGAGGCCGGCCCTCGGCGTCGCGCGTCAAGATGCGATGGCCGGGCAGGGGCACGGCGCCCAGCTTGGCTTGAAACGTGAGCGGGGGCACCTGTTCAAACACGGGCTGCTCCAGCGTCGCGATGAGGGCGGGCGTCAACAGACGCAACACATCATCCAGAGCATAGAGCAGCGTGGCCGCCCGCGCTTCATTGTTCAGGCCATAAAGCGCTAGCTTCTGCGGGCGAAGATGAGGCGGAAGGAAAGCCGCATCTGTATGCGGCAGAAAGGCCGCGCGCCCCAGCGACGATTGCGTCGCTTCCAGGCCTGCGGCCGGGCGGAGGTCATGGATGATGGTGCCGTCACGCTCCTCGGGGTAGCCAAATGGCTCGCCAAAGGGGCGGACGGCCGCCAGCATCGCCTCCGGTGGCAGGTCTGTCAGTAGTGTCCAAAGATTCATTTATGCAGGCTTGGAGGCCCGCACAAACGCGCTCATAAACTTACCTTCCACCTCAGCGGCGATCCGGTCGAAATCAAGACCGGCTCCGGACAGAAACGCGCGTGCGTCCTCTGCTTTGTAGACGCGCGTCGGCTCCAGATCGATTCCGGAAAATCCGGCCGCGGCCAGCTTGGCGCGGTAGGCGTTTTCTTCCAAGGCGCCCGCGACACAGCCAATCCAAAGCTCGACGCTCTTGCGGACCTCGGCCGGGACCTCGCCGCGGACCACGACATCCGAGACGGCAAACCGGCCGCCCGGCTTCAGCACCCGGAAGGCTTCGCGCAGCACGCGATCTTTGTCGGCGCTCAAGTTGATGACGCAGTTCGAGATGATGACGTCGACGCTCGAGTCCGGCAGCGGAATGTGCTCGATCTCGCCTTTTAAGAACTCGACGTTCTCGACCGCGGCCTTCGCCTTGTTGGCATTGGCCAAGGCCAGCATGTCATCGGTCATGTCCAGGCCAAAGGCTTTGCCGGTGGGGCCGACACGCTTGGCCGAAAGGATGACGTCAATGCCGCCGCCGGAGCCCAGATCGAGCACCGTCTCGCCGGGCTTTAGCTCCGCCAGGGCGGTCGGGTTGCCGCAGCCGAGCGAGGCCAGCACGGCCGCTTCCGGCAGTGACGCCTTCTCCACCTCGTTGTAGAGGCCGGAGGTGATGGGGTCGATCTCGCCACAGCCTGCGGAGCCGCCGCAGCAGCTATTGGTGGAGCCTTGGGTGACGCGGAGCGCGGCCTCGCCGTACTTCTGGCGGACCACTTGTTGAATATCAACGGTGGGTGTCATAGTGCTTTCCTCAATTCATTCAGATAAAGTTCCCGGAACTGCGTCCGGATTTGATCCCGTACCTTGCGGAAGACGGCAATGTCGCTGCTCTTGGCTGGATCGTCAAAGCCAATGTGCATCCGCTTGCCCACCTTGCCGGAAAAGGTGGGACAACTTTCGTCAGCCTCGCCGCAGACCGTGATGACGTAGTCAAACGGCTGATCGAGGAACTGGCGTACGTTCTTCGGCTTGGCGGCCGAGATGTCGAGGCCAATCTCCTTCATCGCTTCAATCGCCAGCGGGTGGACCTGCGCCGACGGGGCCGTGCCGGCTGAATACACGTCCAGGCGCGGGTCAAACGACTTCAGCACACCTTCGGTCATCTGGCTGCGGCAGGAATTGCCGGTGCAGAGAATCAGAATCTTCAACTTTCCTCCTTCGCGCGCCGTCAGCACGGCCGCCACCACCAACGTCAGCATCAGTTTTACGAACATTTCCGGGTGATCTCCTTCGGATTGACAGCCTTGGAACGCGTGCAGCATTCGGCGTAGAGAAATTGCAGCAGATCACGCAGCGCCTCGTCGTTGGCGCGGTACCAGAGAAACTGCCGGTCGCGCGCCACCGTAATCAGGCCCTCATTTTTCAACTTGTCCAGGTGGTGCGACAGGGTGGAGCCGGGGATGCCGAGCTCGGTCTGCAACTCCCCCACCACCAGGCCCTCCGGGTGGGCTGTCAGGAGCAAGCGGACAATGCTGAGCCGGGCTTCGGAACCCAGCGCGGCAAACATATCGGCGTAACGGGCGGCGTCCATCTGTATTTCTACAATTGCAGAAATACCGTAGAGAGTCAACCCCAAATTTCGGCTAAACCAGAGGAGACGTTATGGCGGACGGAGAAGGCGGCTGATGCGCCTGCAAGAGCCGCAGCAGCTCATCGGCCCGGATCGGCTTGCTGAGGTGACCGGTCATGCCGGCGGCCAGGCAGGCGGCCCGGTCGCCTTCCAGCGAATGCGCGGTCATCGCCACGACGGCCGGGGCGGACTCGCCCAGCAGCGCGCGCAATTGCCGGGTGGCTTCGTAGCCGTCCATCACCGGCATCTGGCAGTCCATCAGGATTAGATCGAACATCTCCTGCTGCGCCCGCTCCACCGCCTCGGCACCATTGACGGCCAGCACGGATTCGACGCCGAACAGTTCGAGCATGCCCTGGATCACAATCTGGTTGACGTTGTTGTCCTCCGCCACCAACACCTTTAGCGGCGACGGCGTTGGGGCCAACTTCGCCAGACTGGCCGGAGCTTCCGGAGCCGCAGCCGGCTTGGCGGGAAGCGTCACGGTGAAGGTGGAGCCTTCGCCGGTCTGGCTGCGGCAGGCGATGGTGCCGCCCATGGCGTCCACCAGGCGGGACGCGATGGCCAGCCCTAAACCAGTGCCGCCATACAACCGCGTGGTGGAGGAATCCAGTTGCACGAACTGCTGGAACAGAAGCGGGATCTTCTCCGGCGAGATGCCGATGCCGGTGTCGGCGACCGCGAGTTCCACCTGTTCGGGCCCCCAGCTGATCTTCACCTCGACGCCGCCGGAGTTGGTGAACTTGATGGCATTGCCCACCAGGTTGAGCAGCACTTGCCGCAACCGGGCCGGGTCACCTTCCAGCCATTCCAGGGCGGGGCCATCGGCGCTGACCGATAGCGACAAGCCCTTGGCCTGCGCCAACGGCCGTACCAGCGACAGCACGTCGCGGGTGAGCTCCTCCAGCCGCACCGGAAGCTGCTCCAGCACCAGCTTGCCCGCCTCGATCTTCGACAGGTCGAGAACATCGTTGACGATGATCAACAGAGCCTCGGCCGAAGAGCGGAGCGTGCCGAGCATCTGCTGCTGATCGCGATTCATGGGCGTCTGCTCCAGCAATTGCGCCAGCCCCAGCACGCCGTTCATGGGAGTGCGGAGTTCATGGCTCATGGTGGCGAGAAACTCGGCTTTGGCGCGGCTGGCGGCTTCGGCGGCCTCTTTGGCGGTCTCCAGTTCCTGAGTGCGCTCGGCCACACGAGCCGATAGTTCGTCGTTGCGGCGCTGCAGCCGGGCGCTGCGCCGGGCGACGCTCGCGGCCAGCAGGCCCAGCATGAGAGCGGCCGCCAGAGCGCGGAACCAGACGGTCTCATAGAAATGAGCCTGGATCCTCCATTCCACCGTTGCCTCGTTTCCGGCCTGCCCTTCAAAGCCAGCGGCACGCAAGCGGAAGCGATAGGTGCCGGGACCCAGGTTGGCGTACTGCGCCTCACGCTCATCAGTCTTCGGCTGCCAGTCCCGATCAACGCCATCCAGGCGATACTGGACCGGAATCAGCTTCGGAGTCGAAACAGTAAACGCGTCAAAGCGCACCAGCACGCGCGTGGTCCCGGGCGGCAGTTCCACCGGGGGCTTCAATGGAACCGGCTGGTCGCCCGCGATGATCCGTTCAATCATCAGCGTGGGGGCAAAGCGAGAGCGCGGCAGATATTGGGGGTCGATCAGCGCCAACCCGCGCAAGGAGCCAAACAACATCCGTCCATCGGACATCGCCACGGCTCCCTGGCTGCGGACCATGCCGAAATTGAGGCTCCGGAGACCATCTTCCCGGGTAAGGCGGCGGGCCAACTGACGCCGGCCGGCCAGCCAACCCGCCGCATCCACGCTCACCAAACCGTTCCGCGTCCCCAGCCACAACTGCCCTTGCCAATCCCGCTGGATGGAGAAGACTGAGTCCGTCACCAAGCCGAGCTCACCCCAGGTCTGCCGCGCCGGGTCCCAGGTAAGCAGGCCGGCCGCCGTCCCCACCCACAGCCGGGCGGTGGCGGTGTCCCAATAGAGCGCGTGAAGGTCGGTGCCCTCGGCCAGGTTCGGCGGACGCAGCACTTGCTCTCCGGCAGGGCTCCACTGCACCAGATTGCGCCCGGACGTGGCCCAGACGGTGCCCTCCGCCGAACCCGTCATCGAGCGGATATTGGGTTGTGCCGAAAATCGGCGCGCGTCCGCCAAGTGCGTCAGCGAGTGTTGCAGAAACACTCCCCGGACCCGGCTCACGAGCACGCCGCGGCCATCCGGATAATGCCACCAGGAAATGACCCGCCCGTGTTCGGCCCGCAGGGGGTCTGGCAGTTCGATCGCCCGGGCCCCAGCCAACCGATAGAGCTTGGGGATGCCGCCCAGGATCAGGTCACCCGTGCGGCGGTCGCGGTCCATGGTCCACACATTGCCCCCCACCGGCAGCGGGAAGCGCTGGAAGGTGCCTTGGTGCCATCGAGTCAAACCCTTGTTGAGAGCGTAGATCCAGATGTCACCGTTGGGTTCGGGGAAGATGGAGTTGATGACGTCGCCGGTAAGGCCTTCCGGCTGGCCGTAGCTGACGACCGAGGCATTGCGGAGCCGGTAGAGGCGGCCCAACATATCACCAATCCAAAGGACGCCTTCGCGGTCCTCATGCAGGCTGGTGACGGCGGTTTCTTCGTGGGGTGCCCCCAGGTGGCGGAATTCCAGGTCGTTCTGGTGAAGCCGGGCGATCTCGCCGCGGCCTCCGATCCACAGGACGCCCTGGCGGTCCTCCAGCATCTGTTCGTAGATGCTGGCCTTGTGATATTCCGCCGTGAGAGCCCAGCTGTTCCAGCGATTTTTCTCCCAGCGGGCGATCCAGCCTTGACCCCGGAGCCAGACCCGATCCGCGGTGGCGATCATCCGCACCGGGGTGCCGGCCGGAAGCTCCGCCATCCTGGTCCAACCTCGGGAAGGCTGCCAGCGCCACAACTGGTGATCCTCGGCTGCCAGCCAGATATCTCCATTGGGCGCGGCGGCCGCCGCCACGGGCACCGCCGGGAATTTCGCCACCGGTGTGGGAGCGGCGCCCGGGCGGCTGGCGCTGGTCATTTCATAGATGCCGCCGCCACTGACAATCCGCACACCGTCAGCCAGCGGATGGAGCGTGGCCAAGGTGAGCGGCACGGGCGGCAGATTTGGTTCAAGCGTGGTGAGACGCTCCGGGACTGTGTCGGCCCCCGGACTCAGCCCGGCTGATGTGGCGCGCAGTACGCCGGACCGGGCGGTCATCATCCACAACGTTCCCCGGCGATCCAGCGTCAGGCAACGGACCGTGCGGTCCAGCGGCTGATGCGCGCTCCACGGCAGCATCGTGCTGACCCAGCCATTCAACCGGAGCACGCCGTTCGCTGTCCCCAGCCACAGATACCCATCGGTGGATTGCGTGATGAAGGAGATGGTCTCCTCCGGCAGGTTGCGGGTGGAGGACCAAGGCTCAACCAGGTAGTCCGCCAGCGGCCGGTTGGCCTCAACCGCACCCAGCGGCAGCAGCAGCACAAAGGCGCTCAAGAGCCAGCGGAGATGGACGCCGGGCCTTGGGTTTCGTTGGGCCTGGTCCTGGAACGATGAGACGAGCGGACTCCTCACATCGTAAATATCGGCCAATCCGAACCCCTCGCGAGTGAGGATCGCCCGATTCTACATATACCGAGGGACGGGAATTCCCAGAACCTGCAAGGTCCACTCCAGTTGCTGGGCAAAGTACCGCGTCAGCCAAACCAGCACCTGCCGGCGCTCCGCATCCTGTTCGCCGATCACGGAATAGTCGTGATAAAAGCCGCTAAAGGCCTGGGCCAATTGAAAGGCAAAGCGGGAGACATGGGCCGGTTCGCCCGATTCCACCGCGCGCCGCACCGCCTGCCCCGCACGCGAGCAGGTGAGCAGGAACTGCCACAGCCCCTCATCTTGTAAAGCATTGGTGAGCGCTTGGGCGCTGGGCTCCGCGCTGTCGCCCGCTTTGCGGAGGATGCTGCGGGCGCGGACGGCGGAATACTGCACGTAGGGTCCGGTTTCGCCCTCAAAGCTCAGCGCCTCCTGCAGATCGAAGGCAATCACCGTATTTCGGGTGAACTTCAGCATGAAGAAGCGCAGCGCTCCGATGGCGATCTGCGAGGCCACCTCGCGCCGCTCCGCCTCGGGTGCTTCGGCATGGCGCGACGTCACCTCGATCAGCGCCCGGTCGATCAAAGTGTCCATCAGGTCGTCCGCCTTGACGCCCAGCCCTTTGCGGCCGGAGACCTCGACGTGGCTCTTCTTTTTGTCTTCCTCTGACAGCTCAATCCCCAGCTCCACGCAAGTGCGCGGGGAGAGCGCCACCATCTCATAGCTGAAGTGGATCGAGTTTTCGGCCTGCTCCCGGTAGCCGAGCGCGTTCAAGCCGGCCACCACCACATCCTGCAAATAAGACTGGCGCGAATCGATGACGTTGTAGACGGTCGAGCCGCCGCCGAAGCTCGGGACGCCGTCGGTGGTTGACGGAGTGCTGGTGGCCACCCACACGCCCGGAAAGCCGTTCAGCGGTTCGTAGAAAAAGTCCTTGCCCAACAGGCCGAACTTCCACAGCTGATAGGCGATGTCTTTGCCGACGTAGGTGACGGTGCCGTTGGACCGGACGATCACTTTGCTGTCGCCCTCATCCTCGGCGTCATGTTCGCGGAAGGCGGAGGACGGCATCACCCAGCAGCCTGAGTTCTTGCCTTCGGTCTCAAAGTAGATCGCTTTGCGTTCCTTCAACTGCTCGAACGCATGCGCCCAGAACTGCAGGTGCAGAATCTCGCTCTCGCGCGGCAGCACGTCGTAGCCGATCCCCAGCCGGGCCATGGTGCGGAGGTGGCAGGCCACAATCGCGTCCGCCACAATGTGGCCTAGCCGGGCGAGCTCAGCGGTGCCGCCTTCGATGGAATGCAGCGTGTCGGCGCGCCATTGCTTGGCTTCCGGATGATCGTTGTAGTAGCTGGAGACGCGGGCGTAAAGGTCCCAGCAGAGATAGTCAAACCGGGGCTGCAGTGTAAGCGCCTCGACTTCGGCCGGGGACTTCTTTTCGAGGTAATGGAACCCCACCACCACGTCCGCCACCTGGACGCCCGTGTTGTCGATGTAGTTCTGCACCTCAACCCGCTGGCCTGTCGAACGCTGCATCCGCACAAACGTGTCGCCCAACACGGCATTGCGCAAATGCCCGATGTGCGCGGCTTTGTTGGGGTTGATGTTGGTGTGCTCGACAATCACCTTGCCGCTTGAGGCCGCGGCGGCGGCGGGCGCGGCGAGCGATTCCGCGTATGCCGTGCGGTCCAGCCGGACGTTGATGTAGCCGTTGCCTGCGATCTCCAGCGCGGCCACGCCCGGGATAGCCGGGAGACCGTCCACAATTTGTTGCGCGATCACGCGCGGCGCCTTCTTCAGTTGGCGAGCCAGTTGGAAGGCCACCGGCAGCGCGAATTCGCCGAACGACGGCTCCTTGGGCTGTTCAACATTGACGGGCACGTCAAGGCCCAGGCCCTGGAGATAAGCCGTCAGCGCTTGGATGAGTTGAGGTTCAATCGTGTGGAGCAAACTGTAATTATCGCGCGCGCAACGCTGGGGCCGCAGCAGGCTGGTGCACGGATGCTCCTGAAAGCGTAATCGCAACGTGTTACTCTTCCTCCAAACAAGACTGTGGCGTTCATGAACCCACAAACGTGATCCGGAGGATTTCCATGAAGGTTTTTCGCACCCTCGCCCTGTTGGCCGTGGCCGCATCGTCGCAAGCGGCGACGGTTACCTGGACTGAATACAAGCCCAATGGCACCGAGATTGCCTCGGGCACTTTCACCACGACGTGCGGCTTGGTCTTGTCTTTTGGAGACTCTTGCGCGGAGCCCTCCGCGTTTTCCGCGACGGGCGTCCACTTCAGCATGACCGGCAGCACCTCCGCGCGAAACATCGATGGCTTGAATACCGAGCTGATTGCAACGGCCGTCGTGACGTCACTGGATGGCACCCGCGGCATGGTCGCCATGCAGTGGGACCAGCTGTTCTACCCCGACTTTTTCTACTCGTACGACCCCACGGTGTCGGTGGTCGATTCCTACACGCTGACCGGTGGCTTTGCACTAGCCAGTCCGGCGGCCGATAGCAAGATCGTCGCCAGCAAGACCCAGCAGACCATCTTCGGCCCGGTCTCCTTCCCCTCCCTGGTGGCCACCTCCGACGCCGGTCCTACGTTTTCGGTGGGCCCGGAGACCAAGACCTACGCGCCCAACTTTGGCAACGGCCTGTGGACCACGGTGCGGGTGAGCTTCCAGTTTTTGGGTGCGAGCATCACGGCCGGTGACGCGATGGACATTCCCGTTTCTACCTCGACGTCCGTCCCCGCCTCCCCCGTGCCCGAGCCAGCTGCTTGGTGGCTGGCCGGTGGCGCACTGCTCGCGATGCGGCGCCTCGCCCAACGGTAGCGGGACCCTCCGTGCCGGCTTACTGCGGCGGCGCTGCCGCGTCGGGCGTCAGCACGACAATCAGCGTCCGCCCATCGGAGAAGAACTCCTGGCCGTGCGCGGTCTTGGTCTTGGTGACCGGGTCGCGATGGGTGAGGTAGTAGGTGGTGGCCACTTCGCCGGAGGCCTTCAGGCTTTCGCCGATGAATTCGCGCTCCTTGTCGGTGTCCTCGTCAATGCGGTGGGTCAGCTTGCCGTTCCGCTGGTCCTTGTCAAAGCCGATGTCGTGAGTCCCCGCGCCCACCCACACTTCCTGCCCACCAGCAGTGAAGGGCGCTTTCCAGAGCCGGAAGTGGTGGCGCGAGGAGATGTTCTTGAGCGGATCGCCCAGCGCGAAGCCGTAGTCCTGCGGCCGGTCGAACATGATCAGCTCGCTCATCGGCAACTCCACATAGCCCCGGCGGTTCAGCACCGACATCACCATGCCGACAGCCGCCTCCGCCTTATTGCGATTGACGCGCACCCAGCCGCCACTGGTCAGCAGTTCAACAATCTTCTTCTCGGCGCCGATGATGAAAAAGTTCACCCTGTCGCCCTCCGTGCCTTGGGCATCGACGACGCGGTTGGGCACGCTGTCCAGCTGCCGCTGCGTGAGCTTGGGCAGCTGGCTGGGATTGACCGGCGGCTTTGGTGCACCCTTCACCACCGTTACGGTTACCTCAAAGGTGCCCGTCAAGGACTCGCCCGAAGGAAGATTGGCGCCCAGGAATAGGCGCCCGGCCACGGGCACGCGCCGCTCAATGCTCTCGCCGATCAGGAATGGCCGGGCCGTCGCCGCTTCACCGATCCGCGCCACCAGAGCGCCCCGCCCCGCGTCATTCACCGGGAAGGTCTTCAGCAGGTCCTTGAAGCCTTTCTGCGTGCCCGCAGCGGGCAAGTCGCCCGTTACGGTTACCTTCAACGTGCTACCCGCGGCCAGATCGAGCGCCGTATCCAACCACTCGCCCTTCAACGGCACCTGAAATTTTTGCCCCGACGCGGCCATGGCCGTCAGGCCGCATAGCAACAGAATCTTCATCATCTTGATCTTATCCCCGCTGAGTGGCACGGAAGCATCGGCTGGGCCCGGCGCCGCTGGTTGGTATCCTCAAAAAAGAATGCCAAAAGTGACCTTCCTGCCCGCTGGGCGCACCGTTGAGTTTGAAGTTGGAACGCTCCCCTTCCCTGACCACGGCCAACCCGGCTCCGTGCTGGCCATCGCGCTGCACTTTGGAATTGAGATGGAACACGTCTGCGGCGGCAACTGCAGCTGCACCACGTGCCACGTCGTGATCAAAGAGGGCGTCGAGAACACGTCGCCGATGCTCGAAGACGAAGGCGACTTGATCGACGGCGTTCCGGGCGTCACTTCCACGTCGCGTCTCGGCTGCCAGGCGGTGGTGAAGGGCGACATCGTCGTGGAAATCCCGGCCGTATAACAGGGGACGCACAAAATCGGCACTCCGTTTCTAACTTGGGCCTAAGCGGCGAAGCGGGGCCGCTATACTGAAGGTGTGCCGAAAGTGACCTTCCTGCCCGAGGGGCGAGTTTTAGAATTCGAGTCGGGCCAACTACCTCACGCCGATCACGGCAAGCCGGAATCGCTGCTCGACATCGCCATGAATTTCGGGCTCCACCTGGAACATGCCTGCGGTGGCGTCTGCGCCTGCACCACCTGCCACATCATCGTGAAGCAAGGGGACAACAATCTGTCGCCCATGGATGATGATGAAGGGGACCGTCTGGAAATGGCTCCGGGCCTGACCCTGCATTCGCGGCTCGGCTGCCAGTGCGTCGTCACCGGCGATGTGGTGGTGGAGATCCCGAACTGGAATCGCAATTATGTCAGCGAAGGCGGCGGGTCCATGAACCTGGGCGACGCCATCCCGCTGCCCAAGAAATAGCTTTATGCCCATAGGACCGTTGATCTTTTTCATCATCTTCGCGCTGGTCGTGGCGCTGATTTTCGCGTTGGCTTTTATGCCCCCGAACAAGTTGGTGGAAAAGATCGACAAGAAGAAAAAATAGCGGATGGTGAATGACGCGATGAATGACATCGAACGGTCGGTGTTTGGCGGGGCCTGGCATGGTCCGGCGTTGATGGAGCTATTGAGCGGCGTCACCGCCGAGCAAGCTCTATTGAAGCCCATCGCGGGCGCCCACTCGATTGGCGAGATTACCCTCCACGCCGCCATCTGGATGGAGTTGGCCAAGCAGGCCATCGACGGCCACGCCATCCCGCCCTTCGGCAGCTTCCACGATTGGATTGAGCCGGAAAGCACCTGGGAAAGCGCCGTGCATCGCCTGGAAAAAGCGGCCCGCGAATTGGCCGACGCCTATGCCGATGCCGACCCGGACGAAATCGTCCCTGGCCGCCACTATGACTTCGAGCATCTGCTAACCGGCGTCGCGCAGCACAACACCTACCACGCCGGGCAGATCTCGATGTTGAAGAAGCTGCTGTAGCCGACGCCCTCGGCCCGAGCGCTCAGACCGAGCCGCGACCAGCAGGAACGGTCTCCCTCTTGAGCGCTCAGCAGCACGGGCGATCCCGAATCTCGATCCGGGTTGCCGAGATTGGCCGGGCATTCTCTTGCGATGGGAGAGGCCCCTCCTGCGGGACGGGGCTCGGTCTGAGGGCTCGGCCCGAGGATTGTCGCCTACTATTCGTAGCGCAAGGCGTGGATCGGATCAATCGCGGTGGCACGGCGGGCGGGCAGAAATCCAGCGAGCGCCGCGGCCATCGCAATGATCAGCGTCGCCCCCGCCAAAGCCGCCAGATCCCACGCCTGCACGCCGAACAGTTGGGATTGCACCAGACGTCCCGCGCCATAGGCCAGCGGCAAGCCCACCGCAATGCCCACGCCGGTCACCAGCGCCACTTCGCGCATGACAAGCCACAGCACGTTGCCGCGTAGAGCTCCCAATGCCATGCGGATGCCAATCTCACGGGTCCGGCGCGCCACCATGAAAGCCATCACCCCGTAGAGCCCCAGCGCCGCCAGCAGCGTGGCCAACACACCAAATGCCATCGCGAGCCCCGCCACCAGCCGTTCGGTGGTGATCAGCCGGTCAATCTGCGAATCAACCGTCCGCATCTCCGCCACCGGCATGCCGGCATCAAGGCGCGAGACCTCACGCCGGATCACGCTGCCCAGGGCGGCCGGGTCCATGCCGGCGCGGACATAGTAAGTGAGTTCGCCCAGGGAATCGTTCTGTCCGTAGGGCACGTAGACCTGACGCCAGATCTTTTCCTTCATGTTGCCGTGCCGCGCATCCTTCACCACGCCGACAATCTCGATGTCGAAAGTCTTGGAGCGCCCGAATCGGAAGCGGCGGCCAATCGGATTTTCGTCCTTGAAGAAGTACGACGCGAAGGCCTGATTAACGACAGCCACCTTCGGAGCCGTCAGGCCGTCGCGATGAGACAGGTCACGGCCACTCAGCATCGGGATGCCGAGCGTGACAAAGTAATTGGGGCCTACCTCCATCGCCAGCGGATTGAGATTCTCGCCGTCCTTGGGCTGATACCCCTCCACCATCACCGTGCGCGTTTGAATGCAATCTTCCATCACCGCGCAGGAGGTCATACTGGCGCGGGTAACACCCGGTACGGCGAGCAACCGTTCCTGCAAGCGCTGGTAGAAATCGAGCGTCCGCTGGTTGTTGTAGCTCAGCAACGGAGCGTCCACTTTGAACTGCACCAGGCTCTCCGTGCGGAAGCCGGTGTCGTTTGATTTCAAGTTGTAGAGGCTCCGCGCAAACAGCCCCGCGCCCGCCAGCAGCAGCACCGACAGCGCCACCTGCGCGGCAATCAGCCCCTTGCGGAAGCGGACGTGGCTGCCTGAGCCGGAGACGTTGCTGGCGCCATCCTTCAACGCGGGCGTGGTGTCGCGATTGGTGGCGGCAAGGGCGGGGATCAGGCCGAAGATCAGGCCGGTCATGGCGCTCAACCCGAAGTTGAAAGCCATCACCCGCCAGTCGATCAACTGGCCAAAGCGGACCATGTCCTCCGGTGAGGCGTTGCCCATCGTGGCGCTCAAGAACTCGGCGGTCCAGGAAGCGACCACCAGCCCCGCGATGCCGCCCATGATGCCCAGGGCCGTGCTCTCCACCAACAGCTGCCGGATCACGCGGCCGCGGCTGGCGCCCATGGCCAGCCGGATCGCGATCTCCTTGCGCCGCGAGGCCGAGCGCGCCATCAACAGATTGGCCAGATTCGCGCACGCGATCAGCAACACCAGGCCCACCATCGCCATCAAGGCAGTGAGCGGCTGGAACAACGCCTCTCGCGGACCGGCGCCTTGGCTGCCGTCCAGCACCACCAGCTTGTTGTCGAGAAACCGCTTCCGGAACCGCTCCGGCGCGTCCTTCATCAGATCCAGCTCATATCGCAGCTGCTGCTGGTAAAGCGGGATCAGCTCCGCTTTCACCGCCTCCCGCGTCAGGCCCGGCTGGCGGCGGCCGTAGACGTGCAGCCAGAACACCTGCCGGCTGTCGAGGCCGTCCCAGGTGGGGGTCAGTTGCTTCTTCATCATTGCCGGCGCCCAGACATCCACCAGCGCCCCTAGATCGACACCATTAAAGCCGCGTTCCGCAATGCCGACCACCGTCATCGGCTGACCGTTGATCAACACCTTGCGGTCAACGACATCGGGGTTTCCGCCAAACCGCTGCTGCCAGTAACCATGGCTGAGCACCACCACCGCATGCGCACCCGGGGTCTTGTCGTCGTCCATGGTGATCAGGCGCCCCGCCAGTGGCCGGATGCCCAACATGGAAAAATAGCTGCCGGTGACGATGTCGCCGCGGACCCGCTCCGTCACGCCGCCTTCGGTAAAGCTGAAGGGTGTCAGGTAGTGGCCCATCAACCCGGCCAGCGACTTTGACTGCTCGCGCAACGCCTGATACATGCCGTAGGACCACGCCTTATCGTTCACCGTGAAGCCCATCGTGGGGCCGTCATGGTCCAACTGGACCAGTTCCTGGGGCCGTTCCACCGGCAAACGCCGCAGCAGAGCCTGGTTCAAAATCGAAAAGATCGCGGTGTTGGCCCCGATCCCCAGCGCTAGTGAGGCCACCGCGACAAGGAAGAACAGCGGGCTCCGCCGCAGGGTCCGTATGGCGTAGATCAGATCTTGGCGCATGTCCTGAAACGTGGCACGCGGCCCGCCACGTCTAAATAATTGATTCCACGTGTCAGCTCGAGCGGCGGCGGTGCTATTGCGGGATTCACTGTCCCGCAGACGAACAGTAGCGGCTTACGCCCAGAGTGTAGAAATTCTCTCTAGACAAGAACAATCCGGGTGACAAGAAGATCCTGACTGGGAGTATACTGAATGCGAAAGGCGAAACATGAATCCGACACTGAAGTTTGGCGGGCTGATTGTGGTGGTTCTGGCGACGCTGGGTTGGTTGGCGGTGGGCGGCATTGGTGAGTCCAAGTCGTATTACAAGACCATCCCCGAAGTGCGGGCGATGGGCGATAATGCGGCCAAGGCCCGGCTGCGCGTGGCGGGCGATGTGAAGCAGGGCTCGATCAAGCACATCGGCAAGGAAGTGCACTTCACGATGATCCAGGAAAACCAGACCATGAACGTGGTCTACAACGGAACTGAGCCGTTGCCCGACACGTTCCGCGATGGTTCGCAGGCTTTGGCCGATGGCCGCTTGCAGGCCGATGGCACCTTCCATGCCAGCAAGATTCAAGCCAAGTGCGCCTCCAAGTACGAAGCCAAGCCGGGCGGCGGCAAGCCGGCCGATGCCAGCTACGCACCCAAGCGCGTCAGCTAACTGATCACCACACTGCGGACTTCTAGGAATCCATGGAAAACCTCGGCGCGCTCTCCCTTGTTCTGGCCTTCTGCTTTGCGGTGTATGCGTTTTTGGGCTCCGTTGTAGGCGCCTGGAAGCAACGGCCGTTTCTGATCTTGAGCTCACAGCGCGCGGTCTACGCGGTGTGGGGCTTGGTGACGCTGGCGTCGGCGTTGCTGGTGAACGCTCTGTTGACCAGTGACTTCCGCTTCGCCTATGTCGCCGCGCACTCCAACCGCGAGATGACCAACAACTTCAAGTTCACCGCCTGGTGGGGTGGACAAGAGGGGTCGCTGCTGTTCTGGAGCTGGATACTGGCCACCTATTCCGCGGTGGTCGTGTTTAACAGCAAGAACAAGCTGCGCAACATCATGCCGTACGTGGTGGCGACGATGGCCGTCACGCAGGTCTTCTTCCTCATCCTGAACGCGTTCGTGGTCAGCCCGTTCCAGATGCTCGCCGTCGGCAAGGGCATTACGTCGGTGCCGGATGGCCAGGGCTTGAACCCGCTGCTGCAGTATTGGGCGATGCAGATCCACCCGCCGATGCTCTACCTGGGCTACGTCGGGTTTGTAGTGCCGTTTGCTTTTGCGCTGGGCTCATTGATCGTGAAGCAGCCGGGCGATGCTTGGATCCACACGACGCGGCGCTGGACGCTGGTGACTTGGATGTTCCAGACCTGCGGCATCGTGCTGGGCGCCGGTTGGGCCTATGCGGTACTTGGTTGGGGCGGTTACTGGGGCTGGGACCCGGTGGAGAATGCTTCGCTGCTGCCCTGGATCACCGGCACGGCCTTCCTCCATTCGGTCATGATGCAGGAGAAGAAGGGCATGATGAAGGTGTGGAACATCGTGCTGATCTCAGCCACGTTCCTGCTCTGCATCCTGGGCACTTCCTTGACGCGCACGGGCTTGGTGTCGAGCGTGCATGCCTTTGCGCAGTCGCCCATTGGCCCTTACTTTGCGGGCTTCCTGGCGCTGGGTGTCGGCTTCACTACCTGGATCATCCTGGCGCGCCTGGACTACCTGAAGAGCGAATCGCAGCTCGAAAGCGTGATGTCGCGCGAATCGAGCTTCCTGTTCAACAATCTGTTCCTGCTAGCGAGCTGCTTTGCGATCTTGTGGGGCACGCTGTTCCCGGTGATCTCCGAGTATGCGACGGGTGAAAAGGTTTCCGTCGACGCGCCGTTCTTCAACCGCGTCAACGTGCCCATCGGGCTGATCTTGCTGCTGTTGACGGGCGTTGGCCCTCTGATCGCCTGGCGCCGCAGTTCGCTCGACCAGCTCCGCCGCAACTTCCTGTGGCCCACCGTGGCCATGGTGGTCACCATTGCCGCCTTGGCGGCCAGCGGCATCCATCACATCTACGCGCTGATGTCGTTCGGCCTCTGCGTCTTCGTCACCTGGACCATCGTGAGTGAGTTCTTCAAGGGCGCCGCGTCCATCCACGCCAAAGATGGCTTGGCCTGGCCGCAAGCGTTTATGGAGCTCACCCATCGCAACACGCGCCGCTACGGTGGCTATATCGTGCACATGGGCATCGTGGCCATGTTTATCGGCTTCACTGGTGCGGCGTTTAACCAGGACACGACCGTGGAAGTGACGATCGGCGAAAAGTTCAAGATCGGCCACTACGAGATTCTGGTGAAGGAATTGAAAGACGGCGACCTGCCGAACTACATCTGGCAACACGCCAAGCTGGCGGTCTGGAAGAATGGCGAGTTCCTGGGTGAGATGGAGCCGGAGCGGCGCCTCTACAAGGCCAGCCGCCAGCCGGCCAGCGAAGTAAAAATCCGCCGCCGCATGAACGAAGATCTCTACATCAACTTCGCTTCGACCAGCGAGGATTCAAAGAAGGCCGTTCTGCAGGCCTACATCTTCCCTCTGGTCAGCTGGATCTGGGCTGGCTTCTGGGTGGTGTTGATCGGCACCTGGGTCTGCCTGGTCCCCTCGAAAGTAAAGCGCGAGTATCCGAAGACGGAAGTGGTTGGCATCGCGACGAAAGACAATGTCCCGGTTTAAGCGTTTGTTTCCCTTGGTGCTGGTGGCCTGGGCGCTGGGCGCGCAGAACGCGTCCATGATGATCAACCCGGACGTGCGGCGGGTGGGCTCCAAGCTGGCGTGCCTGTGCGGCAGTTGCAAGAACACCGTCGGCGATTGCCAGATGATCGGCTGCGGCTATTCTTCGCCCGCCCGCACCGAGATCGTCAAGCTGGCCTCGATGGGCGCGAGCGACGAGAACGTCATTGCGAAGTTCGTGCAGCGGGAAGGCATCAAGGCACTGGCGGTGCCGCCCTCGTCCGGCTTCAACCTCTCCATCTGGATCATGCCGATCGTGATGTTGATGCTGGGCCTGTATGCGATCTACGTCTACATCCAGCGTTACCGCCGCCCCGCCCCTGCTCCTATTGCCGTCGCGCATCGCTTCCACGAGATTGCCGCGAAGGATCTGGATGGCCTTGAATAGATGCTGCTGATTGCCGTTGCTGTTCTCGTCACCGTAGCCGTGCTGGTCATGACGCTCGCGATTCGCGACAAGGACCTGCCGGTGCCCGAGCCGCTGTCGCCCTTCATTCACCTCGATGAGCGCAAGGCGCGGATCTATGAGAACCTCCGGGATCTCCAGTTTGAGCTTCGCCTGGGCAAGTTGTCGGATGAAGACTACGCCTCCTCCAAGAAGGCCCTGCAACAGGAGCTGGCCCAGGTGCTGGCGGAAACCGAAGCGGTGAAGGCATCGCTCCAAAAGAAGACCGCATGAAACGTCCCTCGCTGCCAGGCGCCCTTCCCCTTCTCATCACCCTTGCCATCGCCGGTACGGCGGCCTTGGGCCAAACCAAGGTCACCCAGCACATGATGCTCTATGAGCCCACCGGCACCGATCTCAATGTCGCCGAGACGCTGATCATCGAAGGCTCGGGCAAAGTACAGATCGTGCTGCCCGCCGATGCTGAGATCAAAGGCACGCGCGGCGGTGAAGTCAAGAAATCCGGCAAGCCCGGCATCTGGGATGTCACCGTGAAGGCCGAAGGGCCGGAGACGCGGGTCGACGTCAACTGGACCATGCCCTTCATCACGCCGGAAGACATCTCCGGCCGCATCCTGCATGGCGGCGGACCGGTGCGGATGGTGTTCCCCAAGGGCGTCAAAGTGACGGGCGCCGCGCTGGAATCAAACGGCACGGAGCCCACCACCATGGCGTCGATCTTCACGCTGAAGGGCGCCACCTACAAGATCTCGCTCGATGGCGCGGGTACATTGCGGGCCGAGCGTCCCGCTGCCGCCGCTGAGCCGGAGGCTGAAGGGCCGACCATCCAGCAGATTCTGCCGCGCTTCTATGACCGGCTCAACTGGGTGCTGGGCCTGACGTTTGCCATCCTGGCCGCGGGCTTCATCCTCAACTACCGGGCGCAGCCCAAGGGCTGATGGGCAGCCCCCTTATGCAGGGCAACGCCGCTATGCTGGGCGCGCAAGGCGTGTGGCGCTACTTTGGCGACTTCCCCGCCCTGCGCGACATCACCTTTGAGATCGAACCCGGCGCCTGCGTCGCCCTGCTAGGCCACAACGGCGCGGGCAAGACCACGCTCTTGAAACTGCTGGCCCGGCTGGCGGCACCGCAGAAGGGCAGCATCACTGCCCCCCCACTCACCGAGACCGGCTATCTGGGCCATGGCCTGGGCCTCTACGAGGATCTTTCCGCGCTCGAGAATCTACGCTTCTGGGGAGAGCTGCACGGCGCCCCGGCGGAGGCCTCCAGCCAGTGGCTAAAGCGGGTCGAGCTAGACCATGTGGCCACCGCGCCAGTGCGGCAGTTCTCACGCGGCATGCGGCAGCGTGTGGCACTGGGCCGGGCGTTCCAGCATTTCCCCAAGCTGCTGGTGCTCGATGAGCCGTTCACGGGGCTTGATGAACGCTCAGTGAAGTTGCTGCAGGAAGTGCTGCGCGAGGCGCTGGAACGGGGCTCCACCATCGTGCTGTCGAGCCACCAAATCCCCGAAGTGATGGCGCTCGCCACGCGCACCTTGAAGCTCGACCGGGGGCGCTTGGTATGAGCGCCGCACCTTCCTTGCTGAGCGCCGCCTGGCAGATCGCCCGCAAAGACTTGCGGCAGGAGCTGCGCGGTAAGGAATCACTGAACGCCGCGCTGTCACTGACCGTCGTCCTGCTGATCCTGTTCAGCTTCGCATTTGACCCGGCCGCGGAAGATTCCAAGCAATGGTCCGGCGGACTGCTGTGGCTGGTCTACAGCTTCGCCGGAGCGCTGATCGTCAACCGCAGCTTTGCGCGAGAGCTAATGAACGATTGCCTGGAGGCGCTGCGCGCGTCGCCCGTGCCGTCGAGCGCGCTCTTCCTCGGCAAAGCCGTCGCCTGCTTCCTCATCCTGATGGGTGTCGAGCTGACCGCTCTGCCCGCCTTCTGCGTCTTCTACGGCGTCTCGCTGCTGGGCGCGCCGGCAACCTTTATCGCGACGCTGGCGCTGACGACATGGGCCGTGACGGTGCTCGGCACGATGTTCAGCGCCCTCACGGTGAACCTGCATATGCGGGAGCTGATGCTGCCCGTGCTGGTCTATCCGATGCTGATCCCGCCGCTGGTGGCGGCCATCGAGATCACCCGGGGCGTCATCACGGGCGAGCCGGTACCGGAGATCTGGTTCCGGCTTCTGATCGGCTTTGATATCATTTTCACGGCCTTGGCCGTTGCCTTGGCCGAGGTGGTTTTAACCGACTGACCATCTGACAATCTCATGCGCGAAAAACTACTCTACGGATTGGGTCTAGCGGCCATGCTTTATCTGGTCCGCAATCTCTATGTCATCTTCCTGGTGCTACCGGACGAACTGGCACAAGGCGCAATTTATCGGGTGTTTTACTTCCACTTGCCCGGCTACTTCACGGCAGCCATCTGCTACCTGCTGGCCGGCATTTTTAGCGCGATGTATCTGATCACGCGCAAATGGAAGTGGGATTCACTCGCCGCGGCGATCACTGAAGTGGGCCTGCCGTTCGCCGCGATGAACCTGATCACCGGCATGATCTGGGGCCGCATCATCTGGGGCATCTGGTGGACCTGGGACCCGCGCCTCACCTCCGCACTCATCTCGGCCTTGATCTATGCCGGGTACCTGATGTTGCGCCAGGCGATTCCAGATCCGACAGAGCGTGCGAAGAACTCGGCCGTCATGGCCATCTTCGCCTTCACCAGCGTCATTTTCACCTACAAGTCGAATGAGTGGTTCCGGACGCAGCATCCGGGTCCGGTGCTTTCTATCCGGACCGGCGGCGGCACCATCGACCCGCAGATGGAATGGATGTTGGCCCACAATCTGTTGGCGCTGCTGTTGCTGGCCGGGCTGCTTCTTGCTATCCGGTGGCGGCAGGAAGAACGTCAACGCGAGATCGAATCATTGCGCCGGGAGGCATTGTCGTTTTCATGATTGAAGCACGCAATTTTACCTACATGTTTTACGGCTTCGCCGCCGCCTGGACGGTGATTGTGATCTATGTGATCACGCTGGTCACCCGCGAGAAAAAGCTGGGCCAGGAAGTGGCGACGCTGAAGAAGTTGATCGCCGAGAAAGAACAGTCGCGCTAGTCCGCTGACTTGAAGTGGAGAACATACCCCATGAAGCGTAGAGATCTCATCAAGGGCACCGTCGCCGCGGGAGCCGCGGTTGGCTTGGGCGCTCGCCAGGCAGCCGCGCAGGAGAAGGCTGCTCGAGCCACCCGCGCCGTGCCCTCGCCCAAGATCAAGGACGTCCAGGTGATCGCCACCGCGCCCGCGGGCTTGCGTCTGGCGGTGGTGAAGATCGTCACCGATCAGGATGGGCTCTACGGCTACGGCTGCGCCACCTTCACGCAGCGCGCGGACCTGGTGGTAGCGGCAGTGGAAAAGTACCTGAAGCCGTTCCTGACCGGCATGAATGCGGACCGGATCGACGATATCTGGCAGGCCTGCTACAACTCGTCGTACTGGCGCAATTCGGGCGTGCTGAACAATGCGATCTCGGGCGTCGATCAAGCGCTGTGGGACATCAAGGGCCGTCAGGCCGGCATGCCGGTGTATCAGCTGCTGGGCGGCAAATGCCGGGAGGCAGCCGATTGCTACGGCCACGCGGGCGGCATGGAGATCCCGGAGATCATCGACAGCGCCAAGAAGTTTATGGACCAGGGCTACCGCCACGTCCGCATCCAGTTCGGCCTGCCCGGCCAAGCGGCCTACGGTTCCCGCGCCGGGGCCAACTACAACCAGCTGATGGCGGGCCTGAAGGGCGGCCAAGTGCCGGCCCTGCACACGAAGCCCGTGTTCAGCCCGAACGACTACGTCCGCAAGGCGCTGAAAGTGTTTGACGCCGCGCGCACGCAACTAGGCGACGAAGTAGAACTGCTGCACGATGTGCACGAGCGCATCTCGCCCATCCAGGCCATTCAACTGGCCAAAGACATGGAGCGGTTCAAGCTGTTCTTCCTGGAAGACCCCTTGAGCCCGGAAGACATCGCCTACTTCCGCCACATCCGCCAACAATGCGCCACGCCGATCGCGATGGGTGAGCTATTCAATTCGCCGCACGAATGGACCCCGCTGGTGCATGAGCGTTTGATCGACTACATGCGTGTCCACGTCAGCCAGATGGGTGGCCTGACGCCGTGCCGCAAAATGGCCGCCGTGTGCGAAGTGTATGGCGTCAAGACGGCCTGGCACGGCCCGGGCGACGTGTCGCCGATCGGCCATGCGGCGAACGTCGCGCTCGACCTGGCCTGCTACAACTTCGGCGTGCAGGAATGGTCCGGCTTTAGTGAGCGGGTGCAGGAAGTCTTCTCCGGCTGCCCGACGCTGAAAGACGGCTATGCCTACGCCAATGAAGCTCCCGGCTGGGGCATCGAGATCAATGAGGCCGCGGCCAAGAAGTACCCCTTCGGTTTCGGCGAACAGGGTGAACGCGGCAAGTTGAACGGCGGTTGGGGTGAGGTGCGCAAGAAGGACGGCACCGTTATCAAGCAGTAGGGCATCAAGCAGTAGCGCTGGGCGCGGCGAGGAATTCCGCGGCGGCTCAGAAAATAGTTCGCCGAAATTGAAACGACTCCGGCTCCTCCATCACCACTGGTACGGAGGAGCTGGATTGCTTTGGAGCAGGCAATCCAGTCGCCGCCGGATTGGTGGTTAACGGGTCCGCCCACTCGCCCCAATCCGGCGGCGAGCACCTTTTTCCCGCTCGAACCTCGCACAAGCGGCTCAATGGCTGGCCCAAGCGTCTAAACTAGAGATCATGCGCCGACGCGAGTTCCTGTTCGCCGCCAGTGCTCTTTCCGGTTGCAAGTTCGGGCCACCCAAGTTTGACCTGGTCACCAACGAGTTTGTCTACACGACGCTCGCCTTCTCGCCCGTCACGGCAACTGCAAACGGCTACCACCGCCACGCCGGGACATCGCTTGATGAACAGATCGATGACTGGAGCGAATCCGCGCTCGCCCGCCGCCGCAAGTGGTACCGCGAGTTCCGGGAAGGCATCGCGGGCACCAAGACGGAGCGGCTGACCGCCGAAGACCGGGCGGATTTCGACCTGATCCAGGCCCAGATCGCCGTCGCCGAGGACCAGCTGAACGGCGTGCAGACCTACAAGCATGCACCACAAATGTACGTGGACCTGGCCGCTCTCTCGCTGGTCACCGCGCAGTCCTGGACCGACGCCCCGGCGGAACTAAAGGCGTTCCACACCATCCGGCGCCTAGAGCTCTACCCCAAGCTGTTTGAGCATGCGCGCAAGAATCTGGTGGATGCCTGGACGCCGGTGCAGATCGATCGCGCCGTGCTGGGGATTGAAGAGGCACGGGCGAAGCTGCCCGCAGAGTTGCGTCCCAAGGGTGATCCCGCCGCCGCGGGTGCGCTGGCATCGCTGAAGAGCTTTGCGGAGTTTGCGGCTGCGCTGCGCCCCAGCCAGGTGCCGGTTACTCCAGCTCCAGCGGACGCGGGGGTGGTGCTGGCGGCCCTGGAAGCGCGGCTGGACCCCAAGGCTCCCGCGGCCCCCACCACCACCATCGCTGAGCTGGAGCAGTTTCTGCGCGCTCGAGCCGTCGTGCCGCTACCGGCTCCGCTGCCGTCGTGGAAGGCTCTGGATGACGTCACCTCGACCATCGCCAGGGTGCTCCCCGGAGAGCAGTTGCAGGCGCAGTGGGCCAGCAGAATTCAGCCCGGCGGACGGCAGCTGTTGCGGACGCTCTATGGGTCGCCCGCGGCCAAGCAGGGCTGGGGTGCGTATGCGCTCCATTTCATGGTGGAAGAAGGCTTCCGCCGCACGGAGCGTTCATTTGAGCAAGCGCACCTCCAATGGCTAGCCCGGATGTGCCGGGAGCAGCCGGTGGCCTTTACCGGCTGGCGTGACTATCTGCGGTTGCGTGAAGCCTACCGCACGGCGCGAGGCCGCGGCTTTCTGTTGTCGGAGTTTCACCAGCGCGTCTTGACCGCCGGGCCCTTGCCCGCCGAAACCATGTACCGGCTGCTGACCGGCAGCGCTACCCTGCCCGCTTTCGACGCTGCTGCGTCATTGCCAAACCCGCCACAGTCGCAATAATCCGCCACCCGGCGCGAAGGCTCGCCTGCCAGTTGCCGGACACCTTTTCTTCGCCCGCCTGCCGGACACCGCACTCCACCGGCAGTTCCACCACGCGCAGCCCTTCCTCAATCGCCCGCACCTGCATCTCCACCGTCCAGCCCCAGGCCAGTTCCCGCAAGTCGAGCCGTTTCAATGATTCCGTGCGGATGACGCGGAACGGCCCCAGGTCGGTGTAGCGCACCCCGTAGAACCACCGGATCAGCGTCACGGCTAAGTCGTTCCCCCACCGCTGATGCGGACGGAGGCCGGAAGTGCGCGCGCCGATCACCAGATCCGCCCGGCCTTCCCGGATCGGCGCCGCCAGCCGCGTGGCCTCCGCGGCATCCTCGCTGCCATCCGCCTGGAGAAAGACCATCACCGGGCTTTCGACCACCGCCAGCGCCGCCAGACACGCGGCTCCGTAGCCCTTCTGAGTCGCCAGGGCGACGCGGGCGCCGTGCTGCTGGGCGATCTCGGCCGTCCGGTCCGTGGCGCCGTTTACGGCCACAATCACCTCGCTAAACAGCCCCGGCGGCAAGCCGGAAAGGGTGGAGCCGATCACCGCCTCTTCGTTGTAGGCCGGAATCACCAGGGCCAGACGTAACGCCGGGGCCGCCATTGCGTCTATTGCTTTGGCCGTGCTAGTTTGCGAGTGGTCCTCAAGTGGGGACATGGCTCCTTTAGAAACCGATGGACGAATCAACTGGAATCAAGTCAACGTTGCTGTGGTTGCGCGATCTGCTGCTTTCGGTGGTGATCGCGGTGGTGGTCATTTTGTTCGTTTACCAGCCCGTCAAAGTGGAGGGCACCAGCATGATGCCCACGCTCGAAGACCAGCAACGCATCTTCATCAACAAGTTTATCTACCGCCTGGGCAGCAATGAGATCGAACGCGGCGACATGATCGTGTTCTGGTTCCCGCATGACCCCACCAAAAGCTACATTAAGCGCGTGATCGGCCTGCCGGGTGACGCCGTAAAGGTGGAGCGGGGCCAAGTGCTGGTGAACAAGCAGCCGCTGACCGAAAGCTACGTGCCGGAGGAGTTCCGCGACGAGATCTCGCGCCCGGAAACCATCGTCCCCCCCGGCAACTACTACGTGCTGGGCGACCACCGCAGCTCCTCGAACGACAGCCGCAGCTGGGGCACCGTGCCGCGCGACTACATCTACGGCAAGGCAGTGTTCGCGTATTGGCCGCTGGAGCGCATGGGCGTGCTGCGGTAAGCGGCCAGTCCCGCGAGTAAGGCTCACGCTGAGCCGCGACAGAATGGAGCGGAGTGCCGAAGCTCAAAAGCTCAGCCCCATGCGTCAGCTTGGGGCTTTTTGCGCAACCCAGAAGCCCGAAGCTGACGCATGGGGCTGAGCGGGATCCGCGAACGCCACGGTCGCTCAAGCGCCCCCCGTCTACATCACTTCAAACGATTCTGGCCCGCAAATCCGCTCGATCTCCTGGCGAAACTCGCGGTCCGGGCGGATGCGGGCGGCGATGTCCATGGTGACGGTGAAGTCTCGCGGCTTTTCCAGCTTCAGTCGTACCTGAGCATCGCCCGGCTTGCGGGCGAACAGGCTCTGCAGCTCCGCCGCCTTGTCGATGCCGTTCTTGCCCATGCGGACCTTCACCGCGATCAGGCTGGCCAAGTTCACGCGAGCGTTTTCGAGCGGCACAATATCTTGGATCGAAACCTTGGGCGGACCGCTTTCTTCCGGCAGCACCAGGCCCCGGATCAGCACGGCTTTGTCTTCGATCAAGAACTGCTGCACCTGCGGATAGATGCTGCTGAAGGTGACACCTTCGAGCGACCCTTCGTGATCCTCAATCCGCAACGCCGCCCAGGGCGTGCCGTCCTGTTTGCGCTTGCGTTGGATGCCGGTGACGATGGCGCAGAGCTTCACTTCCACGCCGCGCGCCAGGCCTTCGAGCGTGCTGGTGGTGTGGGTGCGGAGGTCGTAGATCCGGTCCTTGAACTGGTCCAGCGGATGGCCGGTGATGTAGTAGCCCAGCACTTCCTTTTCGCCCAGGAGCTTTTCGTTCGGCAGCCAGTCCGGCACCTTGGGTAGCGGCGGCTCGGGGTGCTCCACTTCAGCAAGAAGTCCGCCGAACAAGCCCGATTGTCCACTGGCACTATCCCGCTGCGCACGGACGCCGGTTTCGATGGCGGAATCGAGCACGGCCATTAGTTGGGAGCGTGTGCCACCCAGGCTATCCATCGCCCCGGCCTTAATCAGCGATTCCATCACGCGGCGGTTCACCTGCGACATATCTACTTGCTCACAGAACTTGAAGATGCTCTTGAAGATGCCGTGTTCGGCGCGCGCCTTGACGATCGCCTCCACCGCGCCGCCACCCACATTTTTCACGGCACCCATGCCGAAGCGGATGGCGTCACCGTCGGGCGTAAAGTCGTTGTCAGAATGGTTGACGTCCGGCGGCAGCACCTCAATGCCCATGCCCCGGCATTCGGCGATGTACTTCACCACCTTGGCGGTGTTGCCGGTTTCTGAGGTGAGCAGCGCGCTCATGAACTCGACCGGGAAGTTAGCCTTCAAGTAACCGGTGAGATAGGCGAGATATCCATACGCCGCTGAGTGCGACTTATTGAAGCCATACTCGGCGAACTGCGCCATCAAGTCAAAGATCTTCTCGGCCTTCTTCGGCGCAAAGCCTTTTTCCTTGGCGCCCGACATGAAGCGATCCCGCTGGGCGGCCATCTCTTCGGCCTTCTTCTTACCCATGGCGCGGCGCAGCATGTCGGCTTCGCCGAGCGAATAGCCGGCCATCAGGTTGGCCACCTGCATCACCTGCTCCTGGTAGAGCATGACGCCGTAGGTCTCTTCCAAAATCTGCTTCAGGATCGGCGGATCGTAGATCACTTCCGAAAGCCCGTGTTTACGGTTGATGAAGTCGTCGACCACGCCGCCCTTCAGCGGTCCCGGCCGGTAGAGCGCGTTCAGCGCGCAGAGGTCTTCCAGGCGCGATGGCCGGTAGCGCCGCAGCACGTCGCGCATGCCCGGCGATTCAAACTGGAACACACCCGCCGTAAAGGCATCGGTGAACAGCTGGTAGGTCTTCTCGTCGTCCAGCGGCAACTGATCCAGCACAATATCCACGCCGCGATACTTCAGGATCAGCTTCTGGGCATCGTCGATGATGGTCAGCGTTGTCAGCCCCAGGAAGTCCATCTTGAGCAGGCCCAGCTTTTCCAAGCCGCTCATGTCGTACTGGGTGACAATTTCGTCTTTGTTCGTCTTATACAGCGGGACGATGGTCTTCAGCGGGACCGGAGAGATGACGACGCCCGCCGCATGGACGCTGGCGTTGCGCGACATGCCTTCCAGGCGCAGCGCGACGTCCAGCACTTCGCGGACGCGCGGGTCCTTCTTTGCCGCCTCATCAAAGCCCGGCTCCTGCTTCATCGCTTCGTCCAGCTTGATGTTCAGCACGCCCGGCACCAGCTTGGTGAGCTTGTCCGATTCCGCAAACGTCAACTCCAGCGCCCGGGCCACATCCTTGATGGCGGCCTTGGCGCCCAAGGTGCCGAAGGTGATGATCTGCGCCACCTGCTCACGGCCATACTTTTCGGTGACGTACTTGATCACCTCACCGCGGCCGCGCGTACAGAAATCGATGTCGATGTCGGGCATCGAAATGCGTTCCGGGTTGAGGAAGCGCTCGAACAGCAGGCCGTATTGCAGCGGGTCGACGTCGGTGATGGCCATCGAGTAGCCCACCAGTGACCCGGCGGCCGAGCCGCGACCCGGACCCACGGGGATCTTGCGGTCCTTGGCGTAGCGGATAAAGTCCCAGACGATCAGGAAGTAGCCGGAAAACTTCATCTGCTGGATGAGCTTGATTTCCAGGTTCAGCCGCTCGCGATAGGCCTCAATCGGGTGCTTCAGCATCCCGCGATCGGCATCGAGCTGGAGGCGATGCAGGCGGGTCTCAAAGCCCTGCCGCGCCACCCACTCAAAATAGCTGTCGATCGAGTGTTCCGGCGGGATCGGGAACCGGGGGAACGGCTCCTTCACTTTTTCGAGCTTCAGCTGGCAGCGCTGCGCGATCTCCCAGGTGATGTCCAGCGCCTGCGGCGTATCCCCGAACAGCGCCTCCATCTCGGCCTTGCTACGGATATGGAACGCTTCGGTGTCAAAGCGCATCCGGTTGACGTCCGAGATCGTCTTGCCGGTCTGGATGCACAGCATGATCTCGTGCGATCGGGCGTGGCCATGCGTCAGGTAGTGCGCATCATTGGTGGCCACCAGCGGGATGCCGCTATCGAGCGCGAGACGCTTCAGCTCCGGGATCAGGATCCGGTCCTTGTCCAGGCCGTGGTCCTGAATTTCGAGGAAGAAGTTGTTCTTCCCGAACATGTCCTGGTACTCGTACGCCAGGCGGCGCGCCTCATCGTACTTGTTGTCCATCAGCGCTTCGTTCAAGTCGCCGCGCAGGCAGGCTGACAGGCAGATCAGGCCCTTGGAGTGCCGGGCCAGCAGATCCTTGTCGATCCGCGGCTTGTAGTAGAAGCCGTCCAGATAGCCGCTCGAGACCAGCTGGATCAGGTTGCGGTAGCCTTCCTGGTTCTCGCACAGCAGCACCAGGTGGTTGTAGCGGTTCGATTCCGACCGGTCCGCCACGCCTTTCTGCGTGACGTACATTTCGCAACCGATCACCGGGTGGATGCCCTTTTCGTGCGCCTTGTTGTAGAACTCGACGCCGCCGAATAGGTTGCCGTGATCGGTCATGGCGATGGCCGGCATCTTCTGCTGCTCGGCCACCTTCATCAACTGAGAAATCTCGCACGCGCCGTCAAGCAGCGAATAGTCGGTGTGGCAATGGAGGTGAACGAAGGGCGTATTGGACATAGCTGGACTACGCCTCGGGGGAGACTTTCATTGTAACGGCTCATGAACGGCAGCACCAGTTTCGGCCCGGCCATCGAGTCCGGGCTCATGCCGGAAAGCTGCACTCCGATATGCGCTTTGAGAGACTATGCGCCCCGCCCTAACCGAACGGCTCCAGCGTTGTACCGGCCTACCCAGCCTGCCCGCGGTGGCGATCCGGGTTCTCGAGCTGTGCGAGGGGCCGGACCTGGACCTGATGGCGATCTCGAGCGCCATCTCGCGGGACCCGGCCATGGCGGCCCGGCTGATCAAGGTGGTGAATTCTCCGCTGCTGGCGGTGCGGAAAGAGATCACCAGCATCCCCAATGCGTTGAGTCTGCTGGGCATCAATGCTGTCCGGACCATGGTGTTGACGTTCTCGCTGTCGGACTTTGGCCAGAAGGCCCAGCAAACCGGACTGCAGTCCTTGTGGCGGCGCTCGGTTCTTTCCGGCCTGGCCGCTCGCAGCTTCAGCACGGAAATCGGCTTTAAGCTGGCCGACGAAGCGCTCCTGTGCGGTCTGTTGCAAGACATGGGCATGCTGGCGCTGGCCACGGCATTCGGCGATGAGTACGGCGCCCTCCAGAAAGAGTCCTCGAACGATCACGACCGTTTGTGCGAACTGGAGCACCGTGCTTTCGGGGCCGACCACGCCGCCGTCGGAGGCTGGCTGCTGCGGCGCTGGGGCATGCCGCCGATTCTGGCGGACGTGGTGGAGGCCAGTCACGATCCCTTGGCGCTGGGCGATGACGGCTCCGGCGAAGCAGCTCCGCTGGCCCGCATTGTCGCGCTATCGGGCCGATTCGCGGACCGGTGGGAAAAGGACCTGACGGCCAGTTCGGAGCTGCTAGAGCGAGATCTGGGCCGCTACTGGCCCCAACTGGCCTTGAACACGGGCCTGTTTATGACCCGGCTGGTGGAAACAGCCCGCGAGGCCACGCCATTGTTCGACGTACGGCTGGACAGCGAGGATCATGACCGGGTGCGGGAGCAAGCGCAGGAGGCCCTGCTGCGGCTGGGCTTGCGCACATCTCAAGAGATCGCCAACCTGCAGGAATCGGTCGCCCGCTTGGAATCCCGCACGGCCACGCTGCTGGCGGATTCGCAACGCGACCCGCTGACCGGTGTCGCCAACCGCGCCTGCACGGACGCCTATCTGGAGAATGTGTTCCGGGTGAGCGCCGCGGGCCAGCTGGTGATCGGGGTGATCTTTGTGGACGTCGATCATTTCAAGGCGATCAACGACACCTTTGGCCATGTGGCCGGCGACGCCGTCTTGCAGACCATCTCCAGCGCGCTGCGCTATGCGGTCCGTTCCAGCGACTTTGTGGGCCGCTTTGGAGGCGATGAGTTCATCGCCATCGCCCGGATCACGGAATCGGCTGATCTCCACCTGGTGGCGGAGCGGCTCCGCCAGGCCGTCGCCAACGATCCCCACATCACGCGAGACGGCCGCACCGTACCCGCCACCATCTCACTAGGCTGCGTCGTCATCGACCCTCGCCGGCACCATAGCGTGGCCGACGTGCTGGAAGAGGCCGATCAGGCGTTGTACAAAGCCAAGCACACCGGCCGCAACCGGCTATTCTTCGGGCCCGCCATCGCGCATTGAGGGGCACCTGGTCCGCGTTGGGCCGGGCTTTTAGAAGGCATCGACCGCGCCGAGGAGAATGCTCTCCCGCAGAAGAGGTTTCAAGGTGCGGCGATTGACGATATCCGCGGAGCCATCAAACATACCGGCCAGGTGGAGCTTGAGCCGGGAATACTCGAACAGGCCCATGGGGCAGGCCCGGTCCAACTCGATCAGGACATCGACATCGCTATCCGGTCCATTCTCACCGCGAGCGACGGACCCGAAGACCGCGGCATGCTGCACGCCCAACGCGCGTAGTTCGCCCTCGTGGTGGCGGAGCGTGGCCAGGGCATTCTTGAGCGCGGCGTTCATACCGTCATGATGCCATAGCATCAGCTCCGAGGGGAGAAACTGGAGCAGCCCGCAAAACGCCAAAAGCCCCGAGCCATTGCGGGCACGGGGCTTTCAAAATCACCGCAGCGCTCGTAAGCGCCCCGGCGGGACTACTGGATAACGTCGACGCCCATCGAGACGCAGGCGCCACGCACCTGTTCAACGGCGGCTTCCACGGTAAAGCAGTTCAAGTCGGGCATCTTGATCTTGGCGATCTCTTCCATCTGCTTGTAAGTGATCTTGCCCACCTTGTTCTTGTTGGGCTCAGCCGAACCCTTGGCCAGGTTAAGAGTGCGCTTGATCAGAATAGCCACCGGCGGAGTCTTGGTGATGAAGGTGAAGCTGCGGTCGGAGTAGATGGTGATCACCACGGGGATGATGAGACCTTCCTGATCCTTCGCCGAGGTCTTCGCGTTGAAGGCCTTGCAGAACTCCATGATGTTGACGCCCTGCGGACCCAGGGCCGTACCGACCGGAGGAGCCGGCGTTGCTTTGCCAGCGGGAATTTGCAGCTTTACCTGCCCAGTTACTTTCTTTGCCATTTGCTACCTGCTCTAAAATCTCTGTTATTGAATCTTTTCGACCTGCAAGAAGTCGAGTTCCACCGGCGTCGACCGGCCAAAAATCGTTACCATCACGCGCAGCGTATTGCGCTCCGGATTGACTTCGTCCACCTTGCCCGAGAAGTTGTTGAACGGCCCATCGATGATGCGGACATTCTCGTTCTTCTCGAAGCTGACCTTCGGGCGCGGACGCTCAGCGGAAGTCGCCCGCCGCCCACAAAACCGGTCACGCGGGGAGTTTCCTTCACGTGGTGCCACATATCCTCGTCCATGGTCATCTGCACCATGACGTAACCGGGATAGAGCATCCGCTTGGAGGTGGTCTTTTTGCCGTTCTTCAGCTCCACCACTTCTTCAGTGGGGATCAGCACTTGGCCCAGGCGGTCCGCAAAACCAAATGCCTGCGAGCGCGTGCGGAGCGATTCGGCCACCTTGTTCTCAAAACCCGAATAGGTGTGGATGATAAACCAGTGCTGTTCCGGACCGGCGGGCGCCGCGGCGGCCTCAACGGCTTCACCCGACTCTGGGTCCAACTCCGACGGCACTTCGGCGTCAGCAATGGCTACGCCAGTGTCTTCCTGCGGGATGTCTTCAAATTCGGGCACGGACTACCTCTAGCGCGTAAACGTCGAGAAAATGCGGGCCACGCCCCGCTCTACCAGAAAATCGACCACCCGGAAGTAGGCCGAAAAGGCAAACACCGAGACAATCACCACGGTGGTGGTGGCACGCACCTGGTTCCAGCTGGGCCAGGTCACCCGGCGCATCTCCATTTGGAGCTCGCCCGAGTAGTCCTTGATCTGCTGCGGCCATGCCATTACGCCCGTTGCCGGGCTGGTTGCGGTGACGTCCGCACCTTTGGCTGATTGATTTTCGTTTTGCATGATTCCAATTGACGAGCGGCGGGATGGCAGGGGCAGAGGGATTCGAACCCCCAAAGGCGGTTTTGGAGACCGCAGGTTTACCGTTAGCCTATGCCCCTACTTCTTCGTACGCTCCTACAGTGTAACTCTTTTGCGACGGACTTTCACGTAAAGCAAGGCCGCCCGAGGGCGGCCTGCTACTGAACTTTAGTACTAGCTCACCGCGCCAAGGCGGAAAGACTAGCTCACAATCTCCGACACCGTACCCGCGCCCACCGTGCGGCCGCCTTCGCGGATGGCGAAGCGCAGGCCCTTGTCCATGGCCACCGGCGTAATCAGCTCGATTTCCATCTGCACGTTGTCGCCCGGCATCACCATCTCGGTCCCGGCGGGCAGGTGCGCCACGCCCGTTACGTCCGTCGTCCGGAAGTAGAACTGCGGACGGTAGCCGTTGAAGAACGGCGTGTGACGGCCGCCTTCTTCTTTGCTCAGCACGTAAACTTCGCCCTTAAACTTCTTGTGCGGCTTGATCGAACCCGGCTTGGCCAGCACCTGACCACGCTCCACGGCATCCTTTTCGATACCGCGCAGCAGCAAGCCCACGTTGTCGCCCGCCCGACCTTCGTCGAGCAGCTTCTTGAACATTTCGACGCCCGTCACCACCGTCTTCTTCGTATCCGAGAAGCCGACGATTTCCATTTCCTCGCCCACCTTGCAGATACCCTGCTCGATGCGGCCCGTCACCACCGTGCCACGGCCCTGGATCGAGAAGATGTCTTCGATCGGCATCAGGAACGGCTTGTCGGTCACGCGCTCCGGCTGCGGGATGTACTTGTCAACGGCATCCATCAGCTCGTCGATCGACTTTTCCCACTGCGGCTCACTGTTCAACGCACCCAGCGCCGACACCTTCATCACCGGCAGATCGTCGCCCGGGAACTGATAGCTCGACAGCAGCTCGCGCACTTCCAACTCCACCAGCTCCAGCAGTTCGGCGTCTTCCACCATGTCAACCTTGTTCAAAGCGACAACGATGTACGGCACACCCACTTGGCGGGCGAGCAGAATGTGCTCCCGCGTCTGGGGCATCGGGCCGTCGGTGGCCGCCACCACCAGAATGGCGCCGTCCATCTGCGCCGCACCGGTGATCATGTTCTTGATGTAGTCCGCGTGGCCGGGGCAGTCGACGTGCGCGTAGTGACGGTTCGCCGTCTCATACTCCACGTGCGACGCGGCAATCGTGATACCACGAGCCTTTTCTTCCGGCGCATTGTCGATCGAGTCAAAGCTCCGGAACGACACCTTCGGATTGTGCTTAGCCAGCGTCTTGGTGATCGCCGTCGTCAACGTCGTCTTCCCGTGATCGATGTGTCCAATCGTCCCCACATTGCAGTGCGGCTTCGATCGATCAAATTTTTCCTTCGCAATGGACTATACGAACCTGCCTCTTGTCGGAGTTTTAAGAAATTCTGGAGCCGATGACCGTGATTGAACCGGTGACCTCGTCCTTACCAAGGACGTGCTCTACCAACTGAGCTACATGGGCATCCAAAAATCTAGTGTTCAAACCCGAATCGTAAAGCGACAAAAAAACCAACCGCTGAATTTTTTTGGAATTCGAGGG
>JAPKYZ010000054.1 GCA_026394055.1 Acidobacteriota bacterium
CACAATACCCAACCCAAACCCTTCATCTGGACCGCCAAGGCGACCGACATCCTCGAAAAAGTCAAACGCGCCCGCTCCGCATTGGATAATACTCGATCCGTGTGACGCAGTACACTAGGCAGCCCTTACTTCTTCGGAACGGCCACGGTGATGTTGCGGAACTTCAGGCCGCCGGTGTGGTCGCCTTGGATGTAGAACGGGCCGGGCTCGGCTTCGTTGGCATCCAGGGCACCGCCAGTGATGCCTTCGATCTCTTGATGGTCGATGGTGGTGACGCCGTTGCGGACGACGGTGACGGTGCGGCCGACCAGTTCGATATCAAAGACATCCCACTCACCCGGACGGCGCGGCAGTTCGGTCTTGGGCGCGATGCGGCCATAGACGGAGCCGATGCGCCGTTCGAGCGGGTTGGCCGAGAGCGGCTCGGATTCGAGCTGCACTTCATAGCGGCCGCGCAAGTAGAAGCCACTGTTGGCATGGTCCGGGCAGTTCACTTCGAAGTGCAGCTTGAAGTCTTCAAACTTGCGTTCAGATTTGAGGTTGGCGCCGTGATCTTCATTCACCAGCAGGCCATCTTTCACCACCCAGTGGCTCTTGGAGGGGTCGCCGAGCGGTGACCAGCCAGTCAAGTCCTTGCCATTGAACAGCGGCTCCGGCGCGCTCCAGGCCTTGGGGGCGCTGCGCTTCAGCGATGGGGCGCGGACGCCGGTCAAGTTGATTGTTTCCTCGGCCCGCTTCTGGATGCCTCTCAGTTCCCCGCCCGCCACGGAGAGTTCCCAGCTGACGGCCGGGCGCTTCGCGGTGGCACTCACCAGCGGCAGGATCAGCTTGCCGCCCTCCACCTTTACGTCCTTCACCAGGTAGACATTGCCGCCCGTGGGCTGATACCAGACCTCCAGTTGCCCGCCCTTCTCCGTGATGCCGAGCCAACTGGCGCGATTGCCCGCCGGTGTCGAGAGATTAAAGTTCCAGCGCCCTTCAAACGGGCTGGCGGCCCAGGCGGAGGTGAGCAGGAGTGAGAGGAGTGCGAGGCGGAGGAGCGAACGGGTCATGCCTGCATTCTATTCGATTGAAGGCGTCGCTACGCTACCGAGGCAAAGTCAGCCATGGTGAGCGGCGTGTAGCATAAGATTACGGTTTGTCACGTGCTTAACTTACCTCCCATGCCCGGGCCGCCGGCTCTGCCGCCGCCCCCTTTGTCTTTTACGGATATCTTCACGATCCTCATGACGTTTCTCACGGTCGTCATTTCAGCCGCCGCCTTGATCGTCACCGCAGTTGGAGTGATGGTCGGGGTTGCTGCGATATGGGGTTATGCGGCAATCCGGAAAGGTGTGCTTGAAATCTCACAGAAAGCCAGCCGCGAGGCGACGGCTTCATTCCTGAAGGGACCGGAGATTACGGCCTTCATCGCCCAAGAAGTGCGCCAGTACGCCGCGTCCGCAGTTGACGATTGGAAGGCTTCGCAAGAAATGGTCGCTTCCCAACCCGCACAGGAACAGGATACAATCAAACCAGAAGTGAGCGAAACAAAGGCGAAAGAAACCGTCGGCAAGCCTTATCAGAAGAAGACTGGACGTAAACATGACAATCCGCAGTGACCAGCGCAACATGATTGAGGCCTTTCAACAGTATGCCCCCGTCAACGTTACGGAATTGGCGGAGAGCTTGGGACTGAAAGTCTGGGAAGATGATGAACTACCGGTCGGCGTTTCGGGCAAGATCTGCCTCGATAGCGAGTTCGGCGGCAGTTCTGGCTACAGCGTGATCGTTCGTGCCTCCGATCCTTTTGTCCGGCGCCGTTTCACGGTAGCACATGAGATCGCCCACTTTCTCCTTCATAAGGACAAGATTGGTGCGTCTCTTACCGATGATGGCATGTATCGTAGCCGGAATTTGTCAACGTGGGAAGAAGTGGAGGCCAATCAACTGGCTGCAGACATACTAATGCCCATGCCCCTGATCAGCCGCTACATCAATTCTGTGGGTGCAGACCCCGCAACGCTGGCCGCCTTGTTTAAAGTATCAGAACAGGCGATGCGTATTCGCCTTAAGCTTCCCCAGTAAATGCTCGTCCGTAAAGCTTGACACTCTGGGCTGTTAAGGCTTATTTGCCTGACCCATCGCCCCCCTAAACCTCCACCACCACCGCCGCCACCGGCATCGAGCCCACCGGGATCATGGTGAACAGCGGCCCGGCCTTGGTCCGGCGGCCGGCCATCGCATCGACTCGGATGACGGCCATGTCGCCGGAGCGGCGGTTGAGCACGAGGGCGAAGTTGTTATCGGGCGTGATGCAGATATAGTCCGGGTCCTGGCCGACGGGGACGACGGCGCGGACTTTCTGGGTCTGGATATCGAGCACGGTGACTTCGCCCGAGGCGCGGTTGGCGACAAACAGAAAGTCGGGGTTCAGCGAGGTGGCCATGGCGCCGGGTTCGTGCCCGGCCAGAATGGTGCCCGCCACCTGGGTCTGGAACGGGTAGACCACCGCGACCGCGTCCTGCCCGGCGCCGGTGATGAACAGCTGGCCGCCGTCTTGTTTGAAGCAGAACCGCTCGGGCTTCAGCGACAGCGGCAGCTCCACCACTCGCTGGCCGGTGGCAACGTCGAACACCACCAGCAGCTGGTCCGCCGGGCTGCCGGCGAGCAGTAGTTTGCCATTCTTCAAAAACTGGATCGGGCCGGTCTTGGCGCCCACCTTCAGCTCGTACTGCACTTTGCGCGTGGTGAGGTTCATCAAGGCGACGCGGCCGGTGTCGCCCAGGTTGACGGCGGCATAGGGCAGGCCATCTTCCGGAGCAATGTCGATGTCGCGGCAGCCTTCCGGGAGGGCAATGATGGCGTCGGGGTCGAGCGTGTCCAGGCGGATCCGGACCAGCTTCCGTTCGGCGGGCGCCAGCAGCCACAGCGAATTGCCGCTGGGGTCCAGGCGCATGGCGGTGGCGGTGCGGGTGAAGGCGCGCGAGACTTCGACGGCCATGGTCCCCAGGTCGATCCGGTGTAAGGTGCCGGTGGCGGGCGTCAGGGCCAGGACGCTGGGCCGGAAGGGGTGGGCCAGCAAGGAAGTGGGCGACTGGCCTAAATGGATGTGGCGGACAACGGTAAAGGTCTGGAGATCGACGACGGCGATCGCTTGCCCTTCATAGTTCGAGACAAACGCGAAACCACTGAAACCACGGCTCTTTTTCTTTTGGCAAGCGGTGGAGACGAGGCCCGCGGCCAGGCCCCCTTGTATGAACGATCGACGGCGCATGTGTTAGTCTTGGGAGTGATTCCGGGTTTCGCTGCGCCCCCGCGCTTCGATGTTCCCAGTCGATAGAGCCCGCAGCTTAGACGCCAGCGAGCACGCCCCTTAGAAGTTGTACCACTTTCAATGAATTATCGGTCCTTATTTAGCTTATTCTCGTCCGACCTGGCCATCGATCTCGGAACGGCCAATACGCTTGTCTTCGCGCGGGGCAAGGGAATTGTAGTGAATGAGCCTTCCATCGTGGCCATCAATAAGACCACGGGTGAGGTGGAAGCCGTCGGCATGCAGGCCAAGGAGATGCTGGGCCGCACGCCCGGCAACATCGTGGCCATCCGGCCCATGAAGGACGGCGTGATCGCCGACTTTAAGGTGACCGAGCGCATGCTGAACTACTTCATTCAGAAGGCGCACGGCCGCAAAGTGCTGGTACACCCCCGTATCGTTATCGGCGTCCCCAGCGAAATCACGCAGGTGGAAAAGCGCGCCGTCATCGATTCGGCCTACCGCGCCAAGGCGAGCGAAGTGCATCTGGTGGAGCAGGCCATGGTGGCCGCTATCGGCGCCGGGCTGCCGATTACGGAACCTTCCGGCAACATGGTGGTCGACATTGGCGGCGGCACCACCGACGTGGCTGTGATTTCGCTATCGGGTATTGTCTATTCCCGTTCGGTCCGCGTGGCGGGCAACGAGATGGACGACGCCATCATGCAGTATCTGAAGCGCAAGTACAACCTGCTGATTGGCGAGCGTACGGCGGAACAGATCAAGATCACCGTGGGCAGCGCCTACCCGCTGGACCGGCCGATCACGATGGAGATCAAGGGCCGCAACCTGATCGAGGGCGTGCCGCGCACCATCACCATCGACGACAAAGAGATCCGCGAATCGTTGAGCGAATGCATCGCCACCATCATGAACGCCATCCGCGTCGCGCTGGAACGCACGCCGCCGGAATTGTCAGCTGACATCAGCGACCGCGGCATCGTGCTCACCGGTGGCGGCGCGCTGATCAAGAATCTCGACAAGCGCATCCGGGAAGAGACCGGCCTGCCGGTTTCGATCGCCGAAGATCCGCTGGCCAGCGTGGTGCTGGGCACGGGCAAGATGCTCACCGACTTCAAGCTGCTGCGCCGCATCGCCATCGAGTAGCGCGCGCGGGCCTTCCTCGAAGCGCGCGCAGAACTCCGGCCACAGAAATTGGTGGCGGAGCGGTACCTGAGGCCCGCCGTATCGGTTAGCATCACAATGAGGAGCTTTACGCCGGTGAGACGCTGCGCGGCGGGCTTCTCTTCTCGGCCTCCATGGACTTTCTGCTGCACCGATACCGGAGCTTGACTGTGCTGGTGATTACGATCCTGGCGCAGTTGGTGCTGCTTGCCTATCAGGTGAAGACAGGCGGCGATGTGCGGCTGATCCGCGTCTGGTCCGTTGAGGCGGTGACGCCGCTGGCGCGCGTCCTTGAAGGCATCCGTTCCAGCACGTCGGACTTTTTCAGTAACTACGTGGTCCTATCGGGCGCGCAAGCTGAGAACCGGCGCATGAAAGAAGAGCTGGGCCGGTTGAAGATGGACAACCAGTATCTGCGCAGCGAGCTTTCCACCGCGCAGCGGGCCGAGGCGCTGGCCGTTTTCCAAAAGAGCGCACCGTCCAAGACCGTGGCCGCCCGCGTAATCGGCTCCAGCACCGGGGCCAACGCCAAAGTGGTCTTTGTCGATCGCGGCTTTACCAGCGGCGTGCTGAAGGGCATGGCCGTGCTGACGCCGGACGGCATTGTCGGCAAAGTGATTGCCAGCTATCCCACGGCCGCCCAAGTGCAGCTGATCACCGACCCTTCCTTTGCGGCCGGCGTGGTGTCGCAAACTAACCGGGTCCACGGCACGCTGAAGGGCCAGGGGCGCGGCGACTGTCTGGTGGACTACGTGCAGCTGGAGCAGAAGGTGGACCAGGGCGAATGGTTCTTCACCTCGGGCGACGATCGCGTCTTCCCCAAGGGCCTGCCGGTGGGCCAAGTCAGCGTGGCCAAACAGGGCACGACGTTCCGCGAGATCTACCTCATCCCCAGCGGCTTCCAGCATGGCTTGGAAGAGGTGCTGATCGTGGTGGAAGGCATCCACCAGCAGATCCCCGATGATGTCTCGGCGGTGAATCAGCCGATGAAGCTGCTGCCTCCGCCGCCCGCGGATGCGAGCACGGAGCCGGGGCTGGCTGCACCCGACGGCGGAGCGCAACCCCTGTCCACGGACGCCGACCGTCTGCGGCAAAAGTATCGCGCCATCGGCGAAGCGCAAGCCCACAAGTATGGCGAAGGGATGACGGCGCCCAACTATAACCAGACCGCGCCCGCTCCGGTTGCACCCGGTACCAGCCCGGCAGGGACGGCACCAGGGGCCACAGCCGGCGGCGTGAAACCTCCCAATCCCGCAGCGTCGGCCGCGGCGGGCGCCACCAAGGAGCCCGTAACGCCGCCCAACGGAAGCCGTCCCGCGGTGGCGAATCCCCCGGCGGCTTCCCCGGGCACCCCTCCAGCATCCGGTGTCACCCCCCCAACACCCGGTGTGAAGCCTCCGGCACCCACCGTGAAAACCCCGGCACCCCGATGAGCGAGTACAGCGAAGCCATCATCCCTGGAATTGGCCGGCGCAAGGCAGCGTCGCGGTACGGTCCGGCGGTGTTTCTGTTGGTGCCGCTGCTGGCGGTGCTGTTCCAGGTTTACGTGCCGCGCTTTGTCGAGAGCGCGGCCAACCTGGAACTGCCGTTGCTGGTGACGGTCTATTTTTCGCTGATGCGGCGGCAGCCGATCGCGGGCACCTTGATCGGCGCGGTGATTGGGTTGGCGCAGGATTCGCTCAGCCATTTGCCGATGGGGATGTTCGGCATTGTGAAAACCCTAGTGGGCTACTTCGCGGCGTCGGTCAGCCAGCGCTTTGATGTGGAGAACCCGGCCATCCGGCTGATCCTGGGCTTCTTTTTCTACTTCTTTCACCAGTTCTTTTACTGGGTGCTCTCCCGAGCGCTGTTAAGCCAGCAGGTGGGCTTTGATCTGGGCCAGACGCTGGTGGTGGGCGTGCTGAATGCTGCTGTCGGCTTGCCGTTGTTTGTCATGCTCGACCGGTTGCGGCAAGAGGACGTGGCGCTGGCGTAAGGGGCTTACGGTTCCGGCTTCTCGGGTTCCGGCCTCTCTGGTTCGGGCTCTTCGGTCAGTTCTTCGGGCCGCAGGAAGACGATCTCCCAGTCGGAATTGCCTTGCAGGTAGAACCGGGCCACCCGCCCAGCCAGCCGGTCGGTGCCGCCTTCTTCCAGTCCCAACACCTGCGGGTACCACTGATTGGGAGCCGCGGGACGGTCCAGCAGTTTCGCCGGCTCAGAGAAGCCTTCCGGGTTGGACAGGTCAGGGTTGAACATCACATAGATACCTTCAGTGGGCCAACCAGGCTCGCAGCAGCTGCGGTTCAGCAGGATCACGTAGCTTTCCAGATGCGTGTTCCAGTGGACGCTGGGTCCCCAGAAGGCATCGGTTTCGCGGCTTTGCCACGATGTCCGCGCGGGGAGAATCGCGGTGAGGCGACCACCTAAGCCCGGCTCTGTCCATTGGCCGTCGAAGTACTTGTTGACGCGGCCCACCGGGTGGGCCCGGTCCGCGAACGGCATCCGCGCCATCGCCACCCCTTGCCGCGCCTGGTCCCCCGCGTAGTTGCTGAACAGGAAGTAGAAGTACTCCTGCGGACGGTCGACAATCACAGAAAAGTCGCCGTGCCCACCCGCAAAGTAGCCGTTGGGGGAGCTGCAATCCGGCGGATCGCCCGCCGTCAGCACAATACCCAGGTCCACAAAATTCAATCCGCCGTCGGTGGAAACGGCTGCGCCAATCTGCGGAGCGGTCAGCGTGCTCTCCGGGCAAACGCCGCGTGGTTCGTGGTGATACCAGGCGTAGAGAGTGCCGTCACTATCGGCATAGATCGCTTCAAACCACAGCGGGTAGTGATCCCGAGTGGATACTTCAACGGCGACGGGTGCGCTTTGCGCAAACTGGTCCGGCCCCTGGGCCCGGAGGGGAAAACCGCCGGAAGTGAACAGGTGGAACTGGCCGTCGCGCCAAAAAGCCGGGCTATTGGAATCGGGCGGATTGGAGAAACGCGCCAGCGGCGCCGGGCGCAACTGGGCCTGCTGAGCCGCGGCCGGAACGCACAGAAAAGCAGCTGCGGCGGCCCAGCTGATGCCCCACGCAATGGCCGAAACTCGGGAGATCATGCTCATCTGGCGCAATTTGGGAGGCGCAAAACCTCTATTCAACTAGACGCCAGAATCCGGCAAAAGTAACCATGCGTATTTTTCTCTAATTCTAAAGATTTGTGCCGATCAAGCAGCATCTGTTTCACCGGTCTTCGCTAGACTAGGAATTGGGTTTCCACCCTTGAACCTTTTTCCTCAAAGCCGCCCGAGCTCGTTTTCTGATCGCCCGCTGCTGACGGACGACACGAAAGTGATTGCGGCCAAGCTCACCTTTTTCCACTATGCCGCGCTGGCCATCTTTATCTTTTTGATCAGCGGGTTCTGGGAACTGCAGGTGGTAAAAGAGAGCATCTACGCCGAGGCGGCGGAACGCAACCGCATCAAGAGCCGGCCGATTTTGGCACCGCGGGGCAAAATTCTCGATCGTGATGGGCGGGTGATTGTCGACAACCACTCGTCGTTTTCGCTGCTGCTGTCGCGGGAAAACCTGAAGGAAGATCACCTGAAGAACATCGCCGAAGGGTTGAACCTGGACCTGACGGAGCTCACCCAGCGCCTGGCCCGCTACAAGAAGCGCCCGCGCTATGAGCCGATCATCATCAAAGACGAGCTGACGCCCGGCGACATCTCGTTTGTCGAAGCGCACCGCAACCAGGACACCTTTCCGGAAATGGAACTGATCCACACGCAGCGGCGCTTGTATCCGCGCGATGGCTTGGCGGCGCACGTGATCGGCTATGTCGGTGAAATCAGCGAGCCGGAGCTGGACCAGCCGGAGTTCATCAAGTACAAGCAAGGCGACGTGATCGGCAAGGACGGCATCGAGAAGCAGTACAACGAGATGCTGATGGGCACCGACGGCCAGCGCCGGGTGCTGGTGGACAACATGGGCAATGAGCGGCAGGTGCTCGAAAATAAGGAAGCAAAGCCGGGCCAGCCGTTGCAATTGACGCTCGACCTTGATTTGCAGGCCGTGGCGGAGCTGTCGATGGAAGGCCGCCGCGGGGCGGTGGTGGCTCTCGACCCGCGATCGGGCGAGGTATTGGCGATGGTCTCGCGCCCGGCGTTTGACCCGAATGCGTTCGCGGGCCGCATTCCGACCAAGCTGTGGAACACCATCATCCAGGACCCAGACAAGCCGCTATTGAACCGCGCGGTGCAGGCGCAACTGGCCCCGGGGTCCACGTTTAAGCCGATCATGGCATTGGCGGGTCTCGAAACGGGAGCGATCTCCGAAGGCTTCTCCGCCAGCTGCTCTGGCGTCGCCAACTGGTATGGCCGTCCGTTCAAGTGCCACCAGAAGGGTGGCCACGGCCACGTGGAGCTGCACAGAGCCCTGGCCCAATCCTGCGACGTCTACTTCTACGCGCTGGGCAACAAGATGGGCATCGATACCATCGCGCAGTATGCCGAGTTGGTGGGCCTGGGACAAAAGACCGGCGTCGACATCCCGCATGAAGCCTCCGGCCTGGTGCCGTCGACCAAGTGGAAGATGCGGGCCTACCGGCAGAAATGGTTCGCCGGTGAGACCATCTCGGTTTCGATCGGCCAAGGCGCGCTGATTGTGACGCCGATCCAGCTGGCGTCAGCGATCGGCGGCATGGCCACGGGCGGCGTCTGGCAAAAGCCGCATCTGGTGCGGCGCCGCGGCACCGAAGCTCCGGCGCGGCGCGCGGAGCTGAACTTGGATAACGTCAATCAAGTGGTCTATGGCATGTATGGCGTGGTGAACGAAGGCGGCACGGGCGTTCGCGCGCGGTTGGCCGGGGTTGAGGTATGCGGCAAGACCGGGACGGCGCAGCTGGCTTCAAACGACTACTTGAAATCCTCGGCCGGCAAGGACCTGAAGGATACCGCGTGGTTTGTCGGTTTTGCCAACAAGTCGCCGGAGATCATTGTCGTCGCCATGTTTGAGGCGGGCGAGCACGGCAATCTGGCCGCACCCATTGTGCGGGACGTGATCAAAGCCTACTTCGACAAGAAGACGCGGATGACGCCGCCGGAGCCGGCCAAGACGCTGGCCCAGGCGATGTTCTCCCGGGAGCTGCTGCGCTAATGGCCTCCTACCGCTCGATCCGCGATCTCGATTGGACGCTGATCATCATTGTGCTGATCATTTGCGGCCTTGGGGTGCTGGAGATCTATTCGGCCACGCTCAACACCGACTACAAGAGCGCCTGGTGGAAGCACGTGCTGTTCACGGCCGTGGGCGTGGGCATGATGATGATCGTGGCGCAGATCGATTATCATTCGCTGCTGGGCCGCGTGCCGGCGATGTACTTCATCTCGATTGCTTTGCTGGTGGTGACGTTTATTGTGGGTCCGCGCCTGTTGGGCGGGCGCCGCTGGATTCCGATTGCGGGCATGACGATCCAGGTCTCGGAATTCGTTAAGATAGTGCTCATCCTGCTGGTCGCCCGGTATTTGACAGAATTAAAGGCGGACGAGCTGGAAGCCCGTGATCTGGTGAAGCTGGCCGTACTGACGGGAATTCCGTTTATCCTGGTCAATCGCCAGCCGGACCTGGGGACTTCGCTGACGTACCTGCCGATCGTGGGCGGGTGCGTGTTTCTGGCGGGGTTGCGCTGGCAGCACGTGGTGGCGGTGGCTTTGGTGGCGGTGGTGTTATTGCCGGCCGCGTGGTTTGTTTTGGAACCATACCAGAAGGCCCGTCTGACGACGTTTCTGGACCCGGATGGCGACCCCAAAGGGCGCGGTTATCAGGTGATCCAGTCGAAGATCGCGGTGGGGAACGGTGGAATTTGGGGCCGCGGCGTAACGCGTGGTTCGCAAACGCAGTTGCGGTTTCTGCCGGTGAGTTTGACCGATTTTTTGTTTGCGGCTTTCGCCGAGGAGCATGGCTTTGTCGGCGTGGTGGTGGCGCTAGGATTGTATTTTTTGCTGATCCTACAGATCATCCAGACCGCACAGATGGCGCCGGATCGAGCTGGGCTGTATGTGTGCATGGGAGTAGGGTCGCTATTGTTGTTCCACGTGTTTGTCAATGTCGGGATGTTGGTGGGCCGGGTGCCGGTGGTGGGCATTCCCCTGCCGTTGATGAGTTCCGGCGGATCGAGTTTGCTGAGTGTGTTTTTGATGCTGGGGCTGGTGCAAAGCGTGCGGCTCCGGCGGTTCGTGAATTAAGCAGTTTTAGGTTTTTTCGGATTATTGGGTTGGCTCGGACTGACGCAGGCGCTGGGTTTTCGGGCGCCGCCGGCCGGGTTCCGATGAACGAAGTTTCGCCAGGGAGTTGGGCGCCTGGCCCCGTTTTAGTGGCCCATCGTTCGTCGTGTATCCGCCCTAGAGGAACCGGGTCTCCCGTTGAAGGAGTTGCCCATGGGCAAGGAACTAGTTATTTCCAGCGGCCGTCATGAGACGAAGCTCGCGATTTTAGAAGACGGTCAATTGTGCGAGATCTATTTCCAACGGGGAAATGAGTACTCGCTGGCCGGATCCATCCACAAGGGCCGCGTTACGCGCGTTCTGCCCGGCATGCAGTCGGCTTTTGTCGATCTGGGCCTGGAGCGAGACACCTTCCTCTACGTCACCGACTTTTTTGAAGAATCGGGCGAGGATTTTGATCGCGTCGGCGACGACCGTAAAGGGGGCCGCCCTCAAGGCCGGCGTGAGGACAATCCTTCCCGCCGTTCTGAACCGGCCATGCGCCCGGAACCGCTGAAGCTGGAACCGGCGATGCGTCCGGAACTGGCGCGGGAACCCGCAGTAGTGGACGCCCCCTCCGCCGAGTCCGCGCCCGCGGAAGGCGTCGTGGTGGCCGCCGAAGGCAGCGCCGCTGCTGCTCCCGCTGGCGCGCCGGGTGAGCGCCGGCCAGACCGCAATGATGACCGCCGTGGTGGCCGCCGCCGCTGCCGTCGCCGTGGTGGTGATCGAGGCCGTCTGCCGGATTCAAAGTACGCCCCTGCGCCGGGCACCGAAGATGCCGCGGCCGGTGACGACGATGAGGCGGACGACGAACTCGAAGTGAGCGGAGCTCCGGCGGCGGAATCCGCCGAAGTGGAAGAACAGCCCTTCCTGTTGCCCGGTGAAACGCTGTCGAAGTACCGCCGCGCGGCCTCCCCGGCTGCTGCTCCCGTGGCCGCGGCGCCGATTGCCGCCACCCCGGAAGTGGCCCCGGAGCCTGAAGCCGCCGCGGTTGAGGTTCCCACCGCTGCCGTTGACGCCGCGCCTGCTATCGCTGAGACGGCCAGCGACGTGGTTTCGGCCCCGACCGAAGTCAGCGAACCCGCCAGCGAAGTGATCGAACCGAGCGGCGAAGCCGACGTGATCGCCACGGCGCACGCGGTCGGGACCATCACCGACCATTCCGCTGACCCTGTCGATGCTCGCGTGGAAGCCGAGGCCGACCAGGAAGACCCCGAGCGTCCGGAACTGTTGGCCGCCGTCCCTGAACCGGACGCGCCATCACACTTGGGCTCCGCCGAAGCTGCGGAAGACGCCGCGGATCGCGCTCAGGAAGCGGCCGAGGCGCTGGCCCGCCAGAGTGAGGCGCTGGAGTCCGATCTCAGTGATCTGGACGATGTCGATCCCGTCGATGCCGATGGCGCGGGTTCCGCCGAACTGGAACTCGGTGAAGCCTCGGGCGATGAGGACGAAGCGTTGGCCGAGTCCGCCGCCGTTGAAGGTACGGGCGAAGCGGTTGGTGAAGACGGTCAGCCTGCTCTTGAGCCGATGGGCTACTCCGCCCACTTGCGCGAGCCCGCCGTCCGCTTCCTGGAACAGCGCCCTGAAGGCGACCGCGAACGTGGCGGCCGCCGCCGCCGTGGCCGTGGCCGCTTCAACCGTGGTGAGCGCCGCGAAGGTGCTCCCGCTGGAGCTCCCGTGGCTGCCGGTGCGCCGGAAGGCACCGCGAGCGTAGCAGACGTCGTAATTCCCGGCGAACAGCGTGCTGAACGTCCGGAGCGTCCCGAGCGCACGGATCGCGGTGACCGTCCCGAGCGCGGTGAACGTGGCGAGCGCCCCGAGCGCGGCGAGCGGCCGGAGCGTGCCGAGAAGCCCGAGCGCGAACGCGCCCCCCACCCTTCCATCACCGACCTGCTGAAGGAAGGCCAGGAAGTGCTGGTGCAGATCGCCAAGGAACCGCTGGGCCAGAAGGGTGCGCGCATCACCTCGCACATCGCCCTGCCCGGCCGCTACTGCGTCTACATGCCCACCGTGGAGCATGCCGGCGTGTCGCGCAAGATTGAAAGCGATGAAGAGCGCCACCGCCTAAAACGCATCCTGCTGAAGCATCGCGAAGGCCTCCCCGGAGGCTTCATCATCCGCACGGCCGGCGAAGGCAAGACCGAAGAAGAGATCGCCGCCGACATCCAGTACCTGTACAACCTGTGGTTGGACATCCGCCAAAAGGCCGAGCGCAAGAAGGCGCCCGCGCTGATCTATCACGACCTGGAAATGGTGGAGCGGATCCTGCGCGACCAGCTCTCCGACGAGTTCAAGTCCATCTGGTGCGACACCGAGCAGGTGTACGAAACGGCCGTCCGCTTCGTCCAGCGCATGATGCCGTCGCTGGTGACGCGCGTCAAGATGTACACGCGCCAAGCCCCGATTTTTGATTCGTTCAACATCACGGCCGAGATTGAAAAGGCCCTGCGGCCGAAGGTCTGGCTGAAGTCCGGTGGCTACATCGTCATCAATCAGACCGAGGCGCTGGTGGCCATCGACATCAACACCGGCAAGTTTGTCGGCAAGACGGCGCGCCTGGAAGACACCATCGTCAAGATCAACATCGAAGCGGTGAAAGAGATCGTCCGGCAGATCCGGTTGCGCGACTTGGGCGGCATCATCGTGATCGACTTTATCGACATGGATGAGCGCAAGAATCGCCAGAAGGTGATGCAGGCGCTGGAAGAGGCGATGCGCGTCGACCGCGCGCCCTACAAGATTCTGCAGTTCAACGATTTTGGTCTGGTGGCGGTGACGCGCAAGCGCGTGAAGCAGTCACTGGAGCGCACGCTCTGCCAGCCCTGCCCCTCCTGCGAGGGCGCCGGCTACGTCCGCAGCGTGCAAACCATCATCGGCGACATCTTGAGCGAAGCCGTCAAAATCCGCGCCGCCGTGGCCGACCAGAAGGAATGCGTCCTGCGGACCAATCCGGAAGTGGCCAAGGAATTGAAGTCCACCGGCAACAGCTACCTGGAAGAGATCGAGGAGATTCTGGGCCGCCCCGTGGCCGTGGTCTCCGATCCGGTGCTGCACCACGAGAAGTTTGATCTGTCCTAAGGGAGCAGAACGGTCATGATCATGAAGCGGGCTCAGGCAGTGCTTTCGGGTGCTCCATGGCCCGCTTTGTTTTTGGCCGGCATGGTGGCCGCAGTGGGGCCGGTCTCCGCAGAATCGATCCCCGGCGTGCGCGTCACCTCCGAGTACACTACCGGTAACAATGGCCGGGAAGTGCTCTCCCCTGCCCTGCCGCGCCAGGCCTGGGCGGTCTTCCACCTGATCGTTTCCGGGCCTCCGGGAAGGCCCTTCCAAGTGCACATCGGGCAGAACCCGGAAGAGTTCGCCAAAGCCGAACTGTGGCGCGACAACGAGCAGCTCCCGCTGCCCTTCGACAGCATCATCGCACCCACCGGCGAAGACGCCGTCTTCCGCTTCCGCCTCTGGATCGACCGCGATGCCGACGTGCGGCGCGTGAAGATCGAACCGCAAATCCACATGGACCCCGCCGGGTGGATCATCTACCCGATGGAGATTCGCGTGGTGGAAGCGACGGTCCCCTCCGGCGTGAGAGGGCAGATCTTCGGCTCGCCCATCCCAGGCTTGAAGGCGCATTTCTGCGCCGCCCCGCCCGCCGCCCCTGCTGCCGGCGCGCGGGCAGTTCGTTCCGGGTCAACCAAAGCAGCCCCGGCATCGGCCGCGCCTGCCGCCAGCCTTGCGTTTACGGGAACCGTACCCGTGACTCTGGCCCAGGATTTCGCGCTCGCCTCGCGCCGCGAGAGCGGCGAAGTACGCGCCGCGTTCGAGCGAGCCCTGGGCCGTCCGGTGTCAACCTGGTGTCAAGACAGTGTCACCCCCGAAAATCCCGACTGGCTTCTCCGCTTCCGAGACTGGCTCTTGAAATAGAAACTGCTAAGATAAAAGAAGTGTCGCGGCACCACAGCCCGACACGTTGCGCCACACCGCCCGCAAGCACCCTTTCACAGAGTGCCTTCCCGAGCGCGGAGTCGCCGCAAGCAGTACCCGGAGGTTGAAACACCTCCGCTCCAGGGGCTTGGAGAGGTGGCCGAGTGGTTGAAGGCGCACGCTTGGAAAGCGTGTTTACGGGAAACTGTAACGAGGGTTCGAATCCCTCTCTCTCCGCCATAATAGAATCAATAGCTTACAGGGAATCACCAAAATCCGTGAGCAATGGTGAGCAATCCGGTGGTACGATCACGCCAGGATGCCACTCAATTTGTATCGACGGCACCACCGCACGGCGGGCAAGTGCACCGGCGGCTACCCGGTCAATCTCCGGAATTACGAAAGCGACGAGCTCCGGCGCGGCTGGAAAAAGTGCCACTGTCCGATCTACGCCGTTGGCACCCTTAACGGCGAATTCCGACGCCGGAACACCAAGCGAACTGATTGGGAAGAAGCCAAGGTCGTGGCCTTCCAGTGGGAGTCCGCAGCGAGGTGGGGCGACGAAGAGTCTCCGGTCCAGCTGATCCCGGAGATCCCGGAAACCATAGTCCAGCCAACGACCATGGAGGGCGCGATTCGCCTGTTCCTTTCCGATCATGCCGGTCGGCTTGCAGTGAACACGCGACGCAAGTACGAGATCATCTGCCGGAAGTTGGCGGCATTCTCATCCTCAAAAGGGTACATCTTCCTGGAACAGTGGACACCCTCCGATGTGCGGGAGTTCCGCCAAAGCTGGGGAGTGAACCCGCTCACCACCTCCAAAAATCTCTCCCTCGTCAAAGCTTTCTTCGAGTTCGCGCTCGTGAACGAGTGGATTGATAAGAACCCAGCCCGGCTGGTGAAAGATCCGAGAATGCGCGCGGGTGACGGGCCAAGGGCCGCCGAACGTCTGCCATTCACCGACGGAGAAATTCGACGGATGTTCGAGGCTTGCGCCAACGAGTACGGGAAACGCGCCATCAAATGGTCGAAGGAACGGCACGACCAACTGGCGGCGCCGGGGTTGATCGCAAACTACCGGTACAAGTGGAGCGGTCAGGATCTGGCCGACTTCATCGCGGTTTCGGTCTACACGGGCCTTCGCATCTCGGACGTGTGCGCCTTCCACATAGATCGCGTGCAAGCGTCAGGAGAGTGCCACATCCGCACCACGAAGAACGGGCGCAAGGTCTACACCTGGATTCCGGACTGGCTCCAGCAACGAATCCGTGCTCGTGCGGCGGAGCATGGACCGCTGATCTTCGGCTCTCACACAACTATCGATACGAACTCGATCACCGAGCTCTGGCGCCGGAGGTTGAAGAATCTGTGGCGGTTGTGCGAGCCGTGGGAAGCGAACCCGACGCCTCACCGATTCCGGCATACGTTTGCGCGAATCCTCCTGCAACGTCCGAACGTGACCGTCCGGGACGTGGCAGAACTCTTGGGTGATACCGAAGACGTTGTTCGCCGTCACTACGCCGCCTGGGTGACCGAGCGACAGGAACGATTGACCAAGATCCTTCAAGACGCATTTGATGAGAAGCCCCGGCCGATCTAGCGGCTCGCCGAAATGGCTGTGCTCATCGCCCAGTTGTTGAGGCTGCCGGATGAAAGAGGCGCGTATGTACCCGCCGCGCCACGGACTCGGGCACGCTGTACCGCGTCAAGGCCTTCCGCCGACCGAGCCGGATCTTGATGACACCGGGTTCGTCCTTGACCAACAGGCGAACCGTCTCCCGCCCCAGCTTCCATTGGCTTGCAAGATCGCTGATGGTGAAGTGTGGTTCGAAGGTTGAGTCGAGAACTGGCGAGCCGCCGATATTTCGCCATTGTGACCGGTCGACTAGGGTTCCTGTGCCGTTGATCATGTCTGCCTCGCCCTCAAGCCGCAAGACTGGCCTTAGCCTTGATCTGATCGTGCCAGAGGCCAGCAGATCGGTCCAATGCTTTCCTCATGGCCAGTGATGCCAAAGATGAATCACCGGAGTGCCGAAAGTCGGGTTTGGGGTATTTGCAAAGCGGGCGGACTCGTTTATGCTTGGGCGATGGCAGAAGGAGCTGAGGCGAACGGGCGGGTCAACTATCTGGCGGCGTATCGGCCGCTGCTTCAGATGCTCGACTCTGATGAGGACCTCGACGTCCTGGCGGCGGAGGATGGGTACTCGCGGGACATTGGGCGGTCCTATCGGGATCTGCGGCGGCGGGTGATGCGGGGATACCTGCTGGACTTGGAAGCCGACTTTGAGCGGCTCTACGAGGAAGCTCGCTCGTCAGCGTTGGGCGATGCGAAGCTGGCGCGGTTGTTGTCTGACATGGAGGACAATCTGTGCCGGGTGCGGCGGCAGGTGCACTTTCGGCTGTGGTTGGAAGCGGTGCTCCCACTTCCAGATGTTGCCGGACGCGTGGGGCTATTGCTGCGACTCCTACGCAAGGCGATGCCAAAGGCGAAGCAATCGAGCGGGCTCCTTACCTCGATGACTGCGCTACGCCGATCCATGGCGGCGCCGGTGGGCGTTTCGTAGGATCTGCAGCACGGTCTCGGCTTGACCGGTGAAGTATTCCAAGTCCCGATGCGATGTCTGCGATGGCACCAGGTCGCGGCAGAAGCGGACCCAGCTCACTGAAAGCTCTGGTGCCGAAATCACGTCGGTGGAGCATGTCAGCAAATACTGCTTCAAGTCGTGCACACGCTTCTTCATCGGCAGCACCAGCCATTCTGCAAAGGCCGTCCGGTGGCATTCGTGGATGATGCGGTGGCACTCGTCCACTGATGTACGTTCGGCCAACCAATCATCGAAGTAGCGCTCTTCCGCACCGCGGCATCGGGCACAGAGTGACATCCGCGCGAAGGCGAGCGGAATCTGCGCCAGTCGCGTTCGCCACTGCTCCTCCGCCTCAATGGCAGAGAGTGGGCGAGCTTCCGGCGGATCTACTTCGCTTTCGGGATTCGCTTTTTTGCCCATCGCTTCTCCGCCAAATCGCGAGCAATCTTTTGTCGTTCTTCCGCCGGGACATTGCGCCACCGCAGCTCGGAGAGCGCTGCGGGTGAACCGGCCTCATGTCCATTCGTGCCACTGCCATTGGTTCCTGTGCCGTTGGTGGGCTGCGCCTTCAGGCTCTGCTCATATTGCCGGAGTGCCGCCACCAGCGCTTCGGGCATGGTGACACCTGTATTGGTGGCTACGCTCTTCAAGCGAGTGTAGAAACTCGGCTTCAGTTTGAACCAAATAGGCAAGAACTCGTCGGGCGGCGGCGAGTGTTTCTTAGCGGGCAAGTAGTGCCTCCTGACAGTTCGAAACGCACAATGCGTCCGTACGCATTAAAAAATATGCTTGACTTGCTTCCCAACGCATGGCAAGCTCCCAATATTGCCCCCAGGCCGCCACCCACTGGGCAACGGAGTGCTGTATGACTTGGCAAACTGTGGCAGATCTGGCTTGGCAAATCAACCTACTGGTGGTCTGCGCGGTCATCACCCGGATGACCCAGCTCGGCCTCTGGACTCGGTTTCCCGTCTTCTTGCTGGACCGGGGCATGACAGCGGGGTTCGGCGGCCTGAGCTTCTTCATCAGCACGACTTCCGCCGAGTACTGCAACATCTACCTGTACTCCCGTCCTCTTGACCTGCTCGTCCTCTCGCTGGCGGCGCGGGAGGTCTTTAGAGCAGTATACAGAACCAACAGCGGATTGCCTGCACTAATCCGCAGTTCACGCCGCACGGCGATTGGGTGTGCTTTCCTGGCGGCACTGATCGCCATCCCCTTCACCTATCCCAAGTGGAGCTGTGCTGACTTCCAGTGCCGGGCGTTTGTGTTTCTGGAGTTGCAACGCGCGGTGATGCTGGGGACGGGCCTCTATTTGGCGTTGATGCTGCGAGGGCTGCGCCAGATGAAAGTCCCGCTGGACCGGAACACGCAAATCCATGCCCGTTTGTTGGCTTCCCTGATGTTCATCCAGGTCGGTGTTCAAGTGGTGGCTTTGGTCACGAAGGGCCAAGAGTTGCTCCCGCTACTGAACCTGGGGCTGATGATGGCCTGCGGTGCTCTGAACATGCGCTGGCTGACCGGGCTGCGCCTGCCCTCGCTCGCCGTCGTTCCATTGCCTCAACAACAACCGGCGATTGGCCTGGAACAACGGCTGATGAGCCTGGATTGCGTCCTGCATGAACTTCTCTCCCAACCCCACCGCGCTCCACAGCGGTTTATGCGACTGGTGTTTGAAACGAGGAAATCATGACCAACGATTCTCACGTCCCCATTCAGGCCGCCGGCGATGATTCCCCGCGGCGTTCCATCAAAGCTCATCGAATTGACTTGGCGGAGATGTTTGGCCGGGCACCCGCGAAAGCGATCTATCCGCGCATCGTCCCGGCATCGCCAGACCGATTCTGGATGGACTTCACCACGCAAGGCTGGGCCAATCGCTGCCTGCCGCTGCGGATCGCCAACCAAACCGGCTGGTTCATCATGAACGAAGAAGAGTTTGAGGTGGAGTGGAACGGGAAGCCACAAGTGGACGGACTGCGGTTGAAGTCGAAAGATGGTGGCCCGCTAACCTACGTGTCGTCGATGTTCGGTTTCGGCATCCTCACCTGGACGATTCCCTACCTGTTCCAGACCGCTCCGGGCTTCAACCTGCTGGCGCGCGGCCCGGCCAACTATTTCAAGGACGCGGTCGTGCCGCTGGATGGCGTCATCGAGACGGACTGGTTGCCGTATCCGTTCACGATGAACTGGAAGATCACCCGGCCCGGCCAGAAGATCAAGTTCGATCGCGAAGATCCGATGTGCATGCTGATCCCCATCCGCCGCGGTGATGTGGAGTCGTTCGCGCCCGAGATTCGCAATCTGCCATCGGCACCGGATCTGCAAACGAACTACTCGGCATGGCATCGACGGCGGCGTGAGGCCGCGCGGGCGATTCAAACTGCCTCGGCAGAAGAGGCCGCCCGGTTGATGCAAGGGAACTACATCCGTGGCGAGACCGAGCTCGGCGCGAGGGCAACTGAGCATCAGAACAAGCTGGACGTTCGGCCTTTCGCTTCGATGGAGGAACCCCTCATCCCACTGCGGCATGAGACTCCAGCCGAGCCGAAGCCGGCAACAAGTGAAAAGGGACTGCTGAACCGGATGTTTGGCCGCTAACCGAATTGCAGTCCCAACCAGTGGAAATCCTCGACTCCCCCGGAGGACCCAAGTGCTGCCACTTCTCGAGATACGACAACTGCGCTGCTTTCTGGCCGTCGCGCGCGAGCTCCACTTCCGGCGCGCGGCGGATACGCTCCACGTGTCACAGCCGACGCTCACCCGACATATCAAGCAGCTCGAGTACGAGTTGGGCGTTGAGTTGTTCCGCCGCAACAAGCGCCACGTCGCGCTGACAAGTCCGGGGTCGGCGCTGCGCGAGGAAGCGAACGCCGTGATCGAGCGGCTGGAGCGAGCAGTGATGCTGGCCCGTGGTGCCCGAGCCGCCGACGTGCCGGAGTTCTACCTGGGCTATTCAACACTGCTTGATCTCTCCTTCCTACGGCGAATTCGCACGGCCGCTGCGCAGTTGGCGGTGAGCCGAGACATCTCGGTCCGTCTCCAAAGCGCTGCACCAAGAGACCTGCTGGCCCAATTGCTAGATGGTTCGATCCGGGCCTGCCTGGTTGAAATGCCGTTTGAAGACGATGCGATTGAATGCCGCTGGGTGATGAACGAATCGCTCGTGTTGGCGTTACCGGCCGCCCATCCGCTTGCTAGGCAGAAGCAGATAGAGCCACAACGGTTGCGCGCCCAACGAATGATCTGGATCACGCGAAGCATGGCCCCACAACATTCCCGCTTTCTGGCATCGGCCTGTGAGCGGGCTGGGTTCTGGCCCCAGATTGTCGAAGAGGTCTCGACCGCCGCCGAATGTCTGGACCTGGTGGCTCAAGGTGCCGGTGTGGCCTTCGCCCGATCGTCCTCGCCACGAGTGGCAGGGGTTGTGTACCGGCCCATCGCCGGAGATCCCTTCCGGATGCAGACTGGCCTCGCGGCCCGGCGCAACTTCGATGGGCGACTCCTGGAAGAGCTTACTTCCGCACTGCAACCAGCAATCCCGTCTGCTATCCCGATTCGAGAGGCGCCCGCTCACCGGGTCGGCTCCTGCGCCTCTTCCGTTGCGAGAGACTCGGCCGCTCTTCGAACTGTCCTGTCCGCGTAGGCCCCAGGATCAGACTTGTGACCCAGCCGGGATGTATGCAATCCTAAACGGCACAATGAGTGGTTTGCCCGACGTTTCACTGGACAATAACGACAAGAAAAACAACGGTGGTGTCGTGCCATTGGAACCCAATTCGCCTCCTGCCCCACCGGTGCCCTCGCTCAGGTTCGAGGCATTCAAGGCGATAGTTACCTCGGGCGTGGCTATAGCACTCACGCCTTTGGCGGTGAGCCTAACATTTTTCTTTACAGCGACGCTGCAGTCGCCAAAACCGTCGATCGAAGAAACTGCGGTGGAGTTTTACTTTCCGGGGGTGCCCCTTAATCCGTCCTTGCGAGACGCGTTTGGCAAGAATCCGAATACCGCGGCGCACCTCCGGCGGGCGATACTCGCCAGGACCTCGTCTAGCGATCCAGACTGCGTCTCTTGGATGAAGGAGCTTAGTTGGCTAAAGTCATGCGCAGACAAGGTTCGCGCCGCACTGGTTGAAATCGCTGACGAGGCTAAGGCTGCGCGAGAGACCCCAATGCCTCGGGACCCGAAGGTCAATCAAGCGATTGCTCGCGACATAGAGGCCATCGAGATCATTGAAAGCGAAATCGACGCGGCCCAAGCCAAGAATCTCACGGATCGAACCGGAGATTTTGAAATTGACGTTGGTGTTTACAACTCAGGTGCCTCCGACGGAGTGATCAAAAGCCTAGCGACCCTTACCGTTGCTGGAAAGCACGTGACTTTAGGTTCGAAAACGTGGACGCCTGTCAAGAGTCATTCTTTTGCAAATGTCACCTTTTCATCGTCATTTCTGTCGGTCAATGGTGAGGAGGCCGCCCTCCAAGATCTTCGAGACAGGGTTAAAAAGCGCGAAGCCTTAAAGGGCGTTTTTGAGATAAACATGAGCGATACGAAAACCAAGATTGAGGTCATTTTGCCCAGTAAAGAAAACGATGAGTTGGCAAAATGAACTGAAGTGCCCGCCCCAAACCTTAGGGGGAATACTCCAAGTGTGGCGACGGCTTGACCTATTTACATGATGTTCTAAACGTCACTACGGAGTGTGTGCTGCTCAAGAATGGATTGCTGCCGGGCCGATGATCTTTCGCCATTCACCGTGTGGGCTCTTGCACCTCTTCCGTTGCCAGGGACTCCGCGGCTCTGCGGACGGTCCTATCCGCGTAGGCACCAGGATCAGACTTCTCACTTAGCCGGTAGCGGGCGATGGCGCTCGAAATCTCACTTGGATCTTCGCCGCGACGGAGCGCGCGGATTGCGTAGCCGAAATCGCGCTCAGATTGACTCATCTTTCCGTGCGGGCTCGGCGCCGGTGTGGGATTGCGGGTTGTCCGTTCGTCGGCATTGAACTGAGGGAAGTGTTCCGGCGAATAGACCTGGCCGGCGCTGTAGTCGATGCGGACATACTGTGGTGAGCCGTACTTGTGGTTGTAGAGGCCTGGAAGCCGCATGACGCGCGTGCAATCGGTGGCGGCTAGATCGGCGCCGATCTCTCGAGCCAGATGCCGCATCAGCGCTTCAGCGGCTGGCTTGTCGAAGTTCACAACGACCCAGAATACTTGGTTCCGATTCTGCGAGCTGTGGATGACGAAATTCGGCTTTGGCAGACTGTGGCTGGCGAGCGAAGCAACTCGGCGGGCGCCGTCGTCGTCGAAGTCCAGGTAGAGATGGCGGATCTCTTGGATGTCGGCCTTGGTGCGCCCACGGGCCCCCAGATGGAGGGTGTTGGCGCTGAAGTAGGCCTCGAACTTTTGCGCGTTGAGTTCACGCAACCAAGCTTGGAACTCCGGGGTGACTGCGTGCTCGACGGAAGCAATGCGCTGGGTGACGGCTCCTGAGGCGCGATTCACCAGCACGAAGGCGAGGCGATCTCCGGGCCGGAAGGCCCGCTCCAGGAACTTGGATGTCTCATGCTTAATAACCGCATGCTTCATAGCTGTGTCACCTCAAAGCGATCCGCGTCGGGTGAAAGGCCGGACACTTCGACCACTTCAGAGACAACACGCCGGCCACCTCGCCGGTCCAGATGCACGACGATATGGACCGCGTCGGCAATGCTGCGGCGGATGGCGGCATAGGGCACTTCGATGCCTGCCTGAAGGACGCAACTCGACAGGCGGTTCAGCGCTTGCACGGCCGAATTCGCGTGGATGGTGGCCAGAGTGCCAGAGTGGCCGGTGTTCAATGTCTGGAGCAGGTCGAAAGCTTCGCCGCCCCGGACCTCGCCTAGCAGGATTCGGTCCGGACGAAGGCGCAGCGTCGATCGCAGTAGATCGCGGATCGTGACGGCGGGCAGATTCGGCTGATCGCGGCGGGCTTCGAGGCGTACGAGGTTGGGCTTGTCAATCTGGATCTCCGCCGTGTCTTCGATCAGAATGATGCGCTCGGTGGAAGCGATGCCGTTTGCCAAGGCATTCAGCAAGGTGGTTTTGCCTGTACCGGTGCCGCCGCTGATCAGAATATTCTGATGCTGCTCGATCGCGGAAGTCAGGCGTGCGGCTAAGCTTTGGGCGAGTGATCCTGCTTGGACCAGTTGACCAAGAGTGAAGAACTGCGACTGGAACTTTCGGATGCAAAGCGTCGTGCCGCCCACCGAACATGGCGGCATTACGGCAGTGACACGCGAGCCATCCGGCAACCGGGCATCGAGCAGGGGCTTTTCGTCACCGATCTCGTCGCCCAACGTGCGTGCAATGTTGCGCACGGCAACCTGGAGGAAGCGCTCTGCGACCGTGACGCCTTCGACGGCTTCGATCACGCCGGCCCGCTCGACGAAGACGTGCTGCGAAGGGTTCACCATGATCTCCGACACGCTGGCATCGCAGATCAAGTGCTCGATCGGCCGCAAGAATGGAAGAATCACTTCAAAGCCCGCCATCTCAGATCTCCCCCGCTTGCAGTTGCTGAAAGTACGTGTGGTTCGGATCGAGGTAATAAGGCTTCAAGTAGCAATAGGTCGGCGCGTGTGGGTTTACGCCGTCATAGGCCAACACGATCGACTGCGCATTCTTCAGTTCGCCAAAGACCTTGGCTTCAAAGACCCAGTCCCGCTGCAGGTTGTAGCTCTTCGATGTGCTGACCGTGGCCCGGTGCGCCGTCGCTCTTCCGGTCAGCACACTGACGCGGGCGTCCTGATCGTTCTCTGAGAGGCTGTAGCTCAGCTTGAACTGCTCTTCCTTGCCGCACAACTCGCTAGCTGTTCGCATGCTGAAGTCGTCACTGACGGCGAGGATGATCTTGGTGCGGAATGTCTGCAACAACGTCCGCCACGATTCACCCGGCAACGTCGAGCGCAATGAGCTGAGCGACTGGGTGGCGACGATGGGAATGCATTTAGCCTGGCGCGAGAGCGCGAAGAACTTCTCGTCGCCCGTCGGATCGCTTTCGCCGACGGTGGCAAAGCTCTGGTACTCATCGCACAGAAACAGCACTTCGCGCCAATGCCGATCTGGCTCGCGCTCCATGGCGGGAATCCGGTTGAGCACTGCCCGCTGAAAGTCCTGCTTCATCAGAGTGCCGATAGCCCGCGCGAGGCCGGGGTTCGCGGACACTGGAAAGTTGAGCGCCACGACCTTGCCGGACTCGATCATGTCGCCGAACCCCGGCAGCGGCTTGCCGTAGCGCCCGTCGGAGTTCAACTCCGGGTCGTAGCACTCTTTCGGTGGACAGAATGTTTTCTTCACCGACGGGTTGTCATCGAACAGCGAGAGGAAGACCGAAACACCCTCCACAATTGACGTGCGAAGCTTCGGCTCGATACGCCGCCAATCGTGATAGAACCAACGCTTGACGGCTTCCAGTTGTTGGCGCTTTCGGTCGGTGGCTTTGTCTTCTGCGGTTGCTGCTTGGCCACCGGTTTCGACCACTGTTGAATACGGAATGCGGTTGGCATCGAGATACCGCAGCAAGTCGGCGGCGATGGGGGCCTTCATTTCGCCGGTCGGGCTGTCGCGCTCAAAAGCGTATCCGGCCAGCTCGCGGTTGGCCAGGTAGTCCGCATCGCTGACGAGCAGGTATTCCGCGGTGTGAAAGCGCTTCTCGGCCTCGCGAATACGAGACTCGAGGCGCTCCGGGTTGATGGCGCATTCGTAGACGTCAAACAGCGTCACGTAGTCGTAGGTGACTTTGTGGAGCAGGATGATGAACTTCACCAGGTTGGTGTAGGCCTGTTGCCAGAACGGCTCCTTGCCCTTGCCAAACAGGTTGTTCAGCAGGCTGGCGATGCCGTAGGCCAGCGTGTAGGCTTCGAGGTCATTGTGCAGTGGGTTGTAGCGATACTCGCCATCGATCGCCACCTCTACGTAATCATCCGTTCGGCCATGGCGCGCGAGGAGCTTCTGGACCTTGCCGCAGAAGTCACCCTTCACCTCGAGCACCATGCCGCCGATCCGGCGAGCCGCGTCCGTGCAGCGGTAAGCGAGAATCTGCTCGGCGAAGGGGTACATGCAGCAGGACGTCTTGCCGGAGCCGATGGCTCCGAGCACCACAATTCCAGTAAAGAGTCCGCGGTCGGGAATCGTCAGCCAGAACGGCTGTTCCGACGGTACGGGCCGCTTGGCATGATGGACTTCGCCGATCACGAGAAAGAGCCGATCTCGTTGGGCCGGATTCGGATACGTCGGCAGACTGCGAAGTGCCCGTCGTTCCCGCTGCTGGACAACGAAGATGTAGAGCAGTGAGAACACCGCTGAACAACACAAGAACGGGCTAGAGAACAGCATCGCAACGTAGCCCCACCGGATGGCTGTCACCAGAGCTGGTTGGTGAGCGCCGACGAGCGTGAGCAGAGCGTTGTCCTCCGGGAAAGGAATGCGCTGCAACAGCAGCAGCCCGCAGCAGGCGCTGCCGGCGAAGCTCAGGGTGATGCGGTGCTCCACCAGAGTGCGGATCATTTGCGCGCCGCCTTGGCCTCGTGACCAATACGGGGTGCGGCTTCGTTCTCAATCCACGCTTGGAACTCGCGGTCGCGACGAAAGATGAACGCGAGCGACTGGCCGATGACGTAGTCGCGGCTCGATTCCAGGTAGCGGCAATACCGCTCCAAGTCTTCGAGCACGTCACGATCCAGCTTGATGCTGATCTGGTCGCGTTCCTTCTTGAGCTGCTTGGGGATGACTACTGGCATGCGAACCTCCTGTTGCTGTGATCTCCAAACCGCAATGCGAGTCGCATTGCGAAGACGATGCTGTTTTGCAAATCAAGTTCAGGGCAAGGGCGGGAGTGACCCTCGAACGCGCGTCAGCCGCGTGAGTGAGGTTTCGTGGCGGCGCAGCCACCACGAAATCGGGGTCGCTCCCGCCCTTGCCCTGACCCTTCTGTCACCCGGCTGCCGCCACTGGGGCGTCTCAACGAGCGGCGATCTCGTTGAACCGACGGCGCGTTGCCGAGGGAGCCGGGTGACGGTCTCCGGCGCGAATGGGGTGAAAGCCGGAATTTCGGCATCAGGCCGCCTCCTGGGTGTAGCAGAGGCTGTAACGAAAGGGGAGTTGCACCTTTCGAAAGATGCCGCGCGTGCCCCTTTTCAGCGTCACTTCCCGCTTGACAGCCTCGGCACCCTGCGCCTTCCAGAGCGCGAACAAAGCCTGGTGCGCGGGTGACGAGAACCCGCTCAGGTCGTCGCGAAGGCGGTCAAGCCGCGCCCGGTCGAACTGCTGGGTTCTTCGAGCTTCGAAGGCGAACCGGTCCTCGAAATGTTGGATGAGTCGGTCCACTGCTTCAGTGTTAAGACCAGGGAGACGACCCTTTGAAAGAACTTGGTCGAAGACCGCCGCGGCCCGGCCAAACCGGCTATCGATGGTGCCCACAAAGTCGAGATGAAATGCCGGCAGTGACTCGAACAGTAGGCGATGGGTTCGGAGGAAAGTGACGAAGGCGGATTCGGTCTCGTACCCAGCATCAATGAAGGTAAACGTTACCGACGTGCCGTCGAGGCGCACTGGACCTCGGCCCGCACCGCCATGGGCTGAGCACGAAGCGGCGAGCGCTTCCGCGGTGGCGCCCAAGCTCGATAGTGACTCCGAACGCTCACGAGCATTCACGAGAAAGGTACTTTCCGGATGCGTCAACACGTAGTCCAACGCCATTAACCGGCCTGGGAGGGAAGATGGCTGATGCTCTCGCCGGTTGCGACTTTCTGGCTCCCCAATAGCGGCGTAGAACGCCTTATGGCGGATCTGAAAGACGGAACGGTTTTGCGGGAACGCATAGCGCTCGGCATGGTGAAGCTCGGCCATCCTTGCGATCAGGACGGCAGAGCGCTTTCCGCTCTCGACGCCGACAAACTGGCAGAACTGGCGGCGGATAAAGTACCCGCCGTGCAAGGCCGCTAGTACCAGGAATGCTGCCTCGCTGGACGTGTAGCCGAATCGTTCGATGTTGGCCACGCGCTGCTCGGGGGTCATAGCGCCAGTACCCCCGCCGTCAGCTCTCGACCCTCCCACTCCGCGCGACGGCCAAGTGAAGTGGAGTTCGTTCCATACAGCTTGAAACCAGCAGCAACCTTGGAGCGCATGTGCCCAGGTCGATAGTGCTCGGTTGCGAGTTCCAGGTCGAGGTGGGATGGTGTCCCGTCCGGTTGCTCGTACTCGATCCGAAGGTCCGGCAGCGCCAACTTCTCGTTGACAATGGGCAGGTCATAGAGCGCGGCTAGGTCCGCTTGGCGCTGCTTGTACCCGGCGTCGCCATAGTCGCCTTGGCGGTTCAGTTCGCCATAGATCTTCTTCTTGAACTCAAAGTCGAGCACGACGCGACGAATCAGGTTGCCGCCTCCCGCCAAGCGCTTGGCTTCCGCCTCGTACATGCGGTAAATCGACGCATCGTGGGATGCCTCAGTTGGCTTCACGAAGCCGGCGTAGAGCGCCTGCCCGTCCGCCGCCATATGCTGGCTCTGGAGCAGCCGCTTGGCTCGTTTCGTCAAGACCACCACGTGCCGTGTGTCCCGGTTGCGGCCCACGATGATGGATCGCCGTTGGACCAGACCCTGCTTCAAGAGACGCTCCTGATCTTGCCGGAAGGGCCGTTCCAGGCCCCCATAGAAAGCCCGCAGGATGTCTCCCTCATCGAGCGTCCGGAACTTCCCGATCTCGGTCAGGACGACCCGGTCAAGCTCAGTCCATTCGTAAATCTGGCGGCCATGGCGAACTTCGACTCGCTGGCGGTCCAGCGGACGAGGTTCGCCATTCTCGCCCGAACCTGCACGGCCGATCTCTGCCACCGCTTCTTCGCGTAGCGGAAGTTGCTCCGGCTCATCGCGGTCGAATCCGCGGCTCATAGTGACTGCTCCTTCAGGTGCTCCGTCAGCTCGTCCGAGATGCTGTGTCCGGTGCGGAGTTGCTTCTCGAGATGAGCCAGCTTCTTGCCCGTCTCCTTGAGCATCAACTTGCGGACCACGAAGTAGACCGCGACGAAAACATTGGCGAACAGCACTGCCGCGTAGGCCAGAATGTAAGGCGCATAGACGGTGAGCAGCAGGTCGCGATAGGGGATGAGGAAGGCGCATTCCTGGAGCAGCCACACGAGCAGGGCCAGGAAGAGAATCGTGGTCGTGAAGAACACATTGGTGATCATTGCGGTCTCCTATTGAAAGGCTTGGTCTTCGCGGAAATAGGTGATGGTGAGCCCCAGCGGGTTCACCGGAATGAAGGCGTTCGGCACGCGCTCCTTCACGATGAAGACGAAGTGCGCGGTGAAGCGTTCACGCTTCGATTCGACGTGATCGCCACCGATGAAGTAGACCTTGTCGAAGTCCACGCTAGCGCGGAAGGGCGAAATGCGCAGATCTTTGATCGCCACATTCCGGACGACGATCTCCACCTCCGGGCCTTGACCAGCGAGGAAGGTCTCGATGGTCTTGTTCTTCTTGTTGGCCTCAATTGTCGCGTCGGCCAGGCGGCCATCCAGAAAGAAGAGCGACCGAGCAAACCCCTCCCGCACCGTTGCGCGCATGCGGCCATAGTGCTTGGTGACGAACTCGATGAGGAAGTAGCGGATCTCAGCGTCTCGCGGCCGGTACTCCATCGAGTCATAGGTGACTGCCTCCGCCCGGCCAACGTCGCTGATGCGGATGACAAGTGGCCGGAAGCGGCTGAACGTCTGGTAGGTCTTGAGGTTCAGGACCGCAAGCGCGATGGAAGCGGCGGCCAAACATAGTGCCGCGATGCGCAAATAGCGGTTCATCATCAGCGCCGATCCGTAGATCTCGACGTACTGCTGCCGGGCCGAGCGAATGTCCTTCTCGACTGGAGACACGATGGGTAAGGGTGGTGGCATCTTGGGATTCCTCGACCAGAATTAGAGGGCGCGTGGCAGCGCAGATTCACCCGAACTGCCGGCGAATAGTGAGTTCACGAGCGTCGGGATGCGGAGCATGCCGTACGTGAACGCGATCAACAGAAACAGCAGTGGACCGAACAACAGCAGCATCGTCGCGCCGTCATAGGGAGGCGGATGCGAGTCAACAAAGTTGACGAGCAGGTTGCCGAACACGAACAGGTACGCATTGGCGACGACCGGGTAGAACGAGTACTGGAGGAAGCCCTTGAACCATCCCCAGAACAGCCATTCCAGCTTGGGCACGATGAAGAACGGGATGAAGATCGGCCCCAATAACACCGCCACCGCCGCCGCGATGTAGCCGAACGCGATGACGAAGAAAATGGCTGCTTCGGCTGCCAGAATCGCGATCACGAGTACGGCGAAGTAGATGATCTGCACAATGCTGAAGGCCAGTAGCGGCATCTCTAGCGAAAAGTAGATCGTGTCCAGACGGCTCCACACTTGGTCGACCATGCGGTGGTTGAGGGTGTTGGCCAGCGTCAATCCCTGGTCCGTGATCAGGTTGTGAAAGCTGACGCCCATGCCCGGCAAGGGGCGCGCATAGTACGTGATCATGGCGAAGCCGAAGGCGATGGTGAGGATCAGTTGAGCAAAGTGATCGAACCGGAATCCGCCACCGCCCCCTGCGGCGGAGAGGGCTGACTTCACGCCAAACCAGACGATCAGGATCACCGCCAAGCCCCGAAACATCGCTAGTCCCAGGGATTGAAAGATGTCGGAATGCTCGGTGAGCAACTCCGTCAGGAAGCGGAATAGATCGTTCATCGTGCTGGGTGGCATGGTTCAGTCCTCGGGTGCCTTTCTACGGCAGCCGGTAGGCGAGCATGGCGTCGGACGAGCCGTCCTTCTGGCTGTTCAGATACTCGCGGCCTTCAGCCATGTAGCGGATGTGATTGTTGATCGCCACGGAGTCGGAATCGCGCTGCCGCTTGGCGTTCACCACCTCTTGCTCGGCCAGCGCCACCAGCAGTTTGTTCGTGTCCTGCGTGGCGCGTAGGTTCACGATGGATGCCGCTCCGATCTTGTTCAGAACGGCGACTTCTGTGTTCATGTCAGCCGCGGATGAGAGGGAATCGTCCTCGAGTCCACGGATCGCACTCTCTACTTGAGGGGCCGCCTGGCGCAGGGCACCGAGCGTCTCGATGGTGTGTACGTTTGCCCCGTCAGCCAACTCTACCGATCCGTAATTCTTCTTCAGACGGTCCAGCTGATCGGCGGGCACTCGCGCCAGCGCGGCACCGTACTCATTGAGCGCCTCAATGGCGCGCAAGTATCCGGGCACCACAGCCGCGCCGGTATTGATGCCGGAAACCCAACCGCCGGTGGTTCCGTACACGTCCGGGGCGCTCGAGCGGCGCCACGGCGTCGCCAGAGCCCGATACCGTGCGGCCATCGCGACTGGCACCTGCCGCGCCATTAGGACCATGTGGTCATACTGATCGCGGACCTTGCGATAGGTGTCCACCAACTGCGTGTACTGGCGGTTCATGGCGCTCAGCTGATTGATGGCCTCGGCCCAGTTCGTGGGATCGAATACCGTGATCCCGAAGAAGGCTCGCGCGGCACTCCCGGTGAGTGCCAGAACGAGCATCGCAATGATGAGTGCGCGCTTCATGGCCTGCCCTCCTTCGATGCTTCTGAGGTGGGCGAAACGGGCGGAACCGTCGGGCGGTAGCTCCGCATCGCCTCATCAGCGCCGCGGTGCATTTGCCGGAGCCGCTCCGCGCTCCGCTGTTGGATGACGACGGGTTGGCGATACCGGTGGTACCAACCCAAGTACGCGAGCGTGGTCATGAACGCGAGCAACGCGAACACGACGAAACCTTTCCTTCCGGTGAAGAGAAAACGGATGAGCCACACGAGACACCTCCTACAAGTTGCTGGGCAGACGGTGATGGTCATAGGCTGGCAACGCAAGGTCAGCAGCCAGGTAAATCTTGATGCGATGGCCTTCGCGAATAGTGAAGGTCGGCAGCACGTTCAGGTAGCGATCGAGAATCCGCAAGGAGCTCTGTGACAGACTAGCGGATAGCCCCTGGCGATACGCATCACCGGCTGAAACATCAAAGCCGGATCGTGTATTGGCCTGCGACAGGCCGGCAATTGCGCCGATGGCAATGGAGACACCGAATGTTTGCAGGTAGTGGTGGTCGACCCGATCTCGCAAGCCGGTCTCGCCAATCTGATTGAGCCCGCGGAACTGGTCAAGGCTCACCGAGAACCCATCGGGCATCACGACACGATGGAAGGTTAAGGCTAGGCGCTGTTGTCCAAACGAGGTCACCGCTCGGACCTCGCCAAGCACCCGCGACCCTTGGGGGATCAGCAAGTGCTGCCGGTCATGCGAGTAGACATCGGTGGTGACCATGCAGTTCACGGGACCGGCCAGCGAACCCGTGAGACGGTTGGTGAGTACGGATTCCACGATCGTCCCTTCAAACAGCCGGAACAACTTGCCTTCAGCCTGCTGCAACTGTGGATCGATGGCAACGGCCTTCTTGGGCCTTGATGCGTCGGCGCTGAGATCGGGCTCAGGCGTGTCTACCGCCTGGGGAGAGCGCTCCACCGGCGACGGAGGCCGGACGGCGGGCGCTGCTCCCGTTAGCGGTCCCAAACTGTCAGGCAGTGGGACCAGTGGCGGTACTTGAGGCGCCGGTTCGCGGCGCAAACTTAAGGCGACATTCGAAGAGAAGAGCGACAGATAGTCGCGCTTCTCGCGCTCGGCCTCGATTTGGCGCCGTTGCTGCGCCTTCTCATCAACCGGTTGCGCTGCGGCGGGCGCCGGTGCCAGCGGAGGTGCGGACATCGTCGTCGATGAGCCAGGCGGCAGGTCACCGCCGAGTGCTTGCTTCGACCGCGCCAGCGCGTCCTGCTCGGCAGCCAGTCGCCGGGCCTGCTCTTCGATCCGCAGACGGTACTCCGCAATGCGGGCCGCGTTGGGATCGGGAATGGTGCCCGCAGACGGCGCGGCTGAAGGCTTCGCCGTCGCACCCTTGGGACTGGTTCCCCCAGAGAGCGCAATGGCCGCCACCATCACCACTGAGATGCCGGCAATTATCCAGGTCTGGGCGTTCTTCGGCACGGTGCCAAGCGGACGGCTGGTGTGGTTCGTCACCATCGGATCGGGTTGCATGTTGTCGCTCATGGGTGACCTCCTTCAGCGATGTTTGGGCAGCTATTCGACACGTGCGAAAGGCAGGCGCTGCTTGCCAATGGCTAGGTAGCCGCTTTCCAGGACCTTCGGCGCGACGTATACGCCATTGCGGAACGCAAACTCGATCAGATTCGGCTTGCCGTCCTTGGTTTCATAAAGCGCCGGGACCTCCTGCGGTGTGGCCGCAATGTAGGTGAAGCGGCCGTCGTGGTAGATCGCCGCCACGTCGAACGGCTTCTTGGCGGCTTCGAAGCGATAAGGGAACTTCAACCCAACGGGGTATGCGGCTCGGAACTCATTCACCTGACGCTCGATCGATTCTGCCGCCGCCGTCCGAGCTTCGCGAGCCTCACCCTTCGCCATCTCCACTTGCTGGCGATAGTCGCCGATCTGCTCGACGGCAACAAAGCGCGGCTGGCCATTCATCGCTGCGGTCATCGATTCTTCGCGCGGCTCGACGAACAACTTCAAGTCCGGTTCCGCATTGGTGGCTTCCGATACTTCAGCGAGGAGAAACGAGTAGACGTTTCCACTGGCGGTCACCAAGTTCAAGTTCGTGCGTGAGCCGGTCTTCGCGGGCTTGATGTAGGCGAAGTTCTGGGTTCCGCTGACGATCCAGAACTCCTTGTCCCCACACGTGAAGTCTAGAATCTGTTCCGCTTTGGGCAGGACGATCAACGTCGTGAACCGCACCTTGGCGTTCAAGGCGATGACGTCTCGCTCACCGTACTGGATAGTCCGCGCGGCTGTTACCGGTTGATCTGCCGCGGCCATGCGTGCCGCGAGCAGGCTTGAAATGAGGAAGAGTCTCATGCTGGTCTCCTGGCCAAATGCTTTAGTCCTTCGTGAAAGCCATAGGCCTCAAACGCCTCACGGCGCCGTTGCGCGTCAAACGGGTTTGAGGTGTACAGCCAATAGCCGACGGAATCGACGTTCAGGTTGACCACCTTGGAGTAGTCGGGGCGCGCAATCAGAATCTGTTGCTTGGGCGTCAACCGCGCAATCAGCTGGGCTTCGGTGTCGTTCAGGTGGAACAGCGCCTGATAGGTCTCCCGGTCCATTCCCGGGTTGGCCAGGAACATCTTGGTCGGACAGCTCTCGACCACCGCGCGAAGAATGTCAGAGTGCCGCAGGTCATCCGAAGACTGCGTGGCGAGGATCACCGCCGCATTGCGCTTCCGCCAAGTCTTCACGGCCTCCGTCACGTAGGCTCGAATCGTCTCGTTGTTGAAGAAGCGCCACGCCTCATCGAGCACCAGTGTCTTGAAAGTCGTGCTCAAGGCCGGGTCATAGATCGAAGCATTCGCGCGGTGCAAGACATAGAACAGCAGTGGCTCGAGGACCTGCGGGTGCCGGTCCATACCCTCGAAGTCGAGCGTCTGGAATCGGGCGAACGTCAGGGTGTCGTGGACGTTGTCAAACACTGCCGCAAACTGCCCGCCTTGTATCCAGCGATAGAGGTGCTGGGCCAAACCACGGCGGAGGATGTTCGAAAGCGTGAACAGACGCCTCTGCTGCGGATCGAGCTCATAGAGATTCGTGATCTGCTCATAGACGTCGCGCTCATCCTGCGTCGTCAAGCGGTACCCGCCCGATTCGACCAGCACCCGGACGAATGCCGCCAGGAAGTGCAGATTCTCTGGCGTCGGATCAAGCCGGAAGGGGTTGATCTGGAACGGCTGGCGCTCCAATCCTACTGCCAAGTAGCTGCCGCCGAATAGCCTGGTCAAGTGTTCGTACGATCCGCCGAGGTCAAAGATGTAGGTGATCGGATCGTACTTCTGGAGGTTCGTGATCAGGAAGTTCAGTAAGAAGCTTTTGCCTGATCCGGTCGCACCCAGGATCAGCGTATGCGCCACGTCTTGGACATGCAGGTTGAGACAATACGGTGTCGCCGACGGTGTCTCGAGAACCGCCAAGTGTTCCGCCTTCAGATGGGCATTCCACCGCTCACCCGTCCGGGGCGCGAACAGGAACGAGAGATCGGCATAGTTGGTGCTCATCAGCCAGAGCTCACGCAGATTGAACGCCTGATTGCCGGGCACGATACTCAAGTAAGCGTTCAGCAGGTTGTAGCGCTCGTCGAGCACGTGGGCATCGTGGGTGGTCAGCGCCTTCACGCATTCCGACGCCGCCCGGCGCACGGTGGCCAACTCCTCGGCGATCAGCACGATGGTGAAGCTGAAGCGTCCGAAGGTGTTCCCGTTGATCTCGAGCTCCCGAAGGCATTCGCCCAGCTCCGCCACTAGGCCGCCCGCGCTTTCGTCGATCAGCATCTCGTTCGCATTCGCCGGCTTGTCGCCGATGTAGTTGGTCATCGACGCCTTCGAGTTGTGGAAGTGGCGTCGTTTCGCGTGGATCTCCCGCCGGATTGCATCGTTTGGCTCGCGCTGCCACGTGCTGCACAGGATCAAGTCACACGGCACGCCTTCCAGTCCATGAAGAACCTGCGCGAAGGTGCTCGCGGGCGGCTCCTTAAGGGTCAGGACTTGAACGAACCGGTCATCAATGCGCAAATGGTCCCGATGGCACTCGATGTTCGCGTCGCACGCAAAGTAGTCGAGGTGCAGGTCGTACTTGAGGCCCACGCTACGGCGCGCCGATGCGAAGTTGAGGAGGCGGCGCAGGAACAGGAAGGCCTGCGCCTTGTTCAGGATCTCCATTCCCAGCAACTCACCGAGTTGGATGGCCAGGCTCTCCGCCTTGTTCCCCAGCTCCTCAGAGGCCTTCAAGACAGACGCGTCAATCGCGTGGGCCGTCCGGCGCCAGGACAAGTACCCACGATGGCGCTCCGCTGGCTTCATCAGCAGGACAAAGTGGATGTTGACCTCGTAGAGTTGGGCGGCTCTCCCGGCAAGGAACTCCGCCCGATTGTTGATAGCTTCCTGCACTACGGGGTTGGCGTGCTGCGTCGCTGGCATAACGACGCCACTCTCCTTGGTGAAGTACTGGAGTAGCCGGAACCGTTCATCCAAGCTACGAACGGCAGCTTCGAAGCGGCGGGCAATCTGGTCGCGCTGCGGATGGTCCAGGCACTCAGCATCAATGCCAGTCAGCTGGAACACGATTCCGAGCTCGCCGGCCTTGGTGAGGAATGTCCGCTCATCGACAAAGGAGTGAAGGCCGATGAGGCGGTTCGTGGCACCGGCCGCTTGCCAGTCTTGCCGGATATGGCTGAGTCGAATGTGGTTGGCCTGGATCATGATGCCCTCTTGTGTGCGTCGTAATGAGTGGCCTGCCGTGCCGAGTTCAGAAGTATCCGCAGGACTTGCGGATCGGTGACGGTGGCCCATCGCCCAAAGGCATAGAGCCCGCCGAACATCAGCAGGCCACTGACCAGGCTGCCGAAGAAGTTGAACGTCGCGCCGCCCATGATGACGGCCACGAAGAAGAGCCGGCGCTCCACGCCCCAGATGGTGAGCGTCTTGTTGATCGCTTTGGACACAGGATGAATCACCGGCTCGTTGCGCATCACAATCTCCCTCGCTTACGGAAACAACCAGGCCATGAAGTTGACGGCGCCGATGGCCATGCCCACGCCGAAGACGATGCCCGACAGCGCCTTCTTCGACTGACCTTCGCCGAAGGCGAACATCAGTCCGCCCACGACAATGGCGACCAGGCTGAGCCCGCGGGCGATGGTTGTCGTGAACGAAGTTCGAAGAACATCGACGGCGTTCTCCCATGGCGAGGCCTGAGCAAAGGCGTGAGGGCCGAGCATCGCTCCAAGCATCAGCGCCACGGCGAAAGTGGCCCACCGGCCGGAGGGCCGGGGCCATTGAAAACGGGGTAGTGGAATGAGAGACTGCATCGTGCTGTCTTGCTCCTTTCTGCTGGTCGATTCGCCTCAAGACGATCAACTGAATCGAGCGTACGGGCAATGCTCGTTGGGGTCCAATGCTTTGTTTGAGGGCTGTGATTCAGGGGGTGAATCAATCGAGATTGGAGGCAGGGCGGTCGACGGTGACCGCCCTGCGGGCCGCTCTCTAAGCGGCTTCTTGATGGTGCATGGCCACTGTGTCCGGCTCCGGCAGAATCGCCTTTAGAATGTCGGCCGACGTCTGTTGAATGAATGCTAGCGATTCGGCCAGCGTGGCCTTGTCGCCTGAATGAAGCAGGATGTAGTCGGCACTCGCGGTGTTGGTATCGAGCCCGACGGCATTGGCCACCACGAAGGCTACCGCCTCCGCTTCGGTCTCCCGCACGGTGTGGTTTGTCTCCTTGCGGCGCTCACCGCGATGCAGAAGTTCATGGGCCACTTCATGAACGAGAACGGCAAACTCTTCCGCCGCCGGCATGTCAGGCAAGAGAGTGATCTTGCCTCCAGATGACATGCCCCGCGCTGGGCGTATCTCGTCGGAGTAGACTAGGTCGATCTTCTTCGAGCTCACAAAGTCCTTCAGCTTGGCTGTGAGTTCACCCGGCTCTCCGTGCACTGTGGCGAACTCCGGGAGCGGTTCGCCTTCGGTCTGGCTGATGTCGAAGACATGCGCAGCCCGGAAACCGAAAACGCGCGAACGTTGATCTTCCGATAGCTCATCCGCATCCTTCAATCGGCCCACCATGGGCGCCAGAATGACGATGCCCTTTTCGCCCTTGCGGACGTACCGGTTGAGCCGGAGCCAACTGTGGAACCCGGCCACATGGGTGGCGGTTGGCTTCTGCCAGAAGATGAGCAACGCGTTGCTCCATGAGTAGTGATGAAAGCGGGCCATCACGGCCAGATACGCCTTCAGCGCGTCGCTGTGGCCTTGCTCGAGAGCCGACATCAGTTGGTTGAGCGCAGTCTCGCTAAGTTGCTTGGCTTGATCGGTGTTCATGGCAAGTCTCCTCGTGCCTTCCTGGGGAGAGAGGACCGCCCTTAGGCGGCCTCCCCCTGCGCCTCAGGCGCTGCCGCCCGCGTTGCGCGGTCGAGCTTGTTGATCGAAGTCACGCGGACCTCGGTGATCGTCTTCTTCACGTCGGCCTGCTTCTTGCCGACCTTCACCGTGAACTGACGCGAGCTGATCTCGCCCTCCAGTTGCACATGCGTGCCCTTGGTGAGCTTCGCGGCATAGTCGCCCAGCTTGCCCCAGACGACGCAGCGGTGCCAGGTGGTCTGCGACTTGTATTCGCCCGATTCGCGATCCTTCCAGCTGCGCTTGGTGGCGAGCGAGAGAACGGTGAACGAAGCATTGTTGGTAGTGGATCGAACTTCGGCGTCCTTGCCGAGGTAGCCAATGAGAATGGCGCGGTTCATGTGGGGAATCTCCTTTTCTGCTCCCGAACTCTTTCGGGGCACCCATAGGCGAGCGGAGCCGCTCCCAAGGTCCAGGGCTGTCTTTTTCGGGGGGACCACCAAGCCGCAGGCGGTCCGCAATCAGCGGATGGTGGGGGAGCCGAAACCCATCTGGGCGGCGCAGCCGAAGCAGAAGCCCGCCGCACCGCCGGGCGCGGCTAGGCCCTCAGGCCGTCAAGCGAAGCGGTGCCCGAAAGAGGGCGGTGGCAGAAATGAGAGGACTAACGGACGTTGCCATCGCTGCTACCGGGTCCACGGACGCCGTTTCGACTATTGCGAATAATGCTAGGATCGGCTCAGAAAGGACACCATGCGAATGGGAATGATCACGCCTCGCGCGTCAGAAGCAGCCCAAGTGCGCCGAGTTCAGCGGATGTTGGACCAAGGCAAGCCCGCACTCATCGACTCCAAGGGCACTCGCATCGCCTTGCCGGCGGCGATTCGTGCGCTGCTCAAGAGTGCCGTGAAAAGTCTGGAAGCCGGCCGCTCCATCAATGTGATCACCGATGACGAGGCCATCACCACCCAACGCGCGGCGGACATCCTGGGGGTCTCACGGCCGCACTTGGTGAAGCTCCTCGAAACCGGAGAGCTGCCATTCCACAAGACCGGCAGCCACCGCCGCATCTACCTGCGCGACCTCAACGCCTACGCTGAGCAACGGAACACCGCTCGACGCAACATTCTGAAGACGATGAGCCGTGAGCCGTACCGCGCGTGGCTCTATCACAACACCGTCGCGGTGACGGATGGTTCAGATAGATGATGCCGAACACAGTAGTCGTCCTCGACGCCTGTGTCCTCATCCCCATGCCCTTGGCCGATACGTTGTTGCGGCTTGCCGAGGTGCCACGCCTCTATCGTCCGAAGTGGTCCGGCGCGATCCTGGCCGCGCATTCGGTGGCTGATGCGAACCGCGGGATCAGTCGTTGGGTTTCGATTCAACAACCGAGCCGGCGTCGCTACCTTCGAAGTAGCAGGCTGACCATCGAAATATCCGACAGGTAGTGTATTCCGGTGGAAGATCTTTGTGCCTGGCCGGAAGTTCCTGTGCACTGGCCGGAATATATAGGAAAGTGCCGCCACGAACCTGTAAGCGCCATTTTCCGAATGACCACGTATCGACAGCGCCAGGTTGAGGGCATACGGCCACATGAAGATTGTGCTCGTAGTTTGCTCTCTTCGCGTACCCCTGCCGCGCCACTCCGCATATGTATATGGCCCGATACGAATCGGGGTGACACTCATCCAGGACTATCACTTCGAAGGTGGTCAGTTCTTTGTTGTGTTTGCTCAACGTTCGGGAGTACCGGCCACGTATGCTGTTTGTGCAATGGTGCTTGGGGTTGAAGCCTGTGACGTATTTCGCCCAGAGCCAGACGAAATCGCGTGGTTCGAGATTGTGAGTGATCTCGATCATTGCCACTCGGGGCGCTCTACGCTGAGTTCGCGGACCAATTCAGTCTCTCCCGAATCGCACAACATTTTCTTTAGAGCGACAAATGAGGGCCCGAGGAAAGCCGAATCCGAAACGCCTAAGCTCCGGAGCTTGTCGGAAAACAGAAGGAGCCGTTCGCGCTCCGGGTCGTCGGCATCAAGATACCGTTCCTTGAAATAAAGCAGTTGTCTATCGCTAGTGTGATCGAAGACATCCACTCGGGCAGTTCGTAAATCCACCTTAGTGCGAATGGCGAGCTGAGGAAGAAGCTTCGATTGAAGATCAGGATAGGTTAAGAGTGTCACCTTGCCGCTGAACTTGTGGATTCGGACAACATCTGCCTCGTTGATGTCGCCGTATAACAATTCGGCGCACGCGAGCAGCGTGCGAAGCACGGTTGGAAGCTGGTCCGCGTGGGAACTGCGGACATACAGGCTGCGTTCGTCCTGCCATCCCACGGGCGCTTCGTCGCAAGCCAGGACAATATTGCTGGAGTCGGCGACAGAGTGGAGCAAGTCGCGCCCCTCCTTCAAGCCTCGGCTGTAAGTTCCGAAGAAAACGGAAAAGTCTGCCTTGACGCTGTCGGGGAGATGGCCGAACGGAATGGGTTTTCGCAGGAGTGCGCTGGCGAGGTAGACAAGGAGGTCAGATTTGCGGGCGGCTTGTGCCCGCTCGAAGACCTGCTGTCCATTCCGGGCCAGGAGCATTCGCAATGCTCGCTTAGGTGATCCGAACGCTGTGGACAGTTCTGCGTTGCCGTCGAATTCCTGAGGCAGCGGCAATCGTCCTAGTGTAGTGCGTCACACGGATTGAGTATTATCCAATGCGGAGCGGGCGCGTTTGACTTTTTCGAGGATGTCGGTCGCCTTGGCGGTCCAGATGAAGGGTTTGGGTTGGGTATTGTGCTGGTCGACGTAGGTGTCGATGGCGGTGACCAGATCTTCGACATCGCGAAACACTCCCCGCCGAAGCCGATGCTCGGTCAGATCGCGGAAGAACCGTTCGACCATGTTCAACCAGGAGGCGCTGGTTGGCGTGAAGTGCATGTGGAATCGTGGGCGCCGCGCCAGCCAGCGTTGTACCTTCGGGTGTTTGTGAGTGGCGTAGTTATCGGCGATGATGTGCAGTTGTTTGCCCGCGGGCGTGGCCTCATCCACCAGGCGTAGGAACCGGAGCCACTCCTGATGGCGGTGGCGTTGCTGGCACAAGCTGATCACTTTTCCGGTGGCCGCGTTCAATGCCGCAAACAGCGTAGCGGTCCCGTTGCGCTTGTAGTCGTGGGTCATGGTGGTCCCACGCCCGCGTTTCAGCGGTAGACCCGGCTGCGTCCGGTCCAGTGCTTGAATCTGGCTCTTCTCGTCGCAGCACAACACCAGCGCGTGCTCCGGTGGGTTGAGGTACAAGCCAACGATAACTTCCAACTTCTCGGCGAACTCCGGATCGTTACTAACTTTGAAGGTCTCCACTAAGTGAGGCTTCAAGCCGTGGGATTTCCAGATGCGGCGCACGCTGGCTTCACTGATGCCCACTTGTGCGGCCATGGTTCGCGTGGACCAGTGGGTAGCATTGGCCGGCTGCTGTTGTGTCGTCATCTCAATCACGGCTTTCACCGTGGCCGTCGCGATACTCGGCGTGCGGCCGGGACGCGGCGCATCCTTCTGCAAGCCCGGCAGGCCCAACTCCAAGAAGCGCGCGCGCCAGCGAGCAGCCTTCTGATTGGTGATCCCCAACTGGCCAGCGATGTCGATGTCAAGAGCTCCATCGGCCGCCAGCAGCACGATGCGCGCCCGTTCCACCTGCCGGGCGGGCAGCGAGCGGCCCCGCGCCCACTGCTCCAGTGTCTGGTTAGATGTTACTACTTCTGACGCAGTACACTAGAATGGTTGAAGACCGCGTTAAAGTGGCGGTGACGTTATTACTGTTGCCAATGAATGCTGACCCATTGGGGCCACCGTTTGAGTCGATTCGCAATGTCACAGAATCTCCGGCTGGCAAGCATGAGACTTCTACGTTGATTCGGACAGCCTGCGGTTCTCCAGTGGAAATCCTTGCGCTCATCCCCTCAGGCGTATTCGACGCGTTGACGGTTCCAATCGTGACCGATACTGCGTCCGGATCCTCCCGCGGTACGCACGAACCGTTCCTGCACTCACCCTGGCATCGGCTGGTCTGCGGAAGTCCAAACGGATTGCAGGAGTTGCCATTTTGCCCAGAGTCGGCGACGCAGGTAAGGTTCTGGCAAACATTACAGGCCGGGCAGTCCGCGACGGTTCCGTTAGCTCCGGGGTCCCCACCACAATGCCACCCTGCCTTCAGAACGCCCACTCCCGCATTCGACCGGATCACCCGCCCGTCATCGCTCACCGTCCCCGACCCAATCGCCACAAATGACCCGATGTCATGGTCAAACGAATACATCTCGGTCACCGCCCGCGGCTTTAAGCCATCGACATTCGGCAAGGTGATCGGGGCAGGCGGATTAAAAACCGCCCCGGCAGGCTGGATGGTGACGATGAAACGGGGCTGCTGACCAAAGCCCGGCGTCATCGGCACCTTGTCCGGATGCACCACCGTCACGGACACGCAGCCCTCTTTCGAACCGCCGGGGAAGGTGACCTGGCCCGGTGCGAAGGTCAACGAGAAACCGGGAGCTTCCGGCAACGTGATGGTTCCGCCGCCGGTGGTGGGCGTTACGCACTTCTGGTTCGCCTCGTTCAGGGCGAGCAGGAAAATGGGGTTCGGTACGGTGTTGGTCTTGCCCGCCACGGTGATCATGTCGTAGTCGAGGCTGGGGTACTTACCGGTGCGGGCAGCCGTGCTGCCATCCACCAGCAACTTGACGTACCCCACCGGCGCGGGCGAGACGGTGAACTGGCCCTGAGCGTCGGTTCGAACGGCAACAGCCGCGCTAACGATGCTGGAGTTCATGGTCAGGTTGTTCGTGAGGACCGCCCGGACGGTGACCCCCTGAATCGGCTTGTTCTGGTTGTCGAGAACAACGCCCGTGATCTTCGTGTTTGCTGGCGGCCCTGGAATCTGGCCGGAGGCGGCGAAGACCGCTGGCTTGCCCGTGTTGAGCGGAAAGTTGGCTTCCACCAGGTTGTTGTCCACTCCCTCTTGCAGGCCAAGAGTGAGAGTTGCGGACGCGCGGCCGTCGGAGTCCGTGGTGACGGTGGCGCTGGGCTGCGTACCGATACTGCCCGCTCCTTGCCGCACCGTGAAAGTAACCGGCACGCCGGCCAGCCGGTTGTTTCCTTCGTCCACCACCACGGCGATGAACGGCCGGGGCAGGGGCTGGTTGATGGGCCCAAACTGGTTGGTGCCGCTATCGACTACGATCTTGCCCGCACGGCCCTGCGTTCCGGTGGCGGAAAACGCTGCCGTCCCTTCATATCCGACGGAATACGCTTCCACGGTGTTGCCGCCCGCACCGGCCCGCAGACCGAGCGTCAGGCGGACTTGCGCTTGCCCCTGCGCGTTTGTGTTCACGATGGCGGACGGCATTGGCGTGGCACCGCCGCTGACAGAGCCGTTGTTCTGAGTGACCTTGAAAATCACCGGCTTGTTCGGTACGGGCTTGCCGGCCGCATCCGTCAGGTTGACCACCAGGGGCTGAGCGAGGAGGCCGCCGATCACCCCGGTCTGATTGTTCCCGGAAACCAGGCGGATGCGAGGTTGCGCTGCTGGCGCCTCCCGCTTTACGGTCACCTGGGTGGTCAGCGAGTTGCCAGCGCGGTCCCGCGCCACCACGGCAATGAGGTTGTCGCCAAGATTCAACGGGAGGGAAGGCAACAAGAACATCCGGTTCGCCACCTGCGCCGGGACGCCGTTGACGGTCACAGTCACCTGTTGCGGATTAACGGTCCCGACGACGATGTCGTTCACGTTGCCGGACACGGGGATAGCCGCCTCGGTAGTGACGGCCTTGTCCGCCGGCGAAGTAATGGTTGGCCGCGGAGGAGTGGTATCGAGGTTGACGGTGATGCTGGCGGTACTGGCTCCGGTGGCGGTGGTGGCCGTGGCCACCAGGACATTCGGCCCTTCCTGAAGCGGAACAGCAGCGCTAAAGCGCCCAGCATTCACGGGCGCCGTGACTCCGTTCACGGTGATCTGCGCGGCCGGAGCATCCACCGCCCCGGTCACCGTGGTCGGACTGACATTGAGGTAGCTGAGGTTCGCGGGGCTGAGCAGCGTCACCTTGGTCGGCGCCGTTCCTGTGATGGAGATCGTCATCAGGCCCGAATTGACGCGCGTCAGCATGCCCCGGAAGCCCGCCGACACCCGGAGGGTCACGGTTCCGGGCAATGCTTCGTTTAAGTTCCAACGGATGCTGAAGATCCCGTCCCCGGCTCTGGCGTCGCCATTCAAGCCATCGTCTTTCATGATGCCGATGGTGGCGAGTACACGGTTATTGCCGTCAACGCGTTGAAGCTGAACCGAATCCGCGATCAGGGACGAATCCGCGATCACAGCCGTGGCGGTGATCGCCGCTGGGATCTGGGCAGCGGCAGTTTGGGGGTTAACCGCTGTCGAGCCAATGCTCGGCGCGCCGGATAGCGATAGCGGCAAAAGCAGTGCAGCGAGAATGACGGTTCTATTCATCTCATGTCCTTACGTCGCTCGACTGGGCGCTTCCTCACCGGGGGCCTCCGCTTTGAAATCGTTGTCGGACAGTGAACCAAAGGGCCTAATGCGGTGCCGCCACTGTCCGGATCTGTCGGCGAAAGATTCGAAACGAGAGAGAGGCGAGCCGTCACATAGGCATAAGCGTCGAGCGACTCCCAGCGCACAAATTAAAACGACTTCATCTTGCAGGTTCACTGCCGAACTCTCTGAAGATCATACAGATCAGAACCGCTGTGGTCCAGCACTGTGACGTACAAGGCTTGGCGGAGCGGATTCAGCGCAAAGCCAAACCAGGGGCGCTTCCCGCTGTCCCAAACCAAACGGTCGCCAAGCGGCCCGGTCACGCGAACTTGGCCGTCGAGCAGGTAGTAGATTTGCTGCCCCTCCACCACGAAGGCACGGCGGGAGATGCGGGGTAGCACGAGTTCATCAGCACCGGTCGCCAGATCCAGGCGCCAGACACCAAGAGTTCCGACGCGGACGCAGTAGTAGACGGACCTGCCATCAAGGGACTCCTGGGCGTTGACGGCTGGTTGATCGGACAAGTGTTCGAAGCGAGAGCCGTCAAAGGCGATCCGCCAGAGCCCGTCTGGTCGACGGAGGAAAGCGGATCGGCGGTCCCGGGAGAGTCCGATGACGCCGCCTGACTCGTTTTCTTCCCAGAATGAGTTGGCGGCCTTGGTGGCAAAGTCAAACCGCCAATGCCGGACTTGCCCGGCCTGCACCGCGTCCACCAGAACATGTGCGTTGTCCAGCCAGAATGGGCGAACATTCTTCAGGTTGCGGAAGTCGGTCAAGGGCCGCGGGGCGGATCCGTCAGACTGGGCGGTCCAAGCCTGCTCTTCCTCCGTACGGAACGACGCGAAGGCGATTCGAGTACCATCGGGCGAAACGGCCACCTCTTCATCCACCCAAGTACTGTCCACCACTGGTCGCGGCAGGGAGGCACCAGCGAGGTCGATCCGCCAGATGTTGGCGTCATCTCGAGAGACACTGACCACCATGCGGTTGGCACGGCTGGCACTGGCGAGAAAGTTCAGGCGTGAACCGGCCGAATGAATACGTTGCGGATTGCCACCGGCGACACTGACTGCCCACAACCCCGCCGCCGAATCGGCACCCTGCAAGAACAAAACACTCCGGCTATCTGCAGTCCAGGCCGGGCGGTTGACCTGTCCCAAACTGGCTGCCAGGGGCCGCATGTTCCCAAGCCCCGCCGGTGTCACGTCTGCCAACATCAGTTGTGACTGAGCTCCGGGAAGGCGGCGGACAAAGGCCACGAACCGTCCATCCGGAGAGAATGCAGGCTGGCGTTCATCGACGGATGAAGGCAATAGCGTGAGGGTCTTTTCTCCCGCGACCCAGGGCAGCAGCATCAAGCGATGCGGCGCACCAAGTCTGGAAGCGGCGGCAAGCGTAATCCAACGGCCATCGGCACTGAGCGAAAAGCTATCGAGGAGTCCCCTGAATCTGGTTTCCTCGGTCCCAGTCGTCAGATCCCGGACCACGAGGCGGCGCGTGCCGTCCGGACTGGAGGCGAGAAATGCGAGCATCCGCCCATCAGCCGTGCAAGCAAGTTCTGTCTCTTGCGCCGCACTATTGGTCATGCGATGGGGTTCCGGGTCTTCTGGAGAGAGCCTAAAGATGTCGGGAAAACCCGATGGCGGCTCCCATTCAAAGAAGACTGTTCTGCCATCGGGCGAAATGGCCGGATGCGCTTCAGACCCCGGCAAACCAGTTAACGACTTAGTCACCAGCGCTTCGCTATCCGCTCTCCAAGGCCAAGTGGCAGTGCCTACGGACGCAAGTATGATGGCGATTGCGAGTGCTCCGGTCAGCCGCAGGAAGTTGGAGGGAAGCCACCAGCGAATGGAGGTCAAGTTCGCCGGCCGACGCGCTGGATTGGAGTGACGCAGGCGGCTCAACAACGGCCGCCATATCCAAGGTATGCGGGCACTTTGCCGCACGAGAGCGATTCTGACGGTCTCCCCGAGCGAGTAGAAGTCCGAGGCGGGCACCGGCTGACCGTCTACTACTTCTGGCGCTACGTAGGTATCTTGCTGAAACCCCAGTGGTGCAGCATGGCCGATGGCGGCCAGTCCGAAATCGAGAATCACCCAATGGCGTCGGTGACTGTCGAAGATCAGATTCTCGGGGCGGATGTCCCCATGGCGGTATCCCGCTTGATGGCAAGCCTCTAGCCCCGCCGCCACGTTGCGGACCATCTTTTCAAGAGGCCAGATGGTTAGAGATTCCGCCCGTTGCCTGAGGGTCTCGCCTTCCACCCACCGGGAGACGAGAAACCAGTGGCCGTCCTCACTCAGGCCACCATCCAACACCTCTGCCACGAACGGGTTGTCGAGCTTGACGAGCGCCGCCACCTCCCGCTGCTGCATTTGCGGTGCAACGAGACCCCGGTGAAAGATCTTCACCGCGACCACACGCTTCGCCAGTGACTCATCATGCGCGAGGAAGACAGTGCCGAATCCCCCCCGTCCAACCTCGCGTTCCAGACGGTAGCGATTAGCGATAACCCGGCCGGCAGGCGGTATCTCCTCGAATTCCGTCGAGGACATGGCTGGAGTTGATGCGAAATCGTTGATCCGCAGGCGGGCGTTCCACAGAGAGCGTAAGGCCTCAGTTACGCCATGCGCCGCCGCACTGGCCCAAGCGGCGTCTTTCCTGGCCTCGTCGGCAACCTCGGCGGCCGCCATAAGCTCGCCGAACAGGGCCTTTACCAGGGCCAGTGGTTCACGCCGCGGCTCCATTTGACAATTCCTTCAATCCTTTTCCATTCGCGGAGCACCGCTCAAACATCCACGTTCGGGCAAACTCACGGTCCGACCGGACGGTCGAGACCGAGATCCCCAGCAACTTACCCACCTCTGTATCGTTGAGTCCCGAAAAATACGTAAGCTCCATCACGTCGGCTGACCGTGGATCCAATGCCGAAAGGTCATCAAGGAGGTCGTTCACAAGGACGACTTCGTCGAGCTTGGCATCAGACTGCTGGTCGATGCAGATCACCTGGCGTTTCCAGGCCCTCCGTCTGCGGCCGTAGTCCACCAATAGCAGTCTCATTCGCCGCGCCGCCAAGCGGAAGAAGTGTTCGTTGCTCTGAATCTGCAGGCCCTTCAGTTGCAGCAGTTGGAGCAATGCATCATGCACCAAGGCCGTCGGTTGCAAGGTGTGGTTCGGACGCTCTCCGGATAGATAGGCGCGGGCCAGCCGCCGGAGATCCTGGTAGGCGGCTAGGACTTCGTGGTTGGCGGGAGCGGCAGCCATCACCAGGATAGGGTCGCACACTTTTCGAATGGTTTGATGATTTAGGTTATGTATGTTGAAACAAATGGCCCAGTCGGACGTTGGGGCAGTGGGCTTGGTTAGTGGTTCATCCAGTTGAGCTTTGGCCGCGAGGCGGCAGGTGGCGCTGATACGACATTTCAATTTAGAGCCCTCGACACTTCCGGTTCAAGGCCCAGTCCAGCAAGTCCGAACAAACGTCCGGGTGCGGGATCACTTTCTCTTTCCTGGCGGTAGAATGGTTTGAGATGAGCGTCACGATCCAAGCTGATGAGCAGGGGGCCCTCGCGTTACCTGCAGGGATGGCGCACCCTGGGGCGCGTTTCTCCGTGGAACCGCACGGGAGCGTCGTCATCTTGCGGCGCGAGGCGGAGGACGGGGAACGTTGGTGGGAGACCACCACGCCTGCTCAGCGCGTAGCCTGGCTGAATGAATGGATTCGTAGCTTACCTGGCGGTCCCGGGCTGTCTCCGCAAGCAACACGGCGCGATTCGATGTACGAATGAGCGCCTGCCTGCTCGACACGAACATCTTGCTCTACCTGGCCGATCCGGCATCTGGGAACCACGCCGCGACGAAGGCAGCCGTGTCCCGGTTGCTGGCGGCTGGTGACCGATTGGTCGTGTCAGCTCAGGTTCTGTTTGAGTTTTGGAGCGTGGCCACGCGACCCATCGGAGTAAATGGTTTGGGGTGGTCCGCCGCGCGGGCTCAGGCCGAGGTGGAAACCATCCGTAGCCGGTTCCCGGTACTCGCGGAGCGTCCGGCTGTTGTGGATCTCTGGCTAGCCATCGTAGTGGCCCACGACTTGAAGGGCAAACGCATCCACGACGCCCATCTGCTCGCCACCATGCAAGCCAACGGCGTCACGCGTCTTTTGACCAACAATTCCGCCGATTTTCCGCCTGAGGTAGGTATCTCCATTCTCACGCCAGATGACTGATTGGTATTGCGCCGAGGCGGATCCAAGTCACACGAACGCGCTACCCACCTCCGGTACGCCCATTTATACCAGCCATTCCGGACACCGCAATCCGTAGACCACGAGACGGCCAATTCATGCTTCGATCTCTGCCCTTGTTGGGGCACACTGAGGGTGTATGAGCGTGATTGAAGAAGCTGTGGTGGCCAAGTTGCGCGGGCTGCCTGTGGAACAACAGCAAGCCGTTCTTGAATTCGTGACCTCACTCGAGACCCCGGCGCCGGAACAGCAGACGCACAAGGGCCTGCGGGGGGTGTGGAAAGACATAGGCTTTACCATCTCCGCGGAGGGTGTTGCTGAGGGGCGGAAGGAGCCGCGGGGCAATGAGTCCTGGCCCCACGAGACTCCTGACCGCGCGAGCACGGAGCGGAAGCCCCGGAAGAGCTTGTACGGCCTCTGGAAGGGCTCTGGCGTCTCTATTTCCGAAGAGGACATCGCCGCAGCGCGCAAGGAGATGTGGGGCAACTTCCCACGGGAAGAATTCTTTAAGTGACGGCGGTCATTGCCGACACCCATTCCGTGCTGTGGTATTTGGCCGCCGATACGCGGCTCTCGGCCGGAGCAAGAAGCGCACTGGAATCAGCCACCGGCGACGGCTGGCCCATCTTCATCCCAACCATGTGTCTCGTGGAGGCAACCTACCTGGCCGAAAAGGCGCGTATCGCCGGAAGTGATCTGGCGCGGTTGAGCGAAGCGCTGCGGATTGAGGACGGCGCGTTAGTGGCTCAACCGTTGACGATGGACGTTGCGGTGGCACTGCGCCGAATCCCGCGCGACCAGGTCCCCGACATGCCGGACCGCGTCATCGCCGCTACCGCCCTGGCATTGGGCCTGCCGCTGGTCACCCGGGACGGCCGGATTCGGGTTTCGGGGGTCGAGACGATCTGGTAGGTCATTCGAGCAAGAGCGCGCGTGGCACGCGTCTTCATCTTGCCGAGATTTCGCCGGCGCATTGGCAAGCTCCCGACTGCCATCCGCAGGCACGCATTGGGCGGCAAACTGAACAAGAGAGAGGCGCGGTCAGGAGGCTGAGAGCGGACCAATCTCACTGCCGCGATGCTTTGACAACCCAGGAACAGGCTGCCTGCGCCACCGGGCAAACGATAGACCTGCGACGAGCGTGTTGGCTCAAAATTGGCTCAGGCGCCGATCTGCGGTGTCATTTTGTTGCAAGCACTAGACTTGGCCCACATCTTGTTGGGTCTGCAAAACCTTTACTCACCGGTTCGAATCCGGTCCGCGCCTCCATCCCTTTTTCCTTCTCTCCAGCCTTCCCGGCGGCCCCCTCGATCCGTGTGTGCCCGGTTTCCGCGCGGCGGAAGCCCTCGGTCGCATGCGGGGACGGGTTGGTGTTGGTGATGTCGCAAGAGAATGAGGCGAACTGATTGCGCTGTTTGTCGGAGGGATCCAGCTCACGTATCACGTTTATCGGACCAGCCTTAACTCTGGACGATTCGCCCCAGATGTTGACCTGGTCTCAAGCCGCAATACGATCAGCGCGGATACTTCGGTCGAAGTTACTAGGCCCAACGGCGCAGCCATCCCGGAGCCCGTCTCGACCTTGCCGCCGGAATCGCCGTACTCCTCGCGGCTGTCCGCCAGCGTCGGCGCATGCCCACATCTGTCACCCTGCTTTCGAGTAGAATCGTAGGCTTGTAGGTCCGCATGACCTTATCAATAGCCGTCTTACTCGCCTCACTCTCCCTGGAGCCGTCGGCCGTCGCAGAGAAGCTTCGCTTTGATGACTACCCCACTGATGAGCGGAGGCGCGGCCCCATCGCAATTCCACGCCCCTTACTCCCCCGCCACACGCTTGTTTCGCTTGAACTACAGGCAGCTTTGGAGGAGCCAAACGGTGCCGTCGACGGTGAGCATGAACGGAGCGGCCCTAACTTTGCGGGCTACATGGTGGTCGTTCGTCTCGCGTGCGGGGCGCCGTGCATGCGAATGGTGTTGCTGGACAGCCGGACTGGCCGCGTGTTTGATCCGCCGATCACACACACCGGTATCGGTGCTCCGAACCTTGACCTTCCGCTTCTCTCGTTCCCCCACTCGGTTCCGATGAATCCGCATGTGGACTTTCGGCGAAACAGCCGCCTCATGATCGTGAAGGCTTCGCTTACCCTGGGCCACCCGCTAACGTACTACTTCTTGTGGGAACGCGATCATTGGCGTCTTTTGCATCGGACACCCGTCACGACGAATCCCTGGGAATGAGTATGCCTCGCTGCGCCAGAGTTCGAACTTTGACGGCCACCCGTCTCGCGGCGGTGGCCGTCTTGGGAACATGCTCGGTGCTTTCCCAGTCGCCTGAGCGAAGCCACGACGGCTCAACGTACCGGCGGCAGAGCGTCTTGGTAGACTCGTCATCTACATTAGCCTCCCTCCGCAAAGAGGCCCTTCGAGTGCGCGAGGCGTCGCGTGAACAGTTCCCGGTATTACAGCTCCGCTTCTGTTCAGACCTCGCCTTATGTGATCGAGTCATAAAGCCATCGCACTTCGGCTACGAAGGAGTCGTACTTTTTGCAGAAGCAGAGCGTAGGGCGCGGACAGGGCACCTGTTTGCGGAGGTAATGTTCATTGGGACGGATGGTGTACTTAGGGCACGCATGCCCAACGGCGCAGTGGTCCGGGAAACGATTGGCGGGAGAGACCCATTGCTGTTCAGCTTCGATGACCTGACGCTGGAACTCTGTTGGCTTGATTTCTGGACGCCCATGGGAGTTTCGGCTGAGACTGGCCAGGATGAGGAAGCGGCCCTGTTTGCGATAACCTCAAGCCCAATCGATCGCGATAAGCTGAGGCATGCCTTGTCGACAATCCAAAGCCGACTGGGACTTCGCTACCTCCATCTAGCGGTAGGCCGACAGCCGTGGTTTCCGTTTTCTGACCGATTCCCGTTCCTGTTTCCATTTTCTTTAGAGCACAGAATGCCAACGGCCGCCGAGACGGCGGCACTTCCGTCGGCTGAGTGCACCCTCGGCCTTAGTGGCAGTACTTGTACGGTGTTTAGGGAGTTTCGTTAAGTCCAGAGCCAGTTGGGCGGCAATTGGCCGAGATGGTGACCTCGCACACTTGAGGTCGCCCTTGGCAGGTTCGACCAAGCTTGTCTAAGCGCGGCCATGGGAGGCAAAATGGGGCAGTGATACGAGTGGCGATCATCCTGTGTGTTGGCTGGGCTCTCGCGATGGGGGCCACGTCAGGTGTCGCACTCTATCAAGCGCGGCGGTTTCCAGAGGCGGAACAGGTCCTACGGGCGGCACTTCGCAAACAGCCGCTGGATCAACAGGCGCGCCTGTTGCTTGCGCGGACGCTGGTTGAGCTGAACCGGGTACCGGAGGCGTTGTCCGAACTCCAGAGGCTGATGGAGGCACGTCCGTCTCCGGAGTTGGAGATGGAGGCGGGCCGGCTCCTACGACGCCTAGCGGAGCGACGGTTTAGTGACTTGAGCCGCCAAGATGATGGCCAGGCCGCGGTTAGTGAGATTGCCGGCCGTCGCCTGGAGCGTGAGGGCAACTTCACGGGCGCGCTCGCACGCTATCAGGAGACGCAGGCCCGGGAGCCGGAGCGTCCGGGCATCCACTATGCCCTGGGGAGCGTCCATTGGAAGCTGCGCGAGATGGTAGCGGCGGAGGCCCACTTGAGAGCGGAACTGGCGCGGACACCAGGGCATGGGATGGCGAACTTTCGTCTTGGACAAGTCCTGATAGCCACCGGCCGTGAGCAGGAAGCCGTGGCGCCACTGGAGCGCGCGGCCGGCGGAATGCCTGAGCGACCCGAAGTGCGCCGGGAGTTGGGAAAGGGCTATCGGAAGGTGGGCCGCACTGCCGATGCGCGGCGGGTGTGGGAGTCCGTGGCTTTGGAACGGCCTAATGATGACCAGATTCATTTCCTGTTGGGCGGAATCTACCGCGAAACCGGCGAACGAGACTTGGCGCAACGGGAGTTTGATCTGCACCGAAAGCTATTGGAAGAGCGCCGTCGCTTGTCAGAACGGCACTAGCTGTCCCTGTCTTGACCCAGAAACTGGAGCCTGAAGAGCTGCCACAGATGGGAGCCCTGAACCGCCTACGGCCTGGCTTGGCGCCGGAGCCATCGTTGCTGTTCACTTTCCCAGCCGGGCCGGTCATTGGCGGCCGCCAGGGCTGCCAGCAACAGTTCATGACCCGCCAATGAACGGCCATCAGCTTGAACCGCCAGGCGCGCCGCCGCTATCGCTCCACTGAAGTTGCCGAGCGCCAGATAGGCTTGGCAAAGAGCAAGCGCAGGTTCCTCATTGCCGGGTAACCAGGCCGAGGCCTTTTCGAGCGGGCCCAGAGCCTGTTCCGGCTGCTTCTCGCGCAGGGCCCAGAGGCCTAAATAGAGATTCGCTTCGGGAGAGGTAGGATCATTCCGCAGTTCCTGCCGCAGCACTTCGACAGCGGCATCCGCCGCTCCCTCCTTTAGCAACAGGCGCCCGAGGGCGGCCCCAGGGCCGGGACGCTGTGGAGCCTTCGCCAGGGAATTGCGAAATGCTTCTACGGCTCCCGCCCGATTGCCTTCACTCTCCATCGCGTAGCCATGAACTTCCTGCCCAGCGGCCGTGTTGAAAGCCCGGTTGGCCACCCGATTCCAGAGCGCGCTGGCCGTTTCGGCGTACGTTTCGGCGGACAACTGGAGGGCCTGAAGATGACGAGGGTTTCGGGCCAGAAGCCGCTCAAGCGCCTCCAGCCCAGCCAAGGGCTGTCTGAGGGCCACGCGCGTTGCGCCAAGCCAATAGTCGACATCGTCGCGTCCCGCAGCCCCTTGTGGGGCCAAGCGATTGGCCTGTTCCAAGGCGGCCAAGGCGAGCGGGAACTGGTTCGTACGGTACTGCGAGATTCCCAGAAACAGGTGTGCGGTCCAGAGGCTGGGGGATCGTCGAATGGCCTCGTTGAAGGCCGTCATCGCTGGCTCAAACCGATTCTGCAGATACCTGGCGAGGCCTAGCCTCTGCCAGGTATCGGCTGTCGGTTGCTCGGACACCAGTTGCAACGCTGCCCGCTCCACCGCTGCCAGATCCTCCGGTGGGGGAGGAGGCAACGGTGAAGCGGCGATGACTAGTAGTGGGAGCAGTATCAGCGTCAATAGTACAGCTTCAACCCCATTTGAATGGAACGCTGCTGGTTCTGTGTTCCGGTGCTGCGGCCAAAGTTTGCTGTACCAAATGAGCCACCCGGATTGCTGAAGTTCACGTTGTTGAACAGGTTAAAGAACTCCGCCCGGTATTGGATCCGGAAGCGCTCGGAAATCTCAAAATTCTTGAACATCCCAATGTCGAAGTTCTTGAAGCCTGGTCCGCGAAGCACGTTGCGGCCCAGGTTACCGAACTGGTAGGCAGGTGCGGCGGCAAAAGCGGCCGGATTAAAGTAGAGGCCACCGGGCCCAAAGGACTTGTTCCATCCATCCGGGTAAGGATTGCCCACCACGTTCGGCCGCTGGAACGTACCGCGGGCACCGATGTTCGCGTTGTCAAACGGGAGGGTGATGTTGAACGGGCGGCCGGTCTCTAGCGTCCAGATTCCGGTGGTTTGCCATCCGCCCAACAGCCAGCGTGCCGCCGATTTCATGTTGGCTCCCGGCAGGCCATAGCTGTAGCCGGTATTGAACACGTGCGTTTGGTCAAAGCCCGAAGGAGCCATGTCGGCGCGGATGTTCTGGTTGTTCTGCGGCGACGTGCCGCCGAACTCCGAGCTTAAGTCGATGCTCTTCTGGTATGCGTAGGACGCAATGTAGGTAAGGCCCTTGGAGAGCCGCTGTTCCGCCTTGGCTGTCAGGGCGTGATACCGGGATGACCCGATCGTCTTCAGCTCACTGAAAGATCCGGCCTGCGGCCACGGGCGCCGCGGGTTGGGGTCGCCAGGCCCAGGTGTCGGATCGTTGGTGCTTAGGAAGCTGGAAAGATTGGTGCCCTTGGCGCCCTGATAGTTGACGTCCAACAGCAGGGTTTGAGTTAGCTGATGTTCGACGCCCAGATTCCAGTTCTGCATATAAGGCGTTTGCAGATCACGGGCAATCGTATGCTGGGCGGAAGGAGCAACTTTGGACGGATCAAAAGAGCCGAAGAACTGGTCGGCCCTGGTCGGTGTAGCCCCCGCAATATTGATGCCGGTTAGGTTGTCGGAGAGCGAGTACGGCCAATTGCCGCGGCCGGTCGACCACTCCCAACCCGCGGGCGGATTGAAAAAGATGCCGTAGGCACTGCGGATCACCGTGCGCGGCATGAGCCGGTAGGCAAACCCGATGCGAGGAGCAAAGTTAGCGTACTGCGGGCTCGCGATCGTGTCACGAATATTGGCCGCAGCGCCAGTAATAGGGTTCTTGCTGGTCCAGTAGAAGTTTCCGCCAATCGAATCGAATCCGCCCATGCGGCCCCGCCGGTGGTGGGGCCATTCGTTGTACTCCCACCGCAGGCCGATATTGACGGTCAGCTTGCTGGTGAGGCGAATGTCGTCCTGCACCCACAGATGGTGCAGCTTCTGGCCAACATCCAGATCGGCCTCCCCGGTGATGCGGCCGCCGCCATTGTTGAGGCCCAGCAGGAAGCTAGCAAACGGATGGCCGGTGGACGCCACATTCTGCGGGTCGGAGGTGGCCACGTTATTGAAGTCAAAATTCAAGAACACGGAATCGTGGATGATGCGCAGTTGCGTGTAGTCATAGCCAAAGGCCAGTGTTTGCTTACCCATCACCTTGGTCAGCGCAATCGAGCCCTGATAGGTAAAGTCTGGGCCGTTCACCAGGTTCCCATTGCCGGGTCCGGTGACGTTGGTAATGTTGAAGTTCACCGGGAAATCGAAGTCGCGGAAGTTTGTGGGGACGTTCTGTAGGCCGTTCTGGCGGTACGTATCGATGAACTTATGGATGGGGCCTTGGCCCAGGTTGGCACGCAGATAACCAACCCGGAAATCCAGCACCGTGGTGGGGTTAAAGATGTGCGTGTCACTAAGCGTGACACCCAGGTACTTATTGAAGGTGGACTGGTTGGCGTTCGGAAGGTTCTGCGGTGCCGACTGAAAGGCGTCGGTCCACGAGAGCCGGCCGAAGAAATTGTTCTTGTCTGAAAACTTATGGTCGACCCGGGTGTGCGTCTGGTTGTCATCACGCACCTGATTGGTGGAATTGATGAAGTTGCTATTGTTGACGCCCGGATTCAGCGACAGCGTGTTGGGGAACCACAGGCCCATATATGCCTTCACATAAGCTGGGGCCCGGGAGAGCGGAATCTGATTATTGGAAAAGGCGTCGCGCGTATACACGGGCTGGCCCTGAGCATTGGTGCCGGTGCGCCTCTCGCTGTAAGGGTCAAACAGGGGCGGCAGTGGCGTGCGGCCATCGAGATTGCGCGAAAGGTCGCCGCTCTTCCAAGCCTCATTCGGGATGGTGCCCAACTGCGTGACGCCCCGGCGCTGCTTGAAAGCCTCATAGTTGAAGAAGAAAAACGTGCGGTTCTTGCCTTCGTACACTTTCGGTACGGACAGGGGTCCGCCGACAGTAAAGCCGAACTGGTTGAACTTGAACGGCGGGCGGCGGGCGGCAAAATAGTCGCGCGAATCCAATTCGGAGTTGCGGAGGAACTCATACGCCGTCACGTGATACTCGTTGGTGCCCGAGCGGATGGATACGGCAATATTGGCGCCGGCGGCAGCTCCGAACCGGGCCGACATGTTGGTTTGGATCTTGAATTCCGAGATCGCGTCGATAGACGGCGCGATAGCGGCAGTCTTAAAGAACGTGCCGTTGTTGTACGTACCATCCAGCGTGTAGTTGGAATTGTCGCTCCGGCTGCCAGTCACCGAAAAGGTGGTGGAGTTCAAGGTGGGCCCGCCACCGTTTGTGCCCCGCGTGGCACCGGGCGTAAGCCGGATTAAATTGTTAAAGTTCCGTCCATTAAGGGGTAATTCCACTACTTTAGAGTTGTCGATCGTGGTGGAGATGACGCCCTCAGTGGCTTTCAACTGTTCGCCTTCGGCTTCCACGCGGATCGTTTCACTAACCTGCCCCACACTCAGCCGGAAAGCCAACGAAATGGCGCCCGCTACTTCCAGCTTCAACTTGTCCTGGACCTGCTTATTGAAATTGGGTGCCGTCACTTCCACGCTATAGACCCCAGGAATGAGTGAAAGCGCCTGAAAAAAGCCATCATTGTTGGTGGAGACCTCGCGCGGAACTCCGGTCTGGCTATTGAGAACCGTCACCTTGGCTCCCGGCACGGCAGCGCCGGATGGATCAGTGACGTTGCCGACAATCGATCCGAGTGTGGTGCCTTGCCCGAATGCGTTTAGGGCCGCCACGGCAAAGGCGCAGAGCAGAATGAGGCTACGTAGCATCAAGAATCTCCTGGAAGAAGTCAGAGGCCTGCGCACTGAAAGTATCAACCCTTTTTCAGAAAAGCAATACCAATGTAAAGTTTATTTAAGCGCTATTCCGGCTCGCGCAGGCGATGCTCGCGACCGGCGGCCAGCTTCGGATGCTGGCTGCGTGCGCCACTCGGCCAGCTGATTTCGACGTCGGCCTCCCGGGCATTTCCCAGCCCGAAATGCAATCGGGGGTCGTGGCTGGATAGGTAGCTCTCACCCGCCCGTGGGGAGGCCGATTGCGTCATGCCACCGGCCGTCACCCTTACCCGCGCACCCACTCCGGCGCGATTGCTCTTCACGCCTTCCAGCGTCAAGCGCAACCATTGTGCGCCGTCCGCCGGCCCCGCGCCATCATTGCGCAGGAACACGGGGGGTGAGTCCATCGCTGAGATCACCAGGTCGAGATCTCCATCATTGTCGAAGTCAGCATAGGCGCCGCCGCGCGCGGAAACCGGCTTGAGCGCCTTGAACCCGGCGGCGGCTGACCCATCGGCAAACTTGCCGTTACCGAGGTTCCGCAACAGTTGAAGCGGTTGGCGGTAGGTCTCACGGATCCGGCCATCCACTTCCGGGTAGACGTGCCCATTGGCGCAGAAAAGGTCCAGGTGACCATCGTTGTCGTAGTCAAGAAAAGCCGTTGCCCAGCCCAGGTAAGGCACCGTCGGCTCGCCCACCCCCGCCGGGAAGGAGACGTCGGTGAAAAATCCGGCGCCGTCATTGTGAAACAGGACGTAGTTGTCGCCCGCAAAGGTGGTGACAAACACATCCATCCAGCCGTCGTGGTCATAGTCCCCGACCGCGACGCCCATGCTGGACATCTCCTTGCCGTCAGCCGAATAGGCTAATCCGCTGGTCGTGCCCGCTTCCTCAAATGTGCCGTCGCGCTTGTTCCGGTAATAGTAATTCGGGTTGGAGTCATTGCCGACAAACAGGTCCGGCCAACCGTCATTGTTAAAGTCCTCCCACACCGCCTGGAAACCAAAGTAGAGCTTGCGGTCGGCCATTCCGGCGATCGCCGTGACGTCGGTGAAGGTGCCGTCACCATTGTTGCGATAGAGCGTATCCGGGGCACCCCGGTATCCGAGCGGGCCGCACGCATGCACGGAGACGCCGCGATACTCGCACGTCTTGAACTCGGGGGACTGCACATTGAACTCCAGGTAACCGGGGACGAACAAATCCAGGTCACCGTCCCGGTCATAGTCGGCAAAGGCCGCGCCCGCGTGCCAGATGTTGCCTCCCGCCACACCCGCCCGCACCGTAACGTCCGTAAATGTGCCATCGCCGCGGTTGCGGTAGAGAATGTTTGGTCCAACGTTGGTCACTAGCAGGTCGACATGCCCATCGTTGTCGTAGTCGGCGGCGACGCAACCGAAACCCCAGCCTCGACCAGAGACTCCGGCCTTGGCGGTCACGTCAGCGAAGGTGCCATTGCGAAGATTGCGGTAGAGATGATTGGTTTGTTTGGCGGCCACTTTGCCTTGTATCTGGTCAAGTGTCGAGCCATTTACGAGATACAGGTCCAGGTAGCCATCCTGGTCATAGTCCAGCCAGCAAGCTCCACTACCATTCACTTCGAGGACGAATCGCTTGGGTGTGCCGCCGGAGATGATGACGTCGCGCAAACCAGCAATGGCCGCAACATCACGAAAGACCCTCGTGGCCGGGGACTGGGCCATTAACAACAGGCTCACCGTCACCAAGGCGAACCTCAAGGCTGGCCGCCCTCTCTCAGCCGCTGGACAGCCTCCGCTTCGCGTTCCGCCCTCTCCGCCAATCCCAGACGCGCATACACCCGCGACAATTCGAGCCGCAGCGCGGACGCCGATGCGTGCTCAGGCAGCCCACCTTCCAACATCTTGCGAGCCTCCTCGAGGTGCTGGAGCGCGAGGAGGCTACGGGCCGAGCCCAGGCGCGCAGCCAGCGTAGTAGACCGATACCGCAGTGCCGGCCGGTACGCATCCAAGGCCGCCCCGTGCTCGCCGCCCCGCTGCAGCGTATCGGCCAATCCCAAGGCGGCCTCCGGCTGACCCGGCTCCAGTTCCAACACCCGGACAAAGACCAGCCGCGCCTGATCATACCGTCCAGCCCGAGCCAATTGCTGCGCCAAGGCCATGTGGGCGGTGGCCAATTCCGGGAAGCGGCGGACAACTTGCCGCGCCGCTTCCACCGCAGGCTCCGTTTGGCCAGACGCATCAAGTGCCTCTACCAGCATCAATGCACCGGACGGGTCGGCGGTGGCGGCGGCTCCCGAATCGCGCAACAACTTCACCGCTTCCGCTGCCCTGCCCGTGCGCAAATAAGTCGTGGCGAGAAGAGCGGCCACACGAGAATTAGACGGATCAAGACGGCGGGCGGCTTCAAGCGGGGCCCGCGCTTCCGCATAGTGTTGGGTCATCACGGCCGCCAGGCCAAGGGTCAACTGGGCTTCCGGCGACTGTGGCAGCAGTTCCACCGCCCGAGCCAGTGGTGTCAGAGCATCGGCGGCGCGACTAGAGCGCACCAGCGCCAAGCCCAGGTTGAACTGCGCGGCGAAGAGCGCCGGATCGCGCTTCGACGCCTGCTGAAAGGCCTCGATGGCATCTTGGGTCAACCCGGCCTTGGCCCACACCAGCCCCAGCGCCACCAGAGCCGTAGGATCCGTTTCCGGTCGAGCCAGAAGCCGGCGGCCCAATTCCGCAGCTTGTACCAGCTTCCCTTTCTGCACGTCGCCTGAAAGCTGCATCAGCAATTCCACGTCGGCCGCGCTGGCGCTCTTGAGCCGGGCTGCGGTCGCCAGTGCCTCGCGCGCCAACTCCTGTTGGCCTAACTGCTGGCGCAAGCGGCCGAGCCGGTAGTAAAGAGCGCCATCCCACGCTGTCTGCCGGATCGCCAAGGCGAGAGCATCGATGGCCCGGCCAGCCTGCCCGCTGCCTTGATAGGCCGCCGCCAACTGGGCCGCTGCATCATGAACTGCTTCGCCCGAAGCGACCACGGGCTCGAGCCACGTCACCGCCTCCGCCGCACGGTTCTCCAGTAGGGAAATGCGGCCGAGAAAGTAGCGTGAATGGTAGGCTGGCGGTGCACTGCGAACAATCTGGGAGAACTGTTGTCGGGCCGCTACAAGATTCCGCCGGCGGTACTGCACGTACCCCAACCGGAAGGCCACTTCGGTGTCCGGTTTCTGCTTGATCAGCTGTTGGAGCACCTGCTCGGCTTCCGGCAATCGCTCCTGTTCGATCAGCACTTCGGCCGCCGCCAAGCTCGCGGGTGCTTGAGCTCGCAAAGTCACGCTAAGGGCAACCATCACCCAGGAACTCCGCGACGTTCGCCTCGCCAGACGCTGCCACATACGCACTCAGCTTATATCAACATCGCCGCTGGGCAATGATCCTTCAGGGACGCGCGTAACACCCATCCGCAAGCCCGGCTTCCCCGCCCGGGTTGGCGCAAACCTCCGGGAGGCGCGCCGAGGGTGCCGAACTCCTGTAAAGATGGGGGGAGCTTGGGTCCCGCGCCCAGCTTCGCTACTCTGAAATACGAGGTCACAGAGACATGTTGCGGCGATGGTTGGTGGCGATTCCGCTGGGCTCCGCGCTGATGGCGCAGGCGCCGGACGTAACACAATTTGAATCGAAGATCCGGCCCGTCTTGGCGGCCAAGTGCTATGCCTGCCACTCGTCCAAGCTGAAGGCTCCCATGGGCGGCCTTGTGCTCGACACCAAAGCAGGAATGGCCGCCGGTGGGGCGAATGGAATCATCGTGGTGGCCGGCAAGCCGAAGGAGAGCCGCTTGCTGACGGCGTTGCGTTTTGAAGACGCTCACCTGCAAATGCCGCCTTCAGGCAAACTGCCCGATGCTGTGATTGCCGATTTTGAAGAGTGGATCGCCGCGGGCGCGGTGGATCCTCGCGCCGCTGGGCCGAAGGTGGAAACCAGTGCCGCGCTCAAAGGCATGTCGGTGGAGGATGGAAAGAAGTGGTGGGCCTTTCAACCCATTGCGGAAGTGGCGGCCCCCAAGGTTCTGAATCCCCGATGGGGACGCAACAAGATTGACCCGTTCCTGCTGACGAAACTCGAAGCCAAGAAGCTGGCCCCTTCGCCCAAAGCGGACCGGCGCACCTTGATCACCCGCGCCTACATCAATCTGTTGGGGCTGCGGCCCAGCTACCAGGAAGTGGAAGCCTTCGTAACCGATCCGGCGCCCGATGCTTGGGAGAAGCTGATCGACAAGCTGCAGGCGATGCCGCAATATGGCGAACGCTGGGGCCGGCATTGGATGGATGTCGCCCGCTTTGGTGAAGACAACCCCACCTCGGAGGCGACCAACGGCGCTTATCCCTATGCGTGGCGCTATCGGGACTGGATCATCGAAGCCATCAACCGCGACATCCCCTACAACCAGTTCGTGACGATGCAACTGGCAGCCGATCAGCTTCCCAACACCAAACGTGAAGACCTGCGCGCCTTGGGCTATCTCGGTGCCGCCCCGGTCTATCACAAAGACCAACGCCTCTCTGCCGACGTGATTGGCGGCTTCCTGTCTGA
>JAPKYZ010000032.1 GCA_026394055.1 Acidobacteriota bacterium
TTTTCCCAAGCCAGCTTTTCATCAAAGACGACCGTCTCCACCCCAGCCGCCGCCAAACGCGCCGCCGCCACAGTCCCGGCCGGACCCCCACCCAGGACTGCAACGCGCTTCATCTACTTCTTTTCCCCGCTGGGAGGAACGGCGCCATGAAAGCCATCCTTCGGAGGAGCGCCCGTCGCGCCGCCACCATGCACGCCATCCGCCGGGGGGGCCGCTCCAGGAGCCGTTGCTCCGTGGCCATCGCCCGCGCTTGACCGGCGGCCCTTCACCACCCACTCATTGCCCTTTTGTTCCAGCGTGTAGGCAATCGACATCGACCCGCCGGGGTCGCTCGACCCCTTGGCCTTAAAGATCACCGTCGCGTCGGCTTCGCCCTTACGGAACGACACATTGGTTACTTCGACATCCATGGAGCTAATGTTTAGATCGCTCCGCGTCTTCAGGTGGGCCAGCACGCCGGCCTGGACGGCTTCCTTGTTCTGCAGATTGGGCCCGCAAGCGGTGAACGCCGTCGCACCCAAAAGCGCGCACACGGCAGCAATTCGAGAGGTTCTCACAACGCGATTATAGACAATCCACCCCATCACGCTTGTGATGCGCCACAGGGGACACCGGGATTAAAAGTTATCCGCGACCTGGCTAGGGCAAACCGGGCAATTTCAGCTGACGGTCCGCCTGATCCCAGCGCAGCGCGTCGGGGGTGTCTTTCCAGACCACGAGCAGATCATGCCGCCGGCTGAGCAGGTGGACAGCCCCTTCCGGCCCCCACGGGTTCATCGACGCCGGCGTGCCAAACAGGGTCACCGAATCGAGCGCCGACCGGGCCTTCAGATAGCGAGCCAGCGTCTCGACATACCGTTCCCGCTCCACCGCGCCCGCCAGTTCTTCGCGCCGGAACTCGCGCAAACGGCGGTGGTCCTGATAACCGGCCAGTGCCAAAAACGCCAGCAGCACCGGCCACCGTTGGGCCGCCGCCGCCTGCCCCATGAGCACCGCCAGCAGGATCGACGGCACGTACAGGTAGACCGCAAACAGCCGACCGGGCAGGATCAGCAGCGGGATCAGTAGCAACACAAAGCCACCTAACGCCCACCAAGTCCGCCGCGAGACTCCGGCGAGCGCCGCCACTCCGGTGAGCACCCCCAGCGCGGGGCCGTAGAAGCGCAGGCAGGTTGCGAGGGCGTCCAGGCTCACGTGCAAAGTGTAGGGCGTCTCCGGTCCGCGCGGCGCCAGCAGTGCCTGCAACCCGAAGCTGGCGGAAATCGCGAACAGAGGCAGCAGCGGCTTCCACCGCTTTTGGCCCACCGTGAATTCGTAAAGCGCGATCGCGGCGGGCAGGAAGATGGCGATCTCTTTGGCCTTGTAGGCGCACCAGAATGTCAGCACCGCCACCACCCACCGGCCGCGCAGCCAGGCATGGAGCGTCAACAAACAGAACGACCCGCACACCAGATCGAACACGTACATCGGCTTCCAATGCGCCATCGTCAGCGCCGGGTGGAAGGCCCACAGGGCGGTAGCGGCCAGCGCGGGCCACGCGGGAAGCTCCAGCTTGCGCAGCAGACCCCATACGAGGGCTGAGTTGGCCAAATGCAGCGCCAGGATCACTGTGACGTACCACGCAAAGTCGAGCCCGGCCGCTCGCACCAGCACCCAGTAAAAGATATGTCCGGCGGGCCGGAAGTTGTGGGGCGACAGCAGGACGTCGCGGATGCCGCGGCCATACTCGTCGAGGCCGACAAAGGAGTTCCAGCCCAGGTTGTCCAGGTCGTCGTCGGAGAAATAGCCGTCAAAGGCGCCCAGGTTTGCCACCACGAACAGGGCCGCCAATAGAAGCGCGGCTACGGCTGGCGTTCTAAAAAGTCGAAGTCGCATCCTAGGTGTGCCTGCGTAACGTGTTCGAGGAAGAGTCGGCCATAGCCGCGGGTGTAGTGAGGCGGCGGCGGAACGAACTCGGCTAGCCGGGCGGCGATCTCATCGTCGGTCAGCATGACATCAATGCGCCGCGCCTCCACATCGAGCACGATTTCATCGCCGGTCCGGACAATGGCCAGCGGTCCGCCAATGGCCGATTCCGGGCTGACATGCAGCACCACGGTGCCAAAGCTGGTGCCGCTCATGCGGGCGTCGGAGACTCGGACCATGTCGTTAATGCCTTGCGCCAGCAGCTTTTTCGGCATCGGGATCTGCCCCCACTCCGGGAAGCCGGGGCCGCCCTTGGGGCCCGCATTCTTCATGACGAGCACGGTGTCCTTGTCGACCGGCAGATCATCTCGATCGATCTCGGCCATCATCTGATCCCGCGTCTCAAAAACATGGGCCCGGCCGCGATGCTTCAGTAAATGCGGCGAGGCGGCGGTGGGCTTGATGACGGCGCTCGATGGTGCGATGTTGCCATACAAAATCGCCGTGCCGCCCTCGGCCGCCATGGGCTTGATTACGTCCGGCAGATAACATTCAGCGGTGGCGATGTTCTCGCCCAGCGGCTTGCCATTGGCGGTCAGAGCGCCCGCGTGGATGCGGTCGCCCAGTTGCTTCATGACGACCGGCACGCCGCCCGCGGCAAAGAAGTCTTCCATCAGGTACTCGCCCGACGGCTTGACGTTGACGATCCACGGCGTGCGGCGGGAGATGCGGTCAAAATCGTCCACGGTCAGCGCGACGCCCGCCCGCTGCGCCATCGCGAGCAAGTGCACCACCGCGTTGGTGGAGCCGCCGATGGCCATGTCCACAGTGACAGCGTTCTCAAAGGCCTCACGCGTCAGGATCTTTGATGGCTTCAGGTCCTCCTTGACCATCTCCACCATCCGCCGACCGGAGGCCTCCGCAAGCTGCATGCGGCGCGAATCGACTGCCGGAATGGCAGCGGCACCCGGCAACGTTAGCCCTAGCGCTTCGGCAATGATCGCCATGGTGGAGGCGGTGCCCATCACGGTGCAATGTCCAGGGGAGCGCGCCAGGCCGCCTTCGATCTCGCACAACTGCTCGTCGGAGATCTTGCCTTGGCGGTAGAGGTCGAACAGCTTGCGGCCATCGGTGCCGGACCCGAGCTTGCGGTCCCGCCACTGTCCGGCCAGCATCGGCCCGCCGGTGACGACGATGGTGGGGATGTCGGCACTGGTCGCGCCCATGATCTGCGCCGGCGTGGTCTTGTCGCAGCCGCCCAGCAGCACCACGCCGTCAATCGGATTGCCCCGGATCGACTCCTCGACATCCATCGCCATCAGGTTGCGCCACAGCATGGCCGTGGGCTTCATGTAGATTTCGCCCAGCGAGATGGTGGGGAACTCCAGCGGCACGCCGCCCGCCGCCCAAACCCCGCGCTTCACCGCCTCGGCCACGGTGCGCAGGTGGGAGTTGCAGTTGTTGAGCTCGCTCCAGGAATTGGCGATGCCGATGATCGGCCGGCCGTCGAAAATATCATGCCCAAACCCCTCACTCCGCAGCCACGCGCGGCGGGCGAAGGCATAGTATTCGGGTCCGGAGAACCAGGCTTGGGAGCGGAGTTTCACCCCCCTACGTCACCACAGGGTGAGGGCAAGTCGCAAGTTGAATTGATCGCGGAGCTTACACATAGAAGTGTGTGACACATGAATATGTGGTATTCTCCGGTCTATGGCGAAACGCAATCTCACCCTTTCTCTCCAGGAAGATCTGATCAAGCGCGCCCGCATCATGGCCGCCCAGCGCGATACGTCGATTACGGCGCTGGTTTCGGAATTGCTGGAAGACGCCGCCACAAAGCACGACGCGCAGGAGACCTACGACCAGGCAATGGCGGCATTGTTGGCCGACATGCGCCGCGGCTACGATTTGGGAATGGATCAAAACAAACCCTCCCGGGACGAGGCGCATGAGCGATAAAACGAAGCCATGGGAGATGCGTGAGCGCTTCATGCCCGGCGCAGCGACCGCCATCGAGGACCAGCGAGAGTTCGTTGACACCAATGTTCTGCTGTACGCACTCGACCGCACTTCCGTCAACTACCGGGCGGCCCAGAATTTGATCGAACGTTTGGCCGCCACACGGTCGGGTTGTGTAAGCATCCAGGTACTCCAAGAGTTTTACGTGAATGCCACGCGCAAGTATTCGCTCAGCGCGGACATCGCTCTTGCCTATGTGGAAAGACTGTCGAAGTGGGTGGTTGATAGCCCACAGCCACTGGACGTCGTGACGGCGATCCAGGTACACCGGCGCTTTGGTATTTCGTTCTGGGATGCCATGGTGGTGTCCAGTGCGCGGCGCCAGGGCTGCCGGATCGTATGGAGCGAGGTTCTAAACGACGGCCAGGACTATGAGGGCGTAGTGGTCCGTAATCCCTTTCTCGGCTCTTGAAATCTATCTGCTTGGGTAGTGTCACAATTAACGGATGGAACGGCGCAACTTTTTGGCGGGAATGGCGGCACTGGAACTGACGGCGGCAGCATCGGCGGAGGCGGCGGATTCGGTCTATATCCCGGACAGTCAAAGGGTCACCGATCTGAAAGCCCTACAGGACCTGATGGAGGAGTTTTCCTTTGCGGACCTGATCACCAGCTCCGGCGGCATCCGCGTCACGCATCTGCCAGTTCTGCTCGACCGTACCGGCAAGTTTGGCAAGTTGACCGCCCACGTGGCCAAGAACAATCCGCAGCAGGCGCTGCTCGATGGCACGCATGAGGCGGTGATTGTCTTCCACGGTCCGCACCACTACATCTCGCCCTCCTGGTACGTTCCGGGCGCCAACGCCGTGCCGACCTGGAATTTCGCCGCGGTGCACGCCACAGGGAAGCCGAAGGCGCTGAATGACGACGCCCGCACGGCGGCGTTTCTCGAACGGCTGGTGGGCCATTTTGAGTCCTACGAAAAGTCGACCTATGACTTCTCTAAGTTACCCGAGAGTTACCTGAAGGGCATGCGCCAAGGCATTGTGGCCTTTGAGATGGAGATTGAGAATCTGGAAGGCAAGTTCAAGCTGGGCCTGGACCGCGCAGCCAATGTCCCCGGCATGCTGAAGGGCTTGCGGGCCTCCAAGGGTGAGCGGTCGCTGGTTGAGTTCACCGAAGCCGAGCTGAAGCGGCGGGGCTAAGTGGAGCGCCGGGAGGCGTGCCGCGTCTCGGCCAGAATCTCCAAGATCGCCACCGCGCACGACAGAATCGCCGGACCCGCAAACAAGCCCAACATTCCGAATACTTGAAAGCTGCCCAGCAGCACAAAGAAGATGATCAGGCCGTTGACGCCCATCTTGTCTTGCACCATCAGGGGCCGGACAAAGTTGTCGGACAGGCCCACCACCAGCAGCCCCCAGGCCACCAGGAAGATGCTCTGCCAGACGGCGCCGGTGGAGAACAGGTAGAGCGAGACCGGCACCCAGATAATCGCCGGGCCCACCACGGGGATAAAGCTGCACAGGGTCCCGCTGAGGGTCCAAAAGACAGCGGAGGATGAGCCGGTGATGGCCAGTCCGATGCCCAACAGCACCCCCTGGACGGCCGCCACGGCGCCGGTGCCATAAACGTTGGCGACAATGGCGTTCGAGATTGCATCGAGCAACCGGTGAAGAATCGCGGGTTCCACGGGCGACCATTCATCCACCACGCGGCGGATGTTGCCGGAATAGCGGAACAGTCCGTAGAGCACCACAAAGCTGAACATCATGTCCGTGACAAAGCCGGCGATGTTGGAGATGGTGCCCTGCAGCAGGTTCAGCAGGGAAGTGGACGCTCCGCCCAGGCGCGCCATGACGGCCGCGCGAAGGTCCGGGACCGGCGTGCCGGTGCGCGCGGCAATCCAGCCCAGAGGCTGCTCCGTCCAGGCGGTCAGCCACTTCACCCAGCCGCCGCCCTTGGCGCTCTCATCCGCGGCCAGCCGGTAGAGGTGCGCTCCCTGTTGCACCCACATCACCGTGATCCAGGCCAGCGGAACCACCACCAGCAGGATCACGGCCAGCGTCGCCAGTAGCGCCGCCCGGTCTTCATTCGGTACTCGCGCCTTCAGCCACGTGTAGAAAGGCGAGAACAGCACCGCCATGATCAAGCCCACCAGAATCGGTTGCGCAAACGGAAGAATGGTGACGCCAAGAACCGCCGCCGACACCGCCAGCAGGCCCCAGAGCCAGTATTCTGACCGCGTCGTTGGGTGGTGTCTTTCTGGCCCTTGGACCATCGTGTGCCGAAATCCGTTTCTGTTGCTTGAAGTTTGCGGCCGCCGCGCGGAGGCGCTATCCGCCTAATGAGTCTCGCACGGTCAGCCGCTTGATGGAGGTGGCCTTGCCGGTGGCGGGGTCGACGGCGATCACCACGGCCCGCAGTTCCACCATGCCCTTGGCCGCTTCCATCTTGGACCCGATGGACGTCTTAAACTTGCGCAGCACCGTATCTTTGTCGACGCCGATGACGGAATCATAGGGGCCGGTCATGCCGCAGTCCGTGAGGTACGCCGTGCCGCCCGGCAGGATGCGTTCGTCGGCGGTGGGGATGTGCGTGTGTGTGCCGATGACGGCGGAAACGCGGCCGTCCAGGTGCCAGCCCATGGCTACTTTCTCGCTGGTGGCTTCGGCGTGAAAATCGAGGAAGCGAACCTTAATCGACGGGTCGAGACTGGCCAGCAGTTCGTCCGTCTTGCGCCACGGATCATCCACCGCCGACATGTTGACGCGGCCCTGGACGTTCATCACCGCCACCGCGACGCCGGAGACGGTCTGCATGGTCACCAGGCCTTTGCCGGGCAGTTCCGGGATGTAGTTGGCCGGGCGCAGCAGGCGCGGCTGCTTCACCAGATAGTCGTAGATCTCTTTTTTGTCCCAGATGTGATTGCCGGTGGTCATCACGTGGATGCCCAGGCCGAACAGTTCCTCGGCAATCATGGGCGTGATGCCAAAGCCGCCCGCGGAGTTCTCGGAGTTGGCGATGGCAAGGTCGATCTGCTCTTCCGCCACGATGCGCTTCAAGTTGCGCGCGACAATGCCCCGGCCGGCTGCGGCAAAGATATCGCCGATAAATAAGATGTTCATCTGGAAGGACTTAGCCGCCGGACAGCGGTGCTTGCCGGACGTGGTGTAAAAAGAAGCGCGCCATTAGGCATAGGCTGTCCCCGTCATTGACCCCTAAAGAGCAAGGGGGGGATCCTCCGCACGCCATTAGGCTTCTCCATGCCAGTTTCCCAGCGGAGCCTGCACACCGGCGCGTAAACCGAGCCGGATCCCATGACATTGACTATCGGATCAATTTTTGAGGGACAACCAAAACCGCACCCGCAGGCGCGCTTCCTTCCCAGGATAGCGTGGATTGGGCTAAACGCCCACCGGGATTGGATGGCGCCCGAAATGGTCTGATCCCGAATTTCCACCGATGGCGCGTTCAGAATGTGAGCCGAGTTCGGCCACAGAAAGAAAGGTTCCACGATGTTCACTCACAACCGGGGGCTAGAACCCGCTCCAGGCTCTCAATGTTCCATAGAAGGCTCGGGCTTTCCAGCCGCAAACAGCCGCAGCCAAGTGCCAGCCGCCTTCACCCCTTGGGCCCTCCTTGCCGCAATCATCCTCAGCTTGGCTTCCGCTCGACAGGCACTGGCGGGGGTAGCTACGATCCCGACGGTAGGCCTCGCAACTGCGTCAATGGCGGTTGGAGCTGTCGGCACTGGCGGCGCTGTGGCAGGTGGCGGAGGTGGGGGATGGGGTAGTTTTTGGCTGGGTCTCGGGAGTGTGGGGACCGTAATTCTTGACCCCCCACCTGCGACCTATTTCGAAGGCAAAATCGTCATCACGTATCCTGCCGATCTCCTGGCGTTCGTCGGCGCCGGCTGGTTCGGATCCTTCGCTCTAGACCCGTCCTTGCCGATTCCGCCAGTAAGTCTAACGGGCTTTCTTGATACGGGCGGCACGGGGTACGACTTGTGGCAGCCTCCCCGTCCCGGTATGGCCACCTCGATCAGTGATTCGGCCGGCGTTCTGACGCTCACTTTCGACGCCTCGCCTGACGGTATACCCGTGGACTCTACTGGGCATTTCAACTTTGTGAACCTGATGTTCCAGAATATCAGTGGTAGTCCGCTGCGCTGGGCCGGAACCGCTCCGGGCGGTCCTGCCAATTTCTTCCAGAATCCCTCCGCCCAGATCATGACGTGCATCCCGGGTCCCAGCTATCAAGTCCCCGTGACCTGTGGCGATGGTGTCCATCGCCCCTACCAGATCACGCCCACTCCCGAGCCCGGAACTCTGTGGCTCCTGCTCCCAATCGGGCTCCTGGGTGCGGCGCACTGGCGCCGGGCGTCCGGACGCCTTCGGTTCACGACCGGGACTTGCGCGGATCCCGAAGCTGACCAGGTTTCGCGCCGGTTTGGTCTAGCTGCAGCGTTAGCAGGGAGGAATCAATGCTCAATAGGCTGACGAAATGTAGGCGCTACCCAGCGGCCGGGCTCTACACGGTGGCGGCCTGCTTGGCTTCGTTGCTGGTCTTTGAGCCGAGCGCGCTCGCTGGGCCCCTGTTCCCCGATGGCCCCGCCAGCGTGACCGCACAGGCTTCCAGTTGCGCCTGGTGTCCTTGGCCGCCGAGACCGCCTTGGCCGGATCCGAGACCCTGGCCAGATCCGTGGCCTGACCCGCTGCCAATCCCTTGGCCGACGCCCTGGCCGGATCCTTGGCCGCCGGAGCCATGGCCACCGCCCTGGGAAGTGCCCTATCCGTCCTGGTGGTTCTTGACAACCGGGCCGACCTTCCCGCCGCCGCCTGAGCCGTGGTTGCAGCTGACCTACTCGATTCAAGATGCCTCGTTCACGAAAATCGCGGCGCCACCGGAGGTATTTGGGTTTGGCAACCTGACCTTTACCGACCTAAGCGGCGCCAACGGTTCATTCCCGATTCAGGCTGGCGTCCCGTTCGACCTGAAGGCGACGACAAAGTTCGCGATTACGAAGAGCCTTGACGGGTCCAGTAGCAGCAGAAGCCCCTACTTCCCTCTCTACATCAATTGGGAGGGAACGGCGAGCGAATTGGAGATTGAAGTCGACAATGGTGGACATCCTCCGGTTCCGGAGCCGGCCACGTACGCCTTGCTGGGGGCGAGTCTGATTTGGTTGGGGCTCCGCCGCCGACGTTAGAACGCATCTTGGAGCACCGCGATCCAGATGGCTTCGGCCACGGGATCGCGGCTTTTTATGTGCGAATGGCGGTCTGGCTGGCAGCCTGTTGACGATGCCGTCCCCGTTCCACCGAGCATCGGACAAAACTCACCAGACTCCGAATCGCCTGCCGAAATGATTTGATCCCGAATGTCCCCCGAAGGCGCGTTATGAAGGTGAGCCGCTCTCGGCCACAAAAGGAGAGTTGATTAATGTCCCCGAAACTTAGAAGTTTACCCAGCGCCAATAGGCGGAAACCGACGGGCCCACTGGCCATGATCGTCTTAGTGGTTGGCGTGCTGATGATGGGTGGGTTGCTGACCCAATCGGCTGAAGCCAGCTCGATTGCGTCGCCGCCTCCGATCCCGATCCCGCTCCCACTACCATTCCCACTCCCACCTCCCATTCCCCGGTGGCCACCCCCTCCTCCTTTCCTGATCGAGATAACGATTCACCCCATCCTGTGCACATGCTGGGGCTGCCTGGTATTGATTGATCCAGTGGGTGTGACGGAGTTCCAACTCGATGTTCAGTTCAACCCGGCGGCCGTCACTTTTGCTGGCTTGACATACGCGTCACCTTACGCCGAGAGTGCTCCGCCCGACCTGTCGAACTTGGCTAATGGGCAAGTCAACGATATTTCCGGTCGCGCTGTCGGGCTGCCCCCCGCAGGGAATGCTTATCTGTTTGGCCTAACATTTCTAGGCATTCCGGGGGCGTTAAACCAGGATCGCTGGTTCACGGTGTCCGCCAGTGCCAACGATTTCGTTACCCTGCGAGATCCAACAACGGGACAATCGACAACCGTCGCTGGCACGGGTATTCTGGGCGCCAGTGCCGCATGTCCAGAACCGACCGCTTGGGCGTTGCTTGGCTCGGGCTTGGCGGGTCTGGGCATTGCACGGAAGCGGCGCAGATTCGCACCGAAGGAGGTGCAGGGAGTGGCCTGATCAGAGCACTGAAGGTAGTCGGGAGCCGCTGCACCTGGTCGACGGCTCCCGAGCGGGCTCAGTGCTGAGCCTGCAAATGCATCCGCGGCAGCCTAGTACCCCTTCTGCTTATCCACCACATTGATCAACGGCAGCCCCTCCGCAAACCGGCGGATGTTTTCCTTCACCGTGCCGCGCATGCGGCCTTGGTCCTGGTCGGATCGGCCGGCGATGTGGGGGGTGATGATGGCGTTGTCGAACTTCCACAGGGCGCTGTCTTCCGGCAGCGGCTCGGGGTCGGTGACGTCGACGCCGGCTCCGGCCAGCTTGCGCTCGTCGAGTGCTTTGATCAGGCCCGGCAGATCATAGACGCCGCCGCGGCTGACGGCTACGAAGTAGCTGCCCTTCTTCAGCAGCTCGAACTGCTTGGGGCCCATCATCTTGTGGCTCTTGGGTGTATGCGGCGCGGAGATGAAGACGACGTCGGTGTCGGGCAGCACGTCGTTCAGGCGATCCGGCTTCACGGTCTGCACGATGAAGGGCGAGAACGGGATGTCTTCCGGGTCGACGCAGGTGATCTTCATGCCGTGGGCCCAGGCGCGCAGGGCGATCTGGGTGCCGATGCCGCCACAGCCGATGACGACGCCTTTCTTGCCATTCAGCTCAATGCCCGTGAACCGCTCACGGCGCCAGTTGGTTTTGAGGCGGTCGCTGAAATAGAGCGGCAGGTTGCGCGAAAGCGCCAGCAGCATGGCCATCGCGTGATCGGCAATCTCCGGGCCTTGCACGATCTGGTTGTTGGTGAGGATGATGTCGCTGTCGCGGAGGTCGTTGCCGCCAGACAGGTGAAGGACACGCTCCACGCCCGCGGAGGCGGTCTGCACCCACTTCAGCTTCTTGGCGGCGCGCACCATCTCGGGTGTCGGTTCCCCAATGAACGCGTCGGCGTCGGCGATCTCCTGCATGAGATTGCCGCGGGAGGCAACGACGGTGACCTTGTCCGAGGCGGTCTGCCACTCCCGGATCACCTCCGGCGGTTGGCCGACGACGAGGATCTTTTTGGTTTGGGCCGGCATCAGCGCGGATGCGGCGAGGAAAATAAGGATGCGTGAGGACATGGTGAACTCCAGAGCCAGAGTGCTGCTATTGTACCCGCGCCGGAGTGCCCGTGGGAGGGCCGCTAGCGATCTTTTGATTCGCGCGTGGCGCGGCTGAGCTGATCCACAAACGCCGCATGTGCCGCTGAGGCGAGCCCCGAAGCGACGGCGGCCGCCATCCGCGCCGTGTCTTCCTGCCAGAAGGCCGCTTCATCCAACCAGAGTCCTGGAAAGCAAGCCGAGTGGAGCAGCCCGCCGTCATCCGGTGCGATCACCCGATACGCTCCGTCGACCAGCTGCCGCCAACTCAACTTATTGGCCAGCAGATCCACCGTGATGTACTCTCGCACGCCCGCGCGCTCATAGAGTGCCCGCTTGATGTTGAAATCATTGTCGGCGGATGAGTAACTGATTTCAACAATCAGCTCCGGCGCCCCGGCCAGCAAGCTCCCCGAATAGCGGCACTGCCCACCGGCCTCCGGGACGATGTAGAGCGCCACGTCCGGCTGTGGGATGCTGCGGTTCTCCATCAGCCACGTGGTGTTCGGGACGATGTCCGTGCCCGGCGTGGCATCCGCATAGCGGGCCAGCCAGCGCATCATGCGCCCATCGGCGCGTCCATGAAAACGGCTTACGGGTGAGGGCATGTAGACAATTCCATCCAACAGCTCCGCACACTTCAATTCCGGCATCGCGTACCAGCGGGCGAGGAACTCCTCACCGGTCAGCACTTGACCGGGAAGCAGCGGAGGCAGAGGCAGGCGCGCAGTGGCCATGGGTAATGCTCCTCCACTTATTGTGCCGTAAGGTGCGGTGGCTGTGGTGGACTAGGCGGCCAGCGTGTTCAGCGTGCTGGCGCGGCCCGCCTCGTAGGCCTTGATCGCGTCATCCTGCTGGAGGATGTAGCCCAGTTCGTCCACGCCTTCGAGCAACAGGTACTTGGAGAAGGCATCGACCGGGAACTGGATCGCGGTGCCGTCGGGCAAGGTCAGCGTCTGGGCGGCCAAGTCGAGCGCCACTTTCGCGTCTCGCGGCAACGCCATCAGCTTCTGGTGCGTGGCCGAATCCACCACCACGGGCACCAGCGAGTTCTTCAGCGCGTTGCTCTTGAAGATGTCGGCAAACGAGGTGGAGACCACGGCGCGGAAGCCGTACTGGGTGAGCGCCCACGGGGCATGCTCACGGGAGCTGCCGCAGCCGAAGTTGTCGCCCGCTACCAGGATCTGGCACTGCTTGGCCCAATCCTGATTCAAGATGAAATCCGGCTTGGGCGTGCCAGCGGCGTCGTAGCGCCAGTCGCAGAACAGCTGGTCGCCCAGGCCGTCTTTCGAGATGGTCTTCAGGAAGCGCGCCGGGATGATCTGGTCGGTGTCGATGTTGTCCATCGGCATCGGCACAATCTGGCTTTCAAAGGGAGTGAACTTGATCATGGAGGTGTCCTTTGCTCTTAGCCCAGTAGTGTCCTGACATCGGTGACGCGGCCCATGATGGCGCTGGCGGCCGCGGTTTGCGGGCTGGCCAGGAACGTCCGGCCCCCCTTGCCTTGGCGGCCTTCAAAATTGCGGTTCGAGGTGGAAACGCTGTACTGGCCGGGCGTCAGCTGATCGCCATTCATCGCAATGCACATGGAGCAGCCGGCTTCACGCCATTCTGCACCGGCATCGCGGAAGATGCGGTCCAGGCCTTCGGCCTCCGCCTGGCGCTTGATCGGTTGCGAGCCGGGCACCACCATCATCCGGACCTGCGAGTTGACCTTGCGGCCCTTCAGCACGCTGGCCGCGGCTCGCAGATCGGAGATGCGGGAGTTGGTGCAGCTGCCGACAAACACCACATCAATCGGCTGTCCCGCGAGCGGCTTGCCCGGGGTGAGCGCCATGTATTCCAGCGCCTTGCGCAACGATTCGCGCTCGATCGGATCGGCCACATTGGCCGGGTCCGGTACGGCGCCTGAGATCGCCATACCCATGCCCGGGTTGGTGCCGAAGGTGATCATGGGCTCGAGCGTTGAAGCATCGATGGTCACCGATTGATCGTAGGTCGCGCCCTCGTCAGTGGGCAGCGTCTTCCAACGCGCCACCGCGGCGTCCCAGGCCGCGCCTTGCGGGGAATACTTGCGGCCCGCCAGATACTCAAACGTCGCATCGTCGGGCGCCACCAGACCGGCGCGGGCACCGGCTTCGATCGACATATTGCAGACCGTCATGCGCTCTTCCATCGAAAGGGCGCTGATGGCTGAACCGCGATACTCAAACACGCTGCCCGTGCCGCCGCCGATGCCCACCTTGGCGCACAGCGCGAGAATGATGTCCTTGGCCGCAACACCCGGGCGGAGCGTACCATCCACGCGGACTTCAAAGGTCTTTGACTTGCGTTGGGGCAGGCACTGCGTGGCCAGCACCATCTCGACTTCCGAAGTGCCGATGCCGAAGGCTAGAGCGCCAAACGCGCCGTGCGTGGCCGTGTGGCTGTCGCCACAGACGACGGTCATGCCCGGTTGGGTGAGGCCGTTTTCCGGTCCGATGACGTGCACGATGCCTTGTTTGTCCGAATGGAAGCCGTAGAGCGGAATGCCGAACTCGGCGGCATTGGTCTCGAGCTGCTTTACCTGAGCGGCGGCGATCGGGTCGATGATCGGGAGATTCTTGGGCGTGGTCGGGGTCGAGTGATCGGTGGTCGCAAACGTCAGGTCCGGCCGGCGGACCTTCAGGCCGCGCGTGCGCAGACCGGCAAACGCCTGCGGGGACGTCACTTCATGGACCAGGTGAAGGTCAATGTAGAGCAGCGCCGGAGCGCCTTCCTTCTCGCTGACGACGTGGGAATCCCACAGCTTCTCAATGATGGTCTTGGGCATCGATTTCTTTCTTGATCTCGCAATACAACAGTTCGCCGGCTCGACCAGCCCCAGGCGTCAGCTTGGGGCTAATTCGCGCCACCGTACCAGCCCCAAGCTAACGCATGGGGCTGGTCGATCCAGCAAAAGCCGCTAAATGGCTTCGAGCACCGACGTGCCGACGTCGGAGGTGGAGGCGGTGCCGCCCAGGTCCGCCGAGACGCGGCCGGAGTTCAGCACGTCTTCCATCGCCCGGTTCACCGCCGCGGCTTCATCCTTCAAGCCGAAGCTATATTCCAGCATCGCCGCGACGCTGCCGATGGCGCCGAGCGGATTCGCTTTGTTCTGGCCCGCGATGTCGGGCGCGGAACCATGCACCGGCTCATAGAGGCCCACCCACGCGCCCGACGGCAGCTTGTCGCCAATCGAGGCCGACGGCAGCATGCCGATCGAACCCGCCAGCACCGCGCCTTCATCCGAAAGAATGTCGCCGAAGGTGTTCTCCATTAGCACGACGTCGAACCGTTTGGGGTTCAGCACCAGCTGCATGGCGCAGTTGTCCACTAACAGGTGGTCGAGCTCAATGTCGGGATACCCGGTGGCCACGTCGGTGACCACCATGCGCCACAGTTGCGAGACTTCCAGCACGTTCGATTTGTCGACGCTGGTCACCTTCTTGCGGCGGCCGCGGGCCAGTTCAAACGACATCCGGGTGACGCGCTCAATTTCCGCGCGCGTATAGGTCATCGTGTTGGTGCCGCGCTGCTCCGGACCGCTGCCGGTGATGCCGCGCGGGGTGCCGTAATAGAGGCCGCCCAGCAGTTCGCGCACGATCACCATGTCGGTGCCGTCAATGCGGTCGTTCTTCAAGGGCGACTTGTCGAGCAGTGCCTTGTAGCTCCGCACCGGGCGGAGATTCGCGTAGACGCCCAGGGCGTTGCGAATGCCCAGCAGGCCGCGCTCCGGCCGCTTTTCCGGCGGCCAGTTGTCGAACTCGGGAAGACCCACGGCGCCCATCAGCGTGGCGTCGGCCGCCGTCGCTTTAACGCGGGTATCTTCCGGGAACGGAGTTCCGGTCTCATGAATCGCGATGCCGCCCAGGAGCGCTTCGCTTGTTTCCAGATCATGCCCAAATTTCCGGACCACGTGTTCCAGAACCCGGACAGCTTCGCGCGTCACTTCCACGCCGATGCCGTCACCGGGGCACAGACAAATTTTCAGCTTCATAATCTCGTTCTTGCTTTAAGACTTCTTGGGTGCGGGCGGAGCCCAACGTCTATCGTACGCTGGCGCTTTCCGCCAAGGCGTTCTTTACACTTTCGATCAAGCCGGCGATCTCGTCGTTGCGGACCCCCTTCTTGGTGTCAGCCAGGGTCGTGAATCGCTTATACAGCTCGTCGAGCTCTTCTTTGGAAAGAGTGTAGCCCAGCGTTTCGGCCCGCTGGCCCAGGGCGTGACGCCCGGAGTGCTTGCCCAGCACTAGGCGGCCTTCCGGCACGCCCACCGAGTGCGGATCGATGATCTCGTACGTCGACTTGTTCTTCAGGTAGCCGTCCTGGTGAATGCCGGCCTCGTGCGCGAACGCATTTTCGCCCACGATTGCCTTGTTCGGTTGCGGACCGAAGGTGATGATCTGGCCCAGCAACTGGCTGGCCGGATACAGGTGTTCGGTGACGATCTTGGTCTCAAACGGCAACCGGTCCTGGCGCGTCTTGAAGGCCATCACCACTTCTTCGAGCGAGCAGTTGCCCGCCCGCTCACCGATGCCATTCATCGTGCATTCCACTTGGCGAGCGCCGGCCTGCACGGCCGCGATCGAGTTGGCCACGGCCAGCCCCAGATCGTCATGACAGTGCACGCTGACGATGGCGGTGTCGCCCAAGGCCTTTACCATGCGCGCGATCAGCTCAGCATACTCGGTCGGGACCGAAAAGCCCACCGTGTCCGGCAGGTTGACCGTACGGGCGCCGGCGGCGACCACGGCTTTGGACACCTCTTCCAGGTAGTCCCAGTCGGTGCGCGTGGCGTCTTCGGCCGAAAACTCGACGTCATCGGCGTACTGCCGAGCCAGCACCACCGCCGCACAAGCTTCTTCCAGCACCTGCTGGCGCGACTTCTTTAGCTTGTACTGAAGGTGGATATCGCTGGTGGCCAAAAATGTGTGGATGCGCGGGCGCTTGGCGTGCTTCAGCGCGCTGGCGGCCCGTTCCACGTCATTCTTGGTCGAGCGAGCGAGTGCTGCCACTTGCACCCATGGGTATTCCTTCGAAACGGCATCCACCGCCTCGAAATCCCCCTGGGAAGCAATGGGGAAGCCCGCTTCCAATATGTCGACGCCCAAGTCTACGAGCTTGGCCGCCATTCGTACCTTTTCCGGTACCGTCATCGAGCAGCCGGGCGACTGTTCACCGTCCCGGAGCGTTGTATCGAAGATGTAGACGCGGTTCACGCTTTCACCTCTAGGATTCCCATTATGCGTGCGTTATTTGAATTTAGCAAATTTATAATCTTCTAGTGAAGTATAAACTTGAATCATGTAATAAGCGATGCTAATCTAAATCGAGTTTAGTATGCTTCTTCATTCGCTCAAGGTTTTTCTCGCCGTCGCTAACGAAAAGAGCTTTTCTCGGGCTGCCGAGAAGCTTTTGCGCACTCAACCGGCCGTTTCGCTGGCGGTTCAACGCCTGGAGACTGAGTTGAATGAAAAACTGATCGACCGCTCCGCCAAGGATCTGCTGCTGACCGATGCCGGACGGATCGTGCTCGAGTTCGCGCGGCGCTTCCAGAACTTGGAAGGCGATCTTCAGAACAGCTTGGCCGAATTGAGGGACAATTCCTCCGGCCGGCTGATTGTCGGCGCCAACGAATCCACTTCCCTCTACTTGCTGCAACACATCTCGAAGTACCGCCGCCTGTACCCCAAAGTCCGGGTGCAAGTCCGGCGCAGCCTGTCCAGCCGCATCCCGGCCCAGTTGATCGACGGTGACCTGGAGTTGGGCGTCATCAGCTACGACCCGGAAGACGAGCGTCTTCTGTCGCACATCATCTACACCGACCACCTGTCGTTCGTCGTCTCCCCGCAACACCGCTTTGCCGGGCGCCAGGAAGTCTCGATTAGCGAGCTGGATATGGAGACGTTCGTCGCCCACAATGTCATGTCGCCCTACCGTGACACCGTTCTGCGCGAGTTCCAACGCTCCCGCGTGCCGCTAAATATGGACGTCGAGATGCCGACGGTGGAAACCATTCGCAAAATGGTCCAGCGTAACGAAGGCGTCGCGTTCCTGCCGAAGATGTGTGTCGAGCAAGAGGTGGAGCAGGGCACTTTGCGCGAGGTCCGCGTGAAGGAACTGCACGTCGAACGCAACATCCGCCTGGTCTACCCGGCGCGACGGGCGTTGAGCCATGCGGCCAAGGCGTTCCTGGAAGTGGTCCAGAGCGCGGCATAAATCGCTTTGGCGTGATTCCGGGGTGGGGTATGATCGTGGATAGGACTCATTCATGACAACCGATGAACGATTGGACCGGCTCACCGAACGGCACGAGGCGCTCGCTCAATCGCTCGAGCTGCTCGTCCATACTGTCCAAGAGATCGCCGTCGAGGCCAAACTTGCCTTCCAAGTGGGTAAAGAAGCTTTCCAAGTAGCGAAGGAAGCTTCGCAGGCGGCCAAGGAAGCGTCGCAGGCATCCAGAGAGAATGCCATTCACATCAACGCTCTGGTCCGCATCGCCGAGATCCATGAGCGACGACTGACCGATTTCGAACAGGGACCAGCCGACTAACATTTGGGGGGCCGAATCTTCTACAGCACCGCTGTTTCATGAATCGCCCGCCCCTCGGCGAAACGCCGGACATTCAGAACTTGGGCGTCGATTAGATCCGTCGTCCCGCGCGTGATCAGGTCAGCCAGTACCTTTCCGGTGGCCGGGGAGTGCATGACGCCGTGGCCGCTAAAGCCGGTGGCGTAGTAGAGCCAGTCATGCTCGGCGGACGGGCCGAGGATGGCGTGATGGTCCGGCGACACTTCGTAGAGGCCCGCCCAGGCCCGCTTGGAATTCACCTCCAGCGTTTCAAAGATGGGGACGCGCTCGACGGCCCGGATCAGGATCTTTTCGATGAAGGCGGGGTCGAAGGCGGTTTTGAACCCCGGGGTCTCTTCCGGGTCGTTCCAGGCCATCAGCAGGCCACGGCCTTCGGGGCGGAAGTGGAAGCCGGTGCCCATATCGATGGTCATGGGGCAGCGCTCTGGGATGGCGCTGCACGGCTCCGTCGGCACCAGCATGCGGCGCAGCGGGGTGACGGGCAGCTGCGCACCGGCCAACGCGGCGACTCCGGCAGACCAGGCTCCGCAGGCGATGACAATGTGCGGCGCTGAAAACGTGCCCTGCGTGGTCGAGACGCGGCCCTTCTCAATAGCTGTCACCTCACATTGGCGGACGATGCGGGCACCGCGGGCGAGCGCGGCTTCGGTAAAGCCGCTCATCACGGCGTGCGGGTCGACAAAGCCGTCGGTGGGACAGTACGTGCCGCCCAGCACATCATCGACGCGCCACGGTGGCACCATGCGGCTGATGTCGGCGGGCGTCACTTCTTCAGCACCTTGCAGCCCCAGCGCGCGATGCCGCCCGAGGTTGGTGCGCAGGTAGTCGAGATGGCGCTGCTGGGTGGCGCAGAAGAGGTAGCCATGGGGCTTGTAGCCCGAGTATTGGCCGAGCCGCTCTTCAAACTGGGCGAAGAACGGGATGGCGTAGAGCGACATCCGGATGTTCACGTCCGTCGCGAACTGGGCCCGCACGCCGCCCATGCTTTTGCCGGTGGAGCCTTTGCCTTGGCTCGATTCCCGTTCCAGCAGCAGCACGTCTTTGCAGCCTGCTTCAGTCAGATGCCAGGCGATCGAAGCGCCCGCAATTCCGGCGCCGATGATGATCACCTCGGCAGTGGCGTTATCCTGGTAGTTCACCGCTTGTTGTTCCACGTATGAAGATTATTGTCGCTATCAAACAGGTCCCGGCGCGCGATTCCCAATTAAAGATTCAATCGGGCGGCCAATGGATCGAAGAAGACGATCTCACCTTTGAGATTAATGAACCCGACGCCTACGCGCTGGAAGAGGCTTTACAGCTGAAGGAGAAGCACGGGGGCGAAGTTGTGGCCCTGTGTCTGGGACCCGCCCGCGCGGCTTCCACCATCCGGGAAGCTTTGGCCAAAGGCGCCGATCGCGCCATCCACATTTCGGAAGAAAGCATCAACGGGCTCGACACGCTGGCCGTGGCGAAGCTGCTGGCTGGGGCGATCAAGAGCGAGGCTCCTGATCTTGTCCTGACCGGATTGCAGTCCGATGACCTGGGCTACGGCCAGGCGGGCGTCGTGCTGGCGGAACTGCTGGGGGTGCCGCACGCCACCATCATCATGCAGGTTGGAATTGAGGGCGGCACGCTGCGCGTGAAGCGCGAGCTCGAAGACGGCTGGTTCCAGTTCGTCACCATGCCGCTGCCCGCCGTGCTGACCATCCAGAGCGGCATCAACAAACTGCGCTACGCCACGCTGATGGGCATCAAGAAGGCCAAGACCAAGGAGATCAAAGTGCTGACTGCGGCGGAGGCCGGTGGTGCGGGCGCCGCGGTTTCGACGCTGGATCGCGTCTACGTGCCGCAGCGCACCAAGGTCTCCACGATCTTTGAGGGTGACGCCAAGTCCACCGCGGCGCAGTTGGTCGAGAAGCTGAAGTTTGAAGTGAGGGTGCTGTAAGCCATGAGTCTCCTATTGGTGGTTTTGGAACAGGGTGCCCAAAAGTGGCACAAGATGTCGTGGGAGGCCGTGGCAGCCGGGCAGCAGATTGCCCAACAGGCCGGGATGTCGATGGCTTCGGTGGTGATCGGCCAGTGTGTCGCCGCGATGGCGGCGGAAGTTCCGGGCAAGGTGTTTGCCATTGAGCACGCCCTGCTGGAGCACTACACGGCCGATGGCTACACCGCCGCGCTGGCGGAGCTGATCAAGGCGGAGCAGCCGGCGCTGGTGATCTTCCCGCACACCTATCAGGTTCGCGACTTCGCACCGAAGCTGGCCACGCGGTTCGGCCAAGTGCTGATCTCCGACGTGACGCAGGTGAAGGCGGCCCCCGGCACCGTCACCTTCGTGCGCCAGCTGTTCCAGGGCAAGCTGAACGCTGATGTCAGCGGCCAGGGCGGCGTGACGTTTATGTCGGTGCAAGCGGGATCGTACCGGGCGGACCAGATGGTGGCCGGTCCGCCGGAAGTTCAGGTGGTGACGCCCGTGCTGGACGCGAGCGCTATTCGACAGAAGCCCGAAGCTCCGTTCCGCGAATCGACGCGAGCAGTGGATCTGACGGCGGCGGACATCATTGTGTCGGTGGGCCGCGGCATCAAGGAGAAGGACAACATCCATCTGGTGGAAGAGTTGGCGGCGGCCATGGGCGCCGAGCTGGCCGCTTCCCGCCCGATCTGCGACAACGGCTGGTTGCCGATGGAGCGGCAGGTTGGTAGCTCCGGGCAGACCGTTTCGCCCAAGGTCTACATGGCCATCGGCATCTCGGGCGCCATCCAGCACTTGGTGGGCATGAAAGGCTCCAAGACGATCGTCGCGATCAACAAGGACCCGAATGCGCCGATTTTCGAAGTGGCGGATTACGGCATCTGCGGCGACCTTTTTGAAGTGGTGCCCGCGCTGATCGACGAAGTGAAAAAAGCGCGCGGCTAGCGCCTACCGGCTCACTGAAGAGCCACGACAGAATGGAGCGGAGTGCCCTCCCCAGGCAGGCTTGGTCGGGGTGGCGCGACGCTCCATTTTGTCGTTAGGGGGACATGCGCGGCTAACCCCGGAGTGATCTGGTTGTGCGAGCACTCCGCTCCATACTGTCGCGGCTCGGTGTGCGGCTTTGGCCTGATTTGAGGGCGGCGGCCAGCGGTTCCGCATTAGGCGGGCCGGTGGCCGTAGCGATTTAGCGCCACTACGCCCGCATTCAGCACCAGGGCAATGCCCAGCCAGACCTGCCAGTGCGAGAACAGCCCCTGGCGAATCGCAAAGTCACCCGCGAATCGCAAATCCGCCGCCATGCGCCACAGCGCCAGCACCCACGCGCTGAGCGTGGCGGGAACCAACAGGGCCGCCATAGCCAGCGCAAAGCGTTGGTTCTTGGTCCCCTGGCGCCGGATAAACGGTCCGGTCTTGAAGCGGATACGGACGATCATCGCTTGTCAACAATCAGTGTATCAGCGGCTCTTGGAGGCGTTCGCGCGCAGGGGCAGGGATGAGGGAAAGAGCCGTGTTGTCACCCCCTGAAGATCGGCGGGAATGGGGTGATAGATTAGGAAAGCTATGGCCAAGATTCGTACTGCAATGATCGGCACCGGATTCATGGGCAAGGTGCATACTGAACAGGTTCGCCGTTTGGGAAATGTGGAGGTGGTGGCGGCCGCCAGCTCGACGCAAGCCGTCGCGCAGAGCTTCGCCGATAGCGTCGGGATCCCCCGGGCGACCGGCGATTGGACCACGCTGGTGAATGACCCCGCGATCGATGCCGTCCACATCCTGACGCCCAACGCGCTGCACGCGCCGATGTCGATTGCTTTTGCGAAGGCGGGCAAGGCCGTGCTGTGCGAGAAGCCGCTGGCGATGTCGAGTGCCGAAGCGCAGCAGATGCTGGACGCGGCGGAGGCGGCGGGAGTGGTCCACGCCACCAACCACAACCTGCGGTTCTACCCGGTGGTGCAATATGTCCGCCAGATGGTGGCCTCTGGCGAGTTGGGCGAAGTGCTGGCGGTGCAGGGCACCTATTCTCAGGACTGGCTGCTCTACGACACGGACTACAACTGGCGCATCGAGGCGGAGGCCAACGGCAAGCTCCGCGCCATGGGCGATATCGGCAGCCACTGGATGGATCAGATTCAGCACGTCACCGGCCTGAAGATCACCAGCGTGTGCGGCGAGTTGACCACGTTCCACAAGACGCGGAAGAAGCCGAAGGGGTCGGTGGAAACCTTTACCGGCAAGACGCTGTCGCCGTCCGACTACACCGAGATCCCCATCACCACCGACGACTTCGGCACCGTGATGCTGCACCTGGGCGATCGAGCTCGTGGTGCTTTCACCGTCAGCCAGATTTCCGCCGGCAACAAGAACAGCTTCCGGTTTGAAGTCTACGGCACCAAGAGCGGCGTCAGCTGGAACCAGGAGCGTCCGGATGAGCTGTGGATCGGCCATCGGAACGCCCCCAACCAGATCCTGTTGAAGGATGCCAGCCTGATGGGTGCCTCCGGCCAGTACGCTGACTTGCCCGGTGGCCACAGCGAAGGCTACGACGACAGCCACAAGCAACTGTTCAAGCGCTTCTACGCCCGCGTGGCCAACAAGAGCCTGCCGGTGGAGCACCCGACGTTTGCCGATGGTCTGCATGGCATGAAGTGCCTGGAAGCGGTGCTGGCCAGCCACGAGGCGCGCGCCTGGGTGGACGTGAAGTAGATGCCGCCGCGCATCGTGGGCAAACTGGACGTTGTCCGGTTCAAGGAGCCGTTGCCGCTGGCCGATGACGCCCGCCGCAAGTTGCTGGTCCGGCTGGAGCCGGCCTTTAAGCTGAAGGACATTCTGTTTGCCGCGCCCAAGCGGTTGACCCCGACGGCGGCGGTAAAAGATGGGGCGTCTCTGATGGTGGAGAACCCCTGGTGGTTTGTCCCGGAGCAGGACCGGCTGGAGTTGGCCGGCACGCGGGGCAACCTCTACGTTCGCTGGACGCCCACCGACCCGGGCGTCCCGCACTTGGTCTCGTTCACCGTGACCGGGCGCGGTGCGGACCCGATCATCTATTCGCTGTCCCATGGTCCGGAAGTGGCTCCGATGGAAGGGTTCATGCAGCAAGGCACGCAGGAGAACAACCTGGCAGCCGGGCGGCAGACGTTGGGCATCGTGGTGACGCCGGGCAATCAGCCCTGGGGCGTGATGCTACGGACAAAGACGGCCAACGCCATCTGGCGCTTGCACTCGGCTGAAGTCACGGTAGTGAAGTAGCGGCCAGGCCGGGCTTAGCTGCGCAGGGTCAGGATCTCGATGGCCTGCTGGACCAAGTAGTCCGGCGGGGCTACCGCGAACGTCTCCGGCTGAAAGCCATAAAGGACGCCGCAGGACTTCGATCCGGCGTTGCGGGCGGTTTCGATATCGACGCGGGAATCGCCCACCATCAGCGTTCGGTCGCCCGGAGCGCCCGTCTCTTCCATCAACTTCTGGATGCCCACCGGGTGTGGCTTCTTCTGGTCAAAGCTGTTGCCGCCATAGATGCGGAAGAAGGTGGAGGCTAGGCCCAGCCCCTCGACAATCACGTGGCTGATCCGCACTGGCTTGTTAGTCAGAATGGCTAGCCGTGAGCCTTGGGCGGCCAGACCTTCCAGTGTCTCGGCGACTCCGGGGTAGAGGCGGGTTTCGTCGAGGCAATGCTCATGGTAGTGACGGATGAAGTAGTCGAGGGCGCGATCGACATCCTCCTGCGGTGCCTCCGGGCCCAGCGCGCGGCGGATCAGCACCGGGGCGCCGTTGCCGACGTAGCTGGCGACGGTGGCGGGCGGAAGTGGCGGCAGGTCCATCCAGCCACGGGTGGCATTGACGGAATTCACCAGGTCGGCCTTGGAGTCGATCAGTGTGCCATCCAAATCCCAGATCACCAGATCAAACGGGCCCGTGGCCGGAATTATGACTTGTTCCAAATCTTCTGTACCTCGTCGTAGTTGCGGCGGAAACTATCTTTTAGATCGGGCGGCGTCAGCGCGGCCAATAGGCGTGAAGCCTCCACCACGTAGGGCGCAATCTGGGATTGGATGACGGCTTGCGGCAGCGTCTGGCGCGGGAAGGCCATGGCGATCATGACGATGGCGATGGAGATCAGCAGCGCGCGCAGGAAGCCGAAAATGGCACCGAGCAATCGATCCAGCCAGCTGATCCCCGCCCACTTGAATAGCTTCGAGAGGCCGAAGGAGATGATGCCGCCGGTCAAGACAAACAGCAGCAACACCACCACAAACCCCAGCGCATTGGCCAGCGCCTGAGATGACACGTACTCGCGCAAAAAGGAGCCCGCCTCCGCATACCAACGGGAAGCGAACAGGATGCCGAAGATGGTGGCCGCCATCGAGATGCCGATGCGGGCCAGCCCGCGCGCCGCACCCATCAACGTGGAAGCGAGAAAGATCACCAGAAACAGCAGGTCGAGCCAGTTGAGGTCTTTCACTGTAGAGTCTAGCCTGTCGCTTCCCTACGCGCAGTCCCGGCCGGTCAGGAGGCGGTAGGCCTCGCGATACTTGGCGATGGTGCGCTCCACCACATCGTCGGGCAGAGCCGGGGCGGGGGCCTGTTTGTTCCAGTGGATCGATTCCAGATAGTCCCGCACGAACTGCTTGTCGAACGAGGGCTGTGCACCGCCGGGGGCGTATTGGTCAGCGGGCCAATAGCGCGATGAATCGGGCGTCAACACTTCGTCGGCCAGCACCAGTTGGCCGTTGACGAAGCCGAACTCAAACTTGGTGTCGGCCAGAATCAAGCCGCGCGTGGCGGCGTAATCGGAGGCCTTGCGGTAGATCGCGAGCGTCAGGTCGCGGAGCTGCGTGGCCAGCTCTGGGCCGACATCTTTCACGACGGTCTCAAACGAGATGTTCTCGTCGTGGGCTCCGCCTTGGGCCTTGCTCGCCGGGGTGAAGATGGGCTCCGGCAAAGCGGAGGATTCCAGAAGTCCCGATGGCAGCGGGATGCCGCAGATGGCCTGCGTGGCCCGGTAGTCCTTCCAGCCGGAGCCGGAGATATAGCCGCGCGCGACGCACTCCACTTCCACCATCTTGGCCTTGTGGACCAGCATGGAGCGGCCTTCCAGCTGATCCCGGTACTCGCGCAACGGGGCAGGGTAGTCGTCTACTTCGGTGGCGATCAGGTGGTTCGGGACAAAGTCCTTCAGAAAGTCGAACCAGAACAGAGATAGCTGTGTCAGCACCCGGCCTTTGCCGGGGATGCCGGAGCCGAGCACGTGGTCGAAGGCCGAAATCCGGTCTGAGGCAATGATCAGCAGCCGGTCATCGCCCAGATCATAAACGTCCCGGACTTTGCCGCGATAGGGTGCCGGAAGGCTCGGCAGATGAGATTGAACAAGGGGGCTCAAGCGGAGACTACGCCTTCCCGACTTTGTCCCACGCCTTATCCCAGGTGGTCTCTCGGCCGGAATAGATCGCTTCCTTGGCCATTACCGCCATCAGCGTCGATTCTGAGCCCCAAATGGCCGCGTTCTCCATCTTGCCGGTGCGCGCGCCGTCAATGAACTGGTTCACCGCGTCCTGCGTGATGTCGTACTTGGTGGCCACTTCTTCGGGAGCCTTGCCGCGCTCCTTCCAATACGTGATGCCCTGGCGCGAGGTGCGCACCGTGCCGCCTTCGCACATGAAGGTCTCGGAGACGTCGGTGTAGATCGACGGCGCTCCGAACTGGTGGGCCGAGTAGCTGAACACGGTGCCGTCACCATACTGGAACGTGCAGGAGAGCGAATCCATGATGTCGCCCTTTTTGCGGATGGCCTGCGTGCCGTAGCCCGACACCTTCACCGGAGTCTTGTCAAGGAACCAGTGGACAACGTCCATGTTGTGGCAGTCCTGTTCGGTGATGATGTCGCCGGACATGTCGCGGTAGAAGAACCAGTTCCGGATCTTTTCTTCGCTGGCGGCGTGGCCTTCCTTGATAGGCGGTCCACCGCCCAACCATGCCGCGCGCACCATCTTGATGGCGCCGAATTCGCCGGACTTCACGCGGGCGTGGGCGGCTTGGTAGTCCTTGCCGTAGCGCTGCTGGAAGCCCATGGAGATGCGCTTGGTCTTGTCGGCGCGGAGGGCGGCGGCCTTGACGCGCAGGCAGCCCTTGGCATCGATGCCGGCAGCCTTTTCCATGTAAATGTGCTTCTTGGCCTTGACGGCCATTTCAAAGTGGTCTGGGTGATAGACGATGGGCGTGGCGATCAACACCGCGTCCACATCGGAGGCCATCAGCTCTTCGGCCTTCTTGAAGGTCTTGGCGCCGGTGTACTTCTTGGTGGCCGCCTCCAGTTTGTCGTCGTAGATGTCGCAGACGGCGGAGACACGGGCGAATTCGTTTTTGGCAAAGATGCCGCTGACGTACATGCCGCGATTTCCGGCTCCGACCAAGCCTACCGTCAGAGCCGAATTGGCCTGGGAGCCAAAGGCGATGTGCGGGGCGACAATAGTCAGCCCCGACGCGATGAATTGACGTCGATCACTCATAACCATCTAAAGTATACGCCGCGCGCTGGCACGGCGGACCCGTATACTGGAGGCTTTGAAGCTATCGATTCTGATCCCGGTCTACAACGAGCGCACCGTCGTCGAGCAGTCCCTGAAACTGGTGCTGGCGGCCCCGTTGCCAGAAAGCCTGGCGCGGGAGTTGATCATTGTGGACGACTGTTCCCGCGATGGCACGTGGGACATCCTGCAGCGCATCGCGGCTACCGAACCACGCATCAAGCTCTACCGCCATGAAGTGAATCAAGGCAAGGGCGCGGCCATCCGCACGGCGATTGGCTATGCCACCGGAGACTTTTCTCTGATCCAGGATGCCGACCTGGAGTATGACCCGAATGAGTATCCGGTACTGATGGCTCCGCTGCTGTCCGGCAATGCCGATGCGGTGTTCGGCTCCCGCTACATGGCTGGTGAGCAGCGGCGGGTGCTGCCGTTCTGGCATACCAAGATCAACGAAGCGTTGACGACGCTGTCGAACATTTTCTCGAACCTCAGCTTGACCGACATGGAGACCTGCTACAAGGCCTTCCGCACCGATCTGCTGAAGAGCATTCCGATCCGCTCCAACCGCTTCGGCATTGAGCCGGAGCTGGCCATGAAGTGCGCCAAGCGGCGCTTGCGCATCTACGAAGTGCCCATCAGCTATCACGGCCGCACGTATGAAGAAGGCAAGAAGATCGGGTGGAAGGATGGCGTCAATGCGTTGGGCGTCATCTTGAAGTTCTGGCTGATTGACGACCTCTACTCGCAACCCTACGGCCGCGCGTTCCTGAACAACATGAGCGGCACCCCGCAATACCTGAACTGGATTGCGGGTCTGCTGCGGCCCTATATCGGTGACCGCGTGCTCGAGATCGGCGCGGGCATCGGCAATCTGACGGGCCTGATGATGGGCCGCCGCGTGATGTATGTGGCCGCCGAGAAGGATCCGCTGTATCTTCATGCCTTGCGGAATCGCTTTCTGCGCACGCCCAATGTCCGGGTGGAGACGGCGGATGCGGGCTCGGCCGAGGACATCCGGGGGCTGCCGGCGGGCTTCGATACGGCGCTGTGTCTGAACGTGCTCGAGTACCTGGAGGACCCGGCGGCGACGCTGGCCGCTTTGCGGGATTCGCTGGCCGATGGCGGACGGCTGCTCGTACTGGTGCCGCAGGGCAAGCGCCTGTTCGGGACCATTGATGAGACGCTGGGCCACCGGCGGCGGTTTAGCCGGGCGGAGCTGGAGAAGCTGTTGACCGACGCCGGGTTCTCGGTGGAGGTGCTGCTGTCCCTGAATCGCGCTGGGGCTCCGGCGTGGTGGCTGTTTGGCCAGGTGCTGGGCCGCCGTCAGATCAACAAGATGACGCTGAAGCTGTTCGACAAGGGCGTCTGGTTGTGGCGCCGGATTGATGGCCTGCTGCCGTGGCCCGGAGTGAGCCTCGTTGCCGTGGCGCGGAAGCAGGCATGAGAGCGTACACCCTCGACTTTGCGTCGCGCCGGGGCGAGTTTCGTGATCTGGCCGAGCCGGTGCGTCAACCCGGCGAAGTGCTGCTTCGCGTCGGCGCCGGTGGCGTGTGCGGAACCGATCGCGAACTGGCTGCCTTCCACATCGGCGAGCCTCCAGCGGGTGAGCCGTTTCTCGTGCTGGGCCACGAGGCTTGTGCTCAAGTGATCGAGGCGGACCCGATGGGCCATCTCCAGGTGGGCGATTGGGTGGCGCCGATGGTGCGGCGGGCCTGCGCGGCCGGATGCCCGTTCTGCGTGCGCGGTCGCGTCGACCAGTGCAGTTCCGGTGGCTACCGCGATAGCGGGATCGTGGGCCGGCATGGCTACTTCCGCGAGTATGTCTCAGAAGACCCCCGGCAACTGATCCGTGTGCCGGCCGCGTTGGCCGAGTACGCCGTGTTGCTGGAGCCTCTCAGCGTGGTCGAAAAGGCGGTGACGCGGGCGCTGCAATTGTCGGCCGGTCCCGTGCGTCAGGCGTTGGTGGTGGGCGCGGGGCCGATTGGTTGCCTGACGGCGCTGGTGCTGACCCAGCGGGGCTTTCCGGTTGCGGTGCATTCGATGGAGCCGCCTGACCATCCGCGCGTGGCTTGGCTGCACCGCATCGGAGTGTCGTACAACCAGCCGGTGAAGGCGGATCTGGCGTTTGAGGCGGCGGGTGTGGGCGCGGCGGCGGAGGTCGCAGTGAAGTCCCTGGCTCCGAACGGTGTCTGCGCCATTCTGGGCGCCCGGGATGCGCGGGTCGAGATGCCGTTCCGGACGATGATTTTGGAGAACCAGACCGTGTTCGGGTCAGTGAACGCGGACCGGGCGTCGTGGGAAGTGGCGGTTGAGGATCTGGCTCGAACCGAACGTGGTCTGCTGGAGACATTTGTCGAACGGCGGCGGTTTGATGATCTGCCCCGGTCGCTGAGTGAGACCGCCCCTCAGGCGGCCAAGCTGGTCCACATCCTACACTGAAGAGAGATGAGCTATCGCTTCCGTCACGCCACCTGCAATGAGATTTTTGAAAAGCGCGACTTCGCCGAATCCTGCCGCTTCATCAAGCAGTGCGGCTATGAAGGCATTGAGATTGCGCACTTCACCCTGGCCGACGATCCGGTCTCGATCACTCCCGCACAGCGGGCTGAGTACCGCCGCATCATTCGCGATGAGGGGCTGAAGTTTGTCGGGCTGCACTGGCTGATGGTGTCTCCGGCGGGGCTGCATGTGTCGACACCGGACGCTGAGCTGCGCGCTCGGGGTTGGCAGCACATCCAGAATCTGATCGACCTGTGCGCGGACCTCGGCGCTGATGGCACGGGCGAAAATCTGGTGATGGTGTTCGGGTCCCCCAAGCAGCGCGGGCTCACGGGCGGCGCCACGCGGGAGCAGGCCACGCGGAACTACATCGACGGGCTCCGGTCCGTGGCGGCGCATGCCGAACAGCGCCAGGTGCAGATCCTGGTAGAGGCCCTGCCGAGCACGCAAACTGAAGTGATCTTGAGTCTCGATGAGGCGGCGGCGATCGTCGATGAGATTGGCAGCCCGGCCATCCAGACCATGTTCGACACGCACAATGCGGTGGAAGAAACTGAGCCGCACGAGGTACTGGTGGAGCGCCACTTCCCGGTGATCAAGCATGTGCACGTCAACGAAATGGACGGCGGCCATTGTGGGACGGGTGACTACGACTTTAAGCCGGTGCTCCGCAAGCTGCGCGAGCTGAATTATTCCGGTTGGGTGTCGCTGGAGGCATTTGACTTCCGGCCGGGGGCGGAGCGGATCGCCAAAGAGTCAATTGATTATCTGAATCAACAGATTGAACTGTTGGGTTAAAGACGAAAAGAGTCTCATGAGCAAATACGTTGTCACCGGCGGTGCCGGTTTTATCGGTTCATCCGTGGTTCGTGCCTTGCTGCAACAAGGTGCCGGACATGTGCATGTGATTGACAACCTGTTGACCGGTCACGAAAAGAACCTGGACGAAGTGGCCAGCCAGGTGACGCTGCATAAGGTCGACATCCGGGACTTTGACGGCGTCAAGGCCGCTATTGCCGGGGCGGAGAAGGTGTTCCACCTGGCCGCGATTCCGTCGGTCCCCAAATCGATTGATGAGCCCGTGCCATCGCATGAAGTGAACATCGACGGCACCTTCAACGTCTACCGCGCCTGTGCGGAAACGGGCGTCAAGCGCGTGGTCTATGCGGCCTCTTCGTCAGCCTATGGCGACACCGAAGTGCTGCCCAAGGTGGAGACGATGGTGCCGCAGCCGCTGTCGCCCTATGCCGCGCAGAAGCTGATGGGCGAGTACTACGCCAGCGTCTTCCATAGCTGCTTTGGCTTGGAAGCGGTGGCGTTGCGCTTCTTCAACGTCTACGGACCCCGGCAGGATCCATCCAGCCCCTATTCCGGCGTGCTTTCGATCTTCATGAAGTGCCTGATTGAAGGCCGTACGCCCACCATCTTTGGCGATGGCGAGCAGACGCGCGACTTCACCTACGTGGCCGATGTGGCGGGCCTGTGCTTGAAGGCTTCTCAGGCTGAAGGCGTGGCGGGCAAGGTCTACAACGCCGGTAACGGCAACCGGTACACCTTAAACGAGGTGTGGCAAACCCTACAAGCTACTCAGGGAGTTACCTTACCCCCTAACTATGGGCCGCCGCGGGCGGGCGATGTGCGGGACTCTCAGGCGGACACGACGGCCGCGGTCAGGGATCTGGGCCATGCGCCGCAGTATTCGCTGGCGGAAGGTCTGCGCCTTACTTTTGACTGGTACAAGGCTTCGTTGACCGCCTAAACCGGTGCCCGCCGGCTGGACTCTCAAGTCAGTACCGCGCGGCGCCATAAATCAATCGAAATCTCATTAACGCTACCCCCTAATCGGGACGATTACATCAGTGTGCAGGGCATGGAGAACAGCCCGGTGCCAGATCAATCACTGATGAAGGGGTTATTCCAATGAGCGTTTTGAAGCCTCGCAACCGGCTGGTCAACTTCCGGCTAAGCGAAGAAGAGTTTTCGGCGATGAAGTCCGCTTGTGAAAAGAGCGGAGCGCGCAGTCTTTCCGACTTTGCCCGCGGCGCCGTGTTGCACGCCATGAATGAGGCCGAAGGTGGCGCCTCGATGACGCTGGTCCGCCTGGACGGCGTGGTGACTTCGCTCGAATCGCGCGTCGAACAGCTGCTGCGGTTGCTGGAAGGTGTCCAGGGTCCGACCACGGCCCCTGCTGTCGAAGAAGTTCCGGAAGTCGCCGCTCACTAGCTCCCGCTGCGGCAGCGCCTACGGGTGCTGCCAATCCGGGTGTCCCAATTCATTCGTCCGCGCTTGCCCGGTCTGACCGTGTAGTGAACAGTTTCAGAACACATCCATGTCTATTGAGCGTATTGAACGCGACCGAAATGAGCGCAGCCTGACGGTGCCCGAGGGCCGTTCGGCGGTTGTCGCCAGCCATGAGCCGGAGGGCGAAACACCGGTCGTCCCGCTGTCGCACTATCTCTGGGTATTGAAGCGGAACCGCTGGGCGATTGCCGGCGTGGTGCTGGCGTCGCTGGTGGGCACCTTGCTGGTGACCTCCAACATGACGCCGATCTACGAATCGACCGCCACCGTCGACATCGACCGCCAGACTCCGCAGGGAGTGATTGGGCAGGAGGCGATGCGTTCGACGATGAACGACGCCGACCAGTTTCTGGCGACGCAGGTGCGTCTGGTCCAGTCCGATAGTGTTCTCCGGCCCGTGGCCGTGAAGCATGATCTGCTGGCCCACGAACGCGGCGGACGCAAGGGCGATGAGACGTCTTCGCCGTCGCCCGATACGCCGGTCCAATTGAAGAATCTGAAGGTCACCCGGCCGCCCAATACCTATCTCTTGCTGATCAGCTACCGGTCGCCCGATCCGCGGTTGGCCGCCAGCGTGGCCAATGGCGTGGCGCAATCCTACCTGGAGCACACCTACAACATCCGCTACCGCTCCAGCGCCAGCTTGTCGCAGTTCATGGAGAAGCAGATTGAAGAGCTGCGGGCCAAGATGGAACGCAGTTCGGGCGCGCTGCTGGAGTTTGAGCGGGAGATGAACGTCATCTCGCCCGAAGAAAAGACCAACATCCTTTCGGCGCGGCTACTGCAGTTGAATACCGAATACACCACCGCGCAGGGTGACCGGGTCCGCAAGGAAGCGGCCCTGAACTCCGTCAAGAATGGCTCCATTGAGGCGGCCCAGGCGTCGACGCAGGGTGAGAGCTTGCGCAAGTTGCTCGACCGCTCCGGTGAGGCGCAGGAGAAGTTCTCCCAGGGCCGGCTCCACTATGGCGCCAACCACCCGGAGTACCGCAAAGCGGCCGAGACGGTGGCGGAGCTGGACCGGCAGATCAGCAAGATGAAGCAGACGATCGCCAAACGCGTGGAGACCGAGTATCAGGAAGCGTTCGCCCGTGAGGGGATGCTGCAACGGGCGGTGGGCGAAACCAAGGAAGAGTTCGACCGGTTGAACGCCCGCAGCTTTGAGTATCAATCGCTGAAGCGCGAAGCGGAGGCGGACAAGAAGCTCTACGAAGAGCTGGTCCGCAAGATCAAGGAAGCGGGCATCAACGCCAGCTTCCAGAACTCGGCCATCCGCATCGCCGACCTGGCGCGTCCGGGAGAGAAACCGGTGTCGCCCAATCTGAAGATCAACCTGCTGATCGCTCTGCTGGCGTCGCTGTTCCTGGCCGTGACCGGTGCGATTGTGGCGGACCTGCTGGACAACACCATTCGCGATCCGGAGCAGGTGGCGCGGACGCTGGGTACCGAAGTGATCGGCACGCTGCCGGTGGTGAAAGATTGGCGCGGACGGCTGGGCTTGGTCAGCGCGGCGCGCTTGCTGCCGGGCAGCGCGGCGGCGCCCAACTCGGCGGAGCACATGGCCTCGGGCTATGACGAATCGATCCGCACGCTCCGCAATTCGATCTTGCTGACCGACTTTGAGCAGCGGCTACGTTCGCTGCTCGTCACCAGCGCTTCACCGGGTGAAGGCAAGTCGACCATTGCGGCCCATCTGGCTGCTTCGCACGCCGAACAGAATCACAAGACCCTGCTGATTGATGGTGACTTGCGGCGGCCCAGTGTCCATAAGCGCTTCAAGATCCGCAGTGACCGCGGGCTGACCAATGTCCTGCTGGGCGAGATGAACTGGCGCGAAGCGGTGGTGACCCCCGATGAGCAGCCGAACCTCCGGATTCTGCCCGCTGGTCCGCCGTCGCGGCGCGCGGGTGACCTGGTGGGCCGGGGCCTGCACAACCTGATGGAAGAGGCGCTGGAAGAGTACGATCTGGTGATTCTCGATGGTCCGCCGTTGTTGGGCTTTGCCGAACCATTGCAGATGGCCACCACTGTGGATGGCGTGGTGGTGGTCACCCGCGCCGGAGCCACCAACCGCCAACAGGTGGCGACTGTGCTGGCCACGCTGAACCGGCTTCGCGCCAATGTCCTGGGGCTCGTCTTGAATCAGGTCCACCGTGGCATGAGCGATAGCTACACCTACTACGGCTACTACGGCAAATACTACGCCCAGCGGACGGCTAGCTAGAGGGACTGGTGCAATGAAGCAGACACGTCTGTTTACGGCGACGGTCTGGACGCTGGCGGGCAACGGCGCCGCCGCCCTGGCGCAATGGGCCACGGTGATCACCGTCTCGCGCATGCTGGGCTATTCGGCGGGTGGCGATTATGCCTTGGCGCTGGCGGTGGTGAACCCCGTGCTGATGCTGGCCAACCTGCAACTGCGGGCCGTCATCGCCACCGACGCGGCTCAGCAATACCCTTTCTGGGACTATCTCTCGTTGCGCTTGTGGACCTCGCTCGCGGCTGCGGTGGCCGTGGTGCAGTTCGGCACGCTGAACCCCTCGCTATCGGTGACGGTGCTGCTGGCGGTGCTCGCGCTGAAGCTGGTGGAGGCGATGAGCGACATCTACTATGGCGCTTTTCAGCAGGCCGGACGGATGGACTGGATCGCCCAATCGCTGATGACCAAGTCATCGCTCTCGATCGCGCTGCTGATTGTGGTCTCGGCGCTGTGGCAGTCGCTGGCCTTGGCGCTGCTCGCCAGCGCGATTGGCACGGCCCTGGTCTGGTTGTGGTTTGACTGCGCGCAGGCGCAGAAGCTCGGCCTCGAAGGCATCGGCCGCCTGCTGCCCGACTGGCCGCCCAACTGGTCCAGCATGCGAGCGATCACGGAGGCGGCGTTCCCCTTGGGCGTCGTGATGATGCTGGTTTCGCTCAACCAGAGCATCCCGCGCTTTGCCGTCGAGAAGTTTGCCGGTCGCGAAGAGCTGGGTTTGTTTGCCGCCGTCGCGGCGATGGCCCAATCGGTAAATCTGGCGCTGAACGCCGTCGGTCAATCGATGACGGCGCCCCTTTCGCAGTGTGCCCACCGTGGCGACTGGAAAGGCTTCCGGAGCTTGTTTGGCAAGGGCCTGGGCACGGGGATTCTGGTGGTGACGGTCTGCTGCTTGATCTGTGTCTTCATGGGACCGGCCTTGCTGTTGGCGATCTTTGGCAAGACGACGCCTGAGCAGTCCTGGATGCTGGTGCTGCAGATGATGGCGGCCGGGGTCACTGCCCTGGCTGGACTGTGCGGCTACGCCCTGACCGCGATGGGCGAGTTCCGGCAGCAGTTGCTGCTGTTCATTCCGCTGACCTCACTCACCGCGCTTTTCAGCTGGGGCTTCGTGCCGGCTTATGGCGTCGAAGGGGCGTGCTGGGTGCTGGTGGCCGGGTCGATTCTCCACTTGGCGGCAGCGGGATTCCTGCTGAACTTCCGCTTGGCTCAGCCGGCGGCGATGGTGGGGGAGGCCGTTCCGGAGGCGAGCTTGTGAAGCGCTTGCTACACGTCATCCGCGCGCTGGAACCCGGCGGCATCGAGCTTTGGCTGGTGGACCTGCTGCGCGCTCAGGCGATGCCTGGTTGGCGGATGGAGTTTCTGGTGGAAACGGCGGAGCCTGGTGTGCTGGAACCCGCGGTGATCCGCCATGGCGGCACCATCCATCGTTGGGGCGGCCCCGGCAGCCTCCCATTCTCCGCGAACTTCTTGCGCCGGTTGCTAAAGGAGCGAGGCCCGTTTGCTGCCGTCCACAGCCATGTCCACGCCTTCAGTGGCGTCGTGCTTTCGGCAGCACGGCAGGCCGGGGTGCCGCTGCGGGTGGCCCACAGCCACTGCCAACAATTGGAGCGGACTCCTTGGCGGCGCCTCTATCGGGCGACCATGCAGCGTCTGATCGACGCTTCCGCGACGCTCCGTTTGGCGGTCAGCTCGGCAGCGGCGGTGAACTTGTTTGGTGACGCCCAACCCGCGTCGATCATTCCGGCGGCTAGGGACCTTCGGGTCTATGGCCATGCGCTTGATCGGGAAGCCAGCCGGGCGGCGTTGGGCTGTGCCAAGAGTGATCTGGTGGTCGCCAATGTCGGACGCCTGGCGGCAGAAAAGAATCAGCCGCTGCTGCTCGCCTTGGCTGAGCGAAATCCCCGGCTTCGCGTGCTGATCGCGGGAGAGGGCCCGCTGCGTAGCGTTCTGCGGCATCCGCAGGTACAACTGTTAGGCGATGTGCGGGACTTGCGGCCACTGTTGGCGGCGGCCGATTGCTTCGCGTTTCCGTCGTTGAGCGAAGGTCTGGGATTGGCGCTGGTCGAGGCGCAGGCTGCCGGGGTACCGTGCGTGATCTCGGATGCCATTCCGCCGGAGGCGATCATCATCCCGGAGTTGGTGGAGCGCGTGGCACTAGGTGACCCGTTGACGGCCTGGCTGATGGCTGTGGACCGCGCCGCCCAGCGCGAACGCCGCCCCGACAGTTGGCGGCGGGCGATGGAGACTCCGTATCACGTCCAGCGTTCGGGCGAACTTCTGGAGGCCGCGTATGCGAGCGCCTGCTAGCGCCCATCTGGCCATCGAGCGGCACGATCTGCTAGCCGTCGCGCCACCGCCGCGGCTGGTGGTGTGGGAGCTGCCGTTCTGGCTGATGCTGCTCTATATCGCGCTGACGCCGGGCAGCGTTTCACCCTTGTGGAACTGGGGCGGCATCCCGGTGCGATCCGCCGAGGCGGTGGTGCTGATTGGCGCTGCCTGGTACGTGCCGGCGGCTCTGGTGCTGCGCCGCGCCTGGCGGTCTTGGCCGGCGGTCTGGATTTTGCTGGCCCCCATGGTGGCGGTGCTGGCCTACGCGGCCCTCTCCACTGGCTGGAATGGGCTGGACGATAACGACACGGCCGCCATGCAGATGACGCTGCTGTTTGCCACGGCCTGCCCGCTGGTGGCTTGGGCGGTGGCGGGGGGCTACACCCGCAATGAGCTTTACCACTTCATTTGGCGCCTGACCGTCTTTATGGCGCTGCTGAGCGTGCTCTATTCGGCAGAATCGATTCTCTCGCTCGGCCTGCGGAGTGAGCTGGGCCAAAACACGCTGCTCGACTTTGGCATTGAGCGGGTGCGGGGACCGCTCTATGGTTCCTCTACAGGCTACCTGGCGCTGCTGCCCGCGCTTGCCTTCTCCATTCAGCACGTGATCGACGTCCATTCGCGGCGGATGATCGGCGTGGGGGTGGTGCTGGCGTTGCTGCTGGCGCTGTTGGGCTTGGGTTCACGGGCGGCGCTGCTGCTGCTGGCCGTCTACCTGCTGCTGCTCAGCTTCCTGATCAAGAGCGCTCGCAAGCGGGCCATCGCCGTCATCTTGATGGTGGTGCTGACGGTGCTGGCGGCGACGGTTGTGTTCTCTCAAGCCAGTACGGACCGGTTGCAGACCTTTGAAGACGATAGCCGCCGCGCGACGCATGTGACGGCGTGGCGCACGCTCGAATCAATGGAGCTGGCCGACACGATCCGTGGCGCTGGATACGGCGGCATCTGGAACTGGTATCTCACCGACGCCTTGAATGGCGAGCGGCTGGCCACGGGCGACAACTTGATCCGCACGGCGGTGGGGACGTCGCTCTATCATTCGCATTCCACTTTGCTCGAAATGGGCATGGAGCTGGGGCTGCCGGGCTTGATCGCGTTTGGCTTGATGACGTCGGGCTTTTTGATGACGGTGGTGCAGTGCTGGCGGCGCGGCGTTCTGCAGGCCTTTAGTTGCGGGCTGCTGGCCACCGGGTTGGGGCTGGTCTTTGACCTGTTCCTGTTTAAGAACACGACGGTGAACCTGATCTGGTGGTTCTATGCGCTGTCGATGCTGATGCTGGCCGGGGCCGCTCGGGACAAGGAGCAGGCATGAGCCGTCTGGTGATCACGGTGGACCAGCGGTACTGGCGCACGCCCGATGGCGCGCTGTGGACCCGGATGCCACCGGCGTACAGCTTCTTCGCCGGGCATCTCGCGGAGTGGGACCAGGTGCGCGTGATCGCGCGCGTGATCGATATCCCGGAGGTGCTGCCGGATGTGCTGCGGGCCGATGGGCCGGGCGTCGAGTTTGTGGCGGTGCCGGGTTACGCCGGGCCGGTGGGGTTCTTGCGATCGCTCCCGCAGTTGATGGCGTCATTGCGCGGCGCCGTGGGCGCAGACGACACGCTGCTGCTGCGGGGGCCATCGAATTTGGCGAGCGTCGTGAAGCTGCTGTTCCCCACTCACGACTCGGCCGTTGAGGTGCTGGGCGACCCGTGGGATCTCTACGCGCCGGGGGCCGTGCGGACGCCGCTGCGAGCGCTCTACCGTCAGTGGTTCACGCGGCAGTTGCGGTGGCAATGTGCGCAGGCGCGGGTGGCGGGGTATGTCTCGCAGGCGGTCGCCGAGCGCTATCCGGCGGAAGAGATTTTTCGCTTGCTCGATATCGACCTGCCGCCGGAGGCGTTTGGGGACCCTCGAAGTGCGCCGCGCGGGCGGCATGTGGTGTCGGTGGGCGGCTTTGATCATCCGGTGAAGGGGCATGATGTGCTGATCCGGGCGATGGCTCAATTGGCCACGCCCGCGGCACTGACGATCGTGGGCGCGGGTGGAATGCGGGCGGAGCTTGCGGCACTGGCGAAGACGCTCGGGGTCCGCTTGCGGATGGCCGGAGAGTTGGCCGGTGCGGCGGCGGTGCGGCAAGAAGTGGCCCAGGCGGATCTGTTCGTGCTGGCGTCGAGAAGCGAAGGGATGCCTCGCGCGTTGATTGAGGCGATGGCGTGCGGCGTTCCGGCGTTGGCCACACGCGTGGGCGGCATTCCGGAGCTACTGCCGGACGCGCAGTTGGTGGAGCGCGAGGATGTGGCGGGGCTGGCGGCGAGGATCGAGAATACCCTAAACGATTCGGCGCGCTATGCCGAATGCTCCCAAAGGGGTATCCGCACGGCGCTCCGGTATGCCGGTGCGGTGGAACGGGCGAGGCGCCAGGAGTTTCTGGCGGCGATCCGAGGTTCGGCAAAGGAGGTGGCCCATGCCCACGGCTGAGAGCTTTTATCAAGCGGCAAGCGGCTATCATGCCACCCAGCTCGAGGTGCCGGAAGTGGCGTTCGCCCTGATGGCGGCGGAGCGCGCGCGCAAGATTTCGCCGCACTTGCGGGCGGACTGGCGAGTGCTCGAGTATGGCGTCGGGACCGGTTTGAACTTGGCCGCGGTGCAGTGCCAGACGCGGTGGGGCTTTGACATCGCGTCTCATCTGGGACCAGCGTTGAGCGCGCGGGACATCCAGTTCTTCCCGGCCATGGCCCAGGTGCCGGGCGAATCGGTGGATGCTGTGCTCTGCCACCATGCTCTGGAGCACGTGCCATCGCCGGTGGCGGCGCTGGCGGAGATGGAGCGCGTGCTGGTGCCCCAAGGCCGGCTGCTGCTCTATGTCCCTTATGAGCGCGAGGCGCGATATCGCAGCTTCCGGCGGGATGAGCCGAACCACCATCTCTATTCCTGGAATCCGCAGACGCTGGGCAATCTGGTGGAGACGGCGGGCTATGTGGTGGAAGAGGCGGGCTGCGGCCCGACGGGCTACGAACGCTTTGCTGCTGTGAAGGCGGCGCAGTGGGGATGGCCCGCCTCAGGGCACCGGGCCTTTCTCGCGGCGCTGCGGCTGATCCAACCGGTGGAAGAAGTGCGAGTTGTGGCTCGCAAACGATGAGCACCCGCGTTCTCCGCATCCTCACCCGGCTGGGGGCGGGCGGTCCGCCGCAGCACTGCCTGATCGCCAACCGCGAACTGGCCGCGCGCGGCTATGAGACTCGGCTGGCCGTGGGGCAGTGCGGACGGGAAGATCTGGCGATGGACTACCTGCTGAGCGCGGAAGATGCGGTGGTCCACATTCCCCAGATGCGGCCCAACCTGTTCCATCCCGCAGATGCGGCGGCCGTGCTGCATCTGTACCGTCTGATGCGGGACTGGTCTCCTGATATTGTGCACACGCACACGGCCAAGGCCGGATTGCTGGGGCGGGTGGCGGCCGCTATGGCCGGGGTGCCGCACATTGTCCACACCTTCCACGGCAACGTCCTGCGTGGCTACTTCAACCCCGTGCTCAACGCGGCAATCCGCACCGTCGAGCGGCTGCTGGCGCGGCGGACCGATGCCATCTGTGTCCTGTCTCCCCAACAACGCCAGGAGATCGTGGAGCAGTTCCAGATTGCCTCTGCGGCGCAAACCGCGGTGGTGCCGCTGGGGATGGATCTGCCGGAGCTGCCGCAAGCGACGGGCGAGTTCACCGTGGGCTGGCTGGGGCGGTTGGTGCCGGTGAAGAATCTCGGCCTGCTGGCCGAAGTGGTGCGGCGAACGCCGCTGCGCTTTGTGATCGCGGGCGATGGGCCGGAGCGGGCGGTGGCGGCGGCGCTGGCTGCGGAGTATCCGGGCCGCGTCGAATGGCTGGGGTGGCAGCAGGACATCCTCCCGGTGTTGGCCCGCTGCCACGTGCTGGTGCAAACCTCGCGCAATGAAGGCACGCCGGTGGCCTTGATCCAGGGCATGGGCGCGGGTCGACCCTTTGTGGCCACGCGCGTGGGTGGTGTGCCGGATGTGGCGGGCGCGCATTCCATCGTCACGGCGGAAGAGCCGGAGGCGATCAGTGAAGCTCTGCTTCACCTGTCTTGCGATTCGGCGGAGTGGCAGTGGCGCGGTGTCGAAGCCCGGCGCTTTGCGCTGGAGCAATACGGCAAGCAGCGCATGGTGGATCAACTGGACCGGCTGTATCAAGGGCTGCTGGCGGGGGCGCCCGTGGCGGAAGCCTCGCGGGTAGGCGCCGCGGACGCGTTTCTCACGGGGGGTCAGGCTTAGCTATGTGTGGCATCGCGGGCATCTGGCGCTGGGGCGGGGCGGAGGCTGACTGGCTGACCGCCCAGGTTTCGCGCATGGCCCGGACGCTGGTGCATCGAGGCCCGGATGGCGGCGGCATTTGGGTGAACGCGACCGCCGGCGTGGCGCTGGGCCACCGGCGGTTGAAGGTGATCGATCTCACCGAGGCCGGCCATCAGCCGATGGTCTCCGCCAGCGGGCGCTACGTCATCACGTTCAACGGTGAGATCTACAACTTTGCCGAACTGCGGCGGGCGCTGCGGAACTATCCCTACCGCTCAATGTCGGACACCGAGGTGATGCTGGCCTCGTTTGAACGCTGGGGGGTCGAGGGATCGATTCCGGCGCTGGACGGCATGTTCGCTTTTGCGGTGTGGGACCGGCGCGACCAGAATCTGACCCTGGCCCGTGATCGCCTGGGCGAGAAGCCGCTCTACTACCGCCAGGAAGGCCGCACCTGCTGGTTCGGCTCGGAGCTGAAGGCTCTGCCTGCGGGCGATATTGACGATCAAGCGCAGGCCGAGTTTCTTGAGCGGGGCTACATTGGCGCTCCCCGGACCATCTACCAGGGCACCTATAAGCTGCAAGCTGCCCACTGGTTGCGGTTGGGGGAAAAGCCCCGGCGGTACTGGGAGCTCCCGCTGCAGCCCAAGTTCTCCGGGTCGCGGGAGGCGGCGGCGGAGCAGTTGGATGCGCTGCTGAAAGAGGCCGTCCGCTCCCGCCAAGTGGCCGATGTGCCGGTGGGTGCGTTTCTGTCGGGTGGCGTGGATTCCAGCTCCATTGTTGCGATGGCCCCGGGCACGCGAACCTTCACCATCGGATTCGAAGAAGCCAGTCACGATGAATCCGCGGCGGCGCGGGCGGTGGCGCAGGTGTTGGGGACGCAGCATACTGAGCTGCTGGTGACCGCTCGTGAAGCGATGGCGGTGATCCCCGATCTGCCCTCGATCTACGATGAGCCCTTTGCTGACTCATCCCAGATCCCGTCCGTCCTGGTGTCGCGCTTGGCGCGCGCCCAGGTGACCGTGGCGCTGGCCGGGGACGGCGGTGATGAGCTGTTTGCGGGCTACCCGCGCTACCACCAGATTGAAGCGTTGGCCAGCGTCCCGTGGCTGCTGCGGCAAGTGGCCAGTCCGCTAGTGAGCCGTTGGGCGAAAGGCGAGAAGGCGGAGCTGCTGGCCAGCGCGATGAGCGCCCGCAATCTGGGGTCGCTCTACGCGGGCGTGATGGGCGGCGAAAGTGAAGGCCAGGGCCGCGACGCGTTTGACTGGATGGCGCGGCACGATCTGAGGCATTACTTCTGCGACGACCTGCTGGTGAAGCTCGATCGGGCGTCGATGGAAGCGTCCCTGGAAGTACGGCTGCCGTTCCTGGAGCCGCGGCTGGTGGCGTTTGCGCTGTCGCTGCCGGGTTCGATCAAGTCAGAAAAACGGGTGCTGCGCGATGTACTGGCCAAGTACGTGCCGCGGCAGCTCTTTGAACGGCCCAAGCAGGGCTTCTCGGTGCCGCTGGCCCAATGGCTCTGCGGCCCGCTGCTCGAATGGGCGGAAGAGCTGGTTCCTGGCGCAACCCGCGGCCTCCAACCGGGCGACCGCTGCGTCCGGTTGTGGAGCCGTCTCATGCTGGAAGCGTGGCGGCGCGCTAGGCCGCTTTCGCGACCGGAAGCTCATCTCCCGGGATCAACTGCTGCTCGGGATTGATGCGGGTGAACAGGAACGCGCTCACCAGCAGCGACGCCGAGAACGGGATCAGCGGCAGGTTGTAGTCGCCCCACATCGCCACCAGCTTGCCAAAAGCGACCGCTGACAGGAAGGATCCGAGCTGTCCCGCCATGTTCATCGACCCGGAAACGGCTCCAGCGTACTTACGGCCCACATCCTGACAAACGGCCCAGGCCACGGGCAGCATGCAGTCCATCGAGAAATAGCCCAGGCTGAGCAGGACAATGCCGGAGACTTTGCCATCCATCACCAGTGGCCCGATGGTGAGACCGTTGGGGTTCAGCGCACAAGTGAGCATAAAGACGCCTGACATCGCCAACCCCAAACTGCCCACAATCCGGCGGCCCTGCTTGAGTCCGAGGCGCAGGACGAGCCGGTCGCTGAGAGAACCGCCGAAGATGTTGCCGATCATGCCGGCCACAAATGGCAGCCATGACAGGTTCCCCATCTCACGCTCGTCCATGCCGCGGCCCTTCACCAGAAAGGTGTGCAGCCACGACAAGTAAAAATACGAACCCCAGCAGTAGGTGTGATACATCGCCAGGATGATCCAGAAATTGCGGCGCTTGAAGACCTGCGCCCAGGGCAGGGCCACGTGGCCTTCGTTGGGCGGATTGCCGATCTCCCGAATCTCTTCCGGCGTCACGCTGGCCTTCAATTCCGGGCGGTCGCGATACCACCAGTACCAGACCGCGCACCAGATCACGCCCACCACGCCGAAGACGTAGAACGACATCCGCCAGCCGTAGTTCTGCTGGATCGGCACCACCAGCAGCGGCGAGATGGCGCCGCCCAACCGGCTGGCCATCCAGACCGTTGCCATCGCTCGAGCCCGCTGCGCCGAGGGGAACCATCGAGCCACCGCGGAGGCGGAGCAAGGGTAGGCGCCCGCCTCACCCGCGCCAAAGGCGAACCGGACGGCGAGCAACGTCCAGAAATTGGAAACCACGCCGGTGAGTGAGGTGAACAGCGACCACCAGCCCACGATGCGCGTGAGCACGCGGCGTCCGCCGATGCGGTCCGCCATGGCTCCCGAGGGCACTTCAAAGGCCGCGTAGGAGAGCGTAAATGCTCCCACCACCCAGCCCCACTGCTCCGGGCCGAGGCCGAGCTCGTTCTGCATTCGCGGGCCGGCCACGGAGATGCAGACCCGGTCAACGTAGGTAATGATGGACAACAGGAACAGCAGTGTCAGGACAATATGGCGTTGGCGCATGAACTGGAAATTATGTCACACGCCCGCCGTCCGGGTCTGCGCGGTGCGGGAGGAGGCCGGTGGCCGATGGTTGAGCCATCGCTTGTGAACAAGCGCGGGTCAGTAGAATCAGTGGATTACGGGGTAGGTAGCGGAACGCGGGATGGAGTACCGTACTGAGCCGCGCCAGTCGCGGAACGGCTCAGCCACGGGTTGCCTCGCTAGAGAATGCTGAGGAACTGGAGACCGGCCTCGGTGACCTTGGCGCCGTCCAGGAACAGGCGGCCGTCCAGAATGATCGGCGTGCGCATGACGGACTTCAGCTGGGCCCAATCGAGATCGCGGTACTGCTCCCATTCGGTCACCAGCACCAGAGCGTCGACGCCCTGGGCCAGCTGCTCTTCGGTGTCGCACCACTGGATCCCCAGCGTCGGGTACTGGGCCTTGGCGTTGGCCATCGCCACCGGGTCATGAGCGCGTACGCGGGCGCCACGCTCGATCAACCGGCGGGCGATATCGATGGCCGGGGCGTCGCGCAAGTCGTCGGTGTCCGGCTTGAAGGCCAGGCCGAGCAGGCCGATGGTGCGGCCCTTCAAGATCTTCAGCGCCCCCAGCAGCTGTTCCACCACATGGTCGCGCTGGCGGTAGTTGGTCTCGCGGCCCGCCTGAACGATGGGCATGGTGAGGCCGTATTCTTGCGCACTCGAGATCAAGGCCGAAGTGTCCTTGCCAAAGCAGGAGCCGCCCCAGCCGATGCCCGCGCTCAAGAAGCGCGGTCCGATGCGCTTGTCGAGGCCGATGCCTTTGGCCACATGCTGGATGTTGGCGCCCACTTTGCCGGCCAGGTTGCCGATCTCATTGATATAGCTGATCTTTAGCGCGAGGAACGCATTCGCGGCATACTTGATCAGTTCGGCCGAAGCAAGGTCCGTGGTGACCAGCGGCGCGGAGTTGCAATCGCTGGGGCGCGGGAGGAACGACGGTGCGGTAAAGCTTTGGTCCAGGATGGGCCGGTAGAGCTGGTAGAGAACATCGAGCCCGCGAGGATTGTCCGACCCGATGACGATGCGGTCCGGGTACAGGCTGTCGCCCAGGGCGGAGCCTTCGCGCAGGAATTCCGGGTTCGAGGCGATGCAGAAATCGCCGCCCGGGCAGGCGTCGCGGACGATGGCGTCCACCCAGTTGCCGCTTCCGACGGGGACGGTGGACTTGTTGACGATCACGGTAAAGCGGTCACCCATCAAGCTGCCCAGGGTACGGGCGGCGCCGGAGAGGTAGGTCAGGTCAGGGCTGCCGGAAGGCAGGGGCGGAGTGCCCACGGCCAGGAAGACCACGTCGCTGCCGGGAACGGCTTCTTCGTACTTCGTGGTGAAATGCAGCCGCGTCCGGGCGGCCTCCATTACGGCTTCTAGATGGGGCTCGAAAATGGGCGTTTTGCCCGCCCGCAGCGCCTCGATTTTGGCGTCATCGGTGTCGACGCAAAACACATCATGTCCGATAAAAGCCAAGCAAACTCCAGTGCTTAGCCCTACATAACCAGTGCCGATAATGGTGACTTTCATTCGTTTCTACCAGTATAACTTTCCATCAGGGATTTTTTCAGAAACGGCAGGCCGGCGGCGCCGTGAAAACTATGTTCGCCGCTGAAGACTTCGTGCCCCACCCGCTCCGGCACACCCATCGACCGGTAGACCGCGATCACTCGTGCCACCGCCTCGCGGCTTGCCTCCACGGGGAAAATATTGTCCCGGTCACCTGATTCAACGAATAAAGGACGGGGGGCTATCAGGCCTGCCACATCGTACATCTCGGCCCAATTGAGGATTCCTGGAACATAATTGTCGATGCAGTGGGCGATGCTCAAGATTGAATCCCGGAAGGTGTTCAGGTAGCCGGAGACGAAGGCGGCCTTGATGCGAGGTTCCAGCGCGGCGGTGAACAGCGTGACGGTGCCGCCGCCGGAGATGCCCATGCAGCCGATGCGCTTGGCGTCCAGGTCTTTCCGGGTCTCGATGTAATCGATGGTGCGCATGACGTCGTACGCCCGCCAGCCGATCATGGTCTCGCCGAACAGCAAAGCAGCGCCGGCGTTGGGTTGGCAGGAACTGTTGCCCAGCCCGCGGCGGCGCGTTTTCTCATCGCGGCGGCAGCCGAAGCCCATGGGTTCAATCGCGACGGCGGCCATGCCTTGTTCCACGGCTTGGAGCGCAAAGTCGTGCTGGTAACCGGCCTTATCGGTGCGGTCGCGGCCTTCCGCGTCGACGCCCACAATGTCATCCACGCCGCGGCCATGGCCGGGCACGCAGATGGCGGTGGGCAGCGGCTCCGTGGCGCCGTTGGGCGTGAGGACATAGGCCAACAGTGAGACGCCGGGCCGCGTCATGATCACCAGCTTTTCGCGCCGGTAGGTGGGGAAGGTGCGGGTTTCGAGCAGCTGCGTCTTAAGCGTCGTGCGCGTGGCGGGAATACCGCCGACCAGCTCCGCGATCTTGGCCCGGAGCTGGCGCTGCCAAGCTTGTGTCTGGGCCGCGGGGCCGGGTTTGTAGGTCAATTGTAGTGGCGCCGACTTCCAGCGCTCGCGGGTCCAGGCGGTGGGGTCAAACGAGGTGGGGTCCACCTTGCTCTCAAAGCCGTCCAGGGCTCCGGAGTACTTCGTGTCTGCCTGTGCTGCCTCTGCTACTTCTGCTACCTCTGCTGCTTTTGCTGAACCGGCGGCCAGCGTGGCGAGGCCGAGTTCGCGCCGGGAGATGCGTGCCATATCCAGGGAGAGTACCACTCCCGCCGGTTCCGCCGGGCCCGGGTCTGCAACGGCTCGCCCGTTCTGACACAATGGCACGCATGAAAATAACCGATGGCTTACACTACCTGACCCAGGAGCAGGGCGGGCATGTGGGGGCATTCTTGTTGGACACGGGGGACGGGCTCACGCTGATTGACAGTTTGTATGACACCGACGGCAAGATCGTTTTGGGGGCCATCCAGGAGATGGGCCGCCAGCCGTCAGACCTGAAGCGCATTATTCACTCGCATGCACACCGGTCCCACATTGGGTCCACTTCCGTGCTGAAGGCGGCCACGGGCGCCACGGTGTTGACGCATGAGTGGGAGGCCGGGATCGTGGATGGCAGCCGCAAGGCGACGCGTGTCTCGTTGTGGCCGAAACCCCCGCGGGAGGCTTACAAGCTGCAGCTTGGCCTTGCCCTGGGCCTGGGCAAGCATCCGCCCTGCAAGGTGGACGGAACGCTGAAGGAAGGGGACCGGATTGGCCCGCTAATCGCGGTCTCGACGCCGGGGCACACGCCGGGGTGCCTATCCTATTGGTGGCCGGAGAAGAAGGCGCTGTTTGTCGGCGACGTGGTTGTGAGCTGGCCCAATGTGGAAGCCGGTTGGGCGGGGCTGACGCTGGATATGGCCGAAAACGTCCGTTCGGTGGGCAAGCTGAACGAGTTTTCGGGCGTCGAATACCTTTGCGTGGGCCACGGGCCGCCGATCACCAAAGACGCGGCGGGTGTCCTGGCACAGCTGAAGAAGAAGCCCCACGCCTAAGTCCGGCGGCCGCCAACCGATTGGCGCAGCGCGCGGCTACAGATTGACGTCCATCGTCTCCTCAAACAGTTCGTCCGGGAGCGTGAGGCCAGAGACCCGCAGGCGTTCCAGCACCTTGGGCTTGTAGCCGGTCCAGCGGAAGCGGCCTTGTACTTTTCCGGTGTCGGTGAGGCCGGTGCGGTCGAAGATGAAGATGTCTTCGGTCTCCACCCGGTCGTTGGCGACGCCGGTGACTTCTGAGATCGCAATAATCTTGCGGCTGCCATCCTGCAAGCGGGCTACCTGCACCACCAGCTTGATGGCGCTGGCCAACTGCTGCAGGATGACGCGGGTGGGGATTTCGAGATCGGCCATCAGGATCATCGCTTCGAGGCGCGAAAACGCATCACGGGGCGAGTTGGCGTGGATGGTAGACATAGAGCCTTCCACACCGGTGTTCATCGCCTGCAACATATCGAGCGCTTCCGCGCCGCGGCACTCGCCGATGATGATGCGGTCCGGGCGCATGCGGAGCGCGGTCCGCACCAGCTGCCGTTGATTGATGCCGCCTTCTTTGTTTAAGTTGGGCGGGCGGGTTTCAAACTTGATCAAGTGGCGCTGCTGCAACTGCAGTTCGGCCGTGTCCTCAATGGTGATGATGCGCTCTTCTTCCGGCACGAAGCGAGAAAGCGCGTTCAGCGAGGTGGTCTTGCCGGAACCGGTGCCGCCGGAGATCAATGTGGTGGTCTTCGATTGCACGCAGGCGGCGAGGAAGCGCAGCATCGAGGGCATGATGGTCTGGTAGGAGACCATTTCGTCGGACGTGATGACGTGCCGGCCAAAGCGGCGGATGGAGAGCGACGGCCCATCGAGCGCCAGGGGCGGAATGATGGCATTGACGCGCGAACCATCGGGCAGACGGGCGTCGACGATCGGCATGGCCTCATCGATGCGGCGCCCCACTTGGGAGACGATCTTTTCGATGATGTGCAGCAGATGCTCGTTGTCTTTGAAGTTGACGCCGGTTAGTTGCAGCCGGCCGCCACGTTCGATGTAGACCTTGTGGGGGCCATTGACCAGGATGTCGGAGATGGAGGCTTCCTTGAGCAGTGTCTCCAGCGGCCCCAGGCCCAGCACTTCGTCCAGCACTTCTTCGACAATCTTGTTCTGCTCGGCTGCAGTCATGGGCACGCGCTCGTCTTCGAGCAAGCGTTCCACCACCCGTCCGATTTCGGCGCGGACCCGTTCCTTGGGCAGGGAGGCGACGCGGTCCAGGTTGAGGACGCCAATCAACTTCTGGTGGATCTCGCTTTTGAGCTCAAACATGCGGTCGCCGGCCGCACGAGAGCTAGGCCCAGCACCGGGGCGAGGGAGGTCCGGGCGTGAAGGTTCCGGCCGGCTGGCTTCCGGGCGGGAAGGGGCCGGGGCGGGGGATTGAAGGCGGGCCGGGGGCACGCGTGGCGGTAACGGTCGGTATCCACCCATGGGTTCAGCTGGCAGCGCTCATCGAGTTCTTCAAGGAGTCTATCAACCCGAGAATCGCCTCCGGGTTGCTGCCGTTTTCGGGCACCAGGCGGGCGATGGATTCCACCACGATCGTGGGGCGGAAGGCGTACTGGTCCAGCGTGGCCGTCTGGGTTGACCCGGTGAGCACCAGGATGTTCTTGAAGCCCAGGTCCGTGGCTCCGCGAATGTCAGTTTCCATCGTGTCGCCCACCATCAGCACTTCATCGGTGGAGAGGCCCAGCCGCTTACGGGCGGCGCGGAACATGAATGGATTGGGTTTACCGACGTGGTACGCCTGACGTCCGGTGGCGGATTCCAGCAGGGCGGCGATGGCTCCACAGCCGGGGCGCGGGCCGGCATCGGTGGGGCACCAGGTGTCGGCGTTGGTCGAAAGAAAGCCCGCCCCGGCATCGATGGCGCGGTGGGCGATCTCGAGCATCTCAAAATTCAACGTCCGGCCTTCGCCGACGATCACATAGTCGGGGTGATCTCGCGTAACGGCAATGCCCGCTTCGTTGAGGGCGGTCAGCAGACCGCTTTCGCCGATGACGTAGGCGGTGGCGGTGGGTCTTTGCCGGACAATCCATTCGGCGGTGGCCATGCCGGAGGTGTAGATGTGGTCAACGGTGGTCTCGACGCCAAACTTGCGGAGTTTGACGAGAATATCCAGCGGTGTCGGCGCTGAATTGTTGGTGAGAAACAGGTAAGGAATGGAGGCTTCGGTCAAAAAACGGATAAACTCCGCCGCTCCCGGAATCACTTCCGAGCCGCGATAAATAACGCCGTCCATGTCCAGTAGGCAGCCAAGTTTCATACCTCCAGGCTAGCGCACGGCGATGAAAAGGCGATTACTTTTTGGGTGGCGGGGGAGGCGGAGGCCATGGATGGGGAGCCGGTGGATAGCTGCCCGCCCGCTTCTCAGACTCCGGCATGGGCCAAGTGCCGACCTTGAACGTAAGCCTGCCAACGCGAGAGCGACTTGACGTCATTGGGGAACGATGTGCTCGCCTTTGAGGCGTCCCATTCACGGTCAGTGATCGACCGCAGCCGGTCCGCCGCGTCGTCGGCGTACACGTTTTCCCACAACGCCTGGTACTCCATTGCGAGCCGGCCCCAGCGAGCATGCAAGTCTGAAGCATCAATGGCACGGCGGCTATTCTGGGCCACTAAAGTATACGCACTCACTCCGGACGCCAAGAGCGTGAGAATCGGACGTACCTCAGCAGGAATTGATCCAATTACGAATGAAGCAAACGCGGCGGATGACGCGACCAAAGTGATCATTGTCGCCCAGCGCTGCTTGGCTTGATACTTCTCGACCAGTTCGCCAAAGTACAGAGCGCGCATCTCGCCCTCGAGCATTCCTTCCCACACGCGAGTGATCTGCGCTTCCGACAACATACTTCGATTTTATGCCAACATCTTCTTCACGACATTCCCGTGCACATCCGTCAGCCGGAAGTCGCGGCCCATGTAGCGGTAGGTGAGGCGGGTGTGGTCGAAGCCCAGGCAGTGCATGATGGTGGCCTGCAGGTCGTGGACGGGCACTTTGTCTTCGATGATGTTGAAGCCCAGGTCGTCCGTTTTGCCCACCACCGTGCCCGGCTTGATGCCGCCACCGGCCAGCCACATGGAGTAGGCGATGGGGTGGTGATCACGCCCGGCGTTCTCGTCATCGCGGGTGTCGCGGACTTCCTGCATCGGGGTGCGGCCGAACTCGCCACCCCAGACGATCAAGGTGGAATCGAGCAAGCCGCGTTGCTTCAGGTCCTTGATCAACGCCGCGGTGGGCTTGTCGGTGATGTCGCAATTCTTCTTGAGCTTCTTGTTCAGGTTGGTGTGGTCGTCCCAGGAGGCGTGCATCATCAGCACGTAGCGGGTGCCGCGTTCGACCAGGCGGCGCGCCATCAGGCAGTTGGTGCCGAACTGCTTGGTGGCCTCATCGTTGACGCCGTACATGTCCAAGGTCTCCTTGGATTCTTTCGAGAAGTCGGTCAGCTCCGGACCCGCAGTCTGCATGCGGTAGGCGAGCTCGTAGGCGTTGATGCGGGAGTTGATCTCCTGGTCGCCAGTCTGGGTGAAGTGCTCTTCGTTCAAGTCCTTCAACGCATCGAGCGCTGCCCGCTGAGCTTGGGCCGTGACGCCGGGCGGGTTCGACAGGTAGAGAATCGGGTCGCCGGAGTTGCGCAGCAGCGTGCCCTGGTAGGTGGAGGGCAGGAACCCGGACGAGAAATTCGACGCGCCGCCCGAGGTGCCTGCGCCCGAGGCCAGCACGACAAAGCCGGGCAGGTTCTTTGATTCGCTGCCCAGGCCATAAACGCTCCAGGCGCCCATGGTGGGCCGCCCGAACTGCGTGGAGCCGGTAAACAGGAAAAGCTGCGCCGGGTGGTGATTGAAGGCTTCCGATTGAATGGAACGCACCAGGCAAATGTCATCGGCGCAGGTGCTCAAGTGCGGCAGGTAGTCTGAGAGTTCAATGCCGGACTGGCCTTGCGGCTTGAAGATGCGCGGGCTGGCGAGCACGGCCGCGTCCTTCTTGATGAAGGCCAGCTGCATGTCTTTGGTGAGCGAATCCGGCAGTGGCTTGCCGTGCCATTTCTGCAGGCCCGGCTTGGGATCAAACAGATCCATTTGGCTGGGGCCGCCTTCCATGAACATGAAGATGACGCTTTTGGCCTTACCGGGAAAGTGCGGCGCGCGCGGCGACAGCGGGTCGGTCGCAGCATAGCCATCGGCGGCCATCAGGTCGGCCAGCGCGATGCCGCCCATGCCGTAGGCGAACTGGTTCAAGAATGCTCGTCGATTCATGGGTGAAGTTCCTATTCGCGAGTCACAAACTCGTCCAGGTTCAAGATGACGCGGGCCACGGCCACGAGAGATTGTTCCTGCCGCAGCCGCAGCAATCGAGACATCTCTTTTGCGGTGGGCTTGCGGCTGAGCGCTACCTCAAAGGCGGCGGCGATGCGCGCTTCGTCGGTGGGAAGGCCGGAGACACGGTAGGTGAGCGCTTGCGCGGCCTCAACAAACACGGGGTCGTTCAACAGGTTCAGCGACTGCAGCGGCGTATTCGAGGTGCGGCGGCGGGAGCAGGCGACGGTCGATTCCGGCGCGTCAAAGGTCATCAGCTGCGGATAGGGCGCCGTGCGCTGGAAGTGGATGTAGAGGCCGCGACGGTAACGGTCGGCGCCGGTCGACTCCTTCCACTTGTTGTTGCCGTACTGTAGTTCAGCAACGCCGGGCGGCTGGGGCGGGCGGATGCTGGGGCCGCCGACCCGCTCATCGAGCAAGCCCGAGGCGGCCAGTGCCGAATCGCGCAGACCTTCAGCAGAGAGACGAAGGCGCGACTGACGGGCCAGCAGCGTGTTGTCCGGGTCACGCTGCAGCAGATCAGCCCGTGCCTGCGATGACTGCTTGTAGGTGGCGGACGTGACGATCAGCCGCATCATCTGCTTCTGGCTCCAGCCGCGTTCGATGAACTCGCTGGCCAGATAATCGAGCAGCTCCGGGTGCGAGGGCTTCTCGCCTTGCAGGCCGAAGTCTTCCGACGTGCGGACTAAACCACGGCCGAAGAATTCCTGCCACGTGCGGTTCATGATCACCCGCGAGGCGAGCGGATTGTCGCGTGACACCAGCCACTTGGCGAACTCGAGACGCGCCGGGCCGGTCTTGCTCATTGCAGGCAGCGCGGCCAGAGTGTCTGGTTGGACTTCGATGCCGGGGCGCTTGTAGTCGCCGCGCACGGCCACGTGAGTCTTCACCGGCTGGGCCGCTTCGGTGACTGTGTGGGCCAGCGTGATCTGGGGTGTGCGCGCGTTCAGCGCGTTCAACTTCTCACGCAGCGTGCGGACCTTGGCCATCAGTTCCTTGTCGCGGTTGTTGTCCGGGCCCATGTTGAAGACGAAGTAGTTCAGCAGCCGCTCTCGTTGATACTCAGTGCGCTTGTCAGCCGGCGTCATCAGCATCGCCTGCGCGTTGTCGAGCATGGCCGTGCAACTGGTGAGCGCGAAGTCCCACTCCACGTTGGTGCCGGGCTTGGTGATCGCCGAGCGCATGCGCTCCTCCCAGACCGGCTGCAGTTGGCTGATCTGGTACTCCGCCAGTAGGGCATCGCGCTCCTTGGCATAGGTGGCGCGGGAGGCGAGCCACGGCCCCAGTTCGCCGGGCAGGGGAGCCTCGATGTCTTCTTCCTGGATGGCGTTCATGAAGGCGAACAGCTGATAGTACTCGCGCTGGGAGATGGGGTCGTACTTATGGTCGTGGCATTGCGCGCAGCCCGCCGTCAGGCCCAGCCAGGTGGTGGAGATGGTGTTGGTGCGGTTGATGGTCTGCTCAAACCGGTCCTCGGCGCGGGAGACACCGGCTTCGCGGTTGATCAGTGTATTGCGATGAAAGCCGGTGGCAACGCGGGTTTCGGTGGTGGCGCCGGGCAGCAAGTCGCCTGCGATCTGCTCAATGGTGAAGCGGTCAAACGGGAGGTCGCGATTGTAGGCGTCGATCACCCAGTTGCGCCAACGGAAGGCGTTGGGGCGCGGTTGATCCTTCTCGTAGCCATCGGAATCGGCATAGCGGGCAAGGTCCAGCCAGTGGCGGGCCCACTTTTCGCCAAAGTGGGGCGAAGCGAGAAAACGGTCCACCATGCGTTCATAGGCGTCCGGGTGCGGATCATCGAGATACTCGCGAAGCTCAGCCACAGAGGGCGGAATGCCCCGCAGGTCCAGGCTGACGCGGCGGGCCAACGTAGGCTTTGCGGCTTCAGGTGATGGTTCGATACCAAGGCCGGAAAGCTTGGCTCGGACCAACGCATCCACCGGGTGCGCTCCAGTTGGCACAGCCGGGCGGCGAACTGGTTGGAAGGCCCAATGGGAGAGCTTGGCGTTGTTGGCCTTCGCCACGGAGGAGAAGGGCCATTCGGCACCGCGGTCGATCCACTGCTTCAGCGTCTCCACTTCAGCAGCCGTCAGCCGAGCACCGGAGGGCGGCATGGAGAAGCCCTCCTTGGTGCTCAGGACCCGTTCGATCAACTTGCTTTCGCCGGATTTACCGGGCAGGATGGCCGGTCCGGAATAGCCGCCCTTCAGGCCGGCTTCGCGATCATCCAGGCGCAGTCCGCTCATCTGCTGAGCGGGGCCATGGCAGGCCAGGCATCGCTTCTGCAGCAGCGCCCGGACCTCAGTGGTTTGCGCGGCCAACCCAGCGCTGAAACCGACGAAAAGCAGTACCCTCATGTTCTGATTATTTCAGTTTCGAGAAGCTGGTCGCATCCATGTAGACCCGATCGACCTTCAGCACGATCTTGCCGTCCTTCTCCGATTCGGTGCGCGCCTTCACCCAAACGGGGTCCTTGCCAAAATCCGCCCAGGATTTGTCCGCAGCAGCCTTGCTTTCGTGCTTCAGGACGTAGATCAGCGTGTTGTTCTTGGCCGGCTCATCCTGGGGCACCCAGTAGCCGATGTTCACCATGCCGTGCTTTTCAAACAGCGCGATGGTGTGGTCCTTAAAGCGCGCCAGCAGGTTTGGCAGCTTTCCTTCGTGCGTCGTGTAGGTGCGGAGTTCATAAACCGCGGCTTGGGCGCTGAGCGCGGTGAACGCGGTCATCAGCACGGCAACAGAGAGCAATCGCTTCATCATGCTGCCGATGATATCGCGGTCGCCGGTGGGCTTGTGGTCACCGGTGTGGCGGCGAAATAACGTCCATTGTTTTGTTCACTTGCGCCAAGGCCCGGGCGGCGGTGGCGGGCGGTTTGCCGAAGGTGGAGTCGGCCTATGCCGGATACCATCTACAAGCTTGATCCGCGCCGCACGGTGCATCTGCGGGGCTTTGACGGCCTGGGCGCCTCCGCGGCCCTGCATTCGGCCACCGCCACGGGCTTCAAGGCCAGCGGGACCTTCCGCGATGCGGCCGACTTTGCCGTGGTGGTGCTCTACGACGCCGACAATTTTTTTGAACACCCCCGTCTGAAGTACTTGCCCGATTTCGACTTCAATGGCCTGACGTTGCAGTTCGACCTGCAATACAACGGTCTGATGCCGATCGATTCGCCCAAGTTCCCGACGATCGACTGGCCTTACCTGGACGTGGTCCGCGCGGATGGGACGACGGCGCAGATCCCTCTGTTCGACCATGCGCAGAAGGTGGCTGGAAGCTATACCGCCGCCTCTGCCACCTTCACCATCGAAAACAATGGCCTGCGGCAGTTCGACCGGGTGACGCTGTGGTATCTAAACTACGCGTTTGACTACATCGTGCCCGCCGTGGAGTGCTCCTTCGCCTTCTCGGCCACGGGTGTTCCAGGCACAACGCACGGCCTGACGGTGCGCGGCACGAACTACCTGGTGACGGAGCTGGCCAATGACAGCAATACATCGCTGACCTCCCGCATTCTGGCCGCTGTCAGCAGCTGCCCGGACATCAGTGCGGCGCAAGTGGCGGGCAATCAGATCGATGTTTCGAACCGGCGCGATGATGGGCTGGGCTATGTGGTGGCCTCCAGCAGCGGCAACTCCTTCACGCTCTATGGCGTGGGTGCGAACAGCGTCGCCGCCAATCTCGCTTGGCAGATCAATCAGGCCAGCTATGGCGTGGGCAACCTCGCGCTGATGGCAACCTCGAGCGGGCCCGCCTTGACGGTATCCGCGAGCCGGCCCGGCGTCGATGGCAACTACTTGGCGATGTATGCCACTTCGAAGAACGCCCGGCTCCGCACCAGTGAGGCGCAGGTGAACTTCACGGGCGGATCGTCCGATGCGACGTGGCGGGTGACGCTGGACTTCGCTGCTCTGGGGGTGCCGCAGATCCGCCAGATGTGGCTGACGCTGGCGCCTCCGCTGGCCTATGCGGCTCCGATTGCGGCTCAGGAGTGGGAAGCCGTCTTCACGAACTGGACCGTTACCGGCCCCACCGCCACCCGCCGCTTGAGTGTGGCCGGTCCGGATAGCGTGCGCGTCGAGGAGAACGATTCCTGGTGCACCTTCACGGGCGATTGGGTGGCGCAAGACGGATTCTTCTCGAAGGGCTACGCGGTGCGGTCCGGCGCTGCGGGCAACACCGTGACGGTGCGTTATCACTGCGGTGTGACGCACGAGGTGTGGTTGGGCACGTCGCTGGCGGCGGACCGGGGTGGCTTCGGCGTGCGATTGGATGGCGATGCGGAGACGACGCTCGATTGCACGCTGCCCGGAGCGTTGCCCGGCGCCGAACCGGTGAACACCCGCCGCCGCCTGCGTGCCAACGTGCCGCCGGGCGAGCATGTGGTCGTTCTGCGGAGCACCAGCGCCACTCCGGTCTATTTCGATTTCCTGGAAGCCGTGGCGCCGGCCGATGTGCCGGACCCGCTGCCCGCCCTCGCCACCATGTCACCGGCGCTGGACTATTCAACCGATCACACCTATAAGCTGCCACCCGCGCGCGTGATGTGGGGCTTTGACCAGTTGGGCTTTACGGCGCCCGTGAACGAGTACATCGGGGTCTTCTGGTGGAACCAGCGCCAGCGCGTGGACGCGGTGATTCCTGCCGTCACCGTCACGTTCAGTGGAACGTTTGTCCCGGGCGATGCCATCTTCTTGACGATCGGCAGCCAGACGTTTGGCAAGAGCGTCTTCGCCAATGAGAGCCTGGCCCTATTCGCCCAACACTTTGCCTTCGCCATCAACGCGGGGTCGGTGGGTGTCTATGCCACCGCGAACGGACCGGTGCTGACCATTCACAGCCGGTCGCCGCAGCCGGCGTACTCATTCGGGTTTAGTGCGGTGGCTGCAGTGGTGGGCGGGTCTACCGGCGCGGTCGGCTGGACGGGCTCGCTTGCGGGCGGGGTCCCGGGTGACTGGGAGATTGATCCGGCCGCGCCCTCCAGCCTGAACCGCGGCGCGTGGGACTGGCACCAGGATCTGTTTCAGGAGTGTGCCCGCCGGTCGCGCGAGGTGACGGTTTCCTCTTCGATGGAACTGGTGAACCCGCCGGCGAGTTTCGCGGCCCTGTTCCCGGACGGCAGCGTCGCGGATACGGCGATCAGTTTTGGCAACTTGAAATCTACCCATTGCGCGTTCTCGAGCAGCATGCTGGCTTTCCAAAAGAAGGTGTTTCTGGATCTGGCGGCGCTGATGGCGCAGGCGGGGCTTACTCCGACGTTGCAACTGGGCGAGTTTGTCTGGTGGTTCTTCTCGAACCAAAGCGACAGCCGGCCCAACGGCGGCATGGCCTACTACGATGCGGAGACGGTGGCGCAGGGCCAGGTGGCGTTAGGGCGTCCGTTGCACCACTTCCGAACCCCGGTGGATGATCCCGCCGTCAATGGCTCCGCCGACGCGGCCTTTTTGCGCAATCGCCTGCGCGATCATGCGGCCGCGATCATGGCGCATGTCCGGGCCAGCTACCCGGGGGCGCAGTTTGAGCTGCTATTTCCATACGACGTGAACCACCCGGTTCCGGCCGGGGCCAATCAATTGGGCGGGCGCCTGAACCGCTTTGTGAACCTGCCGGTGGAGTGGGAAAGCAAGGCCGGTAGCGGTCTGGACCGGATGAAGATGGAGGCGCTCGATTTTGGTGCGTGGTCGCGGAATCTGGACCTCTGTGGAGCGGCCATTTCATTCCCGTTTACGCTGAACTGGCCGCGTGATTCCGTCCGCTATCTGGCCGCGGCGTTCCGCCCCGCCGCACCCTGGGAGCGTGAATATCTGATGGCGAAAGGGTTGGGGATTCCTGTGATCAACCTGTGGGCCTATGACCAGTTCTGCATCTTTGGCCTGGACCCCCGGGAGCCGCGGCGCCGGGGCCGGGCGCAGTTCAGCTGACAGATCGCCCACCGCAACCGCGTTGTGTCGCCATTCGCGGCACCGGGCGTGACTCGGGTTTTGGGCAGCCGCTAAACTTGAGGGTCGCCCTCAACTATGGCCTGGAAGCTCTACGACAACTGGATTAGCAACTGGGAGAACCACCTCTGTTTCCGCTCGACGGACCGCGTGGTCCGGCCCTTTGAATGGGGCCTCGACGCAGTGGAGCACTGGGGTGCGGCCCGTCGTCTCAATCGCAACGGACACAATGACGAGCAGTGGCTCCACGCCATCAATCAGGCGGCCATCGCGGACAGTGAGGAGCTGTTCGCCTACGAAACGCCGGCGGACTTCAGCCTGGCTGATGGCCTGCTGCGCTTCACTTCGCCCGCACCCTCACCGCACCCCCAGAACAATACGGTGCACGGCCAGTGGTATCCGATGCCGCGGCGTGAAGGCAAACGGAATGACCGCGCCGTGATCGTGCTGCCGCACTGGAACGCCTCGCTCAACCAGCATGGCGGCCTCTGCCGCGGCATCCAAAAGTTCGGCATTCCTTCGCTGCGCTTGAGCCTGCCCTATCACGACTACCGGATGCCGCCGGAGTTGACCCGGGCCGACTATGCGGTCTCCTCGAACCTAGGGCGGACGCTCGAAGCCACGCGCCAGGCCGTGATCGACCTGCGCTGCGCCGTCGATTGGTTGCAACAACAGGGCTATTCCGAGATCGGCGTCGTCGGCACGAGTCTCGGCTCCTGCTACGCGTTTCTGGCCAGCGCGCATGACCCGCGGATCAAGGTGAACGTGTTCAACCACTGCTCGTCGAACTTTGGCGACGTTGTGTGGACCGGCCTGTCCACCCTGCACATCAAGGAGACCGTGCAGCAGCACCTGGACCGCGAGCGGCTGCGCAACATGTGGCAGGCGATTTCGCCGGTCAACTACATGGCCCGCTTTGCCGAGCTGTCACGCGGCGGCAAGAAAAAGTCGCACTTCATTTACGCCAAGTACGACACCACGTTTCTGCCGGAGCTTTCCGAAGAGATCATGCAGTGCGTCCGCGATCACGGCATCGACCACCGCCTCAGCGTCCTGCCTTGCGGCCACTATACGGTAGGCGAGACGCCGTTCAAGTTTATGGACGGGTATTTGATCGTCTCCACGTTCCTGAAGTGGCTGTAACTTACTAAGTTAGGAATTTCTGCCCGACCGGCTCATCCGAAGAACAAAGCCCAAGGCTGCATCGGCGATGCCACCAGCTTGGACTTACTGGTCGCCCTGTTTGATCCAGTCTACGTTTAGCTTGGCGTGCTTGATCGTCTTGCCGGCTTCCTTGAACAGGCTGTAGGTGACATGGATGGAGCCGTCGGCGCCTTGGATGACGGACGGGTAGTGGTACCGCTCGCCGGCCTTCTTTTCCAGGTGGCGGGACCATTTCCAGGTGGCGCCTTCATCATCCGACAACGCGATGCGCAACGAATCGCGATCCTTCTCCGTGTCGTTGTGGACGATCACCCATTCGCCGGATTTCAGCGTAATCGCCTCCAGGCTGGAGCCGGGGTTCAGGATGTCCGTGTCGACCCCCAGTGACCAGGTGACGCCATTGTCCTTGGACTCAGACTTGATAGCGCGCTTGGGCGGCGGGCCGTTGTCGCGCATGTAGGCCACCAGCGTGCCGTCCTTCTTGCGGACCACGCTCGGTTGAATGCAGCCGGCGCAGACCAGCGGTTCGCTGCCGAACCAGGTTTGGCCGTGGTCATCCGACAGCGCCATGATGCCGTAGGAGTAGCCGTCGGAATACATGGGCACGATCAGGCGGCCGGTGGGCAGCTCAATCGGGTGGGTCCGCGTGAACCAGCCCAGCCGGGAGAAGTACTTGTCCTTGGCCAGTTCGTTCTGCTTGTCTCGCGCCGGGAAGGCTTCCTTGGTTTTGGCGGCGATGTTTTTGGGGATCACGATGACGTTGCCGGACCAGTTCCAGTGCGGCGGCTGGTCGGGGTTGCGGTAATCAGTGGCCACCTTGTAGCGGGTGAGCGCGGTGTGCCATTCGTTGGCCAGAATCTGCGCCCAAAACAGCCACAGCCGCTTCTGCGAATCGAGATAGAGCACCGGATTGGTGTCCGGAAAGCCCGGCTCATCGGCCATGGGCATCGGCGCGGTCCACGCCTTCTTCGACTTCACCCAGCGCGACCCCAGCACCACCACGTCATCGGCGGTGCGTTCGCCGGAACCGTGGAACCAAACGGTCATCAGGTCGCCATTGGGCAACTCCACGATCGAAGAAGAGTGGTTGTGCCACTTTTCGGGGGGAAACAGTTCTTGCGTTTCAAACACCGGCCCGGCGGCCAGTACGGTTGCCAGAATGAGAAGGTTCATGAGGGATGCCCTTGCATTCTACCCGGTTCGCCAGGGCAGGAATGATAAACTCTCCGCAGCAACCCATGCGAATGCTGATCGCGCTGATTCCGGTGACGCTGGCCTGGGCCGCGGACCCGGTAGAGTTTTTCGAGATGAAGGTCCGTCCGGTACTGGCGGGCAAGTGCTATGCCTGCCATGCGAATTCGCGGATGGGTGGGCTTGATCTCACCTCGCGGGAGGCGGCGCTGAAGGGCGGCAACACCGGTGCGGCGCTGGTTCCCGGCAAGCCCCAGGAGAGCTTGTTGATTGCGGCGGTCAGCCATTCGCACGCCAAGCTCAAGATGCCCCCCTCGGGCAAGCTGCCCGACGCGGAAGTGAATGACTTGAAGGCGTGGGTGGAAGCCGGCGCCGTCTGGCCTGATGGCGCCTCCAAAGACCTGCCGCCGCCCGCCGAATACCGCATCACGGCGGAGCAGCGCGCCTACTGGGCGTTTCAACCCGTGAAGCGAACACCTGGTGGTTCGATTGATGCTCTGTGGTTGGGGCTGTTGAAGGCGAAGGGCTTGAAAGCAAATCCGAACGCGGATCGCCGCACGCTGATCCGCCGGGCCACCATCGACCTGCTGGGCTTGCCGCCGAACCCAGCTGACGTGGAGGCCTTTGTGGCTGACAAGTCGCCCGATGCGTGGCCCAAGCTGATCGACAAACTGCTCGCTTCACCGCAGTATGGCGAACGCTGGGGCCGTTACTGGCTGGACGTGGCGCGCTACTCCGATGATCAACTGGCGTCGCAGTTCGAAATCCCGCACCCCAGCGCTTTTCGCTATCGAGACTGGGTGATCAATGCCTTTAACCGTGACATGCCTTACGACACGTTCGTGAAGGCCCAGTTTGCGGGCGACCTGATCAAAGGCCACGAGAAAGAACTGGCGGCGGGCACGGGCTTTTTCTCGTTGTCGCCGGAGCAACAGGATGATCGTGTCGACGCCGCGACGCGCGGGTTCCTGGGGTTGACCGTCGCCTGTGCCCAGTGCCACGACCACAAGTTTGACCCGATTCCGACCACCGACTACTACTCCCTGCTCGGCATCTTTTCCTCGACGCAAAAGGACGAGTTTCCGCTGGCTGATCCGGCCGTGGTGCAGGCGTTCAAGGATCACGAAAAGCGGCTCGCGGACAAGCGCAAGGAACTGCTGGACGTTCAGCATGCGCATGCCAAGGAACTGGCGAAGATTTTCGCGCACGACACCGCGCGCTACCTTCGGGCGATTGATGGCTCGGGTCCGGCCGCTGATCTCGATGCGGGCGTGCTGGAGCGGTGGCGCACGTACCTGAAGCAGAAGACGCATGAGCATCCTTACCTAAAGAGCCACAACCCCGATCAGCTGCAAACGCTGGTGCTGGAAGTGCTGGCCGAGAAAGACAAGGTGGATGGTGAGAACCACATCCGCTTGGGCTCCAATCCCGATCGCGGCGATCTCTCTTCGGCGGACCTGCTCTCGTTGCCGCGCGATAAGCACTACCTGTGGCGGGATCTGTTTCAAGACAAGCGCGCGTCGGTGCTCTATTTCAAGGACCGGGATCTCGACCGCTTCCTGAGCGCACCCGTGCTGGCCCGTGTCGAGACGTTGCGGCAGCAGGTGAAAAAGCTCGAAGATTCATTGCCGGAGCGCTACCCGTTCCTGCAAACGCTCTCCGACGTGAAGGAGCCCAAGGACATCCGCGTCCGCATCCGCGGCAGCATGGACAACCTAGGCCAAGTGGCGACTCGGCGCATGCTGGCCATTCTCGCCAAGCCTGAGGCGGGCCGATTTATGCAGGGTAGCGGGCGGCTGGAACTCGCTGAGCAGATCGCGAGCAAGGACAACCCGCTCACCGCCCGCGTGATCGCCAACCGCATCTGGCAAGGCCACTTTGGGCGCGGCCTGGTGGGCACGTCTTCCAACTTCGGCAAGCTGGGTGAGACGCCCAGCAACCCGCAGCTGCTGGACTATCTCGCCAGCCAGTTGATGGATCAAGGCTGGTCCATGAAGAAGCTGCACCGCGAGATCATGCTCTCGCAGGCTTATCAGGTGTCGTCCACCCAGACCGCGGTTAGCGCGGGGATCGATGGCGACAACCGCTACCAGTGGCGCTTCAATCGCCGCCGCCTCGACATTGAGACGTTGCGTGACTCGCTGCTGTGGGCGACGGGCGAGCTGAACCTGGAAGCCGGTGGTCAACCGCGCCGTTTGGCTGATGAGTCAAACAAGCGCCGCACGGTCTATGGTTTCATCAGCCGCCGGGATCTCGACCCCACACTCTCGCTGTTCGACTTTGCCAACCCCAACGCAACCAGCGAGCGGCGCATCGAGACGTCGACGCCTCTGCAGCGGCTCTATCTTCTCAATAGCGCGTTCCTCGAACGCCGCGCCGATGAGCTTTCCTGCCGTCTGGAGAAAGCCGGGAGCGACGCGGCCCGCATTGCCGCCGCCTACCGGCAGCTCTACCAGCGGATGCCCGCCAAGGCCGAAGTGCAGGCGGGCCTCGATTACTTGAAGGCTGGCGGCACGTGGCTGCAGTACGCGCAGGTGTTGCTGGCCGCCAACGAGTTTGTGTACTGGAATTAGGAGCCACCCATGCGCACACGCCGAGACATCTTGAAGACCATGGGTAGCGGCTTTGGCATGCTGGGCCTGGCCACGCAGGCCGCGCAGGCAGCCGAAGCATCGAAGTCCGCCTTAAGCATCCGCGCGCCCCATTTTCCGGCTAAGGCCACCAACGTCATCTACCTGTTCCTGAATGGCGGCCCCTCCCAGGTAGACACGTTTGATCCCAAGCCGATGCTCACGAAATATCACGGGCAGAAGGCGCCGACGCCGAACCTGAAGACAGAGCGCAAGACCGGGACGCTGCTGAAGTCGCCGTTCCAGTTCAACCGCTACGGCCAGAGCGGTCTCGAGATCAGTGAGATCTTTGCAAACTTGGGGAAGCACGCCGACGACCTGTGCGTCATCCGCTCGATGCATACGGAGCGGCCCAACCATGAGCCGTCGCTGACCATGCTCAATTGCGGCCACGTGCTGGTGGGCCATCCTTCGATGGGTGCCTGGCTGACCTACGGCCTGGGCACGGTGAACCAAAATCTGCCGGGCTTCGTTGTCCTGTGCGCGGGCTATCCGGTGATCGGCCCGCAGCTGTGGTCCTCGGCGTACTTGCCGGGCATCTACCAGGGCACCTACGTCCGCAACAAGTCCGATGACCCGGAAGAGCTGATCCGCGATGTCCGCAACCGCAGCTTGTCGAGCGATCAGCAGCGCCAGCAAGTGGAACTGCTCACCAAGCTGAACCGGATGCAGTTGGCGCGGGAAGGCGCGGACCCGTCGCTGGAAGCCTCGATCGCCTCCTTCGAGATGGCGTATCGCATGCAAGCGGAGGCGATGGACGCCTTTGATGTGCGCAAGGAATCCGCCAAGACGCGCGAGAACTACGGGGAAGGGGACTTCGCCCGGGGCTGCCTGCTCGCCCGCCGTCTGGTGGAGCGTGGCGTGCGGATGGTGCAGGTCTATTATGGTGACGATCAACCGTGGGACAACCACGACGACATCACCAAGCACGCCCGCTTGGCCGCCACCGCTGACAAGCCCATGGCTGCATTGCTCCAAGACTTGAAAGATCGCGACCTGCTGAAATCGACCATCGTCATCATCGGCGGCGAGTTCGGCCGCACGCCCGCCGTCGAAGTATCCGGACTGGTGGACGTGCAAAACGGCCGCGACCACAATAACCACGGCTTCTCCACCGTCGTCGCCGGCGGTGGCTTCAAGGGCGGCTATGCGCACGGCGCCACGGACGATTTCGGCTTCCGCGCCGTCGAAAAGCCAGTCCACCCGCATGACCTTCACGGCACCATCCTGCACCAGTTGGGGTTGGACCATTCCAAGCTCACCTACCGCTACTCCGGCCGCTACTTCCGCCTGACCGATGTGGCGGGGAGCGTGGTGCGGGATCTGATCGCCTGAGGCCGTGGCCGCACGGTAACATGCTAAATTAGAAGGACATGCGGTTAAGTGAGGTTTATCTCGGACTCGGGGAGCAGACCCTGGGCGATCTATTGCGTGTGGTCTCGATCGGGCGCCTGAAGAGCTTCCAGCTCTATGAGCGGCTGAAGGTTCGTTTCCACCTGAACAAGCTGAATTCGGAGACGTTGCGCAAGTCCGCGCCCAAGTTCTGGCAGCGGCTGAAGGACGGCGACGAGGAGTTTGCCTCGGAGCTGGCGCAGGCGATTTTGGTGTCGCATCTCGACATGATTGTGGCCATCCTCAACTATTTGGGCGTGCCCCACAGCGAAGGCTTTTTTGAGAAGGACCTGAACGCCACCCAGTACTTGACCGGCGACTGGCAGCAGCGCGCCTACAACGAGTTCCGCGGCCAGTTCCCCGAAAAGGCCGTCCTGTTCTACCTGAACCACCTGGGCTGGGAGATGGTGCAGGCGCCGATCTTCCTGCCGGTGGAGACTGCGGTCTAGCCCCCGCCCTACCCGTCATGGAACAACTTTTCGCTGCCCTGGAAGGCGGTCTGGAGCGGCTGAACTCCGCCCCTAATCCTGAAGCTCTGGAGGCCGTGCGCGTCGAACTGATCGGCCGCAAGGGGCTGATTGCTGAGCTGTCAAAAGGCATGGGCAAGTTGTCGCCCGAAGAGCGCGTGGCCACCGGCAAGAAGCTGAATGAGGCCAAGCAGACGCTGGAGGCGGCCTACGAAGCTCGTCATGCGGCGTTCAAGAGTGCGGCGCTGGCGGCGCGTCTGGAAACCGAGTGGCTGGACCTCACCGTGCCGCCGTCGGGCCTGGCGCCGGGTGCCATGCACCCGATCACGCAGATCCAAACCGAGATTGAAGAGTTGTTCGTGTCGATGGGCTTTGCGGTGCTCGATGGACCCGAGGTCGAGACCGAGTGGCACAACTTTGATGCCCTCAACATTCCGCCCACACACCCGGCGCGCGACATGCAGGATACGTTCTGGGTGGAAGGCGGGCATCTGCTGCGCACCCACACGTCGCCCGTGCAGGTCCGCGGCATGCAGACCTTTAAGCCGCCCTTCCGCATGATCGCCCCCGGCCGCGTCTTCCGCAATGAAGAAGTGGACGCCAGCCACGAGCATACGTTCTCGCAGCTGGAAGGCATGATGGTGGACCGCGATGTTTCGATCGCCAACCTCACCTACTTCATGAAGACGCTGCTGGCCAAGATTTTCGGCCGCGAGGACGTCACCGTGCGCCTGCGTCCGGGCTACTTCCCGTTTGTCGAACCAGGCTTTGAGCTAGACATCCAGTGCATGGTCTGCGAAGGTTCCGGCTGCCCGGTCTGCAAGCACTCCGGCTGGGTGGAACTGCTGCCCTGTGGTCTGGTGCACCCGCAGGTGCTGCGGATGGGCGGGCTTGACCCGGCAGAGTGGGGCGGTTTTGCGTTTGGCCTGGGCCTGACGCGGTTGGTGATGATGCGTTACGCGATCGATGACATTCGTTGGATCAATTCGGGCGACCTGCGGTTCTTGAACCAGTTCGGAGGGCCGCGCGCATGAAGTTTTCCCGTAACTGGCTGGCGGACTATGTCCCTGGTCTAGCCGTTGACGGCGCCGAATTGGGCCGCCAGATCACCATGCGCACGGCCGAATGCGAAGGCGTCGAAGAGCATGCGCCGCAGCTGAAAGACGTCTGCGTGGCGCGTGTCGAATCAGTGGAGCCGATCCCCGGCAGCCCGAACGTCAAAGCCGTGGTCGAAACCGGTCGCTATGGCCGCAAGACGCTGGTGTGTGGCGCACCCAACTGCCGCGCCGGATTGCTGACGGCCTACTGGCCGCTGGGCATCAAGAAGATCGCCGGTGTCGACAGCGAAGGCATGCTGTGCGCGGGCGACGAACTGGGCATCAATCGTGACCACAACCTGATCGTGGAACTGAGCGATGTGGCCGTGGGTGATCCTCTGCCGGGCCTCGTGCCCGATGCCGTCATCGACATCGACAACAAGTCCCTGACGCACCGGCCGGACCTGTGGGGTCACTTCGGTATGGCGCGCGAGGTGGCGGCCACGTTCGGGCTGCCGCTCCAGGATCCGACGGACCTCTCGCTGCTCCCCTCGGGTGAGCCGCAGGTGAAGGTCGAGATTGAAGACTTCACGCTGTGCCCGCGGTTCAGTGCGGTGGTGTTTGAGAACGTCAAGGTAGCGCCGTCGCCCTTGTGGTTCCAATACCGGCTGCAGGCTGTGGGTCTGAATCCGATCAACAACATCGTCGACATCACCAACTACGTGATGGCGGAGCTGCCGCAACCCATGCACGCCTTCGATGCCGATAAGGTGCCGGGGCAGACGTTGGTGGCTCGTGCCGCGAACGCCGGTGAGCGGTTGGAAGCCTTGAATGGCGAGACCTATGATCTGGACCCGGCCATGATCGTCGTGGGAGGTCTCGAAGGTCCGCTAGCGATTGCCGGCATCATTGGCGGCGACCCCAGCGCCATCGGCGATTCGACGACGCGGATCATTTTTGAAGCCGCCAACTGGAACCCGGCGCTGGTCCGCAAAACCACCGTGAAGCTGAAGCTGCGCACCGACGCTTCGATGCGCTTTGAGAAGTCGCTGGACCCTGAAAATACGCTGCGGGGACTGGCTCGGGCGATCGCGCTGATGAAGCTGGTGTGTCCGGAAGCGACGCTCGTGGGCGGCGTGGCCGACGTCCGCGGCCCGGTCACCGCACCCGCGCCGATTAAGATCACCATGCCTTGGATGGCCAAGAAGTTGGGCCGGACCATTGGTCAGAACGAAGTGGTCAGCATTCTGGAAGCCCTGGGTTTCGGCGTCAATACCGCCAGCCGGGAGTGGGAAGTAACCGTGCCATCGTGGCGCGCCACCAAGGACATCTCGATGGACGCCGATCTGGTGGAAGAAGTGGGCCGCATGATCGGCTACGCGTCCATCACGCCCACCGCTCCACGTATGGACGTGGTGCCGCCAAAGATCAATCGTGAGCGCGCGTTCCACAATGGCCTCCGCCGCCGCTTGACCAATGTGGGCTTCACCGAGGTTCACAACTATTCGTTTGTGGCGGACGCGGAAGCGCGCAAGTTTGGGTTTGACGCGGCGGATCACCTGCGCGTGCTCAACCCGATTGCTGAAGATCAGGCGCTGCTCCGCATTTCGCTGCTGCCCAAGATCTGGAAGAACATCGACGACAACCGGAAGCACTTTGACCAGTTCCGGCTGTTCGAAATCGGCCGCGAGATCCACAAGCGGCCCGAAGGGCTGCCCGACGAAGTGCCGCATCTGGCCGTCGTGGTCTACGCCAAGGATGACGGTGTCGCCGGGCTGAACCAGTTGAAGCGCGCCGCGCTCGATCTGGTGCCTGAGGTGACCTTCCAGCCAACCACCTCCGTTCGTGTGTTCGAGCATCCGGCCCGCACGGCGCAGGTGATGGCGAACGAGACCCTGATCGGACGGCTGTTCGAGTTCCACCCGGACTTTGTCGAAGTCGGCCGGGCGGCGGTGCTGGAGCTGAACCTCCGGACGCTGGAAGCTTTGGCGAACGCGCGGAAGACTTCCTATACGGCCGTCAATAAGTTCCCGTCCAGCTCCTTTGATTTGGCCGTGGTGGTGGGCGCGCGCGCTTCGGCGGGTGATGTCGCCCAGCACTTGCCCGGCGCTCAGTTCATCGAAGACTACCGGCTCCCCGATGGCCGCCGCAGCCTGCTCTACCGGCTGACCATCTCGCGCCCGGACCGCACGTTGACCGGCGATGAAGTCACCGCTGAGCGCACCCGGCTGATCGAGCATCTGCGGGCGCAAGGCTTCGAGCTGCGCGCCTAAACGAAGCGCATTCGCGTCTACTCAACCCTGATTCCTAGGCTTGCGTGAGGGACGGCCCGGCACCGCTGTGCTGGAGATTTCTCTTGACACGTCTTCCCTGACGCACTACCCTAGCTAACTAGGTGAGCCATCCAACGCTAGAACTGCTGATCCTGAAGACTCTGGGCCGTGGAGCCAACCACGGCTTCGGCATCACGTTGCACATCCAAGAGGCCTCCGGCGGGATGTTGGGTGTGGAGGAAGGCTCGCTTTATCCGGCGCTGCATCGCCTGGAAAAGAATGGCTGGCTGAAGGGCGAGTGGCGCGTGACGGAGAACGCTCGGCGGGCACGTTACTACTTGCTGACCACCGCCGGCCAGGATCGTCTGAAAGAGATTGAGCAATCTTGGGCCGACCTGCACCGGGGGATGGCCCGCTTTCTGAGGACCGCATGAACCCCGACGACGAGATCCGCGAAGAGATCGAATCGCACCTCCGCCAGCGCGAACAGTGGCTGGCCCAGCGCGGCATCGCCGATGCCCGCACCGAGGCGCGCCGCCGCTTTGGCAACACCGCCCAGATTCACGAGGAGACCCGCCGCATGCATATCCCGGTTGCCGTGGAACAAACTCTCCGGAACATCACCTTGGCCCTGCGGAGCTTCCGCCGGACCCCCGGTTTCACCCTCACGGCCTTGCTGACCATCGCCATCGGAATCGGTGCTGGTTCGGCCGTGTTCAGCGTGGTGGATCGAATCCTATTCCGGCCGCTAGCCTATCGTGACGAGGCCCGCCTGGTGTGGCTGGGCATGCGCGCGCCCATCATGGCGGACAACGAGTTTGTGCTGGCCGCCGACTATTCGGCCTGGCAGAAGGAGCAGACTGTCTTTGAAACGCTGACCTCGATGCAGGCCGCCCAGGACTGCACTCTCCGGATGGCGGGCGCTATCAAGGTCCGCTGCGCGCGTCTGGAATGGAGCTTTCTGCCGGCCTTTGGTCTGGCGCCGCAATTGGGCCCGGGCTTTACTGTGGAAGATGACCGCCCCGGTGCTCCACCCACCATCATGATCTCGGCCGGTTTGTGGCGGGACAAGTTTGGCGGACGACTGGACATTGCCGGTCAATCGGTGATGGTGGATGGGCGCGACATGCGCATTGTGGGCGTGCTGCCGGAAGAGTTTGAGCTGCCCAACATGCAACGGGTCGACATCGTGCGCCCGCAACAGATCGATTGGGCGGCGCAGAAACGCGGCACCTCCACCATCATCATTCACGCCTTTGGCCGCCTGAAGCCGGGCGTGACGGTGCAGGACGCCCAGACGGCCATGCAGCCGTTGTTCGTCGAGGCGCTCCGGTTTGTCCCGGAACGGTTCCGCAAGGAAGTCACGCTGGAGGTCCACCCGCTGCGGGAGCGGCAGACGCGAGATTCGCAGCGCGCCTCGTATCTGCTGCTGGGCGCAGTGGTCTGCCTGCTGCTCATCAGCTGCTTGAACGTCGCCAATCTGCTGATCGCCCGGGCCGCCAGCCGTCAACAGGAGATGGCGATCCGGCGGGCGCTGGGCGCCGGGCGTGGCACGTTGTTGGCGCAACAATTGACCGAAAGCCTGGTGCTGGGCCTGGGCGGGGGACTGCTGGGTATCGGCCTGGGCGCGCTGCTGCTACGGGCGTTTTTGGCCATCGCCCCGGCGGGCATTCCGCGCCTCGATCAGGCCGCCCTCGATGCGCGAGTGGTGGGTGTCAGCCTAGTGGCGGCGTTGTTGGCGGGCTTGGTGGTGGGCCTCTTCCCGGCCTTCCGCGCGCTGCGGCCGGAGTCGCTGAGCGGGCGGCGCGCCACCGCCCCGGTCCGGCAGACGCTGGTGGCGTTGCAGATCGCTTGCTCCATCATTCTTTTGGCGGGCGCGGGTTTGCTGGCCCAGAGCTTGTACCGGCTGCAGTCCGTGCGGCTGGGCTTCGCTCCGGCGGGGTTGTTGACCGCCTCTCTCCAACTGGACCCCACCCGCTACACCAAGCCCGAGCAGTGCCTGCAATTCTACGGCGAGTTGGAACGGGCCTTGCGCGCCATTCCGGGATTGAGCGCCGTCACGGTGTCCGACAGTCTGCCGCCAGCGGGCTCCAACTTGGCCCTGATCTTCTCCAACATCGCCGTCGAAGGACGCGCTCCGATCCCGGAGGGCACCGGCGGAATGGTCACGCACCGCTACGTCTCACCGGGCTACTTTGCGGCGCTGGGCATTCCGGTGATCCGCGGCCGGGCTTTTGAAGAAGGTGATCCCCAGTCTGCCGATGGCATCATCCTCAGTGAGGCGCTGGCCGGGCGCATGTTCCCGGGTGAAGATCCATTGCACAAGCGGATCCGCCCGGGTGGCGATCAATGGAAGACCGTGATTGGGATCGCGGCCGATGTCCGCAATGCGGGCCTGCGGTCGGCGCCGGACCCCGAATCTTACACGACACTGGCGGCGCGGCAGTATCCCTTACGCTCCGCGCAGGTCACGCTGCGCCTGCCGGAGATGCAACCTGACTCCGTGGCCCACGCGGCGCAGCTGGTCCGCGCCGAAGTAGCGCGCCTGGACCCCAACGTTCCAGTAACGCTGGAACAAGTGGAGCGCCGGATCGACCGCTTCACCGCGCCGGCCCGGTTCCAGGCGGCGTTGCTGGGCCTGTTTGCCGCAGCGGGCCTGCTGTTGGCCGCCGTGGGTCTGTATGGATTGCTGAGCTTGATCGTCACCAGCCGCACTCGCGAGATCGGGGTCCGCATGGCCGTTGGCGCGGGTGCGGCGGAGATTGCCGCCATGGTCCTGTCGCAGGCCGCCAAGTGGACAGCGGCGGGATTGGCGCTCGGCCTGATGGGCGCGTGGGCCGCCGCCCGCTGGCTGGAATCCCTGCTGTTCGGCGTCCAAGCCCGGGACGCGGGCACCTTAGGTGCGGTGGCGCTGGTGCTGGTATTGGTCGCCCTGCTGTCGGCCTGGCTGCCGGCCCGTCGCGCCGCCAGTGTTGACCCATCCGTCGCTCTGCGGGCAGAGTAGTCTGAGCGCTCTTGGATAGTCCGGCCGCCCTAGCGGGCGATTTGCCGTTTGGCGCGATAGGTTTCATATAAACCTCCTATTATCATAAGGTTACAGTTGTATTTGCTCCGCCATTGTGATAGCGTAACGGTATGAACGCACCTTCAATTAACCTATCTTGTATGCTGGATGATAGGCCTGTTTGCCGCGTCGAAAACCAGCTCGCGACCTCCAAAACCGGGTGCCTTTGCCTTGAGGATTTGCGTGACTTCGTTTTTCTCGCCACTGAGCAATGTGAGGTTCAGGTTGGCGCCGACCCCGGCGTACAGGACCTTAAGCTCATCGTTGAGATCAAAGGAGCGGGAGGGCGACTGCTTGGTCTTCGGACTCAGTATATTGGAACCGGCGGACGGCCTCTGTGCGTAAATGATCTAGAGCAGTTGGCCTTACCAATCAGTTGTGGGCCCTCAGTGAAACTGACTTATCCTCTTAACAGAAGGGACCTCAATCGTCCCGAAACGGCTCGTACCGTAGCCGTCAAATTGTTCGAGACGTTCAATGGGTATCCGGCGCACGCCTGGCGGGGAGCGATCGAAAAGGTCTTGTTCGAACCTTTCCACGAACCGTCTGGGCCCTCAATACTCAACGGCAGCCCGAATGTACTCACAACTAAGATGTGCCGTGGCCAGCGAGTTTCGCCTCAATGCCGTTATCCCGTCAGCACCACTGGAGCCCCACTTGTGTAAAGTGGCATCGCCCCTCACCACGTAGGGAATCCGCATATCCTCGATCACCGCGAAGCTGGTTAGGTCGGTGAAAGGAGATATTAGGCTTATCCCGGAATCGGAGCCGGTCCCCCAGTGCTCACTGGATGGACGCCCCCTCCTTGATGCGGAACGTCAGCACGGTTTCGGCGGGGATCACGGCGTCCACTTTCTCGCGCGACAGGGACCGCAAGCCACCCAGGCCGGCCCCGGCTCCCGCCCCAATCAGTGCGCCCTTGCCACCACCCAGCAGGGTGCCGAAGAACGCTCCGGTGGCTCCCCAACCGGTCACCTTGGCCATGGGCCGCGAGCCGGAGAGGCCGCCTTCGGCCCGGTGAGCATTGGTTTCCACCGTGTCCGCGCCCACGGCCAGCAGCTTGATGCTCAGCGAGGCCCGGGGCGCCTTGTCCTTGGGCGTGCTCACCTCCATGACGATGCCGGTCACTGGCGTGCCGCGCTTTACCAACACTTCGCCATCGCGGATGAAGTCCTGCGCAACGTGACCCACCCAGCTGTCTCCAGGTTTTACATTGGCGGTGGTCAATTGGTTGGTGGTGCGGATACTGATGTCTCCGGTCAGCGGTACGGCGGCGCTGGCTGCCAGGGAAAGAAGCAAGTGAGTAAGTAAGAGCGATTTCATGCCTTGATCGTAAGGTTCCCAGGCCATGCCGGACATCGGCCGGTTGGCGAAAAAGCGGCTCCTACTTTTGGCGGATGCGCGGATGGACCCAAACCGGGTAGGCTCAGCAAATCAAGGATCGGCGCGGATTCTCCCCGGTTGCTGACGCTGGTTGATGGTATGAGCGGGGGAGGTGAAATGCCCTTCATTGAAAATCAGTGAGGTTCGATGCCCGTGAAAGTTACTTGGTGTGTCCTGGCCGTGGCGGCCTGCCAGTTAGTGGCGCAGGAAGTGCGCGACGTCAGCTATCCGGATTTCGCTGCCCCAGTGGGCTTGAAGACCGTTGGTGCCGCTCGCGTCCGCAATGGCGTCCTGCGGCTTACTCCATCGCGGCCCATGGAGCGCGGCGCCGCGTGGCGGCTCGAGAAGCTGCCCGTGCGGGATGGCTTTGAGACGGCATTTCGCTTCCGCATCTCGGACCGGAACGGCGAGGGGCCTGGCGCTGACGGCTTCGCCTTCGTCATCCAGAACAATGGCCCCAACGCCATCGCCGGACGCGGGGCTTCTGGCGGCTTCGCCTTTGGGCACGCCCCGGCGGACCGCAATAGGCCGGCCATCGCCAACAGTCTGGCGGTCTTTTTTGACACGTTCCAGAACATTGAAGACACCTCCGGCAACTCCATTTCGATCTGCACCAATGGGGACCGCAAGCAGATGAGCTGGCCGCCGCCGCGCCTGGGCGTCAACTGGGCTCCGCGTGTGGACCTGAAAGACGGCGCGACTCACGAAGCGCGCATTGAGTTCGCGCCGCCGCTGCTGTCAGTCTACGTTGATGATGAACTGGCGGTCCGCGCTCCGGTGGACTTGGCCCGTATGGTGGGCGCTGACGGAGCGGCCTACGTGGGCTTCACGGCATCAACCGGTGAGGGGTTCGAGAATCACGACATCCTCGACTGGCGCTTCCGCCCGCGGGTCAGCTCCATCGCCTACACGGTCGGCACAGAGATCTCGTTCTCAAAGTTCGATTGCCTGCCCACCAAAAGCCTCTGCACGCCCAGCGAAGCGCTGGTGGAGGAGACCGCTCCGGGCGAGTTTCATGTCGTGCTACCGGCGCACCTGCCGTGGTCGGCCGCCATTCCCAACCCGGAAGGCCGGGCGGTCGAGATCCGCAATGCGCGCGGAACGGCGTGCTGGGATGTGGCGGCCAACGCCTGTGGCTCGCCCGCCAACCGGCGCGAGGATGCTCCTGGTGGGTTGCGTCAGCGAACGGAGAGGGGCCGCACGGCGTTCGCTATCAATGATCGGGACTATGCGGACAACCAGGGCTACTACGAGTTTGAGGCAGTGCTCGGGAAGCCACGGCCGTAGCCCTTGGTCAGTTAGATTCCGTAAAGGTCACGGTCGATGTTGTCCGTCAACCCGCCAACGCTGGCGATCCCGATCACTTCTTCCATCGGATGCGGTTCGCTAAACTGCGGGCGAGGGCTGGACGCGGCCAGCCTGATCCGAACCATCTCGGCGAAGCTGACGCGGCGGCGTTGGGCTTCTTGCTTCAGCTGTTCATGCAACTCCTCGCTCAACAAGATCGAGACCCGCTTCATCACTCGATGATTGCATGTCTGCAAACGCGTTTGTCAGTTGCCTAGATAGGTTTAGACACAAAGCGCAAGCTGCGCCCGATCATCCTGAAGGTTGATAGACTTCAGGCGTGGCTACTGGATTCGTGATCATGCAAATCGGGAATACGGAACTCGACCGGTTCTACGATGAGGTTCTCCAGCCCGCGATCAGGGCGTGTGGCCTCGATCCACGCCGAGTCGATAGGCACAATCAGGGCGAACTCCTGAAGTCCGAAATCATCCGTGGTATCGAGGATGCTGAGATCGTCGTAGCCGACATTACCAATGCTCGCCCCAATTGCTATTTAGAAATTGGCTACACGATGGGTTTGAGGAAGAATAGCCATCTGATCCTGATGTGCCGCGAGGACCACTTTCCAGACTCAAAGGGGTATGCCCCAGACGGCCCAAGAGTGCACTTCGATCTTGCTGGTTATGACATCCTCCGGTGGGTGCCGGGCGAGCCTGAAACAACGTGCGATAACCTGATTCAACGTATCAAGAAGCGCCTTGCGCTTTTGGCCGAGAGGCGTCAAGGTGAACGGAATCAACCGGATGCGGAATGGTTCGAGAGTCACCTTGAGGTTGCTCGCAAGGGCATGTCAGCGCGTATGGCCTCTATTCAGGCACGGTTTGCTTTACTCGGTGAGCGGCCCCGGAAGGACGAGAAGGAATTGCTGGACGCCGTTCGCGAAGCCGAGCAGGTTTGGGCCTCCGTCCGGCCGCTTGGCCGGATGTCTCATGACCCTCCTTCACCCAAGGGCGGTGGAATTGTTTCCGAGGTTCGAACGGGCGACTACTATGACTACTGGGTGCTCCGGCGAGATGGGCTATTCTTCCAGGCGGGAACTCTCGACGAGGATCGCGATAGCGATCACGGGTACGAGGACATTTGCGTCACTTCCCGGTTGCACAGTATTGCCAACGCCCTTGTATATTGCTGTAAGCTTTGTTTCCAGCTGGGAGTGTCTGCCGACGAGAGGGTCCGCATTACATTGACGCATGAGGGGATTGAGGGCAGGCGACTACGCATGTGCACGCGGCTTAATGGTAATAATGGGCGACCGCTCACTATCCCAGTAGACGGCAGATCGAGTGAGGGTACAGTGCAAACAACGCGTGATGTCAAGCTCTATGATTTGCTCCGTAATGTTGGCGGGACTGCAAGCGAGTTTACACGCGATTTATTTATGAAGTTCGAATACTATCGCCTGCCGCCCGAGATTGAGCGACGATTGCTCCTCGACTACGAGTACAAAGGTGCCTAGGGAATTACCCGACACTGCAACCCGACCTGGCTGAAGTGGGCATCGCCCGTTAGCACGTAAGGAATCTGCTTTTCTTCCACCACCACAAAACTGGTCAAGTCTGTAAAGGAGATTCGAGGCTTGTCCCACAACTTGCGACGGCGCTCCCAGGCTTCGCTGAACCGGGCGGGTGAGATTGGTTCGATCACCAGAAAGCCCTGGTCCCGCGTCTGAAAGAGCTTCTCCATGAAGCGGCTGGCTAGTTGGAACGGCTGACGGGAGTAGAGGCGGGTGATGGTTTCATCCAGGACGTAATCGGTGGTAATGATGCCGCCGGGGCGGCGAAATGGGTCCAGCGACTTGCGCACCAAGTCGTGTTCCGGAGTCGCCTGATCGGCCAAACAGAGCCAGGCCCAGGTATCGACAAACACTCTCTCAGGTCGACTTCGGGGACACTGTTACCCGCCGCCGGACGATTTCCGAGATGCTGCAGTGGGCATCAAAAGCCGCCCGCCGCACTTCCTCATAAACATCATCCGGCAAAACGACCGTGGTGCGTTTCATAACTGCACTATAGCGCACCTATGAAGTGCGGAAGTGGCCTCCCGAGCCCATAACGCGGTACAATTGTTGTTTGGCCGACGAAACACCCAACAACCAGCTTCCCTTGGGCGATACGCCCAAGAACTTGATTCCGATCAATATTGAAGACGAGATGCGGCGTTCGTATCTCGACTACGCGATGTCGGTGATCATCGGCCGCGCGTTGCCGGATATCCGCGACGGCTTAAAGCCCGTCCATCGACGCATCCTCTACATGATGAGCGAGATGGGCCTGTCGCATAACCGGCCCACCCGCAAAAGCGCCCGCATTGTGGGCGACGTAGTCGGTAAGTTGCACCCGCACTCGCCGGAAGCGATCTACGACGCGTTGGTGCGCTTGGCGCAGCCGTTCTCGCTCCGCTACCCGCTGATTGAGGGGCAGGGGAACTTTGGTTCGGTGGACGGCGATCCGCCAGCGGCCATGCGGTACACCGAGGCCCGTTTGTCGAAGATCTCGGCCGCCTTGCTGGACGACATCGACAAGGAAACGGTCGATTTCAAGCCGAACTATGACGACTCCGAAGTGGAGCCGGAAGTTCTGCCCACCAAGATTCCGAACCTGCTGGTCAACGGCTCCAACGGTATCGCTGTCGGCATGGCCACCAACATGCCCCCGCACAACCTGTCGGAAGTGATCCAGGCCTGCATCGCCATGGTGCAGAATCCGGCCATCACGCTGCCGGAAGTGATGCAGATGGTCCCCGGGCCAGATTTCCCCACCGGCGGCTACATCCTCGGTCGCGCCGGTATCCTCGACGCCTACACCCGCGGTCGCGGCTCCATCAAGATGCGCGCCCGCGCCGCTGTCGAGCCCATGGGCAAGGACCGCGAGCAGATCATCATCACCGAGATCCCCTATCAGGTGAACAAGGCGAAGCTGATCATCGACATCGCCGCCCTGGTGAATGAAAAGCGCCTGGAAGGCATCTCGGACGTTCGCGATGAGAGCGACCGCGACGGCATGCGCGTCGTGATCGAACTGAAGCGTGGCGAACAGCCGGAGGTAATCCTTAACAACCTCTACAAGCTGACGCAGATGCAAACCAACTTCGGCGTCATCAACCTGGCCATCGTCAACGGCCAGCCGCGCGAACTGGGTCTGCTGCAGTGCATCCGCCTGTTCATTGAGCACCGCATTGAAGTGGTTCGGCGGCGCACGGAATACCTTCTGCGCAAGGCGCGCGAACGCGAGCACATCTTGCTCGGCTTCCAGCGCGCACTCAACAATATTGATGAAGTGATCCAGCTGATTCGTGAGTCGAAGACGCCGCGCGAAGCGCGTGAGCGTTTGCTGAACTTCGATTCGCCGTCGGAGCTGGAATCCTACAAGGGCCTAGTGGGCGTGGAGCTGGACGAACTTCGTCTCTCCAATCGCTTCTCAGAGCGCCAAGCGCAAGCCATCATCGAACTGCAACTCCAACGCCTCACCGGCATGGAGCAGCAGAAGATTCTCGATGAGTTGGCCGAGATCCAGATCCGCATTGCGGAGTACCTGGATATTCTTGGTTCAGAGACGGTCCTGCGCGCTTTGATCGTTAAGGAACTGAAAGACGTCGACACGGCCTACGGCGACAAGCGCCGGACCGAGATCATCGAAGATGTCGGCGACTTCCGGTTGGAAGACCTGGTGCAGATGGAAGACGTGGCGGTAACCGTTACCCGCTCCGGCTACCTGAAGCGCACGGCCGTCGACACGTATCGCCGCCAGACGCGCGGCGGCAAGGGCCGCATCGGCATGGGCACGCGCGCTGAGGATGTGGTGGACCACCTGGTGGTCGCCTCCACGCACGCCTATCTGTTGATCTTTACTTCCAAGGGCCGCCTCTACTGGCTGAAGATCTATGAGATCCCGGACGCTGCCACCGCCGCCAAGGGCAAGAACATCTCGGGCCTGATCGCTCTGCAGCCGGATGAGACGGTGAAGGCGTTCCTACCGGTGAAGGAGTTTGTGCCGGATAAGTTCATCGTGATGGTGACTAAGTCGGGCACCATCAAGAAGTGCGAACTCACTGAGTTCGACAATCCGTTGGCCCGCGGCATCATCGCCATTGGCCTCGATGAAGGCGACGAACTGATTTCGGCCCGGATGACTACGGGTTCGGAACAGATCCTGATCGCCACGCGCGAAGGCATCGCCATCCGCTTCAACGAAACCGATGTCCGCGCCATGGGCCGACCGGCCTACGGTGTCCGCGGCATCAACCTGCAGGAAGACGACTACGTGATCGGTGCTGAAGTGGTCCAACCCGACAGCCTGATCCTGTCCATCTCCGACCACGGCTACGGCAAGCGGACTCCCGTCAAGGACTACCGCGAGCAGACCCGAGGCGGCAAGGGCGTCATCAATATGAAGGTGACCAAGAAGACCGGCGAAGTGGTCTCGATCCTTTCCGTGAAGGACGAATCCGAAGTGATCGTCATCACCAAGGACGGCAAGCTGATCCGCACCGACACGGGCGAAATCCGCAAGTCCGGCCGCTCCTCACAGGGCGTCCGCGTGGTCCGCATGGAAGACGGCGACGTCGTCGCGGCCGCCTCGGTGGTGCCGGATAGCGAAGTGGTCGAGGGCGAAGATAGCCCGCAAGGCGAACTGCCGCTGCAGTAGCGGCGGATCCTAAGAATGCGTTCGGCTCTCCGAGGTTGCATGAGAGCGGAGAGCCGGAAACGCTATCATTGTTGTCAGGGTGTGAGATGACTACCGTCGAACTTGTCACTGTGAGTTTGCCCGATGACTTAGTGCGGGATATCGACCGTCGCGAGATCGACCGTAGCCGATTCGTCACTGAGGCGGTTCGGCGCGAAATTGACCGCCTCCGGCGGACCGAACTCCACCGCTCGTTAATGAATCCCCATTCTGAGGGCGCGCTGCTGGCCGAACAAGGAATCGAAGAATGGGCTGACGGCTTGCCTGTCGAAGATGCTGAGGCGCTGGTCGACAGCTGCTTTGGTCGGGCGGTCCGTTGGGCCCCCGGGGAAGGTTGGGTCGAGGAAGCGGCGTGAGGCTGGGGCGCGGTACGGTGGTGGTCGTTGAGCTTGACCCCACACTCGGTCACGAGCAACGCGGCGTGAGGCCCTGCATCGTGGTCAGTGATCCGGAGATCATCGCCGACCAACGATTCCCCTTGATCTGCGTCGTGCCGATCACCGGTACCCCGGGTGAGGGATTGCTCTATCCGACACTGACGCCTGGAAAGAGCGGTCTGACGAAGACGTCATTCGCCCTCATCGATCACCTTCGATCCATCGACAAGCGGAGGGTCCGCCGTGTTTTCGGTACGCTGACGGCTGACGAGAGCGCAGCGCTCGATGAAGGGTTGGCGATGTTCCTTGGTCTTGGCGGTCAGGCAGGGGGATCCGACCGGCTGCTCAACGAGTAATCCTTAGCCGGCTGCCGGGTCAGATGCGTTGCGCGCCTGAAGGCGGCTTCGTCATTGATAAGCCTAAGCTCAAGCCCACCACCTCGCCCGCAATCCACACCGCCGGAGCTTCGGCTTCCACCATACCCTCTGCCACCTGGCCCAGCGTCGCATAGACACGGCGTTCATTCGGGGTGGAGGCACGTTCGATGAACGCGATGGGCTGCCCCGCGTTACGCCCCGCGGCGATTAGGCGGGCAGCGATCTCGGCGCGATGCTTGACGCCCATCAGGATGATCAGGGTGTCGATTCGGGCGTAGGCGGTCCAGTCCTGCAGTAGGCCGTCGCGGCCGTGGCCGGTGACGATGGCGAAGCTGCGGGCCACTTCGCGATACGTGAGCGGAATGCCGGCCAACTCCGGGGCGGCCAGCGCGGAGCTGATGCCGGGGACGACTTCTACTTCGCATCCCGCGTCCAACAGGTCAGCCAGTTCTTCGCCGCCACGGGCGAACACCATTGGGTCACCGGACTTCAGGCGAACCACAGTTTCATGCCGGGCGCCGTAGTAGAGCAGCAGGGGGATAATCTGGCGCTGCTTCTCGCACTGCTGGCCTTCTTCCTTGCCCACATCGATCAAGGTGGCGCGAGGGTTAATGCAGGCCATCACCTCGGCCGAGATGAGGCGGTCGCATAGGACGACGTCGGCCTTCTCCAGCACGCGCAATGCTTTGACCGTGAGCAGGTCCGGATCACCCGGACCCGCGCCGACGAGATAGATCATGGACGGCTCACCCGACTACAGGCCCAGGCCCTTCCACAAGAGTTGTCCGCCGAGAAACACCAAGAAGCAGGTTAACCCATAGCGCAGTGTCCGTGACGGCATCAGGGTGGCCGCCCAGGAGCCCACCAGCGCTCCCGCGACGCCCCCCGCCAGCAACTTACCGACGACAAGGAGGTTCACTTCGCCGAACGCCAGGTGCATGCCGCCACCCACCATCGCCACGGACCAGCCGAACATCATGTCGGTGCCGACAATGGTGGCCGCTGCCAGGCTGGTGGAATGCATCAACACTAGGCTGCCCAACGCTCCGGCTCCGGCTGACGAGAAGCCCACTTCGAGACCAATCGGGAAGGTCAGCAGGGGCAGCATCTTGGGCCGGTCCACGCCGGTGGCCCCGGAGGCGCTGCGGAGCATCTTCACCAGCGTCACCAGAGCAATCACGAGAATCGTTCCGCCCACCAGCGTGAGAACGATCGGTTCCAGATTCTTCTTTGAAAGCCGCGAGATCAGCAGCGACCCGGCAATCACACCGGGCAGGCCGCCGGAGAGCAGCAGGACCAGCGTCTTCCAGTGGACCTGGCGCCGCACGATGTACATGGGCGCCGCTGCCAGCTTGGTGATGGTGACGAAGATCAGCGACGTGCCCACCGCTTCCGCCGCCGGCATTCCGGCAAACAGAATCAGCACTGGAGCGGCCAGCACGCCTCCACCCATCCCGGTCATGCCAACCGCGACGGCGATGAGAAACCCTATGACCGCTTCCACCACTAGGCCTCCTGGCTGGTTCCGGCCGATACGGACGGCGGCGCTGCTTCGATATGGATGCCGCACTCCAGTTTCTTGCCGCCCCAGCGGCCGGAGCGCAAGTTGTCGGATTCGGGAATGGCGGTGCAGGGTTCGCAGCCAATCGAGGTGTAGCCGCGGTCGTAGAGCGACAGGTGCGGGATCTCCTCGATGGTCATGTACGCCCAGACATCCTTCCATGTCCAGTCATAGAGCGGGCTCACCTTGGACAAGATCTTGCCGGTGGGCAAGCGGTGCGATCCGAACGGTTCGAGCCCCGCGCGTGTCGGCGACTGTTCGCGGCGCAGTCCGGTGAACCAGACTTCATAGTCGTTCAGCGACCGGAACAGCGGCTCCACTTTCCGAATCCCGCAGCACTGGTTGGGGTCGGTCGAGTAGAGCTTCCCGTGTTGCGCTTCTTGCGTGGCTAGCGGCACCAGCGGCTCCACGTTGATCAGGTTCAGGCCCCACAGCTTAGCCATCTGGTCGCGGTAGGCGTAGGTCTCAGCGAAGTGATAACCAGTTTCGAGGAACAGCACCGGAATGTCGGGAAGCTGGCGGCGGATCTGGTGCAGCACCACCATATCTTCAGCCTGAAAGCTGCACGTAAAGGCGGCGGGGGCGCCAGTGGCTAGCGCCTCGCGGATCACTACCTGGGGATCACTCATATGCCTGCTCCATCAGAGAACTGTTCCAGCTTGTCGGCCGCTTTGCGCAACCACGCCGCGGCCTGCCGGGCGGCGCTCACGCGGCGGGGGGCACGGGCGGCGCGATCGATCATACCGGCACCGACGGTGTTGTTTGAAAGCCGATCGATCAGCACAAACGCGCCGGTTGAGCGATTGACGGCGTAGGGATCAAAGTAGAGCGGCTTCGTGATCTCCAGCTCCACTTCGCCAATCCCGTTCATCGGAAGCGAGCCCTTGATCAAGCGGGCCGGGACCACTTGCGCCGTGTGCCGCAGCAGATACTCGCGGCCTTCCACCAGGCCTTCATGCTGCATCGCGACGGCCTGTGCATGGATGCGGCGGGCCGATTCGGGCTTGTCGCCGGAGACGATCATCGCGCCGCGGCTCAAGTCGATCTCGCGGTCCAGCACCAGGGTCACCGACATCGGAGCGACCGCCTCCGCCAGATCGCCATCGTAGGTGACAATCCGCGTCACCTGAGCTTCACGGCCGGAGGGCAGGGCAGTCACCATATCACCGACGCGGACCCGTCCACCCGCGATCTGTCCGGCAAAGCCGCGAAAGCGCGCATCCGGGCGGATCACCAACTGTACCGGCAGCCGGAACGCGGTTTGCGCCTCCTGGCCGACGGGCAAGGTCTCCAGCAGGTCGAGCAAAGCGGGCCCGTGATACCAGGGCATGTGGGCCGATTGCGCCACCACGTTGTCGCCTTCGAGCGCGCTGATGGGCACATGGTAGGCGCCTTCAAAAGCGTTCACTACTTTGCGGAATGCCGTCTCGCTCCAGCCCACCAGATCCATCTTGTTCACCGCCACAATCACGTGGCGGATGCCGAGCAGCCGGGCAATGCGGGCATGGCGGCGGGATTGATCGGTGGGGCCATGGCGGACATCCACCAGCACCACCGCGGCTTCGCAAGTGGAGGCTCCGGTGGCCATGTTGCGGGTGTACTCTTCGTGACCCGGCGTGTCCGCAATGATGAACTTGCGGCGCGGCGTCGCAAAGTAGCGGTAGGCGACATCGATGGTGATGCCTTGCTCCCGCTCGGCTTTCAGTCCGTCGGTAAGCAGCGAGAAGTCGACCTTGCCTTCGCCCGCGCGGTTGATCTTTGAGGCCTTCACCGCCGCAATCTGATCTTCAAAGGCACCGCCCGCGTCGTGCAACAAGCGGCCGATCAGCGTGGACTTGCCATCGTCCACCGAACCGGCGGTAGAGAAGCGCAGCAGGTCCCGCTCGCCTTTCTGGGCGAGAAAACTATGCAACGGCAGCACGGTAGGAGTATTCAAGACGGCGGCCATGGCTTAGAAATAACCCTCGCGCTTCTTCAACTCCATGGACCCGTCCTGGTCATGGTCGATCACACGATTCTCGCGCTCACTCCGCTTAAACTCTTTCAGCTCATCGATGATGGTCAGCACGGAATCGGCCTGGCTGCGGATGGCACCGGTGCAGGGTGTGCAACCGAGCGACCGCATGCGGCAGACCTGCGTCTCCGAGACCTCGCCAGGTAGAAACTTGACGTTCGGCTGCACGGGGATCAGGGAGCCTTCGCGGACCACCACTTCCCGGGGTTCGGCAAAGTATAGCGGAACCAGGGGGATTGAATCCTCATGGATGTACTGCCAGACGTCGAACTCCGTCCAGTTCGACAACGGGAAGACGCGGACGCTTTCACCCTTGTTGATGTGGCCGTTGTAGAGGCTCCACAATTCGGGCCGCTGGTTCTTGGGGTCCCACTGGCCGTGGGCGTCCCGGAGCGAGAAAACGCGCTCCTTGGCGCGCGATTTTTCCTCGTCACGGCGCGCTCCACCCAGGGCGGCGTCAAAGCCGTAGTGCTTCAGGCCATCCACCAGCGCTCGCGTGCGCAGCTGGTGGCAGCACTTGGAAGTGCCTAGATCATAAGGGTTTGCGCCAGCGGCCACGGCTTCCTGGTTCGTGTAGACCAGCAGCTCCGCCCCGATCTCACGCGTGTACCGGTCACGGAACTCGATCATTTCCGGATACTCGTACGTCGTGTCGATGTGGAGCAGCGGGAACGGGATCTTCCCGGGATAAAACGCCTTCTGGGCCAGCCGCAGCAGGACGGAGGAGTCCTTGCCAATCGAGTACAAAAGACACGGGCGCGAAAACTGGGCCACCACCTCACGAATGATGTGAATTGATTCCGCTTCCAGTGCCCGTAGATGAGAAAGAGTCGCCAATACCCTATTGTTGATGGAGATTCGGCAGTTGTCAAATCAGGCATCCGAGCCGCGACCGGCGGGAGCGGGCTGCCGACAACTATTCCAGTGTTCGGACCTAGGCCGATGGCGGGTTTAGGCGCACACTGCCTGCTTACCTACGGCTCCCGTACCGCCCGAAAGCCCACCATGCGGAAGGCCTGAAACGACGGCCACGCGCCGGAGCGGGCATACGTCCGTAGATCCTGACCTTCAAAGAAGAAGGAACCCCCACGCAGGACGCGATAGGCGCCTTTCTCGGGGCCCTTGGGGTTCTTCTTGGGCGAGATCGAGTAGTAGTCGCGCTGGTAGTAGTCCTGGCACCACTCCATCACGTTCCCGGCCATGTCCATGGCGCCATAGGGTGACGCTCCATTGTGGGTCTGAAAGTCGCCTCGCTTGGAGCCGTCGTAGTAGCCCACCAGTTGCCCCGTGTCGAACCGCTGGGCGCCGGTGAAGTTGGCGTAGGAGGGGTCGATGGCGTTGCCCCAGGGGAAGCGGCGCTGGTCCGTACCGCGGGCCGCCTTCTCCCACTCGGCTTCGGTCGGCAGGCGATACTTCTTGCCGGTCTTGGAGCTCAGCCAGTTGCAGTAGGCGGTGGCCGCGTCCCAGTTCACCCCCAACACCGGATAGTTGTCGCTACCAGGAGTAGCCCCGCCGTGATTCATCGCCTGGGTCCAGTAGGGGCTTTGATCCTTGGGTACGACGCGGCCGGTGGGCCAGAACTTGGGGTCGTCATAGCCCGGGTCGGACTGGAACTTCTTCCAGTCGGCATTGGTCACTTCGAACTTGGCGATGTAGAACGCATCGAGGTCCACCAAATGAACCGGACGCTCGCGCGACTCGCCATCGCCAAAGTTATCGCCCATCTTGAACGGTCCCGCGGGCACCAGCAGTAACTCGCCATAGCCGTCGTTGACGGACTTAGGCAGATCGGCCGCCATCAGACCCAGCGCTGCCGCAAATAGTACGAATGGCCGCATGGTTACTTAGAGGCTCCGAAGAAATTGTTCAACGTGAGAAAGTGCTTCAGCGAATCCATCCACGGCGAGAACTCCGGACTGGTGTAGGCGGACCCGAATCCATGCCGCCCTCGCTGATAAAGATGCAGTTCCGCTACGCCGCCCGCTTTGTTCATGTCGAGAAATAACTGTGCGGAACCATTGGCAGCGCCTCGATCTGCCGCCGCGGCCAGCAGGAACGTTGGCGGAAACTCCTTCAACTTCTCGCCCGGAGTGGCCTGCCCAGCGGAGTAGACCATCAAAAGCGTATGCGGCTTCGAGTTCAACCGGTCCACCGGGTCGGGTGCATTCGGGTCTCCCAGACCCGCCGCCGCCGCTACGGACCGCGCCATCGCCGAGCCGGCGGAGAAGCCCGCGAACAGAATGCGGTTGGGGTCCAGCTTCCATTCGCTGGCCCGAGACTTGATCAGGCGCATCGCACGGTTGCCATCGAGCACACGTTCCGCTTCGCCATAGCGCGGGTTCAAGCGGTAGGTCAGCACAAACGCCGCCGTGCCCCAGTCGTTGAACCGCTCCGCCACTTCAATGCCTTCGACGCCGTACATCAACATGATGTTCGAGCCGCCCGGCGCGATAATCACCGCCGACCCGTTGCGCTTGTTTGCTGGCGGCATGAAGACGGTGAGGAACGGCGCATCCAGCGGCCCGTCGCCCTTGGCTCCCGGGACACTCCCCGGCTCCCACAGCGGGATGTTGTAGTTGGGCAGCGTGGCGGAGTTGTCCGCCGCAAAGAGCGCCACCGTCAGGGAGAGCCCCAGGGCGGCGCGCGCGAATGAGAAAGCCATGTTCGCCATCGCGCACAGTGTATCGAAACTTCAGCGGCGGGTCAGACGAAGGTCTCGATTGTGATAATTTGTTAACCGAATTGCTTTCCCTCGTCATTCGCTTAGCGCCGCTGTTGGTGTGGGTCACGGCGGCGTTGGCCGCCGATGCTCCGGCCGTTTTCGCCTTCACTAAGAAGAACTGCTACGGCTGCCACAACGCCACCATGACCTCCGGTGACGTCAATCTCACTTCGATGCGAACGGCGGCGTCGTTCGATGAAGAGCGTGACCGCTGGGAGCGTGTGGTCGCCAAGTTGAAGACCGGCGAGATGCCGCCCCCTTCGCTGCCCAAGCCACCGGCGGATGAAGTACAGGGCGTGGTGAAGTTCCTCGAAGGCGAGTTCGCCCGTCAGGATCGCGCGGCCAAGCCTGACCCCGGCCGCGTCACCGCCCGGCGCTTGAACCGCGCCGAATACAACAACACGATTCGCGATCTGCTGGCCGTCGACATCCGCCCGGCTGACGACTTCCCCAATGACGAGAGCGCCTTCGGCTTCGACAACATTTCCGACGCCTTAACCCTCTCACCCGTCCTGCTGGAAAAGTATCTCTACGCTGCTGAGCGCGCCGTGCGTGCTGCTGTCTACGGCCCCGAAAAGCTGAAGCCGGCCATGATCCACTACCCCACGCCGGTTCGCATCAACGACACCGTGGACAAGCCGACGCTGCCGAAGGATCTGTTCAACTACGACCTCTCGGGCCTCAGCACGCGGCACGCGGCGCACGTGATTCATCGCTTCCCGGTGGATGGCGAATACAACTTCCGCATTGTGTTGAACGGACACCGCCCCAATCAGTCAGAGCCCGCGCATCCGGCCTTCTGGATCGACGGCCAGATGATCAAGGACTGGGAGTACGACGCCACTGATCTGGAAGGCCAGATCGTCGAAGTCCGGGCTCAAGTAAAGGCCGGTGAGCATCTGCTCTCCGCGTCGTACCTCAACAACTATCACGGCCTGCCGCCCAGCTACAAAGGCCCGGCGCCATCGAAGCGGCCGCCCGAAGCGCTAATCTCAACCCGCGGCAAGCTGAGCGAGAAGGACATCGAGACCCTGCGCAAATACGGCACCAAGATCAAGACCGATCGCCTGGAAACACGCGTCGACAACCGCTTTGAGTCGATCGACGTCGGTGGGCCGTTCACGCAATCGACCGGCCCTTCCGCCGCCAGCACCGCGCGGATCTTTGTCTGCAAGCAGGAAACGGAAGCCTGCGCGAGCACCATCATCTCGACGTTCGCCCGCCGCGCCTTCCGCCGGCCCGTCACTCCGGCCGAGATCGCGCCCTACAGCAAGCTCTATCAGCTGGCCCGCAAGCAGGGAGACGGCTTCAAGGAAGGCCTTGTCACGGCGCTCGAAGGCGTGCTGGTGTCGCCCAATTTCCTCTTCCGCGTGGAGCAGGACCGGGCCACGGCCAGCAGCAAACCATTCGCCCCGGTGAGCCAATATGAGCTCGCGTCGCGCCTCTCTTACTTCCTGTGGAGCAGCATGCCCGATGCCGAGCTGCTCGCTGTGGCCGGGCAACAGCGCCTGCGCCAGCCCGCCGTGTTGGCGGCTCAAGTCCAGCGCATGTTGCGTGACCCCAAGGCTCGCGCGCTGGTCGAAAACTTTGCTGGCCAGTGGCTCCAGTTCAAAAACATCGACGTGATGAAGCCGGACTTCCGCAACTTCCCGGACTTTGAAGACAGCCTGCGCTTGGCCATGCGCCGCGAGACGGAGCTGTTCATCGAAAATCTGATCCGTGAAGATGGCAGCGTACTCGACATCTTGGACGCCAAGCACACTTACTTGAATGAGCGGCTGGCGCGCTTCTACGGCATCCCGGGCATTACCGGACCGGAATTCCGCCGCGTTGACATGAGCCAGACCGCGCGTGGGGGCGGGGTATTGGCCCATGGCAGCATCCTCACCATCTCGTCGTACTCGACGCGGACCTCACCCGTGCTGCGGGGTAAGTGGATTCTAGAAAACCTGCTGAACGCCCCGCCGCCTCCGCCTCCGCCCGCCGTGCCGACGCTCGATGAATCAAAAGTCGGCCAGACCGCGTCGTTGCGCCAGCAGATGGAAGCGCACCGGGCGAATGCCACGTGTGCCTCTTGCCACTCGCGGATGGACCCGCTGGGCTTTGGTCTCGAGAACCTGGACGCCGTCGGCGCTTGGCGTGATCTCGATGGCAAGTTCCCGGTGGACGCTTCGGGTGAGCTACCCGGCGGCCGTAAGTTCAAAGGTCCGGTGGAATTGAAAGCGCTGCTGAAGCAGGATCGGGAGGCGTTTGTGAAAGGCCTGACCGATAAGCTGCTCACGTACGCGCTGGGCCGAGGCCTGGAGCGGGCCGACCGCCCGGTGGTGTCCGCCATTGCCGGCAAGCTGCCGGAGCGTAACTATCGCTTCTCGGCCCTCGTCCTTGAGATAGTGAAGAGTCTGCCGTTTCTCGAGCGGCGAGCCGTGGCAGTCGCAGGAGCCCATTCGGAATGACCGTTCTCACCCAAAAGCATCTTTCGCGCCGGACCTTGTTGCGTGGGGCGGGCGTCGCGCTCGGCCTGCCGCTGCTCGATGCCATGCACCCGGCGCTGGCCGCACCGGCCAAGACGGCGAAAGCTAGCCGGATGGCGGTGGTCTATGTGCCGAATGGCATCATGATGAACCAGTGGTCTCCCGCGAAGACGGGCACTGATTTTGAGTTCACGCGCATCCTGAAGCCGCTGGAACGGTTCCGGTCCGACATTACGCTGATCTCCGGCTTGGCCAATCACGCGGCCACCAAAGCCAAGGGCGGCGGCCATGCTCGGGCGTCGGGCAGCTTTCTTTCGGGTGCGATCCCTAAGTACACCGCGGGCGCCGATGTCCGCGCGGGCACGACGTTTGACCAGATCGCCGCGCACCACTTCGCCAGCGAAACCCGCGTGCCGTCGCTGCAGTTGGGCTGCGAAGATTCGCGCATGGTGGGCAATTGCGACACCGGCTCCAGTTGCGCCTACACCAACAGTCTGTCGTGGAAGAACCCGGAAACGCCGCTGGCCGTGGAAGTAAACCCGCGCTCGGTCTTTGAGCGCCTGTTCGGCACCGTGGACCCCAGCCTCGACCCCGCCACCCGCGCCCGCCGCGCGCTCTACCGCAAGAGCATTCTGGATCTCACGCGGCAGAACACGCAATCGTTGGCTGGCACGCTGGGTGCCTCTGATAAGCGGAAGCTGGACGAATACCTCACCGCCATCCGCGAAGTGGAGACCCGCATCGCCAAGGCGGAAAAGGACCCCGAAGTGCCGATGGGCGAAAAGCCGTCCGGCATCCCGTTCGCCTTCAACGAGTACGTCAAGCTGATGTTCGACCTGCAAGTGATCGCCTTCCAGGCCGATCTGACGCGCGTCTCGACGATGATGATGGGCCGCGAAGGCAGCGTGCGCACCTACCCCGAGATCGGCGTGCCCGATCCGCACCACCCGCTCACGCATCATCGCAATCACCCGGACTTCATCGAGAAGGTGACCAAGATCAACTGCCTGCACGTGGAGCTGTTCAGCTACTTCGTGGAGCGGCTGAAGGCGACGCCCGATGGCGATGGCAGCCTGCTCGATCATTCCAGCATCCTCTACGGCGGCGCGTTGAGCGACGGCAATCAGCACTCCAACCAGAACCTGCCGCTGTTGATCGCTGGTCATGCCGGTGGCCTGCGCGGCGGCCGCTACGTGGCGGCCCCCGCCGGGACTCCGGTCACCAATCTCTTTGTCAACATGATGGACCGCGCCGGAGTTCCGGCGGAGAACTTTGGCGACTCGACCGGCAAGCTGGACTTGAGCGCCTGAGCCTGTTCAGCCCAGGCCGAGCCCAAAACGCAGGCATCACTAGATCGACCCGCACTGCCTCGGCGGTATCCCCACCTCAGGTGCGGCATTCACTCGTCAGCTGCTCATATAAGTGGCTTCTAACCAATCAGTTGCGTCCGTTTTGACGGTTGCCTGACAATCCTTGCTCCACCATGAAACGCGCGTGGAATGCAGCTCAAGCTCACTCCAAGCGATCGCTAAAATGTCTCACTTTGTCCCACTCTGTCCCGGAATCCGGAAAAAAAACGGCGGAACGGCAAAGCACTGGGGGCCCAGTGGGGCGCGATGGGCCCTAGTTGGACTTCACTCGCGGCACGGCTCCCGTGGCGGTCGGAGCCACTTGGCGAGCCTTTGTCGCCGCCCAGGCTTGCGTAACCTCTGGCGGGAACGTGGCCAGCATCCGGTCCAGCCGGGCCAGCATCTGTTTCACCACTTCTGGATTCTCGGCCGCGCAGTCGAAGCTCTCATCCACATCCGTGGTCAGATCGTAGAGCTCCGGTTGCACCAGCGGCAGATTCACCCGGCCGCCCGACGGAGCTGGACTGTAGGTGACGTTGTTGTACCGCGCCACATGCAACTTCCACTTGCCCCAGCGGGCGCACTGGATGTTCCAGTCATCGAAGTAGAGCAGCATCTCCCGGTCCAGCGTTTGCGTCCGGCCAGAGAGCAGTGGCCAGATGTCGATGCCGTCGAGCGGCTGAGCCGGTTTGCTCGCCCCACACATCTGGGCGATCGTCGGCAGGATGTCAATGGTGCCGGAGACCCCGGCCTGTGTAATGCCCCGTGGAATCCGGCCGGGGAAGCGGGCGATGAAGGGCTCCCGCACGCCGCCTTCCCAGGTCATGCCCTTGCGGCCCCGTAGCTTCCCAGGACTGCCTTGAAACCAGGGGCCGTTGTCGCTTGAGAACATCACCAGCGTGTCCCGGTCCAGGTTCCGCTTCTTCAAGGTGTCCAGGATCTGGCCGACGCTCCAATCCAGCTCCTGCACCACATCGCCATAGATGCCTTGCGGGGACTTGCCCCGGAACTTGGGCGACGCCCCCAACGGGATGTGCGGGTAAGTATGCGGCATGTAGAGGAAGAACGGGTTGCCTTGGGACCGTTCAATGAACTGCACCGCCTGCTCGGTATAGCGCGGCGTCAAGGTCTCAAGCGTCGCCTGCTGCTCGATCACCTGCGTGTCCTGCATCAGCCAACGGGGCGACATGTCGTTGGAATAGGGAATGCCGAAATAGTTGTCGAAGCCGCGATTAGTGGGCAGGAACTGCGGTAGATGTCCCAGATGCCACTTGCCGATGCACATGGTCTTGTAGCCTTGGGGCTTCAACATCTGCGCGATGGTGGTCTCAGAATCCGGCAGCCCCGTCTTGTCCGTGGGGAACAGCACCCGCGGCACGCTGACCCGCGTGGGATACCGGCCCGTCAGCAATGCGGCGCGAGAGGGCGAGCAGACCGGATTGGCCGAATAGAACTGCGTGAAGCGCACCCCTTCAGCCGCCATCCGGTCCAGGTTCGGAGTCTTGATGGCGGAACCGTAGCAGCCCAGGTCGCCATAGCCCAAATCGTCGCAGTAGATCAGGACGATGTTGGGCGGCTTGGTAGTGGCCGCGGGGGCGAGCAACGGGGCGGCCAGCGTGGACTTAAACAGATCACGGCGAGTCAATGACGGCATCGCCCTGATCATACTATTGACTCGCCCCAGGACCGGTGCCGCGCACTCGCTACGGCGGCAAGGCACTGGTTCTGATTAAATGGGCATGCTTTGCCCATGCGAACCCTGTATCGTTCCTCGCTTTTCCTGGCCGCCACCATTGCCTGCGCCCAACACCCTGACGTGGACCGTGGCCGCCAGTTGTTCGTCAAGAGCTGCTCGGCCTGCCATGGTGACACGGGCAAAGGGGGGCGCGGGTCGGACCTGACCACCGGGCAATGGAAGCACGGCGCCGCGGATGAGGACCTGGTCCGGAACATCACCAAGGGCATCGCCGGAACGCAAATGCCCGCCATCCCCATGCCCGCCGACGATGCTCGCAAGGTGGTTCTGTTCCTGCGTTCCTTGGGTGGTGACGCAAGCGTCACGCTCACCGGCAATCAGGATCAGGGACGGCAGCTGTTCTTTGGGGCGGGGCAGTGCAGCCAATGCCACATGTTCGGCGGCCGAGGTGGCGTGACGGCGCCAGAGCTGACTGATGTTCGCAACCGTCACCGCGCCCCGGGCCTGGCGGCGGCAATCAGCGCGCCCCTGAAGCTGGTGGAGGCTCGCAGCGCGGGTGCCCTCATCCGCGGCGTGAAGAAGAATGAAGATACGTTCACGCTTCAACTGATGGACGACAAGGCCCACTGGCACTCTTTCGCCAAGCGCGACCACACCTTCAAGACTGTTGCGACGCCCCACTCCACGCTCACCGCCGCCCAGCGGGACGATCTGGTGGCCTTTCTGGTGAAGGCGCCCATCCGCTATGAACCCAGCGCCACTTGGACCCCCGCTTCTGATCTCAACATCACCTTTGACCGTCTGAAGAACGCCGCCGCGGAGCCGCAGAACTGGCTCACCTATTGGGGCGACCTGCGCGGCACGCACTATTCCGGCTTGAAGTCGATCACGCCCGCCGACGCGCCGTCGCTCAAAAGCCAGTGGACCTATCAGCTGGGCGGCAACACGGTGGAGACCACGCCCATCGTCGTCGATGGGTTGATGTTTGTCACGGGTCCGCTGAACGATGCGGCGGCACTGGATGCGCAGACGGGGCGGCCGATGTGGCAGTACAAGCGTCGCCTGCCGCCGGTGGCCAGCCACTGCACCGTGATGACCAACCGGGGCTTCGCGATGTTGGGCGACCGGCTGTTTCTGGCCACGCTCGACACGCACCTGGTGGCGCTCGATGCCAAGTCCGGCAACACCATCTTTGATGTCGAAGTGGAAGACTACCGCAAGGGCTTCTCCATCACCCACGCGCCTCTCGCGATCGATGGCAAGATCATCGTCGGCGTTACGTCCGGCGAATGCGCGCTCACTGGCTTTGTCGATGCCTACGACGCCAAGACCGGCAAGCGGCTGTGGCGCACCTACTCGACGCCGCAACCGGGCGATCCGAACCGCAAGACGTGGCAGCCCGAAAAGTCAGCCGATTTCGGCGGTGCGCCGACATGGATGACCGGCACCTACGACGCCGATACCGACACCATCTTCTGGACCACGGGCAACCCGGGGCCGGACTATGACGGCTCCGTGCGGCTGGGCGATAACCTTTACAGCTGCTCCGTGCTGGCGCTTGATCCCAAGACCGGGCGCATGAAGTGGTGGTTCCAGTTCACGCCGCACGACGTGCACGATTGGGACGGCAACCAGACCCCGGTGCTGATCGATGCCGCCATCCGCGGCCAGAAGCGCAAGCTGCTCATCACCGCCCAGCGCAACGCTTTCTACTATGTGCTCGATCGCACCACCGGCGAGTTCATTACCGGGCAAGCGTTCGCCAAACAGACCTGGGCGAAGGGGCTCGACGACAAAGGCCGCCCCATCGTCCTGCCCAACACGACGCCCACGCCAGACGGCAACTTTGTGTGCCCCGACGCGGCTGGGTCGGCCAATTGGGGTTCGCCCTCCTATGATCCGGCCACCGGCTTCTTCCTCGTCTCCGTTCGCGAAGCCTGCGCCATCTACACAAGTGTCACCAAAGACCCCCAACCCGGCGAAGGCTACACCGGCGGCGGCCAGGAGATTGACCCGAAGCAAGGCACGCCCGGCGCGGTGCGAGCGCTCGACGCGCTCACCGGAGCCGTTAAATGGAACTTCCCTCTGCAAACCGGTTCATCCGCCACGGGCGTGCTGGCCACGGCCGGAGGCGTCGCCTTCGCCTCATCCAACGATGGCAACCTGATCGCCCTCGACGCCCGCACCGGCAAGTATCTCTGGCACTACTACACGGGCGCGAACATCGTGGCCTCGCCGATGGCCTACGCCGTCAAAGGCAAGCAGTACGTCGCCATCGCCAGCCAGTCAGCGATCTTTGTGTTTGCGCTGCCGTAACCGTCGCCCAAACTCCGCCAACCGCATGCTGACGCATGGCGGCTCAGAATCAGCGTCTCTGGCTTTCGTCGTCCGCCGCTTACAGTGCGGTGACCGCAAGGGAGCGGTGGCCGGTGCCACTTCTGCGGCGGAACGCAGCTAGCCCTTCAATCCCCGCGCCAACAGATTCTGCGTCATCCGCTGCACCCGCGGGTCCGGCCCGTGCGGGCGCACCCAATGGGACCACGGCAGTACGTGTCCGGGCGGGGAACTCAAACCCTGCGGCCACCAGACGGTGGAGGCCTGGAAGACGAAGTTCTTCTTGGGGCCCGGGTAGATGGTGGAGCACCAGTGGCTGGGCCGGACGCCGCTTTGCAGCGCGTCGCCTTCGGCCACAATTTCGAGGCCCGGAATCGGAGCCGGGTCGCCATGGAACTCCCAGCCGACCAGGCCCGGGATACGGTCACCGCGCTTCATGCCCGTGCCCTCAAACATCCAATGCTCCGGCTTGGCGCAGACCCAATCATCGCCCCCATTCACCGGGTAGATCGAATGCGCCCCCATCAGCGCCCGCGCCGACGGTCCGTGCTGCTTGAAGTCCGTCACCGCTTGGAAGAACTCGGGGAAGTTGCCGTAGATACCGCCGTAGACGCCTTCTCGCGACAGCCGCCGGTTGGGCCGGCCATCGGTGCTTGCCTCGAATGGCGTGACGCCCATGACGGAATTGCCCGATAGGTAGAGGTGCGTCATGCCTTCTTGAATTGAGGCGAGCGCCGCGTCGTACTGGCGCGGGTCCCAGTATTCGTCATGGCCGACGCTCAAGAAAACTTTGCCGCGCCGCCATTCGGCCGGGTTCACCATGTCGGAGTTGCTGACGTAGCTGACGTCGTAGCCATGCTGCTCCAGCCAGTAGCAGAGAGGGAACTCCCACAGCAGAAACTCGCCGGACCCGACGGCGTGCGGGTAGTCGAGAATCTGGGAGTACTTGGCGTAGGGCCGATCAAAGCTGGCCGCCACCGCCGGGGCCCAGGAGTGGCGCGGGTCCGTGTAGAGCGAATAATCATCCGGCCAGCGGTTGTAGGCCTGCCAGGTGTTGTCGCTCACCTGGAACAGGATGCCCGCCTTCCGCTGGTCCTTCACGACGAAGACGATGTAGCTTTGCCAGGCATGCTCCGAGCGCGTCTGTTGAACTGCGGCTGTGGGGATGGCGTTAAGATGGCCCAGGTAGACGCCGCTGGGCCAGTCGGCGGGAATGGGCAGTTCAAGTGACGGCTCCCACTGGCACTCCCGCAGCCGCTTCTCGCCCACGGGCGGGTCCGGCTGGACCTTCCCGCTAAACGGCCCCAGCTTTGTCATCAGCCGAGCCCCGGCACCGCCGTAGTAGCCCATGCGGTAGACATCCAGCGTGAACCGCCGCGCCGGATTCGTACTGACGCAGAT
>JAPKYZ010000012.1 GCA_026394055.1 Acidobacteriota bacterium
CCCCCGGCGGCTCTCCTGAAAAGTGTTACCGATGTCTCCGGTCTAATGTGTTACCTATGTCTCCGTTTGGACACACTCCCTCTGACAATTGCCCTTTCATCCCACCAGCCCAACTCCGCGACTGATCAGTCAGAACCACTCTTGAGGCGCCTCTCTCTCCAGCGGGCCAAGGCCGAATCCGATAAACTTCCCCCATGCGTCACCCCATTACTCGCCGTATGTTGATGGCCTCCACGTTTCTGCCCGTTGCCGGAAAGTTCCGCGTCTGGGCGCACCCGGTGGCGCAGACCCTGGCCACGCGCCCGCTGGGCCGCACCGGCCGCGAAGTGACGACCTTCGGCTTGGCTGGTGGCAACAAAGTGATGTGGGACCTGCCGGGCGAAGAGGGTCCGTCGATCGTGGTGAAGGCCGTGCGCAGCGGCATCACGTATTTGGAGACTGCCAATAACTACCAGTTGAGCCAGCTCAACTACGGCAAAGCCTTCCGCATTCTGAACCTGGTCCCCGGCCAGCCCGGCTATGACGCCAACCTGCGCGCGCGACTTTTTCTGGCCACCAAGACCAGCCTGCGCACAGCCATTGTGCGTGGCGATGCTCAACCGGTGGGCCGCGCGGGCAGCGGCATGCGGCTGGCGGTAGAAGATCTGCTCCGCTCGATGACGCAGTTCTTCGGCGACGGCAAAGGGTACATCCCCGATGGCGCCTACATCGACCTGATGCAGATCCACACGCTGGTGAATGAATCCGATGTCGATGCCGCGTTTGAAGGCTACGACAACCCGGGCGAGAAGTCCCTGCCGCGCGTCGGCGTCGTGGCGGCGCTGAAGGACTACCGCGACGGCACCAACCTGACGGGCTTGAATCCCGGCCAGAAGAAGTACATCCGGCATATCGGCATCACCGGCCACTCCAACCCCTATGTCCACATGTACGCCATGCGCAAGGACAAGAACAACGACCTGGAGACGCTGCTAGTTGCCCTGAACCCCAACGACAAACACTTCGCCTGCCACCAGCACAACTCCGTACCGGTCGCGCAAGCCAAGGGCATGGGCATCATCGGCATGAAGATCTTCGCTGACGGCGTGATGTACGGCCTGGAAAAGAAGTACGCGTCGCAGCCCGGCCAAAGCGTGCCCACCGTGGGCCAACCCGGCAAAGTGGACCATCGCGACTTCCTGCGCTACGTGCTGTCGATCAAAGGTGTCTCGACGTTGATCACCGGCATCGGCCTCACCGACAAGAACGACGACCCCGCGCGCGACCAGATCGCCGCCAACCTGGCCGCCTGCCAGATGCCGAACCTCGACCAGGCCCGCATGCGCGCCATCGAAGATGACGTGGCCGCCAAGCATTCCACCGACACCAACTTCTTCCAGATGGCCGCCCGAGGACTGATGGCGCCGCAACTGGAGCTCCGCAAGCGCAACTCAGGCGACGTGCAGGTCCTGTGGAACACCGGCTTTGCCGGGGCTGACCCGCTCGCGCGCTACGAGGTCTTCCGCAAAGGCGTCAAGGTCTTCACGCGGCCGTTCGAACCACAAACCAGCGAAGAGCCATGGGACTTCTTCGACAACTCCGCCGCACCAGGTGAGGAAGAGTACTTCATCCGCGTGGTGGATAAGGCCGGGAAGACGGCGGATTCGAAGACGGTGAAGCTCTAACGCCACGCGCGGGAGCAGGCTGAACAACTGCTCCCCATTGATCCGACGCGGCGCTAAAACACCAACCGCAGCGCCATCTGGATGCGGCGCGGCGTATTAGCTTGGCCCGTGATCTTGCCGAACGTCGATGATGTCGCGCCCAGGTCGGGCGCGTTGAAGATGGCGCGGTTGGTGCTATTAAAGAACTCCGCGCGATAGGTCATGCGCACCTTCTCGGTGATCTTGAATCCCTTGATGATGGAGAAGTCCACCTGCTGCACTTTGTCGGCGCGAAGGTTGGCGAAGCGGGTGGGGAAAGTCCGCCGGTTCGAGGCCAGTTGCTGCGCGGCGACGCGGTTGAACTGGGATGTGTCGAAGGCGCTGTCGACGTTGTGCGAGTCCAGGTTGAGCGGACCGCCGTAGTAGATCACGTTGCCCCAGTTGAGCGCCGTGCCTGTGGTGAACGTGGTGATCAGGTTGACGTTCCAACCGCCCAGGATGTAGTTCACCACCGGATGGGCCGTGCTCAAAAAAGCTTTGCCCTTGCCGAACGGCAAGTCGTAGGTGCCGCTCCAGACCAGCCGGTACGGACGGTCTTCGGCGGCCGTGCGCTTTTCCAGCGCCGGGTCGAGATCATTCAGCCGGCTCCGCCTTTCGAGCAGCTTCGAGTACTGGAAGTTGATCAGCATCAGGAAGCCCTTCGAGAATCGCTTTTCGATGCGCGCATCGAGAGCGTGGAAATGAGACGACCCATCCGTGAACGCCTGTCCCAAGACGCTGTTGGTGCCGGTGTACTGCGGGAACGCCGTCAACAATTGGCTGCGCGGCACCACGCTGCCGTTGATGCTGGTGCCGGGCAGCAGGCCGGCGAATGGATTGGCCACATTGGCGGAGAGACGATCGATTGTGGCCTGGTCTCGCGCGGGCGAGTTCGACAGATACTGCAGCGGAATGCCGTTGAAGTTGTGGTCCACCGGCATCTTCACCGTCTTGTTGCCGATGTAGCCGATCTCGAGCAGTGTGTTGGGGAACAGCTCCCGTTGGATCGACATCTGCCAGCGCGCCGAATACGGGTAGCCGGGGTTCGGGTCGTAGAAGGTGATGTTCTTGCCGGCAAACGTGGCCAGGCCAAGGCCGGAGCCGCTGGGCGTCTGAATGCCGGTGGGGAAGGGATTGGCCAGGGTCGCAAATGATGTCAGGAAGCCATCGTTGCTAGGCACCAGCGGGGTTGTCTGGCTAAAGCCCGGTGCCTGGTTGCCCGCAATGCCGTAGGGGAAGTAAAAGAAGCCCACGCCGCCGCGGATCACCGTTTTCGCCAGAAAGCCGGGTGACCAGGCAAAGCCGATGCGCGGCGAGAAGTTCGCCTTGGGCGTTGAATAGATGCCCTTGTTGGTGGGTGAGGCGAAGGTCGGGCCGCCATTCACTTTGAACTGGCCGGCCGGGATCTCCGCGATGGGATTGGCCGTGTAGGCCGCCAAGGCGCGGGCGGCAATGGGGCTTGCCGTGCTGTTGTCGAAGCCGTTGATGGTGCGGTTATAGCGTTCGGTGGTGGGCGTTTCACCTTCCATGCGCAACCCCAAGTTCAGAGTCAGCGTGGAGCTCACCCGGAAGTCATCCTGCAGGAACACCGAGTAGTAATGGTTCTTGTTCTGGCGCCAGGCGTTCAAGTCGTATTGGCCCGACGTCGGCAGCCCCAGCAGGAAGGCCGACAGATCCTGACCAATCGGAGCCGCGGGCGAGTTGTCCAGCGGGCCGTTGGTCCAGTTGTTGCCGAACACGAACGTGCCGTTGGTGTAGCCCGAGCTCAACTGCGATTCGCGATACTGGCGCACATCCACGCCAAACTTGATGGTGTGCTTGCCTTGGAGCTTGGTGAAGCTTTCAAAGATCTGGAAGATGTCCAGCGGCAGCTCCGTGCCGCCCGTGTCACCCAGGGCCGCGTAAGAAGAAGAGGAAGCAAACGAGATCCGGGGCAGCACCTTGCGCGGAGCGTTGGCGGACAGATAGCCGGGCAACCCCAGCGTTGAGGAGTCGTAGCCGAGCGAGAAGTTCGTCAACGGCTCCACAAAGCGGGTCCAGTTGACGCGGCTGTTCACCAGGAAGCGCGAATTGATCGTGTAGACGTCATCAAAGGTCAGGCCCCAGTTCAGGCGCTGAAGATAGTTGCCCGCCGTGGGGTTGTCGTAGACCGTCTTGCCAAATCCATTGCCGCCGCTGCCGACGCGCAGATTGTTGCGGGCTCCAAAGAAGAACCGGTGCTTGTCGGATACGTTGAAGTCCAGCCGGCCGATGAAGTTGTTGAAGCTGTTGCGCTCGCCATCGGTGTTGGAAAGATAGTTCGCCTGGCCGTTGGCCTGTCCGGGCTGGTTGGGCAGCACGTAGTACTGCAGATAGTTTTTCGCGATAGGCGAGATGCGGTTGGAGGGAATCACGTTGCCCGGGAAGGGCTGCCGCGAGATCCGGCCTCCGGCAGCTACTCCGGTTTGCGGATCGTAGATCTGGTAGATCGAACCCACATTCAGCAATGCCGAGAAGTTGCCGTCGCGCTGGGCGGCGGTGGGCATGGTGTTGGTGCTGGGGGCGGGCAGGGCATCCTTCACGCCTTCATAAGCGAACAGAAAGAAGACCTTGTTGCGTCCGTCCATCAATTTGGGAATGCGGACCGGACCGGAGAACGATCCGCCGTATTGATTAAAACGGCTCACCGGCTTCTTCGCCCCGGCCCGGTTGGTGAAGAAGGGCGTGGCGTTGAAGGCGGAGTTCTGGTTGAACTCATACAACGTGCCGTGGAACTCGTTGGCGCCGCCTTTGGTGATGATGTTCACCGTGCCGCCGCCGGAGTGGCCATAGGCGGCGTCAGCCTGGAAGCTCTCCGCCTTCACCTCACTCACCGCGTCCATGGGCGGGTTGTAGGCCACGCGAAGATTGCCGGTGTTGTTGGGCGCACCATCAAGCAGCAACTCATTCACCTGCGCCGGGGACCCTCCCATCGAAAACCCCGAAGGACCGGCGTTGTCAAAGGGCCGCGTAAAGCGAGGGTCGGTGTTGGGGACCACGCCAAACGCCAATTGCGCCAGCGCCAGCGGCGTGCGGCCCGAAACCGGCATGTTCTCAATCTGCGCGGAAGAGATCACTTGTCCGGTGGAGGCCGTGGTGGTCTGCAGCACGGGTGCTTCGCTGGTGACATTCACGGTCTCAGTGACCGCGCCCAATTCCATCTGGATTTCAATCGCCACCCGTTCGTTGGCACCCACCGGGAGGCTTTCGCGCACGTAGCGCTTGAAGCCCGCCAACTCCGCCGTCAGCCGGTACTGGCCGGGCGTGAGGAACGGGATCGTGTACAAGCCGTCGGTGCCGGACACCGTCTCCACTTTGGCCTGGGTGCCGATTTGCGTGGCCACAATGGTAGCTCCCACAATCGCCGCATTCTGCGCGTCGATCACGCGGCCGGCGATCGTGGCGCGAAACTCCTGTGCGAAGGCCGTGGAACCGGCCAACAAAACCACCCATGTCGACAGACGAGTCATAGAACACCTCATTTGCAAAGAAGCTGCATGCCTGGAAGGCACCCCTAGCATTTGTGCAAGTATACATACTTGTGTGCTCACACAACAGGGGCTGAAGGGGGGCCAGCGGCGTTACGCTGGTGGGTGCCAGTTCCAACATCGAAATGAATACCCTTCCCCGCCTTTCCTTCGGCACCATGACCTTCGGCTCGCAAGTCAGTGAGCCAGACTCGCACCGCATCCTCGATTTCTGCCTGGACCACGGCATCACGTTGATCGATACGGCGAATGTCTACAACCTAGGGAAGAGCGAACAGATCATCGGCAACTGGATTGAGGCGCGCGGCAAGCGCGACGATTTTCTGCTGGCGACAAAAGTCCGGGGCAAGATGGGCGATGGGCCGCTCGACATCGGCGTTTCGCGCGCGGCCATCTTCAAACACATTGACGACTCGCTGCGCCGCTTGAAGACGGACTACGTGGACCTCTACTACCTACACATGCCGGACCCGGCGGTGCCGCTGGAGGAATCGCTGGAGGCGCTGGAAGACCTGCGGCGCATGGGCAAGATCCGCCAGCCCGCCATGTCCAACTACCCGGCCTGGCAGATGGTGGAAGCCCGCTGGATCGCCGCCCGCCGCGGCTTTGTGCCCGTCACCGTCACGCAGCCCATGTACAACCTTCTGGCCCGTGGCCTGGAGCAAGAGTACATGCCCATGGCCAAGCAGTACGGCATTGAGACTTGCGTCTACAACCCGCTCGCTGGCGGCCTGCTAACCGGAAAGCACCCGGCCAAGCCGGTGGAAGGCTCACGCTTTGACGGCAACCAGATGTACCTGGACCGCTACTGGCACGACGCCATGCACCGCGCCGTGGAAGTGCTGAAGCAATCCGATCGACCGCTCATCAGCATTGCGCTGAACTGGCTGCTGCACCATTCTGAAGCCACCTCCATTCTGCTGGGCGCCTCCCGCATTGCGCAGCTCCAAGAGAACGTCCACGCGGCTGAAGACGGGCCGCTCGATGAGGCGACATTGAAGCTGTGCGATGAAGCGTGGGCGATCTCGCGGGCAGTGGCGCCGAAGTACAACCGCTAAGGAGACGGCCCCTCCGTCACGACCCGTCGGCGTAGCATACTCATTCGAGAATGCTCACTCGCCGAACTTTCGCCTCCAGCCTACTTGCGGCGCCACTGGCTGCCCCGTTGATGAACGCGCAATCGACGCGCCGGCCCAATCTGGTGATCCTGTATGCCGACGACATGGGCCACCATGACGTCAGCTTCAACGGGCGCAAGGAATGGTCGACGCCTAATCTTGACCGCCTGGGCGCGCAGGGCACGGTGTTTGACCGCTGGTATTCGGCGTATCCGCTCTGCGCTCCGTCGCGCGCGGCACTGCTCACGGGCAAGTACGGCATCCACAATACGGTGCGCAACAACGTCACCGACATCCCCAAGGATGAAGTGACGCTGGCTGAGGCCGTGAAGCCGCTGGGCTACTCGACGGCGTTGTTCGGCAAGTGGCATCAAGGCAAACTCGCCAAGCCCAATGAACGCGGCGAGACCTTCACGCATCCGCTGGAGCAGGGCTTTGATGAGACGTTCGGCTATCTTGATGCCCTGCACGCCTGGGAGCATTTCCCCAAAGCGCTGTGGCGCAATCGCACCTCGGAGCCGGTCAGCGGCTACTCCTGCGACCTGTTAGCGAACGAAGCCGTGCGCTTCATCAATCAAAAGAAGGCCGATCCGTTTCTGCTCTACGTGCCCTTCATCGAGCCTCACTTCTGGGTGGAAGCGCCGGAAGAGAACCTGAAGAAGTACCGCGGCAAGTTCCCGGAAAAGGACCCCTCAAAGCCCGTCCGCGCCGCCTACGCCGCCATGATCGAGCGCCTGGATTCGGCCATCGGCCGCATCGTCAAAACCATCGACGACGCGGGGCTTGGGAAAGATACGGTCATCCTGTTCAGCTCCGACAACGGCGCCACCTTTGAAGAGCGCACCTTTGGCGCGCCCTGGCATCACGATTCCAATCAGCCTTTCCGCGGCCAGAAGCGATCACTGGAAGAAGGTGGCATCCGCGTGCCGGGCATCGTCCGCTGGACCGGGCAGGTACCTGCGGGCAAACGGTCCAGCGAAGTAATGCACATGACCGACGTGATGCCCAGCATGCTCCAGGCCGCGGGAGGCCGCCCGGAAAGCGGCTGGAAGGTGGACGGCACCAACATGCTCGATGTCTGGCGCGGCAAAGCCAAAGCGCCGGACCGCACGGTGTTCTGGGAGTTCACCGTCGAAGGCTGGCACATGCTCGCGGCCATGCGCGGCGATTGGAAGTACTTGGAGATGGGCGAGAACCGCTGGCTCTACAACGTCAAGGACGATCCGCAGGAGCGGCGCACGCTGGCGGGTGAGTACCCGGAAGTGTTCAAACAGCTGCAGGCGGAAACCCGTGCGTGGCTTGCGACTGCCAGACAGAGTTGATGGCCCGCACCAGCTTCCGGTAGGAGAGCGGGTACGGCAGCCACTCACCGTCCCGCCACGTCGAATAGAACCACTGCGCCAGTAGCGCCGTATGGTCATTGCGCTCCTGTACCGAAGTGCGTGTGGCACAGACGGAATCGAGAACATCCCGCAACCGCGCATCCATCGATTGCCCGGCACCCGCCAAGCTGAAGTTGATCGGCGTCTGCCACCATCCCTCGACGAAGGGCCGCAAGCGCACAAAGCCGGGCTCAGGGGCCGATAGCACGGCCAAGCCGCGTAGCTGGCTCATGTCATGCGCCAGCTCATCGCGCAGCTTCAGCACGTCGGATACTTTCTCGAAGCGCCGGTGCTGGCGTTGCGCTTCTTCAAACTCCAGTTCTTCACTCGCCCGATCCCGCGCCGCCGCGATCCCATCGAGAAGCGTCGAACCATTGGTCGCGAGAAATTCCCCCGCGCGACGCACCTCGCTTAAGTATTCGTTCGGAGTGACGGCCATCTGGCAGGGGCGCAGGCAGAGGTTCATTTCGCCATAGATGCAGCCCGGGTGCGACGCGGCCGGCGCCAGATCCTCCGGGCAGCGGCGCAGTTGGAACAGATCCAGAAACTGCGCCTCAAACGCCTCCGCCGCGGCGCGCGTGCGGAAGGGCCCATAGAAGCGCCCTTCGCCGCCGGTCAAGCGTGAGGTCACTTGGCTGCGCGGAAACTCATTCGCCAAAAGAAGCTTCAAGTAACTCGGCGGACGTAGCCGGATGTAGCGCGCATAGTTGGCGGGGAAGTAGCGGCGGGCGGCTTCGTATAAGGCGAGGTTGCCATCCAGGCGTGATGCCGTCAGCTCCCACGCAATCCGCCGGGCCACCGCGCGCAGCGAGAAGACGCGTGCATTCGGGCCTAACAGCCGCTTCAGACGGCGGCGCAGTTGCGACGTGCGGGCCAGGTACGGCTCGCCTTGATCGGCAAAGATCGCAAACACCGCCGCGCCTTCCGGGACGGTCTCCAGTCGTTCGTCCAGTTCCGCACCGCTCGTCTCGCGGCCGGCCTGCGGCAGTTCCAGGGTCTCCAATGCAAAACTAGAATCTCATGCTTGGTAGGGCGAAATGAGCACCGTGACGCTGAATGCGGAGTATCTGGAATCACGCGGCCTGCGCGTGCGCCGCGCGGAGGAGCTGTCCGGCGGCGTCTCGAACGTCGTGCTGATGGTGGAGACCGACACGGAGTGCCTAGTCTTCAAGCAGTCCCTCGCGAAGCTCCGCGTGGCGGAGGAATGGCTGTTCGACCAGAAGCGCATCATCAATGAACGGCGCTGCATGGAGATGCTCGGCGACCTGCTGCCCGGCTCCGCGCCGCAAGTGCGCTTTGTCGACGATGAGAACTTCATCTTCGGCATGACGTATGCCCCACCTGGAGGCGAGCTTTGGAAGACCGCCTTGCTCCGTGGCGACACCGATGTGGCGGCCGCTGAGCGCGTGGGGGCCATGTTGGGCCAGATGCACGCCCGCGCCGCCCGGGACCCGCGCACGCAGACCTGGTTTGGTGATCAGGAAGTGTTTATCCAAGGCCGCATCGATCCTTATCACCGCTTCACTGCGAAGGCGCATCCAGATCTGGCGCCGCTGATCGAAGCGGAGGTGGCGCGCATGCTCGCTCATCGGACCACGCTGGTCCATGGCGACTATTCGCCGAAGAATCTGTTCGTCTATCCGGACCGGGTGCTGATGCTCGATTTCGAGGTGGCGCACTATGGCGACCCGGCCTTCGATGTCGCCTTCTGCCTGACCCATCTGCTGCTGAAGGTGATCCACTTCCCGGCCCGCCGCGCGGATTACCTGCACGTGGCGCAGGCTTATTGGCAAGGCTACGCGGGCGTCGATGGCCTCGATCCGAGCGTTGAACAAAACACCATCCATGAGCTGGGCTGTCTGATGCTGGCCCGCATCGATGGCAAATCGAAGGAAGACTACATCACGGCGGAGCCTGAGAAGCAGCAGGCCCGAAACATCGCCCGCTGGCTGCTCACGGCACACCCGGCATCGCTTGAAACAGTGTGGGAGAAGATGGCATGAGACCCATTGAGCGCGTCCGCGCGCTGGAAGTGTTGGATTCACGGGGACGGCCCACGGTAGAGGCTGAAGTCTGGTTGACGGGTGGCGCACACGGCCGCGCCATCGCGCCGTCGGGCGCTTCCACCGGCAAGCATGAGGCCCTGGAACTGCGCGATCGTGACCCCGCCCGGTATGGCGGCCTGGGCGTCCGCAAAGCCGTCCGCAACATCCATGAAGGCATTGCCCCGGCCATCATCGGCATTGCTTCACAAGTTGAGTTGGACGACCATCTGCGCCATGTCAAGCAGTTCGGCGCCAACGCCACATTGGCTGTTTCGATGGCGATGGCGCATGCCATTGCTGACGCCAAGCGCGTGCCGCTCTGGAAGTCGATCGCTGAAGGTCCCGCCACCATGCCCGTGCCGATGGTCAACCTGATCAGCGGCGGCCTGCATGCCGGGCGCAATCTCGACCTGCAGGACTTCCTGATCATTGCCGCCAACTGCGACACCTACTCGCAGGCGCTGGAACGGATTGTGCGGGTCTACAACAACGCCAAGCGCATCATCGACGCCCGCGGCTGGTCGTCGCTCAAAGCCGATGAAGGTGGCTTCTCGCCCGCGCTTGAGTCGAACGAAGCGGCGCTGGATCTGGTGATGGAAGCAGCCGAGGGTGTCGAGATCAAGATTGCGCTCGACGTGGCGGCGACGCACTTCTATGAGGAAGGCGTCTACCGGCTGGCGCGGGAATCGCGCTCTCTCACCGCCGCCGACATGGTGGAGCTGCTCGCGGGCTGGTGTGACCGCTACCCCATCGTTTCGATTGAAGACGGCCTGGCTGAAGACGATTGGGATGGCTGGCAACTGCTCACCCAACGTCTGGGGCAGCGCGTGCAGTTGATCGGTGATGATCTGTTGACGACGAACCCCGGCCGCCTGCAGCGCGGCATCGACACAGGTGCGGCCAATGGCGTGTTGATCAAGATGAACCAGATCGGCACCGTCACGGAGACGCTGGAAGTGATGGCGCTCGCGAAAGCGAATGGCTACCGCACGGTGGTCTCGGCGCGGTCCGGTGAAAGTGAGGACACCACCATGTCGGATCTCGCCGTGGGCAGCGGGGCGGGGCAGATCAAGGTGGGCAGTGTGAATCAAAGTGAGCGGTTGGCCAAGTACAACCAACTGCTCCGCATCGAACGGGAGGGCCTGCCGTATGCGCGCCTATATTGAGCGGGTGCTCACCAAGCTGGTGCAGATCAACTCCGTGAATCCGACGCTGACGCCGGGCTCTCCGGGCGAACGCGAAGCGGCGGAGTTTGTGGCAGAGGAGATGCGCGCGTTGGGCTGCCAAGTGCAACTGGTGGGCGGCGACCGGCCCAGCGTCATCGCAACGCTAAAGGGCACGGGCGGTGGCCGCAGCCTCATGTTGAACGGCCACATCGACACGGTGGGCGTGGAGGCGATGGCGGAACCGTTTAGCGGCCGCATCGATGACGGCAAGCTCTATGGCCGCGGAGCCTACGACATGAAGGCCAGCGTCGTCGCTTCGATGGCGGCCATGCGAGAGTTGGCAAAAGCGCCTCCCGCGGGCGATGTGGTGCTGGCGGCCGTGGCCGATGAGGAGTATGCCAGTGCGGGCACTGAAGAAGTGCTGCGGCATTGCGTCACCGATGGCGCCGTCTGCACGGAGCCGACGTCGCTGAAGACTTGCCTGGCCCATAAGGGCTTTGCTTGGATTGCGGTGACCACGCATGGCCGGGCCGCTCACGGGAGCCGGTTCGAGCTGGGTATTGACGCCAACATGAAGATGGGGCGCTTTCTGTCAAAGCTCGACTTGTTGGAACAAGAACTGCGCCAGCGGACGCCGCACCGCTGGGTGGGCCCGCCGTCGCTGCATGCCGCGACGTTGAACGGCGGCCAAGGTCTGAGCACCTATGCCGACCGCTGCGTACTCCAGATCGAGCGCCGCACCATTCCCGGCGAATCGATTGATCAGGTGATGGCCGAAATCAAGGCACTGGGTGAAGCGGACGTGGAGCTGATCTTTGCGCGGGAGCCCTTTGAAGTCAGCCAAGATGCAGCGATCGTCGAAGCCATTCGCGCCGCCGGTGGTGGCGACTATTTTGGCGATACGCCCTGGATGGATTCCGCACTCTTGGCTGCCGCGGGCATCGAGTGCGTCGTCATCGGCCCGCACGGTGCCGGCGCACATGCAGCAGTGGAGTGGGTAGACCTGGAGTCAACCGTTCGATTAGGGGAGATCCTGCGCGATGCCGCAAACCAATATTCAAATTCGTGAGTTCCACCGCACCTGGGGCCCGGCCACGCCGCTGCACACGCTCCCCCGGAGGATCTACATCAAGGATGAATCGCAGCGCTTCGGCCTGAACGCCTACAAGATTCTGGGCGCTTCCTGGGCGCTCTCGCAGCTGAAGCTGCCACCGGGCACCGTGGTGGCCAGCGCCACCTCCGGCAATCATGGCCGTGGTCTCGCGCACGCCTGCCGCCGTTTGGGCCTGGAGTGTGTGGTCTACATTGCCGCCGGGGCCAACCCGGTCCGCATGCGCCGCATTGAGCGCGAAGGCGCCCGCATCGTGCACGTCAACGGCAACTATGACGCGAGCGTCGCCGCCTGCATGGCCGATGCGGCTGCAAATGGTTGGACGCTGGTGCAGGACTTGGGCAAGGGTGACTACCAGCAGATCCCGGAGCTGATCATTGAAGGCTACTCGACGCTGTTCGCCGAAGCGGAGGAGCAGTTGCCGGAGCCGCCGGAGACGGTGGTGGTCCACATGGGTGCCGGCAACTTTGCCGCCGCTGGACTGCGCCACTGGATCGGCCGCGCGCGCATTGTCGTGGCCAAGCCCGCGCCGGAGGCGGTGTTACCCGATTGCCTGATTCTCGACGAGCCATCCGAAGGTCTGCTCGACACAGGCGTCGACGAGTGGGTGCTGATCACCGACGACGACGTCCGCCAAGCCGTCCAATACCTGGCCGATCACGGCATCGCCGCCGGACCATCAGGCGCAGGCGGTGTTGCGGGAATGTTGAAGTTGGGCATCCGGGGTCCGGCGCTGGCCGTCATCACGGAAGGCCCGGTTGTAGACTGAGGAGGCGATGACCCGCCGAACCGCTCTCTCCCTGGCTGCTCTGCCCATGATGGCCGCACCGCCCGCGCCGCGCTGGCCCGTGTCGATCTTCTCGAAGCACTTGCACTGGCTGCCGATTGGCGAGGCGGCGGTGTTCGCCAAACAGTTGGGCTTTGAGGCGATCGACTTGACCGTCCGCAAGGGCGGCCACGTGGAGCCGGAGCAAGTAGAGACCGGCCTGCCCGCCGCCGCCGAGGCCATCCGCAAAGCTGGCCTTGAGATCACCATGATCACCACCGCCATTGGCGGCATCAGCGTGCCGCAAACCCCGGCCATCTTCAAGACCATGCGCGCGCTCGGCATCAAGTACTACCGCTGGGGCGGAATAAAGTACGTCGAGAAATCAAGCGTTAAGGAACAGATCGCGACGCTGCGCCCGATGGTGAGGACGCTTGCGGAGAAGAGCGCTGAGCAAGGCGTCTGCGGCATCTACCACACGCATTCCGGCTTGGGCGAATTCGGCGCCTCCATCTGGGACATCCTGGCCGTCGTCGATGGTCTGGACCCCGCCGCCATCGGCATCAACTACGACATCGGCCACGCCACCGTCGAAGGCGGCTTCGGCGGCTGGGTGAACTCTTTCCGGGCGGCGGGGCCGTATGTGCGCGGTGTCGCGCTGAAGGACTTCAAGTGGGAGAAGAACGCCAAAGGCCAGTGGCGTCCGGAATGGTGCCCGTTGGGCGATGGCATGGTGGATTGGGCCAGCTTCGCGAAACGTTTGCAGGGCACCACCTTCAACGGTCCACTGCAGCTGCACTACGAATACGAACTGGGCGGAGCCGAGCATGGCGACCGCCAAGTCACCTGGGCCGCCGACCGCATCGCCAACTCCATGCGCCGCGATCTGGAACGCGTGCGTGGCTACCTAGCGGCTTGAGGGCTGGCCGATGTTCAGCCCTCAAGCGTCAGCTTGGGGCTGAAAAGTAGCCTCGTTTCGCCAGAAGGATCTAGAACACCCGCCGGTTCAGCCGGGCGACGGTGAACTTTGCCGTATCGGCCACGGCCATCACGGCCATCACGCCAGCCTGCACGGGGTCGGTCACCACCAGGTCCGCTGCGTCGGGCACACTGCCTGCCATATTTAGGCTGATCACCAGTAAGCCCTGCGCACGCACTTCGCGAACCGCCGCCTCGATGTCGCCGCCCATCAGTGATCCAGCGAGCACCAGTGCTTTGGCCCGTGGCAGGCGCGCCACCGCGCGCACGGCGGCTCCCAACTGCTGCTCGCCTACTAGCGGAATCGTATCCACGGAGATATGCTCGCCGCGGATGTTGTGGCGGTCCGCTTCGCTGATCGCGCCGATCGCCACCTGGCCCACCTGGGCACCACCGCCGGTGATGATGATGCGCTTGCCGAAGATGCGCTGCAGGCTGTTGACGATCTCAACGCGCCGCACCACTTTTAGCTCGTCCAGGGCGGCGATCATGGCTTCCGGCTCGCCCGGCAGCTCGATCTCAAAGTAGATCCGTTCCACATCGGCGTGACGCTCCATGATGGCGATGGAGGTGATGTTGCCGTTGCAGCTAGCGATCACCCCCGACATCTGGTGCATGATTCCAGGACCCGGGTCGGTATGAACGACGAGGCCGACTTTTTCGAGCATAGAGCTTTAGGATACGAAAGGCGGCTTGGTGGATGGACGCGCAGCAGGGCTGCCCGTTGCGTGCGTACACTTCTATACGCTACATTCAGAGCTGTGAAGGGCAGCGAGTTCTGGCGGCTGCTGAAGCGGCTTGCTCGCCGCCGAGGCTTGCGCGTGGAGTTTGACGAGCGTCATGGCAAAGGTAGCCACGGCCGTATCTATCTAGGCTCACGATTCACCACCATGAAGGACCGCAAGAAAGAGATCTCTCCCGGCTTGTTGAAGGCAATGTGTGGGGACTTGGGCATTTCACCGGAAGAGTTGACCCGGGCCGAGGAGCACGGCGAATGAGCACATTACACTACCCGGCTGTCTTTCGGCAGGAATCCGATGGCCGCGTCAACGTCCGGTTTCCGGACTTGCCCGGCGCGGTGACCGACGGTGCGGACGCGGCTGAGGCCTATGCGGAAGCGATAGACTGCCTGGGCTCCTACATCAGCGTGTCGATGACGCGCAAGGAACCGATTCCGTCGGCGTCGGTGGCGAAAAGGAGGCAACGGCTGATCCCGGTGCCGCTCTGGATCGCACCTAAGTTCGCGCTCTACCAGACGATGATGCGGCAAGCCGTGACCAATCGTGAATTGGCCCGGCGCCTTGGCGTAACGGAGGCCGTGATCAGGCGGATGCTCGACCCGGAGCACGCCTCCAAGCCTGGGAAGATCGAGATCGCCCTGGCTGCCCTGCGGCAACGGATCTCGTTGACGCTCGAAGATGCTGCGTAGCCCAAAGGCCGTTGGCGAGCCGCTACAGCGCCTCGTAGTGCTTCAAGATCTCCGGCCACTTGCCTTGAGCCTTCAAGATCAGCTCGCACACTTCGCGGATCGCTCCCTGCCCGCCGCGGGCTTCGGTGACGTAGTGTGCGGCGGCCTTCACTTCCTCGCGAGCGTTGGCCGTGGCCACGGCAAAGCCGACGCGTTTGAAGCAGACGATGTCGGTTAGGTCGTCGCCGACGTAGCAGGTGTCGGCGCTCGAAATCCCGCTTTTCTCGAAGCACTCTTCCAGCAGCGGGATCTTTTCGGTGTGGCCTTGATAGACGAAGGTCATCTTGGTTTGGCGCGCCCGCTCCGTGGTGGCCGGGGAGACCCGGCCACTGATGACGCCCTTCAAGATGTCGTACTTCGAGAGCCACTGCAGGGCGATGCCGTCCTGCGAATCGAAGCCCTTGGTCTCAAAGATGGTGCCGTCGGGCGCGGGGACATTCCACAGCGTGCCGTCGGTGAGCACGCCATCGACGTCCATCAACAGCATGCGGACGCGCGAGGCGCGCGCTTGTACTTCAGCGGAAATTGAGCTCATGGTGAAAATTCCTTAGCGCTGGATGCGGGCTGAGCCGCCCTGGGCGAAGGCGCGCACTTGTTCGAGCGTCGCCATCGTCGTGTCGCCGGGGAAGGTGGTGAGCAGTGCGCCGTGCGCCCAGCCCAACTTCAGCGCATCCTCCGGCGATTCACCGCTGAGCATGCCATAGAACAGGCCGGCGGCAAAGCCGTCGCCGCCGCCCACGCGATCGAGAACATCCAGCTCGCAGGTGGGCGACACGTAGGTCTGGCCATTCACCCAGGTCACCGCGCCCCAGCTATGGCGATTCGTCGAGTGCACTTCGCGCAGCGTCGTCGCCACTACCTTCACGTTGGGGTACAGCTCCACCACCCGGCCGATCATGCCGAAGAACGTGCTGGGGTCCAGCTTGGACTTGGCCGCCACTTCCGGACCAGGCACGCCCAGCCCCTTCTGCAGATCCTCTTCGTTACCCACCAGTACATCGACGTTGGCCATGATGCGGCTGATCACTTCCACGGCGCGATCCTGGCCGCCCGAGATCTTCCACAGCTTCTCGCGGAAGTTGAGGTCGAGCGATACGATCGCCCCGGCCGCCTTGGCCGCCTGCATGCCTTCGATGATCACCTCCGCTGTGGTTGGCGAAAGGGCCGCGAAGATGCCGCCCGAATGGAACCAGCGGATGCCGCCCGCAAAAATCTTGCCCCAATCAAAATCGCCCGGCTTCAAGCGAGCCGCGGCTTCGTTGCAGCGGTTGTAGAACACGACTGGTGCCCGCATGCCCAGGCCGCGATCGCTATAGACGGTGGCCATGTTGGGGCCGTTCACGCCGTCATGCTCAAAGTGCTTGTAGAAGGGCCGGACACCCATGGCGCGGACGCGTTCGGCGATCAGGTCACCAATCGGGTAGGACACCATGGCGCTGGCGACGCCGGTGTTCATGCGGAAGCAGTCCGCCAGATTGGCGGCCACGTTGAACTCGCCGCCGCTGACGTGAATAGCAAATTCTGACGCCTTGCGGAAGGGGATAACACCCGGGTCCACACGATGCACCAGCGCACCCAGCGACAACAAATCCAAGTCGCCCTCAGGGCGGATATTTAGGCCATAACTCATGTGAGTCTCCTTCAAGATGAACGATCGCGGCGCCGCCGGGCACATGGCGTGTGCTTAGGATGAAGTAGAGAAATGCTCGACCGGGTCCGCGAAACGATTCGCAAACATCATATGTTCTCACAAGGAGCGCCGCTGGCCGCCGCGGTATCTGGCGGGCGGGACTCGGTGTGTTTACTCGATGTGCTGTGTGAACTGGGCTACCGGCCGCTGGTGCTGCACGTCAACCACGGCTTGCGGCCGGAGGCCGTGGCGGAAGAGCAGTTCGTGCGGGACCTGGCCGCGCAGCGGAGTCTGGAATGTCATGTCTCGCACGCGGAGCTGGAGGACGACAATCTGGAGCAGGCCGCCCGCCGCGCCCGCCAGCGCCTCTTCCGCCAATACCCCAAGGTGGCCACTGGGCACACCCTGTCCGATCAGGCGGAAACCGTGCTCTACCGCCTGCTGCGCGGCGCCGGCACCACGGGCTTGCGCGGCGTGCTACCGGTCACGGAGCAAGGGCGGATCGTCCGGCCGCTGATTGCGGTGGCACGAGATGAAGTGGACCAATGGGTGGCCGCCCGCCAGCTGCGCTACTGCGAGGACTCGTCGAATTCGGAACTGCGATTTGACCGCAACCGCATCCGCCACCAGTTGCTGCCGCAGCTGGCGGAACAGTGGAACCCGGCCCTGCCTCAGGTGTTGGCGCACACGGCGCAGTTGGCGGCCGAAGATGAGCTCTTTTTTGAAGCGCAGATTCAGCAGGTCTGGCCCAATTTCTCGCGATGGGAGCAGGGTGCGCTGATTCTCGATTGCGAGCCTCTGGCCGTGCTTCCCCCGGCGCTCGCCCGCCGTCTGGTGCGCCGCGCCATCAGCGAAGTGAAGGGCGATTTGCGCCGGATCGACTTTACACATGTCGAACAGATTCTCGCCCTCACGCAGCTGGCTGAAGGGCATGGGCGCGTGCTGGTGCCGGGCATCGACGCCATGCGAAGTTTCGAGTGGTTGCGTCTAGCGGGCGAACGGGTGGCCGCCGATGAGCCCAGAAGCGAAAGTGGCAGAAACTGGAGTATCGCCCTCGATATGGCCGGTGACGGAACGACCCGACACTGGGAAGTTCCACCCGGAATAACTGTCCGGATTGATGGCTATAATAGGGGCAGTTCCGGCAAGTCATTGATTTTGCGAAATTGGCGGCCGGGTGATGCGATTCGATTGAATGGATCGCCAGAAGAGGTCAAGATCAAGCAGCTTTTCCAGGAGCGCCGGGTCCCTTTGTGGCGGCGCCGAAACTGGCCGATCCTCGAAGTTGACGGGGAAATTGTTTGGGCCGGTGCATTTGGAGGAATCAGTTTGCTTGATTTCGACGTCTGTATAGTCAGGGAGAGTTCATGAGCTCGAATGTAAAAAACGCTATCTTCTGGGTGGCGCTGGTGTGTGTAGTCGTCCTGTTCTGGGCGGTGTTCCGGCAGGCGAAGGGCCCGCGTGAGCAGGCCGTGAGCTTCACCGAGTTTATGGACATGGTGGAGAAGGACCGCGTGAAGTCGGTCACCATCACCGGCAATGAAGTCCATGGCGTGTTTAAGGACGAGAATTCGGCCCTGCGGACCCTGATCCCGGCCAACTTCCCGGACATCTACCGCACGCTGCGCGACCGCCGTGTGAACGTCGAAATCAAGGATGTCAATTCGGCGCCCTGGGTGTCGATCATCATCAATGCCGTCCCGTTTGTCCTGCTGCTGGCCTTCTGGATCTTCATGATGCGCCAGATGCAATCGGGTGGAAACAAGGCACTCAGCTTCGGCAAGAGCCGCGCCCGGCTCCATTCGTCCCAGCAAAAGAAGGTGACGTTTAAGGACGTGGCCGGCGTTGAAGAAGCCAAGGAAGAACTGCAGGAGATCATCGACTTCCTGCGTGAACCGCAAAAGTTCCAGAAGTTAGGTGGCCGCATCCCCAAGGGTGTGCTGCTGATCGGTGGCCCCGGTACGGGCAAGACATTGCTCGCCCGCGCCATCGCTGGCGAGGCCAACGTGCCCTTCTTCTCCATCTCCGGTTCGGATTTTGTCGAGATGTTCGTCGGCGTGGGCGCCTCGCGTGTCCGCGATCTGTTTGAGCAGGGCAAGAAGAACGCCCCCTGCATCGTGTTCATCGACGAAATCGACGCCGTCGGCCGCCATCGTGGCGCGGGCCTGGGCGGCGGTCATGACGAACGTGAGCAGACCCTGAACCAGTTGCTCGTCGAAATGGACGGCTTTGAGTCGAACGAAGGCGTGATCCTGGTGGCCGCCACGAACCGCCCCGACGTGCTCGACCCCGCGTTGCTGCGCCCCGGCCGTTTTGACCGCCGCGTCGTCGTGGATCGCCCCGATGTGAAGGGCCGCGAAGCCATCCTGCGCGTGCACACCAAGAAGGTGCCGCTGTCGGACGATGTCGAACTAAACATCATCGCCCGCGGAACGCCGGGCTTTGCCGGTGCCGACTTGGCCAACCTGGTGAACGAAGCCGCCCTGATCGCTGCGCGTCAAAACCGCAAAGTGGTCACCATGTACGACTTTGAGCATGCCAAAGACAAGGTGATGATGGGCGTCGAGCGTCGCAGCAAGCTGATCTCGGACGAAGAGAAGAAGCACACGGCGTATCACGAAGCCGGCCACGCTGTCGTGGCGGCCATGACGCCGCTGGCTGATTCCGTACACAAGGTCACCATCATTCCGCGCGGTATGGCGCTGGGCTTGACGCAGTTCCTGCCCGAGAATGACCGCGTCGATTTCTCGAAGGATCAGGCTCAGGCGGCCATCGCGGTCAGCATGGGTGGACGCGTCGCCGACGAAGTGTTCCTGGGCATCAAGACCGCGGGCGCCTCGAGCGACATCGAAAAGGCCACTGAACTGGCCCGCCGCATGGTCTGCGATTGGGGCATGAGCGATTTGGGTCCCGTCAGCTTCGGCAAGCGGGAAGAGCAGATCTTCCTGGGCCGCGAGATCGCCCAGCACCGCGACTTCTCCGAAGCCACGGCGATCCGGATCGATGAACAGATCCGCGCCTTTGTCGACGAAGGCTACGGCCGCGCCAAGCGCATCATCGAAGACAATCGGGCGGCGGTGGAGAAGATCACCGAAGCGTTGCTGGAGCGCGAAATCCTCGACGGCAATGAAGTGAAGTTGTTGTTGGCCGGGCAGAGCCTGCCTCCGTATCGCGCCACCAATAACCAGTCCCGGCCTTCCTCCGGCGATGATGGCAAGGCTTCTCCGGCCATCAACCCCGGCATGCAGCCCGGGCCGCAACCGGCGTAGTCGTCGCCCGAGCACTTGGCGATGATTCCCCGGTTCCCCGTCTATCTGTTTGATGTAGACGGCACCCTGACGCATTCGGCACCTGACATCTGCGGCGCGGTCCAACAAGTGATCGCGCCGCTTTTGTCTGGGCGGACGGTCAGCGATGCCTACTTGACCACCTACATCGGCCGCCATTTATTCGACCTGTTCGCCGACCTGTTCCCCGGCATCAGCCAAGCCGCCATGGACGCTCTGCTGGCCGAATACCGGCAGGTCTATGCCGCGCGCGGGCACCAATCAACCGTGCTCTACCCGGGCGTCTACGAAGGGCTTTCTCAACTGTCGGGCCGCAAGTCCACCGCCACCACCAAAGGCACCCCCACCGCGCGTATCGTGCTCGAAAAGTTTGGCCTCCTGCCGATGTTTGACCACGTGCAAGGCACCGATGGCTTTCCGGCCAAGCCGGAGCCCGATGTGATCTTCAAGTCGCTGGAGATATTCGGCGTGGACCCGCAAGATTGCCTGTTCGTCGGCGACGCCTCTGCCGACATGGAGGCCGGCCGCCGGGCGGGCGTGCGCACCTGCGCCGTCACCTATGGCTACACGCCGCGGGAAGAGCTGGCCAAGTGGGAGCCTGATTACTGGATTGACGACCTGCGGCAGTTGTCCTGAGTCGCATCCAGTAAGCCGTTGTTTCGAGCAGGCTGAGCGCCTGTGCCGAGGTTCTCACGCCTTAAGTGACGATGCCATAGCCGGTGCGGGCCGAGGGCTGCGCTACACTTGCACTCAAATGGGCCTCGCCATTGTCCGCTACGCCGCCGCTCTGATGATCATGGCCTACGGGTTCGCCAAGGTAAACGGCTCACAATTTACGATTCTCGATTCGGAACTCGACAAGCCCATGGGCCACGTCAGTGGCTTCTGGCTGACCTGGTACTACTTCGGATTCTCAAAGGTCTATGGGAACCTCATTGCTTTTGCCCAGATCGGCGGGGCGTTGTTGCTCACCTTTCGGCGCACCACGCTTTTAGGCGCCTGTCTGTTGGCACCCATTCTTGCCAACATCGTTCTCATCGATATCTTTTACGGCGTCGAACCAGGGGCAACCCTGGTTGCATTGATTCTGTTTTGCGTCGTGGTGGGGCTGATTGGCTTGCACTTCAAAGATCTGGTGGAGCTGTTCTGGACGCGACAGAAGACCAACGGAAGAGTTCGATTCGCCGGGGCTTCCGTCGTGAAGTGGACGCTCCGGATGGCCATGGTGTCGGCCGCGTTTGGATTTACCTACTGGGTGGCCAACTACAACAACCGGGCTCCGTCGCCCATCGACGGTACGTGGGAAGTAGTCCGCGCGGAACCAAGCGGTGCCACGGCGGCGATCCCGCAGAGAATCTACTTTGAGTACAACCGCGCCTACATGAGCGTATTCAAGTTTGCGAATGGCTCCTCTGTCACTCACCACTTCCAAGCCAACCCGGATAGCCATTCTCTCGATATCTGGCAGAAATGGCTCAGCAAGGGGGCGAAGATCTTCACGGGTACCTATGTTCTGGATGGAACAAGACTTGTGCTGCGGGGAGAACTGGAGAACCTGGGGAAGATCGCATTGGAGCTGGAGAAGCGCCAAGTCCGTTAGCTGGCGTGCACTTCCGTCTGCGGGCGCTTAACGTTCGCGCGGCCGTCCCCCAGCGGATCTTGGGAGACGGACCGCGCGAAACCTGATCACGGTTCCGATGCTTGCTGGAACCTCCAGCCGTCGGCAACCAGAGTGGACTACGGCCGGGCCAAATACTTCTCGTACATCTTGGTGTGCTTGTTTTCGAGCGACACCGCGTGTCCCTTGATCCACATCTGCTTCACGCTGGTCTTGTGTTCCAGCAAGTCGCCGTCGGTCAGGATCAGGTCTGCCCACTTGCCCTTTTCGATCGAGCCGTACTCCCCGGCAATGCCCCAGATCTCGGCGGCATTAATGGTGACGGCCTTCACCGCTTCGGCGGGCGGCAAGCCGTAGCCCGCCGCGATTCCAGCCTGGAAGGGCAGGTTGCGGGCGAACTGGGTGTCGAAGGTGCCGAAGGAGAACTTGATGCCGGCCTTGTACAGGTCCGCCGCGCGAGCATAGTTCTTGTCGTAGGCGTCGTCTTCCTGGTCCGGCAGGTCGGTGGATTCGCCGATGATCACCGGGATATTCTTGGCCTTGATCAGCTCCAGCGTCGTGCCCGCCCGGCCGATGTTGGCCAGGATGCCCTTCAGCTTCTGCTTCTCAATGAACTCGATGGCGCCCTTGATGGTCCGCTCATCCGGAGCCGGAATAATCACCGGCAGCTTGCCATCGAGCACCGGCAGCATCGCTTCAAATGCCAGGTCGATCCGGAAGTCCGGCCGCGCGGCGGCTTTCGCCTTCTGGTAGTTGCGGGCCTGGTCGAAGTAGTCGTTCAGCTCCTTCACGCGGCGGTCGTAGAAGCGCTTGGCTTCGGTGAACGCCGTGCGGCCGGGCGCGAACTCGATGAAGTTGAAGGTTCGCGTTTCGATCGTGGGGAACTGGATCATCAGCGCCGCATTGCGCTTGATCTCCATCTCTTCCCACGTCCAGCCATCGAGGTGCATCAGCGACACATGGCCGGGAATCAGCGGGCTCGTGCCCGCCGAGCGCGGGCCGCCACCGCCGCCGGAAGAGGGCATCGTCATGGCCGAGGTGATGCCGTTGGCGCGCGTCACGGGGATGTGCTCGCTTTCCGGGTTCACGGCGATCAGCGGCCGCAGTTGCGGGTTGAAGGTGCCGATCTCGCCCGTATCCACGGTCTCACGGATGGAGCTGATCTCCTGCACGCCCAACTGCGTCGCGGAGTTGATCATGCCGGGCCAGACATGCAGGCCCTTGCCATCCACCACTTTGACGCCCTTGGGCGCTACCAGCTTGGCGCCAACGTCGGCGATCTTGCCGTCCTTCACCAGCACGGCACCGCCCGCAATCTCAGGCCCCGTTACCGGGTGCACCGTGACGTTGCGGAGGAAGAACGAATTGTCCGCGCCAGCCGCCGCCGGGGCCACCGGCTTCTTGTCGGCTTGCGCCACCAGCGTAGCCGCGCAGGCGGCCATCGAGAAAAGAATGCGACGAGTCATTTAGGCAGGCCTCCGGGCACCAGCGGGCGGCGGGCCCAGCTTCTTCTGTTGTTGACGTTCCTGTTCCTTGGAGCGGTCGATCATCTGCTTCTTAACCAGCTCCTTTTTGCCGCGCTCTTCGATGTCCTTCATGCGGTCAAAGTAGACGTTGCCATCGACAAAGACCTTCTGCGCGACGGCGTAGCTCGACAGCGGATGTTTGTCGTAGAGCACCAGGTCAGCATCCTTGCCCACTTCGATGGAGCCGACTCGATTGTCCACCGCCAGCTGCTTAGCCGGGTTGATGGTGATCAGCGCCAGCGCTTCGGTCTCGGTCAAGCCGCCGTACTTGACGGCCTTGGCCGCTTCGGTGTTCAGGCGGCGGGTGACGTCGGCTGAATCGGAGTTGATCGAGGTCAGCACGCCCTTCTTGGTCAGAATGGCCGCGTTGTAGGGGATGGCGTCGAAGGCTTCAATCTTGTACGCCCACCAGTCGGAGAACGTGGAGGCGCCCGCACCGTGCGCGGCGATCTCTTTGGCCACCTTGTAGCCTTCGAGCACGTGCTGCAGTGTCCGGATCTTGAAGCCATAGTCGTCCGCCACGCGGAGCAGCATCAGGATCTCGTCGGCGCGGTAGCTGTGGGCATGCACGAAGCGCTTGCCTTCCAGTACTTCCACCAGCGGCTCCAGCTTTAGGTCGCGGCGCGGCGGAATGGCTACTTCGCCCTTGGCGGTCTTGGCGTTGTACTCCTGCCACTTGGCCTGATAGATCTTGGCGTCATTGAACGCCTGCCGGATCACATCCTCGACACCCATGCGGGTGGCGGGATACCGGAGGCTGCCCGGCGCGCCCTGCAGCGGACCGGAGCCCGCGCTGCCGCGGCGTTTCGGGTTTTCGCCCAGCGCGAACTTGATCGACGGCGTGGCGCCCTCAAACACCATCTCGCTGGCCGATTTGCCCCAGCGCATCTTGATCAGCGTGCACTTGCCGCCAATCGCGTTGGCCGATCCGTGCAGGATGTTCGAACTGGTGACGCCACCCGCCAGTCCGCGGTAGATCGCCACATCGGTGGGGTTCAATACATCTTCAATCCCCACCATCGACGACACCGAGACGCTGCCTTCATTGATCGCATCGGCGGCGATGTGGGAGTGGCAATCGATGATGCCGGGCATCAGGTACTGGCCGTTGGCCTCGATCACCTGGGCCCCGGCGGGCACCACTACCTTCTCGCCCATCTCCTTGATCTTGCCGTTCTCGATCAGCACGGAGCCCTTAAAGCCCGGCTTGGTCACCGGCAGGATGTTGGCGTTCTGGATCACAATCACTTGCGCGCCCAGCGTGCAGGCCGCGGCCAGCGCGAGGGCGAAGGAATAGCTAACGTTTCTCAAACTGCTAACGAATCTCATTGAGTCACCTCCGGCTTGGCGGCAGCAGCGGGCGGCGGCGGATCATACCGGACACCGTCCACAAAAACATGTTGGATTTGGGGCCGCTCAGCGAACAGGTCCCCTTTGACGACCACCAGATTGGCGATCTTGCCCTTTTCAATGGAGCCGATGCGGTCGGCCACGCCGTAGATCTCAGCGGGCGTCAACGTCAACGCACGCAAGGCGTCGTCGGTCGAAAGCCCCTTCTGGATCGCGCGGCGAATGTTGCGGGACACGTTCTCCGACCCATCGGAATAGAGCGCAAACTTCACGCCCGCCTTCGCCAGTGCGGCCGGCGTCGACGGAGCGTTCTCGCGCAGTTCCAGATCCTTCATGCTGTCCACTTCATCCGGATCCCGGTCACGAGCGCCTTCCGGCCACTTCAGGCTCACCAGTGCCGTGCTGCCCGATTTCGCCAGCAGCGGAGCCGCTTTGTAGCCTTCGTGCAAGCCGTAGAACATTGTCGGCACACCCATCTCTTTGGCGAACCGGATCATGCGGTCGATCTCATAGCCGCGCACGGCCGGCATCAGGAAGCGCTTTGATTCGAGCACGCCTTCAAGCGCGCGATCATAGGCCGGACGCTCCAGGCCCTGCGGGGCTTTGGTGTAGAGCTCCTTGGCCTTCTTGTAGTGGTCAGCATCAAGGAAGACTTGCCGGATGTAGGCCAGGGTGCCCATCAGCGAGCCGGGGAAGGCCGTAAAGCCGCCGCGGGCCAGCGTCACAAACTGTCCGGCGCTATTGTCCAGCACCATGCGGCCACCGTTTTCGCCGGCGAGGTTGATCACCGCGCCTTGGCCCGTGAAAATGCCGCTGGTGGGGAAACTCACCGCACTGGTGAAGCCCGAATTGCGCAGCGCTTCGACGCGCCGCTCATTGGCGCGGACCAGATCGGCCGCGCGCACCCAGGTGCTGGTCAAGGGCCGGTCTTCCGGGCCACGTGCCGGCAATCCTGCTTGATTGGGGGCCGGAAGAGCGCCGGCCGCATTGCGGCCACCACCACCGCCCGCACCCGCTGGTCCTGCGGCCGGGGCCGCTTCCGGAATGCCGATGGAGCCCATGGCGTCCACCAGACCGGGATAAACCGTCAGCCCTTCACCGTCCACCACCCAGGCATCCGCCGGGGCGGCGACGTTTTCGCCGACTTCTGTAATCAGCCCGTTGCGGACCACCACGGTGCCCTTCGAAATCGCCGGTCCACTGACCGTGACGATGCGAGCATTCCGGATAGCGACAACAGGCGGGGGCGCTTGGGCCAAAATTGGCGCCAAGGCAAAGACGAAAGTCACCAAACCGCGCATAGTACCCAAGATGATCGCAGTATCATGGAAGGTTACACAACTCCCTCATGGCTCAATCTCCTGTCCGCTACACCGATGCCGGTGTGAATATTGATGAAGCTGATCGCGCTGTCAAGCAGATCCGGCAATACGCCCGTGCGACGTTCACGCCGGGCGTGCTCACCGACATTGGCAGCTTTGGCGGCGGCTTCGCCCTGCCCAAGATGCGCCAGCCCGTGCTGGTCTCCTCCGCCGACGGGGTGGGCACCAAGCTGAAGGTGGCGATCGAGGCGCAAAAGCACGACACGATCGGCGAATGTCTGGTGAACCACTGCGTCAACGACATCATGGTGCAAGGCGCCCGGCCCCAGTTTTTTCTCGATTACTTCGCCTGCGGCAAGCTGGACCACCGCGTTGCGGCTCAGGTGATCAAGGGCCTGGCGCGCGGTTGCAAAGCCAATGGCTGCGCCTTGATCGGTGGCGAAACCGCGGAAATGCCGGGGCTCTATGCGGATGGCGATTACGACCTGGCCGGCTTCATCGTCGGCGCCATTGAACGCAAGAAGATGCTCACCGGAGCCGCGATTAAGGCAGGCGACATCCTGCTGGGCCTGCCATCGAGCGGCCTGCACACCAACGGCTATTCCCTCGCCCGCAAGCTACTGTTTGAAGTTGCCGGCTACAAGATCGATAGCGTCATTCCGGAACTGAAGCGTACCGCCGCCGAAGAACTTTTGCGCGTCCATTTGAGCTACCTGAAGCCCATCGTCACGCTGATGGAAGCGGGACTCTTGAAAGGCGCGGCACACATCACCGGCGGCGGCATCACGGACAACACGCCGCGCATCTTGCCCGCCGGGCTGGGTGTCGAGGTGCAGGTCGGGTCCTGGCCCGTGCTGCCCGTGTTTGAACTGCTGCGGCAGATCGGCCAGACACCGGATGATGACTGGCGGCGCACCTTCAACTGCGGGATCGGCATGATTCTCGTCGTAGGCGCCAAACAAAAAGAGGCCGCCGTGGCTGCCTTGAAAACGCTGCGGCAGCGCAGCTATGAGATCGGCGCGGTGGTGAAGCACTCCACCGGCGACCGGGTGAAGTACACCGCGTGAAACGTCTCGGCATTCTGCTTTCCGGCCGCGGGTCCAACTTTGAGGCCATCGCGCGGCATATCGAAAATGGTCAACTGAGCGCTGAGATTGCGGTGGTCATCTCCAACCTAGTCGACGCTCCGGGCTTGGCGACGGCGCGAGGTCTGGGGTTGACGGCGATGTTTGTCAGCGGCAAGGGCCTCTCGCGCGACCAGTACGACCAGCGCTTGATCGACGTGCTGAATGAGCATCAGGTGGACCTGGTCTGCTTGGCCGGCTTCATGCGGCTGCTGGGCCCCGTGATGGTGCAGGCGTTCCCGCAACGCATCCTGAATATCCATCCATCACTGCTGCCGTCGTTTCCCGGCTTGCACGCGCAGCGCCAGGCGCTGGAGCATGGCGTCAAGTTCGCGGGCTGCACGGTGCATTTCGTGGATGAAGGCGTCGATTCCGGCCCCATCATCCGGCAGGCGGCGGTGCCAGTGCGCGATCACGATACGGAAGCGACGCTTTCCGCGCGGATCCTGCAGCAGGAGCATCGGATCTACGCCGAGGCGATTGAGCTGGTCCTGAACGAAGAATATCGAATTGAAAACCGGAGGGTAATCGGATGACCAGAACACTGGTTCTGATGGCGGCGCTACTGCCTGTGTTGCAGGCGGATGTGGTGGTGATGAAGAACGGCGACAAGCTCTCAGGCACTGTCGTGAACACCACCGACAAAGGGCTGGTATTCAAGAGTGAATTTGCCGGTGAAGTAACCATTGCGCTCGACAACGTCAGCTCCATCGAATCCGCGGCTCCGGTGGTGCTGGTCACCAAGGATGGCAAGAAGTTGACCGGTGTCGTCAAGACCGAAGGCGGCGTGGTGAAGGTCGGCGAAACCACGGCGGACCGGCAAACGCTGGCCGCCATTCGCACCCCGGCGGCGCAGGAGAAGTTTGAGCTGGAAGAGCGGCGCAAGCTACAGCCGCAGTTTCTCGATCGCTACGCCGGCTTCATGGATTTCGGCCTCGCCAGCGCCTCTGGCAACGCTCAGACCACCACCTATTCCACCACTGGGAACCTGGCCCGCATCACCGCGCACGACAAGATCACGCTGCGCTTCTCGCAGATCTACGCCGCCAATAGTACGACCGGCCCCAAGGTGGCCACCGCCCAGGCCATCCGCGGTGGTTGGAGCTACCAGCGCAACGTCGGTCCTAAGCTCTTCTTGCAGACCTTCAACGACTACGAAAACGACAAGTTCCAGCTGCTCGATTTACGCTTCGTCTTCGGCGGCGGCGTCGGCTACACGGCGATCAAGCGCGAACGGACGCTGCTAACGTTCGGTGGTGGTGGAGCGCTGAACCGCGAATCATTTGCGCCCAACAGCGTGAACCCCAACCTGGTGGCCTTCAACCGGAGCTCCGGTGAAGCGTACGCCAACCAGGAGTTCAACCATAAGCTGAATGCGATCTTCTCGGTGTTTGAGCGGTTCTCGTTCTTCCCCAACTTGTCGAACGGCGGCGAATACCGTCTCAATTTCGACGCTGGCGCCTCGGCCACGCTCTACAAGTCGTTTGCTCTGCAAACTGCTTTCAGCAGCCGGTTCCTGAGCAACCCGCCCGTGGGCCGCAAGCAGAACGACACGCTGTTCACCACCGGCATCCGCTACACCATCCCCACGCGGGTGAAGTAGCCACGCGGCAGCCTCGGGAGGCGGCTGCTCTCTGTCATCCTGAATAGGCAAGCCGTATGCGCCGCCTGATTGCTTCAACGTTGTGGGTTGCCTATTGGGCCAGCGGCCAGCAACTGTTGACGCCCGGCCGTCCGGACACGATCAAGATTGAAGAGGCGTTCAATCAGGCGCTGAAAGACGATGCCGCCGGTCCGCTCGCCTGCAACATCGTGAAGTTTGAGCCGCGGCTCAGCTTTGGGTTCCGCTACTGGACCGGGTATGACCTGTTTATTCCGGTGAAGCAGTTCACGGGTACCGATAAGCCGCAGGGCCTGATCACCGTCCTGCGCGTCACCCCACAAGGCGGCGCCGCGTCGTACTTTTTCCGGCAGGCTCAGCTGCCTGCCTTGCCGCAAGACAAGCCGATCGCCAAGAACGTGGAGTTCTCCTCCGGCGGCGGATTCTCACTGGGTGAAGGCCGGTACGACCTGTTGCTGCAAGTGCTGGACCAGACCGGCCGCACCTGCCGGCATCGCTGGTCGATTGAGGCGAAGAAGGTCTCCGTTCCGCTCCGCATCGAACCCGGCAAGGTGGCCGACAACGGGCTGGAACGCTGGTCCGGCATTCCGGCCAAGCCCGGCAGTCTGGATAAAGTGACCGTGTTTCTCCACGCCGCCCCGGTGATCCCCCGCCGCGCCACGGTGCGCCTGTCGGCATTTGACATCACCGTGCTGCTGATGAGCCTGACCAGTTTGCTCGATACCTCACACTTTGCCGAAGCTCGCGTGGTGGCCTACAGCCTGGACAACCGGCAGGTGCTGTTTGAAGAAGAACATTTCGACGGCCGGGCACTGCGCCGTCTCTTGCGCGTCTTGTCGGACCTGAACCTGGGCACCATCTCCTACCGCACGCTGAATGGCGCCGGTCCGGCAGAAGTGCTGGAAGACCTCACGCGGCGCGAGAGCGCCCGCCCGGAGCCGTCACAAGCACTGGTCTTCCTGGGGCCCACCTCTCGCTACGACGCCCGGGTTTCGCCCAAGTTGAAAGAGCTCCGGATGTCGTTGCCGAAAAGCTACTCGCTCAGCTTCCCGTCACGCTTCTTCCCGGACGACATCGTGAAGCGTTTCGTCACCGCGGGTCCGGGGAAGGCGCTCACGCTCTATCAGCCGGGAGATTTGGCGAAGGCGATTCGCGAGATTGATGGCAAATGATCGCTGGGCGCCTGGCCGCTGCTACTTGCGACGCAATAGAAACGCCAAACCAGCCGCTATCAGCGCGAACGAGGCAGGCTCCGGTGTGAGGATCGGCAGGGGGGTGGGGATGCCGTCCAGGCCATCGAAGTTGAATGTGCCAGCCAGGGCTCCGGTGTTGTCACCATAGTGGCCAGGGTCGAGACCCGAAGCCGAATAGTGCCCAAAGTAGAACGCGTCAGCAAAGCCGAAGTACAGTCGGCGGGCACCGGTGGGGACGAAGAAGGTTTGGATAGTTCCCGAGCCTGTTCCCGTGAGGCCATCGCCGATAAAGAAGATTTGATTTAGTAGTGGGCCGTAGCTAGCCAGAGCATAATCAGCGGGCGTCGAATAGCTAATCCTGTCCGGCGCTGGATCAGTCGGCGGAGCACTTCCCAGGAACACACCGACTAGGAACATTTGCCGTTCTCGGGCCACGATACCCGCGATGCCGCCGTAACTATTGATTTGTGTGTCCTTGCCCGCAAACATCGGGTCGTTGACACACCAACCGCCGTCCGGTCCCATCACGGGCGACGCCTTGATGCAGTTCGTCAGCCCCCCAATCGCTTCAAAGGTAGCCTTTGTGGCGGTGTTAGGAACAACAAAGCCCGACGGCACTTGACCTGGACCAAAAGATCCAATACCTCCCGGCTCAGGAGAAGTTAGCTGCCCCGCTCCAAATATGTTTGATCGCCCATCGACCGTGAACAGCCCAGTGGTGCCCGCGTTTAGCAGGCTGCGGAAAAAGGGTTCTGCAGGACCACTCCCTCACGGTCGTGGCTCTGTAAGCTGTTGCAAATACGCGTGCGCAGTAACTGAGCCGCGCGCGTCAGCAAGCGGTCTCCGGCCTTTTTCCGCAACCTGTTCAGACAAATAAGGTCTTCATGCTGGCGCCTCTTGCTGACGGATCCTTGTTAGGACTATCGTCAACTGGAGCTTAACACTTATCTTCGGACAGTCAAGAAAAACTAATATGTACGGAAAACGGAGGGTGGCCGAGTAGTTTACTAAAGTAACCTTCCGAGCTCTTCGCTCAGCCGGTCAACATCGTTCTCGTCGTTGTAGAAATGCGTCGAGACCCGCAAGCGGCCATACCGGGCGCTCACCAGCACGCCTGCTTCTTTCAACTGCTTGGCCAGCAGCGAGGCGTCGTGGCCAGGAAACTTCGGGGCCAGGATGGGCGAGCGGTAGTGCGGACCTTCCAAAAACTCCCCGCCGTGGTTTTCGAGCATCTGTCGCGTGAGCCCAGCCAACTCCATCACCCGCTGCTCAATCGCCGCCGGTCCGATTTCGAGCATCATCTCGACGGACGCGCCCAAGCCGTAGATCAGCGAATGGGCCAGCATGCCGCCTTCATAGCGCTCGGCTGCGGGGCCGAACTTGGGTGCCGCCGCTTCCAGTTGATCCACATTGCGCCAGTTGGCGTCACTGCGCCAGCCCACCAAGGTCGGTTTTAGCCACTGGCGGACGTGCGGCGCGACATACATGAAGCCGATCCCATTGGGCGCCAGCATCCACTTGTAGGCATGGACGGCAAACACGTCCACCGGGATTTCGCTCAAGTCAAACTCCAGCGCGCCGCAGCCCTGCGTCGCATCCAGGTAGAACAACACGTTGCGCTCCCGGCAGAACCGGCCCACTTCCGCCGCTGGAGCCCGGAAGCCGTTCAGGTAGCTCAAGCCGCTCAACGCCACCAGACGCGTGCGGGGGGTGATCGATTCGTAGAACCGGTCCCATGGCGCCACCACCAGCTCCACGCCGTGTTCCGCCAGCAGGGCGGGGAAGTAGATCTGGTTCGGGAACTCGTTTTCGAGCGTGACAATCCGGTCTCCCGGCTGCCAGTCGATGCCCGCGATCAACAGCGAAATCGCCTGCCCCGCCATGGGGATGAAAGCGATGTCTTCGGGTTGGGCGTGCAGCAGTTGAGCCACCGACACCCGCACTTGATCCGCGTCGTTGAACCATTCCAGAAAGTCAGCGCAGGCTACTTCGTCGCGATGGTCGAAGTGCCGGTCAATGGCCGCGCGCGTCCTCCGGGCCAGTTGGCCGAAGGTCGCGGTATTCAGATACGTGCAGGTGGCCAGCGCCCGGAACTCAGCCCGGATCGCCTTCCAGTCGTTACCCACGGAGCCGGTCCGCGACGTAGGCGATGGCTTCGGCCAGCGGCTTATCGACTGTCTCTTTGGTGCGGCGTTCCACCACTTCAACGAGACCCTGGGCCACCTTCTTGCCGATGTTGATCCGCCACGGAATGCCGATCAGGTCGGCATCCTTAAACTTGACGCCGGGCCGCTCATCACGGTCGTCCATCAATACGTCGATGCCCGCTGCCTTGGCCTGGGCATAGAGGTCGTTGCTGGCGGCCACCAGCGCTTCGTCCTTCAAGTTGGTGACTGTCAACACCAGCGCAAACGGAGCAATCGAGGCCGGCAGCGACACGCCGTCCTTGTCGTTGTACAGCTCAAAGGCGGCGCAAAGAATGCGCTCAATGCCGATGCCGTAGCTGCCCATGATGACGGCCTTCTCTTCACCGGATTCGGTCAAGACGTTCAGCCCCATCGACTTGGAGTAGCGGTAGCCCAGCTTGAAAATATGCCCGATCTCGACCGTCTTCACCACATCGAGCGGCGCGCCGGTTTCCAGTTCCGTATCGCCCGAGACCACCTGCCGCAGGTCGTGATACTCGGCCCTGAAGTCGCGGCCCGGGGTGACGTTCTTCAAGTGATAGTCGTTCCGGTTCGCTCCGGAGACCATATTCTGGCGGCCTTCCAGCGCCTTGTCCGTCAGTACCTTCAGCTTGGTGACGCCCACCGGGCCCAACGAACCAGGGTCCGCCTGGAACCATTCGCGGATCTCGTCCGGATGGGCCGCGCGATGCTCCTTGGCGCCGACGGCCGAGTTGAACTTGGTCTCGCTCAACTGGTGGTCGCCCCGTAGCAGCACTAGGAACGGGCGGTTGTCATCGGTGACCACCACGACGCTCTTGATCAGCGAGGTTTCCGGCAGTGCCAGGAACGCCGCCACTTCGGCGATCGTTTTCTTGCCGGGCGTGTGGATCTCTTCCGGGGCGTCGCCTTCGGGATCGGGCTGCGCAGGCGGCACCGGGCGCGAGACGGCCTTTTCGAGATTGGCCGCATAGCCGGTGGCGCGGCACCGCACTACAAAGTCTTCACCTGCCGCGGAGGCCACCATGAACTCCTGGCTCTGGCTGCCACCCATGGCGCCGGAGTCGGCTTCCACTTCGATAAAGTCCAGGCCGCACCGGGTGAAGACCTTGCGGTAGGCGACGGCGTGCGCGTCGTAGGCCTTGTCCAGCCCTTCGGGCGCCAGGTCGAACGAATAGGCGTCCTTCATGATGAACTGGCGGACGCGGAGCAGGCCGGATTTGGGCCGGGGCTCGTCACGGAACTTGGTCTGGATCTGGTACCAGATCTGCGGCAGTTGCTTGTAGCTGCGCAGTTCGCCGCGGGCGATGGAGGTCATGATCTCTTCGTGGGTCATGCCCAGGCAGAGGTCGTGGCCCCAGCGGTCCTTCAGGCGGAACATATTCTGCCCCATGCCTTCCCAGCGGCCCGATTCCTTCCACACCTCCGCCGGATTCAGCGCGGGCAGCAACATCTCCTGGCCGCCAATGGCATCCATCTCCTCCCGCACAATCTGCGTGATCTTCAAGATCGAACGCTGGGCGAGAAACAGATAGTTGTAGATGCCAGCGGAAAGCTGGCGGATATAGCCCGCGCGGAGCAGCAACCGGTGGCTGGCCACTTCGGCGTCGGCAGGGTCCTCACGGAGCGTGGGGATAAACAGTTTTGACCAGTACATGAGAAGGAGTAATGTATAGTATACATCATGAAGCGGACGCAGCTTTATTTGGACGATAATCTCCGGGAGGCGCTGGAGATCAAGTCCAAAGTCACGGGCGATTCCGTGTCGGAATTGGTGCGTCAGGCGGTGCGCGAAAAGTACACCAAAGATCCCCAGGCATTGCTGGCCGCACTGGAACAGGTGCAGGGCATCTGGGCCGACCGGGACGACATGGGCGACACGGATGAGTATGTTCGTTCCTTGCGCCGGAGCCACCGGCCAAAGGAGCACTGGGGCGAGTGACCATTCTGGTCGACACCAACATCCTGATCGAGTTGTTCCGCCATCGCGAGTCCGCGATCTTCACCCAGTGGCGGGATCATCTGCTGGCCGGTGACGCCGTTCTCTACTCCGCCATCACGGGCGCCGAGATCCGGCATGGACTGCGGCCATCGGAGGTGGCGGCGGTTGAGCAGATCCTCTCCCACATGAGTTGTCTGCCGGTCACCTGTGAAATTGCCGCCCAAGCGGGCCGTTACCTGAACACCTACCACCACAGTCACGGTTTGGACTTGGCTGATACCGCCATTGCCGCCACCGCGGCCATGCACGGACTTTGGCTCTGGACCCTCAACCGAAAGCACTACCCCATGCCCGAGCTCCAGCTGCTCTAGTGGTCATCGTGAGGCGGACTGATGAAACGGCTACAGCCTTACATCGACGAACCGTTGTGGGCCATGCTGGAGCGCCGCGCCGCCCGTGACGGCATAGGCCTTTCCGAATCAGTCCGCCGCATCCTGGTCCAGAAGTTGGAATCCGATTTCGACGCGCGCGAGAATGCCATGTTGGGGATCATCGGCCTGTGGAAAGACCGGGATGATTTACCGGATACGGACACCTCGGCGGGGCATGTCCACCAGAGCTCCCACGGCTCACCGAACCTAGATTAGACAGTTGCATTGTCGCTTTCCGGTGTCGCTTTCCTCCGCCGCTTTGCGCCTATACTTCTGTATGCGATTGACAGAAATTGCCGGCGGTGGCGCGCCGGTTTCACTTTCCCGGATCGGCTCCGACGTGCCGCTAGCCACCGATATTCAGGACCGCCTCGGCGCCTTCGGGCTGCTAGACCCGCCCAGTGATGGCAAGTTTGGCCAGGTCTCGGGCTGGGCGCTCCGGGCGTTTCTCGAAAAGGCGGGACAGGGCGCGGCCCCGCAGCTGGATGCCGCGCTGGCTAAGCGGCTGCTGGGCGAGAATGACTTGTTCCCGCTGAAGCCGGGGGCCGATTTGGCCGGACGCTTGATCAGCCGCATGCAAGGCGCTGGCCACTGGATCGCCCGGCATCCGGACTGCCTGAACATTGTCTACGCCGAAGGCATGAACCCGCAAGGCGTTCTGAATGCCAACACTGCGAACGTCTACAACGACAGCCGCTTCCTGATCCGCATCGGTGCCGATGGTGTCCCGGCGATGGCGGGCGGATGGATCGCCACCACGGAGCCGGGCAAGAAGTATGCGCTCGATCCTGCTTTGCGCAACCCGGGCGGCGCGGCGCACATTACGCTGGGCCAGCACAAAGCTTGGGTCGTGGGCATCCACAACGCCTCTAAGCCATCGGGGCACGAGGCGCTGGTACAGGCGCAACCGCTGAAGATCACCCGGGATCGCAACAACGATCTCCGGCGCGATGGCGACCCTGGCGACCTGGGCATGTTCGGCGTCAACCAACACCATGGCTGGAGCAAGACCGACGACGACATCGGGGTCGACAGCGCCGGCTGCCTGGTCTGCCGTTCCCAAAGCGGCCATGCCGAGTTCATGAAACTGGTCAAGACCGACGCCCGGTACAAGGTCAGCCAAGGCTACACGTTCATGACGTCCGTGCTGGATGGCCGGACGGTTTAGCCCCGGGTGCTATCCTGGAGATTCCCATGAAGATCGCCCTCGGCGCCGATCACGCCGGTTTCCAAATAAAGCAACACTTGCGGCAACACCTGGTTGAGCAAGGGCACGACGTGGTTGACGTCGGTACAAGCTCAGAAGAATCAACGGACTACCCGGACTACGCGGCCCAGGTGGCGCATCAGGTGGCCAAAGGCGAAGCCGACTGCGGTTTGCTGGTCTGTTCCACCGGTGTCGGCATGTCCATTGCGGCCAACAAGGTGGACGGTATCCGCGCCGCCTTGGCCGTCAATGAAGACGAAGTCCGGCTGACCCGCGCCCATAACAACGCCAACGTGCTGACGATTGGTGCGCGTTTCACCACCGCCGAGCAGGCCGACAAGTATGCGGATGTATTCTTGTCGACCGAATTTGAAGGCGGCCGCCACCAACGGCGGCTGAACAAAGTGGCTCAGCTGGAGCATGAGCCAGAGCAGTAACGCAGTTGGAGGAAGAAGGAAAGTGACCGAACAAGAGAGCATGGCCCGCCCGCTGGCGGCCGTCGACCCCGAGATCGCCCGCGCCATCGAGCATGAGCTGGAGCGTCAGCAGACCTACATTGAGCTGATTGCCAGCGAGAACTTCACCTCGGAAGCGGTGCTGGAAGCGACGGGCAGCGTGCTCACCAATAAGTACGCCGAAGGCTACCCCGGACGCCGCTACTATGGCGGCTGCGAATTTGCCGATGTCGTCGAAACGCTGGCGCGGGATCGGGCCAAACAGCTGTTCAAGGCCGAATACGCCAACGTCCAACCGCATTCCGGCAGCCAGGCCAACCAGGCCGCTTATGCGGCAGTGTTGCAGCCGGGCGACACGATTCTGGGGATGAATCTCTCGCACGGCGGCCATTTGACGCACGGCCACCACCTGAACTTTTCCGGCAAGACCTACAAGTTCATCCCCTACGGCGTCCGTCAAGATAACGAACTGATCGATTACGACGAACTCGCTCGGCTGGCCGAAGAACACAAGCCCAAGATGCTGGTGGCGGGCGCCAGCGCCTACCCCCGCGTGATCGACTTTGCCCGCTTCCGCGAGATCGCCGATTCCGTCGGCGCGTTGCTGATGGTCGATATGGCCCACTACTCTGGCTTGATCGCCGCGGGCCTCTATCCCAACCCCTGCGAGCATGCCGACATCGTCACTTCCACCACGCACAAGAGCCTCCGCGGTCCCCGCTCCGGCATCATCCTGGCGCGCGAGAAGTACGGCAAGGCGATTGACCAGAACGTCTTCCCCGGCGCCCAGGGTGGTCCGCTGGTGCATGTGGTCGCCGCAAAGGCGGTCTGCTTCCTGGAAGCGATGACGCCGGAATTTGTCAGCTATCAAAGCCGCGTGATCGCCAATGCCAAAGCGCTCGCCGTGTCGCTGCAAGGCGAAGGCTTCCGGGTGATCTCCGGCGGCACGGATTCGCACCTGGTGCTCGTCGATGTATTCGCCAAGGGCGTGCGCGGCAAGGAAGCTGAAGCGTCGCTGGACAAGGCGCACATCACGGTGAACAAAAACGGCATCCCGTTCGACCAGAACCCCCCGCTCAACCCCAGTGGCATCCGCCTGGGCACCCCCGCCGCCACCACGCGCGGCTTTGGCGAAGCCGAGTTTACCAGCGTCGGCCGCCTGATCGCCGAAGTGCTGGCCGAACCGGCCTCAGACGACAACATCGCCCGTGTGCGCCGCAAAGTGACGGAGCTCACCGAACGCTTCCCGCTCTACGCGTGGAAGAATGCGATGGCCTAGCAGGCTGCGGAAAAAGGGCTTTGCAGGACCACTCCCTCACGGTCGTGGCTCCGTAAGCTATTGCAAATAAACAGGTGATGTTTCTGAGCCGCGCGCGTCAGCAAGCGGTTTCCGGCCTTTTTCCGCAGCCTGCTAGCTACGCTCCATTCTGTCGCGGCTAGGGGGGCACTACCGCGTCAGGATGAGGTTGCCGAAGGGGTCGCGCGAATAGCGCCAGCCGGCGGGGACCAGGGTGGTGGAGCCGTAGCTGGCTAGCACTTTCGGGCCTTTGCCAGATAGCGGTTTGGCGGGCAGGGTCCGCCAGGGCTTGGCCCTGATGCGGGAGCGGACCCGTAGCGTCACCACTTCAATCCCCGTCGTCATGCGGTAACCGTAGAGGCGTTCGTGGAGTTTCTCAAAAGCCCGTTGGGCGCTCGATTGTGAGTTCCAGGGAACAGTCAGCTCGTAACTTTGGCCTAAGTAGCGCAAGTCGGCATAGCGCTCCAGCTTACCGTGGCCTTCGGCTTGCTGGGTAAGTTGAGTGAAGACGGCGTCTAGATCATTGGTGCCCAGCACACCCTGGGCGTAGTCGCGGAGTTGGTCGGCGGCCAGCATGCCGTAGGCGGAGAGAACTCCGGCTTGCTCCGGCACGATGACGGTGGTGATCCCTAAGTCTTCGGCCATCTCGCAGGCATGGAGTCCACCGCCGCCCCCGAAGGCGAGCAGGGCGTAGTCGCGCGGGTCGTGGCCGCGTTCGATGCTGACGGCTCGGATGGCCCGCAGCATGTTGGCGTTGGCCACCCGGATCACGCCCTCGGCGGCCTGCACCGGGTCCATGCCCAGCGTGGCCAGCGCCTTCTCGCTGCGCGCCCGGTCGAGCGGCATCGCGCCACCCAGCAGCGCATCCATCCGGCCCAGCACCACGTGCGCGTCCGTCACCGTCGGCAGCGTTCCCGTGCCGTAGCAAGCCGGACCCGGATCAGCCCCGGCACTTTGCGGGCCCACGCGGAGCAGGCCGCCTTCATCAATGCGGGCAATGGAGCCGCCACCCGCGCCCACCGTATGGATATCGAGCATCGGCACCCGGACTGGCATGCCATCTACTTCGGCTTCCGTGGTCTCGGCCGCTTGACCGTCGCACAGGCTGACGTCGGTGGAGGTGCCGCCCATGTCGAAGGCCAGCACGCGCGGAAAGCCCGCTTGCTTGGCGATGGCCAGTGCTCCGACAACGCCCCCGGCGGGCCCGGAAAGGATGGTCCGCACGGCTTGACGGCTGGCTTCGGCGGCGGTGATGATGCCGCCGCTCGATTGCATGATCGACACCGGATACGGGCTGGTTGCGGCCAACCGGCCCAGGTAGCGATCCATCAAGGGGCCGACGTAGGCGTTGATGGCGGTGGTGGATGAGCGTTCATACTCGCGGAACTCGGGGCAGATGTCGTGCGAGGCCGAAATGTAGAAGCCGCTGCCCAAGGCTTCCTGGACGATCCGCTCATGCTCGCCTGAATGATAGGCATGCAGAAAGCTGATGGCGATGCTCTCGACGCCCGCGGCTTTCAATTGGCTGGCCAGCTTGCGGATCGCGGCGGGCTTGGGCACTTGGCCCACGCTGCCATCGGCGAACTGGCGCTCCGCAATGCCAAAGCAGAGGTCCGGCGGCACCAGGCGGGCCCGCGGACGCGGGGAGAGCCGGTAAAGATCGCGGCGGTTCTGGCGGCCGATGGTGAGCAGGTCCTCAAAGCCGGCCGTTGTCAGAAAGGCGGTGCGCGCGCCCTTGCGTTCGAGCAACGCATTGGTGGCCACGGTGGAGCCGTGCACCACATCCACGGCCGCATCCTCGATGGGAGTATCCGACTGCGTGATGGCCTGCTGGATGCCGGCCAGGATGACGGCGGCGGGGTCCCGCGGGTTGGAGCGGAGCTTGAACGTGCTCAGCCGGCCCTTGGGGTCGAGCACCACAAAATCGGTGAACGTGCCGCCCGCATCGATGCCAATGCGCATCGCGTTAGACTCCCACCGGCGGTCCGGTGACGACGTAATCCATGCGCGGCATCGGCACCCCTTCGCGCTTCAGGCGCCGGGCAATGCGGAAGCGGAGGTCGGAGCGGACCAGCCCTTGCAGCGTTCGTTCGGGAATGTGGACCCACAGCTTCATATGCACGTGAGTGGGTGTGACGCCGGGGTCGAGCATCACCGCCGGTGCCGGATCCGCCAGCACATTCTCCGCCTGCGCGGCTTCCTCCAGCACGATCGCGCGGACGGCATCGAGATCTGCCTCATGCCCCACCACCACATCGATGTCCGTGGCCAGCCGGGCGTCGGGGAGCGTGAAGTTCAGCAGGATGCTGGCGGTGATCTTGGAATTCGGGATGACGATGACGTTGTTCTGCATGGTGGTGACACGCGTGGTGCGCCAGCCGATGTCGGTGACGGTGCCTTCCTCGTTCGAGGAAAGGCGGATGAAGTCGCCCACGTTGATGGGAGATTCGACAATGATGTGGATGCCCGCAAAGAAGTTGGCCAGCGTGTCCTGCAAGGCCAGCGCGACGGCCAAACCACCCACGCCTAAGGCGGTCAGCAGTGGCGTGACCGTCAAGCCGAGACTGCGGAGCAGGACCACCAGGCCAATGCCCAGCACAAGAACATAGATCAGCGTGCGGGAGAGCCCCGCGGCGGCCAGCGGCCGGTTATTCCGGCGGCCATACAGGCTGACCATCCGTTCCAGCATGCTGGCAATGCCCAGCGATAGGCTCAGCGTCAGGCAGATGGCGATGGTGTTGGTGGAGATCCGGGCGGCGCGGGGCGGCAGATCGGAGAACTCCATCGTCACCCACAGAGCACCCATCAGCGCCCACATCCAGGACGGCGCTTTGGTGGATTCCAGCAGCGACCAAAGGTAAGAATCCGGCCCCGTGGCTCGGCGGTACAGCCAGCGGCGCGCCAACTGGCGAATCAATAAAAACACCGCCAGCGAAACCAGGAACGCGATCCAGGGCTGGAGAAAGAGGAACACTGCGTCTTGGGACGCTAACACGCTGTTATTGTCGCACTGATGCTGTGGCGGACTCGTATCCGGTCCAGCTTCTTTGGATCGGCCGCCCGTGCGGCCCCCGGCTTACTGACGCACGCGGGGCGCGGGCGATTCGTCTTCCACCTCAATCGCGTTGATGCAGGCATAGTTACGGGTGGGCTCAAAGGAGACCAGCAGCTTGCCGCGGGCGTTGGGCCTTAACCCGTGGAATGTCCTCACCAGTGCCCGGCGTGGCGCACCCGCGGCCCGGAAGAGGTCGAAGTTGGTCATCAAGGCGGCGTGATTCACATAGACATCAAACGCGCGGGCGCCTTCACCGCCGCCGCCATTGTTGCCGGGGCCGAACCAGGACTCGTGGAAGTACAGGGACAGCCGATAGATGCCGTCCGTGGCCACCGGAATGGCGTACTGGAAGTGGCCGAAGCGCTCGCCGCGATAGATTTCGGGGGTTTCGGTGTCAGTGGCCGGGCGGTTGCGTTTCACCACCGCACCGCCGGACACCAAATAGTCCGGCTCCCAGGTGCGCCCCAAGGCGTCCCGGACCGGCAAGGCCTGGGCCACCATGCGGATGGGACGGCTGCGCCCGGGCGTGGTGCGGCGCAGTTCCAGAGCATTCACAAAAGGCTCATTGTGCATGTTCGGCCGGAATTGAAGATGCAAAAAGCCGTCCGCGGCCGGTTGGATGTCCTTGAACACGCGGATATCCGCCACCCGAGCTCCCGGAGCGTCGGCCAGGACATCGAATAGATCGAGCAGCCGCGTCTCGTTGGCGAAAACGTCGAACAGCCGGGTACTTTCCGCCCCGCCGGCCGGATTGCCGTCGCCGAACACGGTTTCACCAAAGTAGAGCCGCAATTCGTAGTGGCCGGGCTCAAGCGGGATATCGTAGCGAAACTCGCCTTCACGGTGACCGGCAAAAATCGCGGGGTCGCTCCCGCGCTCCACCTGCGGGTGGGGGGTCTTGTTGACGTTGCCACCGGTAAAGTAGCGGTCGGCGGACCAGCGATAGCCAAACTGATCGGTATAGTCTTTGTCGCGCCCGGCCAGAATCCGGATCTCACCGCTGTTGTCGGCGGACGCCACCACGGGCGGTTCGGTGGGCCGAGACCCGGTCTCCGCGGCGGAGGGCATGGCCGAGCGGGACAACAGAAACCCCGCTCCCAGCAGCAGGACACACACCAGCGCCCCAGTCATCAACATCCGGCTGGCTCCCGGGCGTGCCAGTGACGGGGCGGTCACATATCTCGGATCAGGGTCTGGCGCCGTCACCAAAGCGGTGCCCGGGTCCGGTACAGCCACGCCTGGTTCCATCCGCGGCACCAAGCTGCGCCCGGAAATCTCTTCTGGCGGCTTCGACGCCACCGGGCCGCTATTGAGGACAAAAACCGGGACGTATTTGCCCTCGGGGATCACAATGCGGAGCGGTTCGTCCTTGCCGGCCGTCTCGTAGTATTGCAGGAGCCTTTTGCGGAGCCGGTGAATCTCTACCCGGACGATCGAGTCACGCTTTTGATCAAAATCCGCCGGGCGCCCTAACGCCTCGGTGGCGATCGTGTACTCCTTCAGCTCGTCCGCCAACCCTTCGAAATGCTTGCGGCAGACGTAGGAAAGCAGCCGCTTCAGATTCTGCGACCGGTCCAGCAAGCCGGACTGCAGCAGCCTCTCGAACGCTTCTCTTTCCTCAACCCTTCCCGGTGGCATAACGCGGCCCCCCTTACCTCAAACTGCGTTTCGGCAGTATATCAGAGGCTTCTCGCGATAGATATCCCGGTGCCGCCACAGTTTCGTAACGCCAATTAACGCGATTGTATCGAAAGGAGTTATCGACTTTCGGACTTGTAACGCACCGAAATATTCAGCGGCATTTGGCGCCTTGTGAGCCTGGATTGAAGCGGAATGTAGGGAGAAATGTGCGGATCTGGCACATGGTCTGGACAAATGCTGGCCGGGGCTTCCAGTCAAGTTGTAACGTTGCCTTAACGTCGGCCAGTATTGCTTTTATTATCAACGCCTTATATGCCATCACGGAGACTGCAATAGCGGTAACCGGTAGTACGTTGTAGGTGCCTGGGAAGCTCCATATACTCCACTGAGCGGTTCTCATGTTGGGAATCGGCCGGTGTTTGGGGATTGGGATCGAAAAGGGAGTCTGAAGAAAGACCTTATGACCAAGTGGTTCAAACTTGCAGTGATATTCGCGGGCGTGGCCCTGTCGACCGGAGTCGCTTCGGCTCAGTCCGTGTTCGCTACGTTAACCGGAATCGTGTCGGATCCGGCGCAGGCCGTGGTACCGAATGCCAAGATCACGCTCAAGAACGCCTCTTCCGGCGACATTCGTACAACGGTTTCCAACTCTGACGGCTACTTTACGTTTGCCGCGGTGCCGGTGGGCACCTATGAAGCAACGGTGGAAGCCGCCGGTTTTCAAACCTACGTGCTGAGCGGCCTGGGCTTCACCGGTGCCGACAAGCGCAATCTGGACATCGTGCTGAAGGTTGGTTCGACGTCGGAAAGGGTGGAAGTGACGGGTGCGGCGGATTTGATCTCTCCGGTCGACTCCGGTGAAAAGTCGGCCGTGTTGACCACCAAGCAGTTGCAGGACTTTTCGGTGGTCGGGCGCTCGGCGGCAGAATTTATCAAGATTCTGCCCGGCTTCGCCATCTCCAACACCGGCACTGAGAATCGCGCCAACTTTACGGGCGAGACGATTCGGCATCAACGGCAACGGTGAAGGCGGCAGCCAGAGCGCGTTCAACGGCGCCTATTCCGTGAACGGCCAGCCCGGCGGTTCGCTGGACATTACAGCGGACGGCTCCCACGTCTCCGACCCTGGTTGCAACTGCGCCACGCCGGTGAACCCCAACACCGACATGATCCAGGAGTTCAAGGTGCTCACCTCGAACTTCTCGGCGGAGAACTCCAAGGGCCCGGCGGTGGTTTCGAGCGTCTCCAAGGCTGGCGGCCGTGACTTCCACGGCGGCGCCTACATGTACGCCCGCCACTACTCGATGAACTCCAATGGCTGGGTGAACAATCGCTTCGGCCTCGAACGGCCTCAGAACCGCTACTTCTTCCCCGGCGGTAACATCGGCGGCCCGGTGCTGATCCCGGGCACCAAGTTCAACAAGAATCGCGACAAGCTGTTCTTCTTTACGGGCTATGAGCACTACTTCCAGCGCCTGGACACCGGCGTCCTGCGTGCCACGGTGCCCACCGATGGCATGCGCGGCGGCAACTATAGCCCCGGCGAACTGGCCAAGTTGGGCAACGTCACCTCCACCGGTGCGGCCCCCAGCCAGCTGAACGCCGACGCGTTGGCGCTGTTCCCCGGTGGCATCATTCCGGCCAGCCGGATCGACAAGACCGGCAGCGCGATCACCAACCTCTATCCCAAGGCCAACGCCAACCCGAACGCCAACGGTGGCTACAACTACGTGGACCAGTTGGTGTTCGATCAGAACTCGATCCAAAGCCTGTCGCGCGTCGACTATTCGATCAGCGACAACACCAAGCTGTTCGTCCGCTACAACGTGCAGGCCGAAACGCAGCGCTTCCCAGTCAGCTTGTGGTGGCGTCCGCAGGGCGGCAACTCCGTGCCGTACCCCACCAGCATCCTGGGCAAGAACCGGTCGCATTCCGTGTCTGCTTCTCTAACCCACGTCTTCAGCCCGACCTTGACCAACGAATTCGTCTTTGGCTACACCTACATCACCTTCCCGAACTCGTTTGAGGACCCAGGCAAGGTGGACCGCACCAAGTTGGGCGCGCCTTTCAAGGGCCTGTTCAAGAACGGTGTGACGCAGCTTCCGGCGGCCTTAAGCTGGGGCGGGCAGGAACTGGCTGGGATGTTCAACCCGGGCGGCTTTGAAGCGGGCGGCACTCGCGGCCTGTTCGCCGACAAGTACCTGCCGACGATCTCGAACAACATCAGCAAGGTCTGGGGCACGCACACCGTCAAGATGGGCGGCTTCTACGAATACATCATCAACAACCAGCCGGCCAACGATTACACCAACGGCTTGGGCATCTTTGCGAACACGGGCGGCAACTCTAGCGGCAATTCCTACGCGGACTTGCTGACCGGCCGCACGGCCAGTTACGAAGAAGCCAGCTTCAACCGGTTGAACAACATCGGCGTGCACATCTTCGAGGGCTTTGTTCAGGATTCCTGGAAGGTGAACCGCCGCTTGACGCTCGACCTCGGCCTGCGTATCTCGCACTACGGCCGCTGGTATGACCGCGAAGGCTTCGGGTTCTCGATCTTCGATCAATCGAAGTACAACGCCAATGCTCTGCCCACGGATTACTCGGGCTTCCTGTGGAACAAGCGTGATTCCAGCGTTCCACTTGCTGGCTTCAAGACTCGCGCCGCGTTCTTCGCTCCTCGTGTGGGTGCGGCGTATGACCTGTTCGGCACCGGCAAGACAGTCCTCCGTGGCGGCTGGGGCCGGTTCTACTATCCGACGCCGCAATTCACCACCGGCTTGGCGGTTTCAGCTGGGGTGAAGCGCCGCGTCGTGGGCAACACCACCTTCGCCGATATCGACAACACTCCGGCCGGCGCCGGTGACCGTCTGGGTGTCGCGGCGGTGGATGGTAAGAGCGACAACAACCCCTACACTGACAGCTACAGCTTCACCGTGGCCCAGCGCCTGCCGTTTGCCAGCTTGATGGAAGTGGCCTACGTAGGCAACCGCAGCCGCAACCAGCTGAACAACGGCGGTCCGGGCAGCGTCACCAACCTGGTGCCGGCCGGTGCGCTGTTTCGTCCGGGCTTGGGCAATCCGCAGTCGGTCAGCCAGGACACTTACGACAGCTTCCGGCCGTTGAAGGGCTTCCAGGATTTCACCACCGCGACGTTTGGTCTCTACCAGAACTACAACTCAATGCAGGTGACCTGGGTCCGCACCAAGGGCCGCTACAACCTCAACATGAACTATACGTGGAGCAAGTCCCTGGGCATTAATGGCACGGGTGACCTGTTCAACGTCGCCAATAACTATGGCGTGATGCCGGGAGACCGCCGGCATCTGTTCAACGCAGCGTACTCGATCGAGATGGGCAATTTTTCGCGCAATAAGATCGCGGGCGGCTTCGTGAATGGTTGGCAGTTGTCCGGTATCAGCCAAGTGCAGAGCGGCATCAACCTGGCCGGCAACACGGGCAACAACTTCAACCTGAACGTCAACGGCGCCACCTTTGCCAACTCGGGCTACCTGATCAGCGCCCGCTCGGTGAGCGGCACGGATTCGATCGCCCTGCGGCCGAAGGTGACTTGCACCGCGCAGGGCGGCGGCGGCAACAACCAGTTCGTCAACGGCAGTTGCTTCGCTCTGCCCACCGGCCCGGGCGACAATGGCCCGACGGTGATGGCTCCGGTCTACGGTCCGGCCTTCATGAACCACGATCTGGGCTTGTTCAAGAACTTCCAGCTCAGTGAATCGAAGAAGCTGCAATTCCGCTTCAACGCTTACAACTTCCTCAATCATCCGCTGTGGTCGTTTAACGGCGGGTCGAGCAACCTGAACCTGATTTTTGATCCGCAAACGCGTAAGCTGTCGAATCAGAATTTTGGGATCGCAACGGAGAAACAAGGGCGCCGCATCGTCCAGCTGGCTTTGAAGTTCTACTTCTGATATGAAACGACCTGTCAATACCCTCAACAGGTGCTGACGGTTTTTCTTCGGCTTCAAGTGCCTCCCGCCCACCAGGGCGGGAGGCACTTGTGTTTGCGGTTGGGGTTGCGGACAG
>JAPKYZ010000066.1 GCA_026394055.1 Acidobacteriota bacterium
TCATTCTTCTCTCCCGATTCTGGCGCCGGCCGCAGCCAGTTTCGCCTCGATTCTCTCATAGCCCCGGTCGATGTGATAGACGCGGTCGATGACGGTCTGTCCGCGGGCCACCAGCGCGGCCAGCACCAGGGAGGCGCTGGCGCGGAGGTCGCTGGCGATGACGCCGGCTCCGGACAGCTCCCGTGGGCCGGCCACGATGGCCTGCTTGCCGTCGATGCGGATGTTGGCGCCCATGCGCGCCAGCTCCGGCACGTGCATGTAGCGGTTCTCAAAAATGGTTTCGGTAATGAAGCTGATGCCGGTGGCCTGGGTCATCAAGGCCATGTACTGCGCCTGCAAGTCCGTGGCAAAGCCCGGGTGCTCTTCGGTCTTCATATCGACACTCCGCAAGCCGCCCGGCACGCGCACGCGCAAGGCGCCCGGGCCTTCCGGGCCGACGTCGACGCAGGCTTGCTGCATCTTTACGATCAGCGATGTCAGATGCTCCGGCTCACAACCGGTGACCAGCACGTCGCCCCGGGTCATGGCGGCGGCGATCAGAAACGTGCCCGCCTCAATGCGGTCCGGGATGATGGTGTGCGTGGTGCCGGAAAGGCGCTCGACGCCTGAGATCTTGATGGTGGACGTACCGGCGCCTTCAATCTTGGCGCCCATTTTGATCAGCAAGTTGGCGACGTCCACCACTTCCGGCTCACGCGCCGCGTTGGTCAGGACGGTTTCGCCGCGCGCCAGCACGGCGGCCATCATCAGGTCTTCCGTGCCGGTGACGGTGATGCGATCAAAGTGGACCACGGCCCCGCGCAGCCCGCCTGGAGCTTGCGCCTCGATGTAGCCCTGGTCCTGATGGATGACCGCGCCCAACCGCTCGAGCCCCGCCAAGTGCAGGTTGATCGGGCGGTCACCAATGGCGCAACCACCTGGCAGCGAAACGCGCGCCCGGCCCGTACGAGCCACCAGCGGCCCCAGCACCAGGCTGGACGCGCGCATCGTCTTCACCACCTCATAGGGAGCTTCCGGCGTCGTGATCTGGGCCGCGTGCACCCGCACCGTGCCATCCGCCGCCGCGTCCACTTCGGCGCCCGTGTACTGCAGCAAGGATTCCATGGTCCGGATATCGCGGACCCGTGGAATGCGTTGCAACGTCACCGGCTCCGCAGTCAGCAGACAGGCCGCCAGCACCGGCAACGCTGCGTTCTTGGCGCCACTCACCGGAATCTCGCCCGCCAGCGCCCGGCCACCTACAATCCGAAACTTATCCATTCTTCTTCTATTGTCTATGCGGCGGGGAGGGGGCGCGTGGGGCCCGGCTGGAACGTGGGTGGGAAGGCCTACCTCAGCGCGTCTTTCAACGCTTCGCGAATGCGGCCATGTGCCAGTTCGAGACGCCGCTCAGCTTCGGCGCGAGAGACGTTCAACGCACCCATGACAATCGCGGTCTTGACGACGCCGCCCGCTTCATCGAAGAGGCTTGAAGCCTTCTGGTCATCGACGTGAACGGCCTGGGCGATGATGCGCTTGGCCCGGTCCACCAACTTCGCGTTTTTGGGCTGGACATTTACCATCAGGTTGCCGAACACGTAGCCCAACCGGATCATCACGCCGGTGGAGAGCATGTTCAGCACCAGCTTGGTGGCGGTGCCGGCCTTCATCCGCGTGGACCCGGCGATCACTTCCGGCCCCGGGAGCGGAGCGATGGGGATGCCGACATCGCGCGACAGGTCAGAATCCGGAGTGCAGCTGATGCCAATGGTGACCGCACCCAATTCCCTCGCCTTGGCGATCGCCCCCAGCACGTACGGCGTGCGCCCGCTGGCGGCGACGCCCACCAGGACATCTTTGCCCGTGAAGGAGTGGGCCATCAGGTCAGCGACACCGGCTTCTGGGTCGTCTTCGCTGGCTTCAGTGGCTTTCCAGAGCGCGTCCATGCCCCCGGCGATAATGCCGGTCACTGTGCCGGGCGGGACATTGAAGGTGGGCGGACATTCAGAGGCATCGAGCACACCCAACCGTCCGCTGGTGCCCGCGCCGATGTAGAAGAGGCGCCCGCCCAGGCGCACGCGCTCGACAATGGCGTCCACGGCGAGCGCGATGTGGCGCAGCTCCTTCGCGACGGCCGCGGCGACCCGCGCATCTTCGTCATTGATGATGCGCAACGCGTCTTCGGTGGAGACGACGTCAATTCGTTCCGAGGCAGGATTGGTCTGTTCGGTGAGAAGCTTTTCGAGACTCACAAGGGTCTTTCTACCATACCCCTGATTACAGTACGCCCGCCCGTCGCATCACGGCCCGGGTCGTATCGCTGGCCAGTTGCACCGCCGCCGCGGGCGTCATGTCTTTTAGGCCGCGGCCGAATACTTCGACGCTCACCGCATCGGGGTATTGGATCTTCTGGAGCGCACCGAAAAAGCCGGGCAGGTCGATGACACCTTCGCCGGGCATCAAGCGGTCGTTGTCGAGCACCTGTTCCGGGTCCTTGCGGGCAGCGTCGTTGACGTGCACATGGACGATCATTTTGGCGCCCACCTGGACAATGTCCTGCACCGTGTTTTGCGCGTGATGCCAGTGCCAGCAATCGAGCAGCAGGCCCACATTGGGTCCGCAATCGGCCGCCAGCGCGGCCATGCCCTTCAGGTCATAAATGAACGGCTGCGGCATCCGCTTGCGGAGGTGGATGGGGCTGACAAATTCAAGACCCAGCCGCACGCCGGAATCGGCCAGAATGCGGGCCGCGGTCTTCATGCGCTTTACGTAGAGAGCACGCTGCTCGGCAAAGGGCAGATCGGAGGAAGGCAGAATCCAGGTGGCCATCCGGGCGCAGCCGATCGCCGCGCCCAACTTCGCCATGGCTTCAAGCTCCTTCAGTCCCGCTTGAAACGTCGCCTCGTCTTTGCGGAACTCGGCCGTAAATGGCATCACGGCGGGTTTCAGCTTCAGCCGGTCCAGCAGTTCGCGGGTGGCCGCCGGGCCGGCCTCCAGCGCCTTGTTCTGGATGTCGACGCCCGCAAACCCGGCCTTCGAGGCGAGCTCAGCCAGTTCCGGCCAGCCGGCCCGGCCCGTCACGATGGTGGCATTCAGTGCTGGAAACATGGCCCTTAGCCTATCGCGTCCGAGGCTCCGGGACAACGCTCGCGCGGCGGCGTCCGGCGGCCAAATTTTCGTTGCGACCTTCAGCGGGCAATCCGCCTCTAACCGTACAGGACGGGTGAGTTATACTCATAGTTCAACTTCTGATTTTGGAGAGGGTACTCGAAAATGATTCAGCTCACTGAAAAGGCCGTTGGAAAAGTCCAGGAGATCATGGATGGCCAGGAGCCGAAGCCGGCCGGTCTGCGGATCGCGGTCGTCGGTGGCGGCTGCTCCGGTTTCAGCTACAGCATGGCTTTTGAGAACGCTCCGGGCATGCTGGACAAGACCTACAAGTTCGGCCCGCTGCAGGTTTACGTTGACCAGGCCAGCCTGCTGTACCTGGATGGCGCCGAAGTGGACTACGTCGAGAGCTTTGAAGGCTCCGGCTTTAAGTTCAACAATCCGCAAGTGAAATCCACCTGCGGCTGCGGCAGTTCCTTCAGCGTCTAGATTCATCGCTCGAGATTCCGGGCAACAAATCGACGGCCGCTACCGATCCGGTGGCGGCCGTTTCTGATTTCCGCGCTCCAGTGACCCTCCACCCACGAATCAGTTTGGCAAAGAGCGATCATAGGGTCGATGGCCTGAAAGTCACCACTCTGTAGTCGTTTCCGTAACACCGAAGAGAGCCAGCCTTTCAGACCTTTCTCGTCCACATTCAAATTTCTTCACGTTGTCGAAACGGCGGAGAACTGGGCTGCGTCGGCTATGATGTATGAGCGGAGCTTACGGAACCAGCATCTTAACCGGAATTGTTTTGCCCGAGACGGGCGCCGGAGCGGTTTTGTCCCGCGGACAGCGGACTGTGGATCAACGTCAAACAGACGAGATACGGCTGGTGGAGCGCGTCAAGGCACGCGACGAGATCGCCTTCAAAGAGCTGGTTGACCGGTACCAGAACAAAGTCTTCTCGATCATCTACGGCATCTTGCGCACCCAGGGCGACACCGAAGACATTGCCCAGCAGGTGTTTGCCAAGATCTACTTCTCGATTAACAGCTTTGACTCCCGCTCCAGCCTGCTGACCTGGATCTACAAGATCACCGTCAACGAGTGCTACGACTACTTGCGGAAGAAAAAGGTCCGCAAGCTGGTCTATGAGAGCGATTTTTCGGAAGAAGATTCGAAGAGAATGGACAATTCCGAAGCCAGCGCCGACCGGGGCCCGGCCGTCGACACTCAATTGGCGCAGCGCGATCTGGTGCTGAAGCTGATGTCGAAAGTCTCCGCCGAGGACCGGAATCTGATGATGCTGAAGGAAGTGGAAGGTCATTCGGTGGAAGAACTGGCGCAGATGACCGGGATGAACGAAAATACGATCAAGGTGAAGCTGTTCCGGGCCCGGCAGAAGCTGGTGAAGGCGGCACAGCGGTTGATGAAGAGCCCCGGTGGTACGCCAGCGGCCCCGCAGTCGTGGTAGGTTTGGGTACTTCGGAAGCTAAGGGAAACGTTATGCGCGAGCGGATGCGGAACAACCTGGAAAATTACCTCGACGGCAGCTTGCCGGCGCAGGAAAACGAAATTTTTGAGGCCATGTTAGCTTCAAACGCCCAAGAACGTGAGCAGTTGGAATGGATGTTGGCCCAGTCGAAGCTGATCCGGGAAACGTTGCGCACGCCGCCTGATGTCGCCGCGGAGCTGTCCCCGGCACCTGGGTTTTATGCCCGCGTGATTGCCCGGGTGGAAGCGGAAGCACAACCTTCGTTCTGGTCGATCTTCCTCGAACCGTTTGGCCGCCGCGTGGCCTACGCCTCCGTGGCGTTGCTGCTGGTGATGGGCTTGGTGATGCTGTCGACCCCCAATGATGCGGCTCCGGAATTGGCTGAGGCGCCGGGTCAAGTGCTGATGGATGATCACCCGGAAGTGCACTTGGTGGGCGATACCGATGACGATCGGGACCGGGTCTTCGTCAACCTGACCGCGCTTGACCAGTAACCCCATGATTCAACCACGCATCTCCTGGTCCAACCCGCGTGTCCTGGGCGCTTTGCTCCTGGTGTTTTTGTGCGGCGCGGGCGCGGGAGCGATGACGTACCGCCTCCTCCGCTCGCCTCGCGCGGTGCCGGCGATGACCGCTCTCAAGACGGACAACAAGGGCACGGTGCTGGCCCGCTTCCAGAAAGATCTGGACCTCACTCCGCAACAAGCCGAGAAGTTCGAGATCATTTTGGACGACTACATGAAGTACATCTCGGACCTGCAGGAACAGATGGATGAAGTGCGCAAGCACGGCAAGTCCCAGCTGATGAAGGTCTTGAACGAAGACCAGCGCCGCCGTTTTGAAAAGAACCTGGATGACATCCAGGCCAAAACCCGGTAGCGCAATCGCCCGCACTTGCACCCACCCGCCCGGCGCCCTGGTCCTCTAAAATAGAGTCTTGTTGAACGTGCTGGCGGGCCCGCTGGGTAGCGGGAAAACGACGCGATTGCTCCACCGGGTCCGGCAGCGTTTTGAGGCTGGCGACTATGGGTTCCGCTTGCTGGTGCCCACCGCCACTGCTGCTGAGCATCTGCGGCATCAACTGGCACGCGAAGGTTGGGTATTCCCGAGCCGCGTCATCGATACGCTCTCCGGATTCCTGGCACCGCTGGCGCCGCCACCGGTCAGCGCCGTCCGCCTGGATCAACTGTTGCGCGAAGTTCTGGCTGCGCAGCAGTTGGCGACACCAGATTCAGGCTTTGCCGCGCTCGCGGCCTATCGCGGCTTTCGAGACCGCGTGAGCGGCGTGCTGGATGAACTGGCCACCGCGGGCTGCTCCCCGGCGCTGCTGGACACGGCCGTCGCCCAGGAGTCGAACGCCAGCCCCACCCTCACTGCGCTCGCGGAGACGCACGCGCAACTCAATTCGCGTTTGGCGGCGGAAGGGCTGGAGCGGAGCGGTCCGCGGCTGACCGGCGTGGCCCGGCAACTGGCCCGCACCGGAGTTCCCGGCTGTGATGAGATCATTCTCGACGGCTTCTTCGCCTTCTCCCGGCCGGAGCGCGAGATTCTGCTGGCGCTGGCGCAGCGGGTGACGCTGACCGTCAGTTTACCCACCGGTTGGCCGGAAGCGGACCTGGCGCGGGAGTTTCTGCGCTCGCACGGCGCGATGGTGGAGCAGACCACCGAATCCGCCCCCGCCGCCGCCATCGTGCGCTGCCCCGCCCCATCGATTGAGGCGGAGGTCAACGACATCGCGCGGCGCCTGCTCGACCAGCACGCCGCCGGAACGCCGTTCCGCCACATGGGCGTCATCCTGCGGTCGGAGCAGCCCTACCGGACCCTGCTGGCCAGCACCTTCGCCCGCTTCGGCATTCCGGCGCGCTTCTATTTTTCTGATCCACTGGAGCACCAGCCGCCCGTCCGCTTGCTGTCCGCCGTGATCACTTCGCTGCTTTCGGGCTGGGACCGGGCTCAGCTGGCCGATGTCCTGCGCGCCACCGCCTCGGGCCTGGGAGCCACCGCAGCGGGCGATCGCCTGGAGCATGAGCTGCTGGCCAAGATGCCGGGCTCCGGTCTTGATGAGATGGGTGCGCTTGAGCCGCAGCTGGCGGCGTTGTCGGGTTGGCGAACGGCGTTGCGAACCCCCGCCCAATGGGCGACGGCGCTTACGCAGCTGCGCAGCCTCTGTTATCCCGCCACGACGGTGGCGCCGAAGACGCATCAGGAAGCCGACCAGTGGCGCCGCCGGGCGAAGGCGCTAGATGGGTGGGAGCGGGCGCTCGAAGCGGCGGCGCAGAGTGGTTCGCTACCGGTGACGCTCGAAGCGTTCTGGCGCGAAGCCCAGGAAGCGCTCCGTCTGACGGCGTTCCGCGTCTACGATGAGCGGCGCGAGGCGGTGCATGTGCTCGACGTCTTTGAAGCGCGCCAATGGCGGCTGCCGCACGTCTTCTTGTGCGGTCTGCTGGAAGGCCAGTTTCCGCACTATCCTTCGCCTGACCCGTTGCTGCCCGACGCCTTCCGCGACTCTCTCTGCCGCCACGGCATCGCGTTGCGGACCACGCGAGACCGGCTAACTGATGAGCGCCTGCTGTTCGACGTCGCCCTTTCGCGAGCCGAATCGCAGGTCTGCCTCAGTTGGCCGCGCTTGAATGCGCAAGGCGACGAGACGCTGCCTAGCTTCCACCTGGACGAGATCGGCGGATCGGAATCTCCCGCGGTCGCGTGCCGCCCCAAGCCCGGTGCAGCCCGCTGGCCCTCCACGCTCACCCGCATTGAACGGCCCGTGGACCCGCCCACCAAGCGCTGGTCCCCCAGTGAGATCGAGACGTTCTTGAAGTGTCCGTTCCAATACTTCGCCAGCCGCACGCTGCGCTTGGCTGAACCGCCCGCCGCTCCGGAAGAACGCTTTGGAGTGCTGGAACACGGCTCGCTGGCCCATTCGGTGCTGCGGCAACTGCATGAAGGCGACCTGCTGCCGCACTGGCCGCACCAGCTCGACGCGCTGTTCGACCGGCTGTTCCGCGAAGAGTGCCGCAAGACCCACGTGGTCCTGACGCACCAGGTGGAATGGGACCGGCTGGAGCTATTGCGTAACTTGCGCGCCTTCTTGAAGGCTAGCCCGGCGGCACGTGGATGGCGCGCGGAAGTGGAATGGGCCTTTGAGTTCCCTTTGCGCGACGACCTCTGGATCCGCGGCCGCATCGACCGGTTCGATGAGTCGCCCGCGGGTGACGTCCGCGCCATCGACTACAAGTACTCGCAGGCGGACCGCATCAAGAAGCGCTTCGATGCGCCCGACGCCGTGCAAGGCGGGCTCTACCTGATGGCCCTACGGCAGGCGGGCAAGAAGCCGGTGGGCTTTGCTTATGTCCCGTTGAAGGGTGATCCGCGCGAAGTGGAAGCGCCCGATCCGGCGGAGCTGATGGTGCAGGCGGAGGAGCGAACGCTGGCCGTGGTCCAGCAAGTGCGGCAGGGTGTCATCGAGCCCAAGCCGTCGGATCTATCGAACTGCAACTGGTGTGACTATCGCGACGCCTGCCGCGCGCGGGAACGCGTGGTTGCGCAAGCGGCGGCTGGTGGAAGTTCGAGCGAGGACGCCGAATGAGGCGGGCACGATGAGACTGACCGACGCCCAACAAGCCGCCGTCACGCGCCTGGGCCAGGACGTCTGCGTGGTCGCTGGACCCGGCAGCGGCAAGACTCGCGTGCTGGTGCAGCGCTTTGCCTGGCTGGTCCGCGAACAGTCCACCGACCCCGGACGCATCCTGGCCATCACCTTCACCGAGAAGGCGGCGACTGAAATCCGGAAGCGGCTGACCCGAGAGTTCGAGCCCGATTTCGCCACCAACCCGGAGCTCCGCCGCGGCCTGGAACGCGCGCCGGTCTCCACCGTCCACGGCCTGTGCACGCGCCTGTTGAAGGAGCATGCGCTCGACATTGGCCTCGACCCCGAGTTCGACATTCTCGATGAACGCCGCGCCGCCACCATGCTGCGCCAAAGCATCGACGATGCGCTGAACACGCTGCTGCGGACTGACCCGGACCGCTTGCGCCAGCTCTATGACACCTGGTGCACCAGCGCACCGGTGGCGATTCTCGAAGCCACCTACGGCGCCATCCGCGCAGCGGGCAGCAACTGGGCGCCGTTCGTTTCGCCGAGCCTCGCCGACATCACCGGCCAACTGCGTGCGGCCTTGGCGGCGGGCCCACCCAACAAAACCGATCTGCAACGCCGCCTGGTCTCGGATGTAGCCAATTGGGTGGCGGCTCCCGATCCGGCAAAGGCGATCGCAGACTTGAACCGCACCACCGGCCCGCTGCGCAAGACCGTCGAGGCCGCGCAAGCGGACTTGATCACGCTGCGCTTTGCCGAACAGCGGGAGACGCTGGATGGTCTGCTGCGGGCGATTCATCAACGCTATTCGACCTCGAAGCGGCTGCTTTCCGTGCTCGACTTTGACGACCTCGAAGCGTTCACCATGCAGATGCTCGAAAGCGATGCGCGGCTGCGGCGGCTGGTGCAGTCGCGCTACGACTTCATCCTGATGGACGAGTTGCAGGACACCAATCCGCTGCAATGGCGACTGGTCGATCTGATCCGCCAACCGCGCCGCTTCTTTGCCGTGGGCGACGTCAACCAAGCCATCTACGGCTTCCGCCACGCCACGCCCGACGCCTTCCAGGCCTATCGCGCCCGGGTGGAGCAAGAGAGCGGCGTGGTGGATCAGCTGCGGGCAAACTTCCGCAGCCGCCCGCAAGTGCTGGCCGCGGCCGAGACCGTCTGCACCGGCGCGCCCGGCATCGAGACTCCGGGCTTGCTGGCCGAGCGGCAGTTCGCCGAGCCCGCGCTTGAGCCGGTGGTGGAAGTGATCATCGCCCAAAGCGAAGACGCGCGCCAGCGGGCCGATTGGGAAGCTCGCGCCGTCGCCCGCCGCATCCGGGAACTGGTGTCACGCGATCAAGTCCACTATCGCGACATCGCGCTGCTGTTCCGCACCAGCGGCCGCTTTCCGGAGTTTGAGCGTGTGCTCACCGAAGCCCAGGTGCCCTATCTCTTGACCGGCGGCAAAACGTTTTTTGACCGGCAGGAAGTTTGCGACCTGGTGAACTATCTGCGGGTGCTCGCCAATCCGCGGAATGAAGTGGCGCTGTTCGCCGTGCTGCGGTCGCCGTTGGTGGGTGTGGCCGATCAGCAGTTGCTCGAGCTCAAGGCTGGCCGCCGCCCGCTGGCCGAAGTGGCGGACCTGTCGTTCCTGGCCCGCCAGCGGGAGCGCATGGATGACGTCTCGCCCGATCAGCTGCTGTGGGAGGCGATCGACGCGGCCGACTATGAAGCGACGCTCGACCCCGCCGCCCGCGCCAACATCCGCAAGCTGCTTGCTCTCTGCCGCGACTTTGCGCAGCGCTCGCCCGGGCCGCTGGCGCATCTGGTGGAGCACCTCACCCGCTTAGGCCAGGCCGGTGAAGAGCAGAACGCGCCCGCGCCTGACAGCCCCGATGCGGTGCGCATCATGACCATGCACGCGGCCAAGGGCCTGGAGTTTCCGGTGGTCTTTTGCTGCGCCCTTGATGGCGATGCCCGGCGCGATTCGGGTGGGCTCTACTTCGCCCCCGCGCTCGGATTGGGCGCGACTTGGCGCATGGATGATGGCGAAGAGGAGAAGGATGGCGTCGCTGAGCGGATTCGTGAACAGTTGAGCCAGCGCGAAAAAGAAGAGGCCAGCCGCTTGCTGTATGTCGCCCTCACCCGCGCGGAGCAGAAGCTGATCCTCACCTACGGCCGCGGCAAGCAGAGCCGGGGATGGGTGAAGATGATCGAGCAACTGCAGGTTGCGGTGCGGCCGGAGCTGATCACGACGCGACCGGAGGTGGTCACGAGCGATGGTTCGTTTGATCAGCAGACCGTTCCTGCTGGTCGCGGCTCGGCCCGAACCGCGACCGAACAGCTACTCAAGCCCCCGAAAGCGCAACCGAGCCGCGACCAGCAGGAGCGGTCTGCCCTCCAGCTGGAGCACGCCTCCAGCGGTCTTGAGAACTCCTCGGTCTCAGCAAGCTCGCTCGCCGTCTTCACCCAATGCCCGCGGCGCTATCTGCTGGACCGCTACTTGAGCTGGACCTCTTCCCCGCCCTCGCCGCTCGACGATGAAGCACCGGTGCAGGCTTCCGGCGGCCCCGCCATCGACCTGGGCCTGATGGTCCACGCTCTGTTGGCAGGGGAGGACGTACCCGGCGCCACGGCGCAAGCCAAGCGCCTGGCGGCCGTCTTCCGGCAGAGCCCGCTGGCCGAACAAGCCGCGCGAGCTACACGTGCGGAGCGGGAGTTTGACATCGTCTTCGAACTCGGCGGCACCATCGTCACGGGGCAGATCGACCTCTGGTTTGTCGATGGCGACGAAGTAGTCATTGTCGACTACAAGACCGATCGTGAAGCCCCCACCGGGCCCATCGAAGGACAACATTCCGGCTACGCGCTGCAGCTGCAGATCTACGCGCTAGCACTCTCTCGGCTATTGCGCCGGCCGGTGACGCGCGCGGTGCTGCACTACCTGCGGCCCAACCAGCTGGTGGAAGTTGATCTGTCGCCCACCGCTCTCGCTCGCGTCCCGCAGCGGCTGCAAGCCTTGCAGCAGGCGCAAGCCACGCTCACCTTTCCACTGATCGAAGACGACCACTGCCGCCACTGCCCGCACTGGCGCGGAGCCTGCCCCAGCCAGTTTGGCGTGGAGCAGTTGAGTTTGTTCTAACGGCTGCGGAGCTGCCAAACGAATGCCAACCATTCAGCCCCATGCGTCTGCTTGGGGCTATTTCATTGCCCCCGAACAAGCCCCAAAGCTCACGCATGGGGCTGATTGAAGGCACTACAGAGCCGCGCGCGTCAGCAAGCGGTCATCCGCTGGCTCACCACTAACCCGGCTCTTCGTCTTTCTCGCCCATCTGCGTCAGCCGATAGCGGAGAGCGTTGCGGGTGAGGCCCAGCAGGCGCGCGGCGTGGCTCTTGTTGCCGTTGGCGCGTTTGAGCGCTTCACGAATGATCGATTGCTCATATTGGTCGAGGGTCAAGCCATCGGGCAGGAAGTAGGCGCCGCCCTGCCGTGGGCGCGGTGCTTCCAGGCGAATGTCCGAAGCCTCCAATTTGTCGCCCGCGCGCAGGATGGTGCTGCGCTCGATCACGTTTTCCAGCTCGCGCACGTTGCCCGGCCAGTGATAGGCCAGCATCTTATCCATCGCCGCCGGGGTAACGACGAGGCCGGCGGCGAAGCGCTTGACCAGCTCCGGGATATCTTCCTGCCGCTCCCGCAACGGCGGGATGTTCATGGGCACCACATTCAACCGGTAGTAGAGATCCTGCCGGAAGGTGCCATTTTCAAGCGCGGCGCGCAGATCGACATTGGTGGCGGCAATCACGCGCACATCAATCGCCTTCACTTTGTTGCTGCCCAACCGCTCCAGTTCGCGGTCCTGCAAGATGCGTAGCAGCTTCACCTGGATGTGCGGTGGGACGTCGCCGATCTCATCGAGAAACACCGTGCCCGTATCGGCTTGCTCAAACTTACCGGCCTTTGCGGCAATGGCTCCGGTGAAGGCGCCGCGCTCGTGGCCGAACAGTTCGCTCTCCATCAGGTTCTCGGGCAGTGCGGTGCAGTCGATCTTGACGAACGGCCGGTCGCGGCGCGGCGAGAGCTGGTGGATGGCACGGGCAATGCGATCTTTACCGACGCCGCTTTCGCCCGCCAGCAGCACGGTGGCGCGCGTGGGGGCCACCCGCTCCATGGTGGCGAAGATCTGCTGCATCGCCTGGCTGCGGCCAATCAGATTCTGGAACTCGTAGCGGCGCCCCAGTTCCGCCCGCATCTCGCGGTTCTCGTCGCGCAGCGCGCGGACCTCCAGCGCCTTGGCGACGACAGCGAGCAAGTGATCGAGTGAAAACGGCTTCAGCAGAAAGTCGACCGCCCCGGCCTTCATCGCCTGCACGGCGGTGTCGACGGTGCCAAAGGCGGTCATCACGATCACCGGCAGCAGCGCGTTCTGGCGGTGCAAGGCGTCGAGCAACGCGAGGCCATCCATGCCCGGCAAACGCAGATCCGTCAGCACGGCATCGGCGCGATCAGCCATCGCCAGCCCCGCCTCGGCATGGGCGGCCAGCAGGACATCGTAGCCCGCCGATTGCAATTGCAGCTCCACCACACGGCGCAATTTGGCTTCGTCTTCTACCACCAGCACGCGGGCGCGGTTCACTGTGATGCTCCTTGTGATCCGCTGCGCGGCAGCCAGACCCGAAACACTGAGCCTTCGCCGGGCGTTGAATCCACCTGCAACTGGCCGCGGTGCTCGGCGACGATCTTGGCGACGATTGCCAGACCCAGGCCAACGCCCTCGGGCTTTGTCGTGAAAAAGGGGTTGAAGATGCTCTCGCGGTGTTCCGGCGCAATGCCGGAGCCGCGGTCGATCACCGATAGCTCCACGCCCTCGGCCACCTCACGCGACTTCACGGTGACGACGCCGCCCGCGGGGCTGGCCTCCAGCGCATTTGAGATCAAGTTTACGAACACCCGTTCCGTCAATTCCCGGTCCACCCACACCGGACGCACATCCGGCGAATAATTCTTGTTGACGTGCACCGGCGGCTCTCCGTTGCGGGCAGCGCCGGGCGGGTTCTGCTGGCGGAGCACTTGCGTCACCGCGCGATCCAGCAGATCGTCAACAGCGGTCTCTTCCAGACGCAGCCGCAGCGGGCGCGCGAATTCAAGGAACCGCGTCACCAGCGAATTGGTGCGGTCGACTTCTGAGGAGATGAACCCGGCCAGCTCCTGCGAGATGGTGTCACCCGGGGGCAGCCGGCGCTCGAGCAACTCCGAGGAACTCTTGATGGTCCCCAGCGGATTGCGCAGCTCATGGGCAAGGCCGGCGGTCAGTTGACCGAGGGCGGCCAAGCGGTCCGCGCGGCGCACGGCTTCTTCGGCTTCGCGCAAATGTTGGTTGGCTTCCGCCAGCTCCGCCACCGCCTGCTGCGCGCGCCTGCCTTCCGCCCGATTGGCCTGGGCCAGCTGATACGTCAGAAATCCCACCAGCGGCAGGAAGATCGCCCGCAGGCTGATCTCGCGGATCTGGTCCACCGGCACGGTGACGCGGGTCCAGTCAAGAAAGAGGAGAAACGACAGATAGGCCGCCATCGCCAGCACAGTGACGCCGGTGGCGCCCCACACGGTGAGCGTCGTCGCGGCCGAGACCACCGGCAGCAGCAGGATCAGGAAGTAGCTGGACTCAATCCCGTAGCTGACGCCGATCAGTAGCCAGCCCAGTACCAGCTTGGCCGCAATCGCCGCCAAGTTACCGGCGGGCGTCGCAAACCAGACCACGCGCGGTGAAATTACTTGGAACAGCCCCAGCAACACCAGCAGCTCCACTTCGGCGGCGTTGCGCACGGGGCTGGCAAAGTGCAGCGCCGAGAACAGCAGCAGCCACGCCAGATCTTGTGCGTGTAGGGCAAGCGGAGCAAAGGCCACGAACCTACAGCTTACGGCTTCTGGCCGGGTGCTGGGCAGCAGGAACTTTCTCCTCAATCATTCGCCCAGGTTGCCAACGCCATCCTGCCGTGCTTCATGCAACAATAAAAGCTCCGGCAGTTTTTGCATGAGTCTCCCCATCCCTGACCCCATGACGGAGGAAACGCCAGTCCCGGACGGGCCTTCCTTCGCCGACATACTGAATGAGTTCGAACAGCAGCAGCAGGCTACTCCAGCCGGCGGCGAAGCGATCGAAGGAACGGTACTGTCTGTATCTGACGACGGCATCTTCGTAGACATTGGCCGTAAGGCCGATGGTGTGCTGGAGGTCGCCTCTTTCCGCAACGAAGACGGTACGTTCTCGATCGGCCCTGGCTATAAAGTCGTTGTCACTATTAAAGGGACCAACGAGCAAGGCCAGCCGCTGCTTACCACGCTTCGGGTGGAACAGCCCAAGGACTGGACGGCGCTCCAAGCCGCGTTTGATGAAAAGAAGATTATCATCGGCCGCGTCGAGGAAGTGATCAAGGGCGGCTTGCGGGTGGACGTGGGCGCGCGCGCCTTCATGCCTGCCTCCCGCAGCGGCGCCCGCGACGTTCCGGAAATGGCGTTGCTGGTCGGCCAAGACATCGAGTGCCGCGTCACCAAGCTCGACACCGAGAAAGAAGATGTCGTTGTCGACCGCCGTTCCGTGCTCGAAGAGCGGGAGCGGGAGCAGAAGCAGAAGGCGTTTGAAGCGATCGAGGAAGGCGCCGTGCTGCAAGGCACTGTGCGCAACCTCACCGACTTTGGCGCGTTCGTTGATGTGGGCGGCGTAGACGGTTTGTTGCACGTGGCCGACATCTCCTGGACCCGCATTGGCAAGCCCGCCGATGTGCTGAAGGCCGGTGATCGTGTCGACGTCAAGGTGCTGAAGGTCAACCGGGAAACCCGCAAGATCTCGCTCGGCATGAAGCAGTTGCAGCCGGAGCCCTGGGCTCAGGCGGCCACCACCTTTAAGCAAGGTGAGCGCGTGAAGGGCACCGTGGCCCGCTTGACCGACTTCGGCGCGTTCGTTGAACTGCTGCCGGGTGTGGAAGGCTTGATCCACGTCTCGGAGATGTCGTGGTCAAAGAAAGTCCGCAAGCCCGCGGACCTGCTGAAGGCTGGCGAAGTGGTGGAAGTGGTGGTGTTGAACATCAACCCCACCGAAAAGCGCATCGCCTTGGGTCTGAAGCAAGCGTTGGGCGACCCGTGGGAAGAGGCGGCCCTCAAGTTCCCCAAGGACGCCATCATTGAAGCGGCGCCGGTGGTCAGCATCCAGAAGTTTGGCGCCTTTGTCGAACTGGCGGAAGGCATCGAAGGCATGATCCACGTGGGCGACATCTCCCACGAAAAGCGCATCGAGAATCCGAAGGACGTTCTCTCGGTGGGCCAGGCTGTGCGCTGCATTGTGCTTGAATTCGACAAGGACAAGCGCCGCATCCGGCTGGGCATGAAGCAATTGGAACCCACCAAGGCCGATCTCTGGATCGCCGAACACCAAGTGGGTGAAGTGCTGACCGGCCGTGTCGCCGACATTCGTGAGGGCCGGGCCCAAATCGAATTGGGCGAAGGCATCACCGGCCTGTGCCGCTTTGCCACGGAAACCAAGGGTGGCGCCAGCGCCGCCAACGCGCAGAAGGTGGATGTTTCGAGCGCGGCTTCACTGCTCGCCGCTAAGTTCAAGAAGGGCGTGGGCGCTCCGGAAACGGGCCCCAAGCTGCGCATCGGCGAGACGCGGAGCTTCCGCATCGTTACACTGGACCCGCAGAAAAAGCGCGTCGACCTCGAACTGGCGTAGCTTCTCTTCCAATTACTGGCAAGGTTTTACTTTTGTCTACTCAGCCGCTTCTTCTTCGGAAAGAGCGGCTGTTTGATTTTGGCGGCGGGAAAATGGTGTTCGCCCCACTAACCTTTCGGCGCCTGATGCGTCTAGCCGGATGTGGAAAGGTCTGGGGCCGTGATCTCAGCTGCCCTCGGGGTACGATGGTCGGCGGGAATGGATGAAGCGGAGCTGATCCGAGCCGCCCAACAGGGCGATCAGGATGCGTTTGAGCGCCTTGTGCGCAGCTACGACCAAAGTGTGCTGCGGCTGGCGCATCGCCTGTTGCGCTCACCGGAAGATGCGCTCGACGTGTATCAGGAAGCCTTTCTGCGCGTGTTCAAAAATCTGAACCAGTTCCGGTTCGATTGCAGTTTCCAGACCTGGCTCTACCGCATCGTCACCAACCTTTGTCTCGACGCCATGCGGAAGAAGAAGGTCCGCAAGGAAGAGTCCGCGGTGGTTGAGACCGCTGAAGGGCCGCGGGACCGGATGGAAGTGGTGGAAGACGCCTATGCGGGCGCCAATCCACAACGGCAGTTGTTGTCGTCAGAACTGAAGGGCAAGATCAAGGCCACGCTCGCCGAACTCACTCCCCGGGAACGGATGGTGTTTGAAATGCGCCACTACGAAGGTATGCGGCTGCGGGCGATCGGTGAAGTGCTGGGCACCACCGAAGAAGCGGCGAAAAATTGTTTATTTCGAGCGACCCAGAAGATGCGGGTCGCGTTGGGAGAGTTTGTATGACCGGCCGGAATCCTGCCCCGAACTGCCACCTGGTGGAGCGCGACTTGCCGCTGTTTGTTTACGGCGCGATTCCCGACGGCCTGCTGGTGGCGGCACGGCGCAACCTGCGGCAAAGCGTCAGTGCGGAAGCCGAACGGGTGGCCGAACCTTCACTTTGGGAGCGCTTGCTCGCTTGGCCGGCCTGGAAGCCAGCCGGTGCCGTGGCCGCAATCGCGATGGCCTTTTTCGGCGGCCGTATGACCAACTTTCAGATGGCGGGCCTAGAACCCAGTTCAGCGGAAGCAGCCCCGATGGTCTCACGCGTCCGCTACGTGGAGCCCAACCAAGCCGGTGGCGTACAGATCGTGCTGGATGAGACGCGTCAGCGGGTGGTCTCCGGCAATATGGAAGATCAGGCGATCCGGCAGCTGTTGCTGGCCGCCGCCAAGGACCCCAGCGACCCCGGTCTGCGCGTGGAATCGGTGGAGATGCTCTGCTCCCGCTCACAGGAAGCGGAGATCCGCAATGCGTTGCTGGCGGTGCTGGAACATGACGCCAACCCCGGTGTCCGCTTGAAGGCACTGGAAGGCTTAAAGACCTTCGCCAAGGATCAACCGACGCGCCAAGTGCTGTCGCGCGTGCTGCTGAAAGACACCAACTCCGGCGTCCGCTCCGCGGCGATTGATGTGCTGACGTCGGTGAATTCGCAAGACACCGTCGGCACATTGCAGGAGCTGATGCGCAAGGAAGAAAACGACTACGTCCGCCTGCGCACCCGCAAAGCCCTCAGCGAGATGAAGGCTTCACCCGGGATCTTCTAAAAAAGGCCGTCGCCAAGCGGGCGGCCCTTCCCATCGATTCAATGACCGCGATTACTGCCCTGGTGGCCGTTTCTACTTTGGTGGCCGGGGAAACTCTCCCCCTGCAAAAATCCGCCCGCGTGATGGTGGTGGGCCAAGGGAAGATCCGCATCATCGGGGAAGAGCGCGTGGATCTTGCCTATGAATCCACCTCCACCGTGATCGCGCGCGTCGAAGGCGAATGGCTGAAGCTGTATGTCAAAAGCGAAGCCGGCATTGAGCTGCGGTGCCCGAAAACATTGCTCGCCGTGGCCATTGACAACCCGGCCGGTGAGGCTGAAGCCGTGGGGCTGGATGGCGAGATCTTCATCCGGGCCGCGGGCCGCATTTTGCTGGACCGGCTGAGCGGATCGGCCGTCGTCCGCAGCCCCGGCGGAGAAGTGCGCATCGGCCGCATCGGCGGTTCGCTCCGCTGCTACTCCGGCGGCGGACCCATCCGGGTCGACTCGGTTGGCGCGGCGCAGATCGAAAGCCGTGGCGGAGAGATCTTCATTGGTGACGCACGCGGCCCCGTCATCGCCCGCAGCTTGGGCGGCAACATCCAGGTGGAGCGCGCGGAAGCCACAGTGGAGGCGTCGACCACGGGCGGCTCCATCCAGATCGGCAGTGCGCGCGGCGTCAAGTGCAATGCCGGTGCGGGTGGCATCCGGTTGAAGAATGTCAGCGGACCCGTGCGCGCCGAAACCGGCTCCGGCACTATCCTGATGGAGCCCTCTCGCATTTCGCCCCTACGGGAGACATTTCTTCGTACCGGCTCAGGTGACATTGTGGTTTTGCTTCCGTCCAATCTAGCGTTGACGGTAAAGGCTGTGGCCCACGAAGGCGGCCGGATGGCCCGGATCATTTCCGGCTTTCCGGAGATTCCCGTGATGGGCCTGACCGGCCAGGGATCATTGAACGGTGGCGGTCCGCTGATGGAGCTGGACGTCACCGATGGAACGATCTTTTTGCGCCGTGCCATGCCCCGCCCGTAAGGTGAGGGCCAGCGTGCTCCGCCATTGCTGGCGGCCTTTGGGAAGCCTCCGGGACCGCAGTGAATCGCACCAGTAAATCGCACCAGTAAATCGCAGCAGTGACGAACTGCAACAGTGACGAAACGAGGGAGAAGTAACGAAATGAAAATCTGGCAAAACGTAATGGCCGGTGGAGCCCTGGCCGTGTCGAGCATCGTGGCTCAGCCTGCAGCCGCTCCGCCGCCCGCGGCCCCGCTGGCGCCGTTGATGTTCCTGGCCCAAAGCATGAGCGGCGGCAGCTATCTGGGCGTTGGCGTGCAGGACGTCGATGGTGACCGGGCAAAGGCTCTGAACCTGCGTGAGGTCCGCGGCGTCGAACTGACGCGTGTGGATGAAGAAGCACCCGCGGGCAAGGCCGGGTTGAAGGCGGGCGATGTGGTGCTGGAATACAACGGCCAGCGCGTTGAGGGCCTG
>JAPKYZ010000086.1 GCA_026394055.1 Acidobacteriota bacterium
AGGGTCTGCGAGACCCTAAAAGTCTGGGGCGCCGTCCAACGCTGCCCGCACCCGGGCGGCCAGAGCGGCCACGGCGAAGGGTTTCTGCAGCCAGGGCACCCCGGCCTGCAGCAATTCCTCGTAGCCGCCCCCGGCCAGCGCATGGCCGGTCATAAAGAGCAGCTTGACGGCAGGATGCGCCACCCGCAGCCGCCGATAGAGTTCCAGCCCGCCCATCTCCGGCATCTCCAGATCAAGCGTCATCAGGTCCGGCTGCAGCGAGGCCAGCCGCGAGAGGGCCAACTTGCCGTTGCTGGCGGAGCCCGCCACCTCCACACCCGGAATCCCCGTCAACGCATCCGTAATGACGCGCCGGAAAAGGCTGGTGTCGTCGACGACCAGGACGCGTGTGCTCATGGCAACTCCATCTGGGGGCGATCCCCGCTGAGAACTTCCGTCCGCGTGCGAACCGCAGACCGGCCGGCCACCGGGACAGGCGATGCCGGGTTGTACGCGCTTCCGGGCTCAAACATGGAAGCGTCCGCTCACCCGCTCCAACTGCTCGGACACACTGGCCAGGATCGAGACGTTCGACCGGAGGGATTCGCCACTGGAGGCCATCTCTCCAGCGGCGCGATTCACCACCTCGATGTCCTGCGCGATCTCATGCGAAGCCTCCGAGCTTTCCGCCACCCGGACATTGGCATTCTGCACCCCGGCCGATGCCTGGTTGATGTTGCGCGCGATGTCCTTGGTGACCAGCGCCTGCTCTTCAATGGCGGCCGCGATGGAGCTGACGATCGCGTTGATGCCGTCAATGACGCTCGACACGCGTTCCACGTCGGCGATCCCTTGGCTGGTGGCCGATTGCACACTCGCAATGCGTTGGCGGATGTCCTCGGTGGCGGCGGCGGTTTGTTGAGCCAGCGTTTTGATTTCGTTCGCGACGACGGCAAAGCCTTTTCCGGCTGAGCCCGCGCGGGCCGCTTCGATGGTGGCGTTCAGCGCCAGCAGGTTGGTCTGCGACGAGATTTCGGTGATCGCCTCGGTGACTTTGCCGATCTCGCGGGCCGCCTGGCCCAAGCGTTGTATCTGCTCGGTCACCTGCTGCGCCTGCCGGGCGGCGTCGGCGGTGATCACGCGCGCTTGCTCGGAGTTGGTGGCGATCTCGCTGATGGTGGCGGTCATCTGATCGGTGGCCGAAGAGACTTGGCCCAGGCTGCTGGCGGCTTGGCCCATGCCGGAGGCGACGGAGGTGACGTTGGAGCTCATCTGCTCGGCCGCGGCGGCCACCAGTTGTGCCTTGTCGTAGGCATCGCGGGATCCGCTGGTGACCATGGAGGATGCCGACATCAAGTCCTGCGAGGCCGTGGCCAGCGCCCGGATGCCGGTGCCGATCTCCGCCATCATGGAGCGCAGATTGGTCAACATCAGCTGCATGGAGCGGCTGAGTTGGCCGATCTCGTCACCACGCTCGCGCAACTCCGCCGGCAGTTCCCGCGACAGGTCACCTTGCGTGACGTGCTCCAGGTAATCCATGGCCAGCGCCAGCGGCTTGGTGATGCTCCGGACCACCAAGACAAACAACAATCCAGCCACGCCCAACGCCGCCAGAGTTCCCGCGATCAGTGTCCAGCGGTAGGAGGCGTACCCATCGATGCGGGCGCGCAACACGGCGTCCAGCTCGCTGACGGTTTTGCCCGCCAGGTCCACTGTCACCAGGCTGGCCTCTTCAAAGGTCCGCGCTAGATCTTCCGCTCGCACGCCCTTGCCCGCGGCCACGTCGTTCAAGGCCGCCACCAGTGCGGGGAGCGCCTGTTCGTAGCGCGTCTTCACCGGCTGGACTTCACGTTTTAGCGTGAGGCTGGCGCCGCGCTTGGCCTTGGCATTCTCGCGGAACGCCGTATCGAGATCGCCCGTGATGCGGTCATAGTCGGACTCCTTGATCGCGGCGGCCACAATGGCCACTTGCGTCCGGTCACCCGGCGTCACCTGACCCTTGGCCAACAACTGCGGCATCACCAGTAGTGAGGCGGCCCGCAAGCGGCCCAGCGATTGAGCGGCCGCGACGGAGGTGACGTCGGCCAGATAGTAGCTATCCATCTCCGGATCGAGCGTCAGGTTCGACATGTCGCCCGCGCGCGAGATCATGCTGCGCAGATCGGCCACCAACGCATCTCCGGCCTGGGTCCAGGCCGATGACTCGGGCTTCCGGGACTGCTGTTTCAGCGCCTGCCACTTGTTCCGGAGGCTGGCCACCCGCAATGAATCCTGGCTGGCTTCCTTCAACGCCGCGGTGCTGAAGCCCAACTCAGCGCCTACTTCGCCTTCGACTTTTTCGAGCGCGGAGAGCAGCCCTTCCACCTCCTGCTCCCGGGCCGGGACCGCACCCGCGCGCGCTGGCGTTAACGCGGCGGCGAACACGCTCAGCTGATAGTCGCCCATGGCCTTCACCAAACGAACCAGCGGCTGCTGGTAACGATTGCCCGCGATCTCCTGGTTGGCAAACGTGATGTTGCTGGATAGCTGGTCGAGATTGAAATAAAACAGGACCCCCAGGGGCAGGGAAAACAGGCCGACGCTGGCCAGCGTCCGCTGCCCGATGCTCAGATTCTGGAGAAGTTGGCTAAGGCTCATGTTGCGGTCTCGTGGGGTTGGCTCAGTTGGTGAAGATCATCGGGGACCACCGGCTTACAGGTGGTTGCCCTCAAGCAGCTCACTGGTGTTCAGCAAAGTAAGCACGCGCCCGCCAGCGCGGCAGACGCCGGTGAAGTAGCGGGACTGGGCCGGCGGAATGTTCAAGGGCAAGGGCTCACTGGCGCTGGTCTCGACCTCAATCACTTCGCCCACGCCGTCCACCAACAGGCCGAGAAACTCCCCCCGGTCCTCGATCAGGAACACCCGGCTCTCCCGGCCCCGTGCCGCCGCGCCGAGGCCCAGGATTAGGCCGGTGTCAAGCAGGGTGACGATCTTGCCGCGCAGATTGATGACGCCGATTACTTCGCGCGGAGCATGCGGGACCGGCGTCACCTGGCCCAGCCGCAGCACTTCCTGCACCGCGGCCGCGTCCAGGGCAAACAGCGCTTCGCCCACGTGGAACGTCGCCAATAGCGTCTGCGAATACTGATCAGTCATCGTTGCGGGCATCAGGGTTTCCTCCGTTTCGTCAGCGGCATTGCCGCCGCGGCTAGATCTTGAAGTTGGCGACGGCGGTCTTCAAGTTGGTGGCCACCGTGGCCAGCTCCTTGGCACTGCCACTGATGCTTCGGCTGCCCGAAGCGATATCGGTGGCCGCGGAGTGGACCACTGAGATGTCACTGGCGATCGACACCGACACCTGTGAGCTTTCGGCCACGCGCATGTTGGCCTCCTGCACACCGGTCGAGGCGTCGGCGATGTTGCGGGCGATGTCCTTGGTGGCCGTGGCCTGTTCCTCAATGGCGGCGGCGATGGAGCTGACAATGTCGGTGACCTGGTGGATCACATCCGACACCTTCTCGATCTCCGACACGCCCTGCGCGGTGGAGGTCTGCACGCCCGCGATGCGGGCCTTGATGTCTTCGGTGGCGGAGGCCGTCTGTTGGGCCAGCGCCTTGATTTCATTGGCGACCACGGCGAAGCCCTTGCCCGCGGAACCCGCGCGGGCGGCTTCGATGGTGGCATTCAGCGCCAGCAGGTTGGTCTGCGACGAGATCTCGGTGATCGCTTCAGTGACCTTGCCGATGTCGCGGGCCGCCTGGCCCAACTGGGTCATCTGATCGGTGATGCGGGCCGCTTGCCGGGTGGCGTCGGCGGTGATGTTGCGGGCGCGTTCGGAGTTGGCGGCGATCTCACCAATGGTGGCCGTCATCTCCTGCGTCGACACCGACACGTGCGAGAGGTTGGTGGTGGTCTGCTCCATGCTGGCGGCCACCATCATCACGTTGTTGCTCATCTGCTCGGCCGCGGCGGCCACGCTCTGCGACTTGTGGGAGGCGCCTTGGGAGCCGCTGGTCATCTGCTCGGAACTGGCCAGCAGATGATCGGAAGCGGCGTTCAGCGATTGAATGCCGCCCGTCACATCCTTCAGCATCGTGCGCAGACTTTGCGACATGGTCTGCATGGCGCGCGATTGAATACCAATTTCATCGCCGCGTTCCAGATACTCCGCCGGCAGGTCCTGCGAGATGTCGCCACGCGAGACCTGGTTGAGATGCGCCACGGCGGCGGCCAAAGGCTTGGTGATGCTGATGGTGACCAGAATCGAAGTACCGATCGCCACCGCCAGGGCCAGCACCAGGCCGATCAGCAGGCCCGTGGTGGCGCGGCTGACGGCGGTGGCAATCCCGGCGGCGCCCCGGTCGCCCTCTTCCTTGTTGAAGTCCACCAGTGCGTCGAGGGTGGCCGAGAACCGGTCATAGAGCGGCTTGACGTCTTGCTGGGTGATCTCCTGGGCCCGACGCCGGTTGTGACCTGAGGCGGCCGCCTGCGATGCCTCGCGCACTTTCTCGAGATACGGAGCGCGGGCGGCCTTCATCAGCTCAAACAACTGGCGGTCTTTTTCGAGATGGATGGTCTTTTCGTAGTTGGTGACCAGTTCCGAAGTAGTGGCCTGCAATTGGAGGCTCTGCGCCTCCAGCTGCGCCGATTCCCTGGGACTGCTGGCATTCAGCAACTGCTGAAGCAACAAATACCGCTGTATCGTTTGGCTCTTGATCTGGCCAATGAAGAAGACCCCGGGCAGGGAGTCATCCGTGATGCGCTTGGCGCTGTGGTCAATCGCGCCCAGTTGCGTGTAGGCAAACAGCCCCAGCGACATCACGATCACCGTGATGGCCGTAAAGCCAGCCGCGATGCGAGTTCCGATCTTCCAGTTGTTCATTTACTTCTCCGTATCCGTAAAAATTTATCTACTGCCTGCTGGTGGTTGACGCTGCCGGGGAACCCAGGGCGCGATGGATACTTCCCAAGAAGTCATCCTGATCCAGCTTCACTTGATACTCGGTCACGCCCTCTGCCAGGGCGCGTGCAATCTCTTCTTCGCCGGCCAGTGACGACAAGGCGATGATGGGCAGCTGGCCATAACGGGCGTCCGCCCGGATGCGCCGCGTGAGGCTCAACCCATCCAGGCGCGGCATCTCCAGGTCGGTCGCCACGGCTCTCACCTCGGGATGCTGATTCAGCAGCTCCCAGGCCTCCTGGCCGTCGGCGGCCGCCAGTACCTGAAAGCCCACGCCTTCAATCAATCGGCGGATTTGGCCGCGGAAGAAGTCCGAATCCTCGGCCACCAACACGGTCGCCGCCGGTCCTTGGGGCGCTGGCACCTGGTCTCTGTCAACGGCCCGATGTACTGCCGCCTGGGCTTCCGTGGCCGTTTCCGGCCTGGCGAGTCCGGCCAGTTCGAAGATGTCCAACATCAGCGTGGTACGGCCGTTTAGGATGGCGGAGCCCGCCACACCTGGCTGGCGCAGCGTCTGGGCGTCCAAGCTGAGCTGCGTCTCAACCATGTCCAGCGGCTCGGCCGCCAGCAGCCCCAGCGGGCGGCCGGTGCGCTCGAACACGATCACCACCCATTGCTGGTCTTCAGAAAGTTGCCCCACCGAGGCGACATCGCACAGAGAGACCAGCGGCAGGCTGGCCGCGCCATACTGCATCGTGCGCCTTCCGCCGAGATACTCCACTTGCTGCGGACGGATGCGTTCGACGCGCGTCACCAGTTCAATCGGCACCGCGCACTGCTCGCCCGGGCCGTTCTCAAACAGCAGCAGGCTCTGCGCCTGGCTTTCCTCCACCTCTTCGTCGCCTGCGGCCGTGGCGGTATTGATGCTGGACTTCAGGCCGGCGCGGGCGGCCACGCCCCCCACATCCAGGATGATCGCCACCTGGCCGTCACCCAGAATGGTGGCTCCCGCATAGTCGCTCAAGCCCTGCAAATGGCGGCCCAGCGGCTTCACCACAATCTCCACCGTGTCGTGGAGCTCGTCCACCACCAGGCCATACTCGAAGCTGCCGGCGTTGACCAGCACCACGTTCATGGCGACGCTGGCCTGGGCGTAGCGGCTGCCGCCCAGGGCTTCACTCAGATGCAGCAGAGGCACCAGACGGTCGCGCAACAGCAGCACTTCGCCATCGCCGGCCCGGTCAATCCGCTCCGCTTGATGCTGCTGGGGGATGCGGATCAGTTCGCCGACGCTAACCTGCGGCAGCGCGAACCGCTGGCCGCCATTCGAGACCAGCAGCGAGGGGATGATGGCCAGCGTCAGCGGCAGCTTGATGCGGAACGACGTGCCGCCACCCAGCACGGAATTGATCTCGATCTTGCCGCCCAGCTTGTCCAGATTGGTTTTGACGACGTCCATGCCGACGCCGCGGCCCGAGACGCTGCTCACCTTCTCCGCCGTCGAGACACCCGGCAGGAAGATCAACATGATCTTGTCGCGGTCCGACATGGTCTCCAACTGCTCGCGCGTCACCATGCCTTTGGCCAGCGCGGAGGCGGCGATCTTGTCGGCGGGCAGGCCCTTACCGTCATCGATAATCTCAATCACCACTTGGCCGGTCTGGTGGCTGGCGCGCAGGGTGACCGTGCCCAGGGCGGGCTTACCGGCCGCGACGCGGGCCGGCGACGGCTCAATGCCATGATCGACCGAATTGCGGATCATGTGCGTCAGCGGGTCGCTGAGGCCTTCGAGAATGGTCTTGTCGATCTCGACATCGCCGCCCTCGATCTTCAGTTGCACCTGCTTTGCTAGATCCCGGCCCAGGTCGCGCACCAGGCGGGGGAACTTGGCGAATAGAGCCCCTACTGGCTGCATGCGGGTGAGCGCTACCGCGCTCTGGACTTCCGAGGTGACCAGGCTCAGCCGGTGAGCGGCGGCACGGATGTCGGCCACGTCTTCACTCGAGACCGCTTCGTTCAGCTGATTGCGGCTCAGCACCAGCTCACCCGCCAGCGTCATCAAGGAATCGAGCAGCTCCACGTTCAGCCGGATGGTGGCTTCGGCGGCGGGCACGCTGGGCCGGGAGATGCTTTCGGCGGCTTCTGGAGCGGCGGCCGCGTTCGCCAGCGGGGCCGGGGCGGGTTCCGGAGCCAGCGGCGCGGGCGCGGCCACCAGAGGCTCAACCGCAGCCGCGGGAGAGGCGGCCAAGCTGACGGCCTGGCCATTCTTTTCGATCAACCGCAACTGGTGCGGCGGCAGCTCGATCACTTCATGGATCAGATCGGCTTCAAGCGGCGTGGCGTAGAGCACCTCCATGATCAGCCGGTTGGTGGGCTCATCATCCAGCGTCCCGGCCGATTCCAGGTCAAGGCCGCTTTCAAGAATCGTGCCGTACCGCATCAGGCCCCGCAGCGCGGCCAGCGGCGTTTTGCCCAACCGGTGGATGTCGTGGATCAGGTCGTACTCCACCAGGTAAATGGAGCGCCCCCCGCGGCGGGCTTGCGAAAGATCAAACGCGCTTACTTGGATGATACGGGCCGCATTGGGTACCGGCAGCGAGACCTGTTGATCGAGACTGTGCTTCTGGTCTGACGCCAGGTGCGCCATGGTCAAGTGGGTGAGCGCGTCGACAAACTCTCCAATGTCGCTGGCATTGCTGTGGCGGTAGTCCTCCAGCATCTCGCGCAGTTTGTCGAAGGCCAGCAGGAGGATGCTGACGATCTCCGAACTGGGCACGAGCTGGCGGCAACGCACCATGTCGAGCACGTTTTCCGCCTTGTGGGCCAGCTCGCGGATCTTGACGAAATCGAAAAAGCCCGCACCGCCTTTGATCGAGTGCGCGGCACGGAAGACGCGATTGACCAGCTGCTCGTCAATGGAGGCGCCGTCCTCCTCGATCTGCAACAGATCCGCTTCGATCGTGGTGAGATGCTCGCGGCTCTCCGCCAGGTATTCCTGGACGAGCTCATCGTCAACGTTGGGCTTGCTCATCGGTTCCCTAAAGACGCCTCTATTGGCTATTGGCCTTGAATGCTGAAGTGTTGATTCATCCGCAGCGTGGTGAGCAGTTCCAGGATGTCGGCCGAAGCCTGAATCACGGACATCTCCCCGCCAATTTTCTTGAGTGAGTTGTGGGCGGCGATCAACAGGCCGAGACCCGCTGAATCCACCATGTGAACGTTCCGTAGATCGACGATCAGCTGCTTGGTGCCCGCCTGGACGAGATCGCGCATTTCGGCGCGAAGACCGGGAACGGCTGAAGCCACCACATCACCGGTGGGCCGCAGCACCGTCGTGCTGGTGTCATTTATCATCTTGTGCATCTCCTTGGTCCTGGCCGGCTGGCGGAACAGTTTCACCAGCACCAACGCATTACCCTGCTGATTGAACCGGACGCGATCTGCATACCGGCGAAAAATCTCAAGTCCCCGGCCACCGGTGGCCGGTTCGTCTTCCGGCGCGCGGCGGGACACGCTTTTCCAATCAAAACCCGCACCCTGATCCCGCACGGCGATCACCAGCCGGTTCCGGCCGCCACGCAACAGGCAGGTCACCGGCACGCCCGGTCCGGCCCCGTACTTCACCGCATTGGTGAGCGCTTCACGAAGCAAGAGCTCCACGGCGAAGCGGCTGGTGGCCGGGCCTGTTTCGCGATACCAGTGGCGGAACTGGCCGCAGAAATCATCCACGCCTTCAAGAGTGCCCGGCATCTCAACGCGCAGATCGTGGCCGCGGCTCATGCGCTGACCTCCACCGCGAGCAGCAGCAGGTCGTCACTAGGGGCCGGCGTGCCATCAAGGGCCCGCGCGGCGATATTGGAGGTGGCCGTCGCCAGCGGCAACCCGCGAAACTCTCCACAGGCGGCCACCAACTTCTCAATGCCTGCCTTGCGCGGCGCCCCGGGCGTGGATTCAATGATGCCGTCGCTATAGAGGTAGAACCGGTCGCCGGGCGAGACGCGGAGATCGGTGCGTTGCAGCACTACAGAGCTGAACATGCCCAAGGGGTCACTGTTCATCTCCACTACGGTGGCTTGTCCACTGCCACGGATCAGCACCATCGGAGGATGTCCCGCGCTGACCACCGACAGCTTGCGGGTGCGGCGGTTCAAGTGGGCGTAGCAGGCGGTGAGATATTGCTCTTCACCCAACATCTGGCGCATCACGGCGTCCACGCCTCGCATCGTGTCTTCCGGAGAATAGAGCGGGCCGCCATACTGGCGCAGCAAGGCCTTGATGGCCGAGGTGAGAAAGGCGGCGCTGGCTCCATGGCCGCTGACGTCCGCGACGAAGTAGCCGAAGACATCCGCATCGACGGCCACGACGTCGTAGAAGTCGCCCCCGGTTTCTTCAAGCGGCCGGTAGTAGACGGCGAAGGACGCTTCCGGACAATCTTCCGGCCGTACTAGAATGGCCTGCTGGGCCTCGCGCAGGCTTTCCAGGCGCGCCCGATGCTCCTGCACCAGGGCGCGGTTGTTCTCACCAATCCGGAGATGGACGCGCACGCGGGCCAGTACTTCTTCCCCGTGGACGGGTTTTGAAATGTAGTCCACGCCGCCAATTTTCAGCCCGGTCACTTTGCTCTTTACATCGTCCAGAGCGGACAGGAAGATGATGGGGATGTTCGAGGTGGCGGGGTCCGATTTAAGGCGGGAGCAGGTCTCAAAGCCGGATTCGCCGGGCATCATCACGTCCAGCAGAATCAGATCCGGTTGTTCCAGTTTCCCCAGGGCGCGGGCCGAGCTGCCGTCAGTGGCCGAAACAGTCCGGAATCCCTCGGCGCGCAACACGGTTTCGAGCAACTCGAGGTTGGTCGGCGTGTCGTCCACGATCAGGATTTTCGGCGACTGTTTGACGTGACTTCTCATACATTTCAGATCTGAATGCGGAAGGGTGGGCGGGTCGCATGGCGTGCCACTCGGGTACTTCTACATCAGTTTGCGGACGTCCCCCATGACGGATGCCGCCCGCATTGAAACGTATCGGCTGGTGCCCACAGGGCTTTGACTGAGTGTTAGGGAAAAGTCGAGCCTCAGTGGAGGCCGAATGCCGCCGCGGTTCGTCCGAAACTCAAACGCCTAGCGGCTGGCGGGAGCAATGGCCGGAAGGGTGAACGCCATCAGGTTGGACCCCACGGCCAGCACGATAAACTGTTCGCCCTCAACGGCGTAGGTGATGGGTGAGGTTTTGATGGTGGCGTTCAACGGCAGCCGCCAAATCGTTTCACCGGTCCGCTGATCGGCCGCCACCAGATAGCCGCTGGGGTCGCCGTAAAACAACAAGCCTCCGGCGGTGGCCAAGATGCCAGCGACGCGCTTGCCATCAATGGGGCCTACTTGCGGAATCTCCCAGGCGATCTGGCCCGTTTCGATGTTCAGCGCGCGCAGATACTTGACGCCGGGGTCATCGGCGGGCCGGGCCGCTTTCCAGCTTCCCGGGGTCAGCTTCACCGTGCACTTCTCGGACGCCATCACGTAGTACAGGCGTGTGACGGGACTGTAGGCGGTGCCGTTCCAGTTGGTGGCGTGGTCTGGACAACTGAGGTTCGAAGGTGGCGCCAGCACCGGCCGTCCATCGGCGCCAATGCCGGTGGCCCAGGTCACGCGGTGCATGAATGGTTTGGCCAGTAACAACTCGCCCTGGGTGCGGTCAAAGACATAGAAGAAGCCGTTGCGATCGGCGTGGAGCAGCAGCTTGCGCGGGCGGCCCCGATAGGTGGTGTCGACCAGCACGTTCGGCTCTGTCGCGTCCCAATCGTGTACATCGTGCGGGGTGAACTGGTAGTGCCACTTCAGCTTGCCGGTGGCCGGGTCCAGCGCGAGCACGCAATTGGTATACAGATTGTCGCCGCCGCGCTCACGATCGTCCGAGTCCGGCCACGGGTTGCCGGTGGCCCAATAGAGCGTGTCGGTCCCCGCATCATAAGACCCGGTCAGCCACGTCGCGCCGCCGCCCAGCGGATAGGCGTTGCCCTTCCAGGTGTCAAAGCCGGGCTCGCCGGGCATGGGCACGGTCCAGTGGCGCCACATGCGCTCGCCCGTTGAGGCCTTGTAGGCGGCCAGGAACCCACGGATGCCCCAGTCGCCACCGGCGACTCCAGCGATCACCATATCCTTGACGATCAGCGGCGCCACCGTGCCGCCGTACTTCTGCGCCTCATCGGGCATCACCTGTTCCCAGACCAGGCGTCCGGTGATGCGATTGAGCGCGAGCAAGTGCGCGTTGTCGGTGACCAGAAAAACGTTGTCGCCCAGGATGGCCACGCCGCGATTGGTGCCGAGCGAAGGGTCTGACACAAGGCCCGGAGTGCGCGGGCGCGAGTAGGTCCACAGCTGATGCCCGGTGCGGGCATCGAGCGCCAACACCTGATTGGGCCCCGTCGCGTACATGATGCCGCCCGTGACCAGCGGCACCGTCTCCAGGCCGAAGTAGCGCATGTTCTCGCGGAAGTACGGCGTGTCAGGCAGGAACTGGGTCCACAGCGGAATCGAGACGCTCCACTTGAGCGTCAGCTGCCGGACGTTGCTCGTGTTGATCTGCTGCAGCGGACTTAGGCGGTTGCCGCTCAACTGGCCGTTGTAGGTGAGCCAGTCGCCGGGCGGGGGATTGACGATGGTGGAGAACTCGATGCCCCCCTTGGTCGCTGGTGTTGGTTCTGCCACGGGCACCTGAGGCTTGACGCCGGTGAGGCGGCTCAAGTAGGCCACCAGATTCTGGACCTCAGCGGGTGACGCCTTTAGGGCGGGCATCAGGGAGGCTTTCTCGTCCGAGATGCGCGAGACCTGGTCGAGCGCGAGTGGATGGAACTGCCCATCGAAGTCCTGCAGCGCCAAGTGGAACTGCGTCCGGTTGCGCGCAAAGCCTCGCAGCGGGCGCCCGTTGCGCAGCGCGAGGTTCACCACCCCATAGCCGGGGGCGATGCGGGCGCTGGGGTCCAGCAGAGCATCGCGGAGTTGGTCCACCGTCAGTTCGCGCGCCACCTGCGTCAGGTCCGGACCCAGCGCGGTTCCAGCGCCATGCACCATGTGGCAGCTGCCGCACTTGCCCGCACCACGGAAGAAGGCTTCGCCAGCCGCAGGGTCACCGGCGACCTTGGTCTCCGCTGCGACGGCGTTCAGCGAGGCGACCAGTGCCACCAGCTGATCGAGCGTAGCGGCCGGTAGCTCGAAGCCCGGCATGCCTGCTGCTGGGACGCCCTTCTGGATGACGTTGCGAACGCTCGCCGCAGAACGGCGACGGACACTGGGGTTCCCGGCTAGCCCCGGCCCTTGCTGCGTGCCGCGAGCGTCCAGGCCATGGCAGCCGCCACAGAGCTTCTCATAGGTCTGCTGGGCGTCGACTGGCGTGGCTGGGGTCTGTGCGTAGGCCGTTGCACCGGCCAGCACGCAAAACACTTGACCCAGATAATGCGATACCCGCAAGCGAAAGCGAAGCCCATCCATGCCGACCTATTCTGACGCATCTAGGCCTGCTGAGCGCAACTGATGCTGGCGAGTGCTCGGTACCGGTGGCGCAGGCTGTCAGCCTGCAGGCGGAATTCATTCCGCCCCGGGCGAAGGGGAGTGAAGAAGGTTTAGGCCTGAGACGCCTGCCGTGAACCCGGCGCAACTGAAGTCCCGCTGCAGGCTGAAGCCTGCGCCACATCGAGACGTCAGGCGGCGCCGAGTTGCTTCAGCATCGCGATGTCGCGGCGGTCGGCGCCGTCGTCTTGCGGGGTCTCGAGAATAAACGCCTTGTCTCGCAGCCGCGGATGCTGCATGATGCGCGCGAACCCCGCTTCGCCAATTTCACCGAACCCGATGTTGGCGTGGCGGTCCAGGTGTGACCCCAGCGCGCCTTGCGAATCATTGGCGTGGATCACCGGGATGTTGTCCAAGCCCAGCAGATGGTCCAGATACTCCACCGTCAGCGCCAAGCCCTCGGCCTGCGCAATGTCGTAGCCTGCGGCCAGTGCGTGGCAGGTGTCGATGCAGTAGCCAATCGCCAGCGACGTGCCCGCCGTGGCCAGTTCGCGCATCCGGGCCAGCTCCTCAAACCGGCTGCCCAGCGCCTTGCCCTCACCGGCGGTGTTCTCGAGCAGCAGCGTGACGCCATCGGTCTCGCAGCCCGCCAGTGATTCCAGCAGTGCGGCGATGAAGGAATAAATCCCTTGCTCCACGGATTGATCCTTGTAGCTGCCGGGATGGATGACCAGGTATTCGGCGCCGATCAAGCGGGCGCGCTCGAGCTCCCCCCGGAAAGCGAGGATCGACTTGGAGCGGATCTGCGGGTCCAGCGACGCCAGATTGATCAGGTAGTTGCCGTGGATCACCAGGGGGGCCAGATCATGGGCCGTCCGCAAGCGCCGCAAGGCGGTGACGTCCGCGGCCCGGGGCAGGCTGGCGTGCCACATCCGGGGGCTGCCTGAAAAAATCTGGAACGTATTCGCTCCCAGATCAATCGCTTGTTCAGCGGCTTTGTGGAGACCACCCGCGGTGGAGGTATGAAGACCAATGCGCACGTTGACTGTCATCATGGCAGGCTTTGCTCTGTCAGCGATATCGAGTACGGCTCAGGCGACTGAGTTCCGGATCGTTCCCGCACCGGAGGCCGTCTTTGACGTGGAAGTGGAGAAGACCGGCTTGCTGTCCGGCAAAAAGCATATCCTGCGTTTTGAACGCTACCAGGGCCGGTACGACGAAAAGACCGTCACGTTTACGGTGGAAGCCAATAGCCTGAAAGTCCTGGATGATTGGAAACCGGCCTCCGGCGCGTTGGCGAAAATTCGCGAAGTGACGCTCGGCAAGGAGGTGCTGGATGCGGCGCGCTTTCCCGAAATCCGTTTTGAGGCGTCGGCCCTCGCTCAAGCCCCCGTCCAAGGCCAGTTGACCGTCCGTGGCATCACCAAGCCATGCACGGTGGCTGTGTCCCGGTCCGGCGGCTGGCTGGAGGGCACGGCGGTGGTGAAGTATTCCAGCTACGGGATCAAGGAGCAAAAGGCAGCGCTGGGCGCGATCGGGACGAAGGATGAAATGCGGGTCCGGTTTAAGGTGCGGGTGGAAGAAACAAAGTAGGCGGTTGACCGGTAAAAAGTTTGACTGGCAAAAAAAACGAGCGGCCGTAGCCGCTCGCGAGGAAGTCACGAGGCTGCACCGATTAGAGCCCCCGGTTCCCTGCCGGATCGAACCGGCAGGCGGAGTGCTCATCAGGCGCCCGTGATGAAGGGAAATCGGGAAGAGCTGTTAGGAGGCGCGCAGTTGGGCTCCCGCGGGATTGGCCTGAGTCCGGAACTCATAGTGCTGAATCTCGACGGCGGCCTGCAGGTCCTCCACGCGGACCACGCGTCCGCGGGCCACCAGCTTCAGCGGCGTCTGATTGTTCAGCTGCGCGGGCCACGCGACGGAAATTTCTACCTGCCGGCCCGGCTGCAGCACTTGTTCGGTAGAGAACAGGATGCCCGAACTGGACATGTTCACCGTTTTGCCCGCGCCGGCTTCCTGCCCGCGGCGGCTGACCACTTTGTATTTGACGTCCCGTTCGATGGGGAAGCGCCCTGAAGCTCTTCGTTCAGACATGAAATTCCTCCGGGGCTCGCTCGGTGGCTTGCCCTTTTGTTTTTGGATACTTCTACCTTCGGCCATAACGCCCTCCCAGCTCAATGAGAAGAAGGGGCCATTCTGCACCGGTACTGAAGTACCAACAGGGTATGATCAACCTTATGCGCAAGCTCACTCTTTTCTTCGTCTTCCTGGCTGCCGCCACGGCGGTCCAGGCCCAACGCAAGGTTGTCCAACCCAAGGAATTCGCAACCGGACGCCCCTTCTCACCCGGTGTATGGGCGGGCGACACGCTTTTCGTCGCTGGTCAAACCGGTTCTGACCCGAAAACTGGCAAAATGTCGGATAACTTTGAGGAAGAGGTCAAGCAAACCCTTGACAACATCGGCATCATCCTCAAGGAAGCCGGTCTCAGCTACGACGACGTTGTTACGGTCAACGTCTATCTCACCGACATGAGCATGTTTGCCCGGATGAATGCCGTCTACACGAAGGTCTTCACCGATCCCCGCCCGGCCCGGACCACCGTGGGTGTCCCCGCCCTGGCAGGCAATGCTCACGTCGAAATCACTGTCACCGCTCACAGCAGCAAGCGCAAGAAGTGATAAGAATTGCTCAGGTGGGGAGATGAAAATATTTGTATGAAGATCTCTCTATTCTGAGAGATCGGTTCTGATCCGCCTGATTTCCGCGAGCCGTTCCTGGATCCGTTTTTCGAGGCCCCGTTCCGTGGGGTGGTAGAACTGACGGCCCTTGAGCGTTGGGGGGAGACACTCCATGGAGGTGATGGCGCCGGGTGCCTGATGGGCATGTTGGTACCCGGCGCCATAGCCCCACTGCTTCATGGCTCGCGTGGGTGCGTTGCGCAGATGGAACGGCACCGGCTCGGCCGTCGAGTCGCGTACCGTCTGCTGAGCTTCGCCCAATGCCCGGTACGCCGCATCCGATTTCGGTGCGACGGCCAGATAGAGCGTGATCTGCGCCAAGGCCTGGTCACCCTCCGGGATCCCCAGAAAGTGCGCGGTCTGCTGGCAGGCGATGGCTTGCTCGACCGCACGCGGGTCTGCTAGTCCGATATCCTCGATGGCCATGCGAACCAGGCGCCGCGCCAGATACATCCGGTCCTCACCGCCTTCCAGCATGCGGGCCAGCCAGTAGAGCGCCGCATCCGGGTCCGACGAGCGCACACTTTTGTGGAGCGCCGAGACCAGGTTGAAGTGCTCCTCACCAGACTTGTCGTAGACCAGATTCTTCTTGCCCAGCATCTCCGCAATGCCGTCCGCCTGAATGGGTCCCGCGGCGGCGGCGAGTTCCAGAAGGTTGTAGGCGGCCCGGGCATCCCCGTTGGCGTGCACGGCGATGCGTTCTAGTGCTGCGGGCTCCGCGGTGGTATTCAACGCCGTGACGCCCCGTTCCAGCAGCGTGACGGTCTCTTCCTCGGTCAGCGGGCGCAACGCGTAGACCCGAGCTCTCGAGAGCAGCGCTGAGATCACCTCAAACGAAGGGTTCTCCGTGGTGGCGCCGATCAGCGTGATGTCGCCGCGCTCGACATAAGGCAGAAAGGCATCCTGCTGGGCTTTGTTGAACCGGTGGATCTCGTCGATAAACAGCACCGTCTTGCGGCCCAGGTGACGGTTCTTCTCCGCCGCCACCATCACTTCCTTGATCTCCTTCATGCTGGACATCACGGCGCTGAAGGGAGTGAAGCTGGCCTTGGTGGCTTGCGCCAGCAAGAACGCGAGCGTCGTCTTGCCCACGCCGGGTGGACCCCACAGGATCAACGACCGCAGCTCGCCCCGTTCCAGTTGCGCGCGCAGCGGTTTGCCCGGGGCCAGCAGATGCTCCTGGCCGACATAGTCGGCAATGGTGCGTGGCCGGAGCCGTTCGGCCAGCGGAATGTCGGCGGGATTGTCGAACAAGGTCATCGGTTGTGGACCCCGGCGCTCCGGCGGCACTGGGCGGCCTGATAGAGCAAGATCGAAGCCGCCACCGCGGCGTTCAAGGACTCGACGCGGCCGGTGGGGATACGGACGGGGGTCGCCGAGCCCAGCAGCGCCGGAGACACGCCATGCGCCTCACTGCCCACCGCCAGGGCACACGGTTGGGCCCAGTCGACCTCAGCCGCCGCCGCGCCTTCGTGCGGGTGGGCGGCATAGAGCTTCAAAGGCAGTTCGTGGTTACCGGCCAGGGTCGGGAGCCGGAAACTCGACCCCGCTGACGCTCGCAGCAGCTTTGGATTCCGCACGCTGACGGATCCCTGCCGGAACACCACGCCCGTCGCCCCAAATGCTTCCGCAGAGCGCAGGATGGTGCCCGCATTGCCCGGGTCCTGCACGCCATCAAGGACCACCACCAGCGCCGGTGGAGCCAGCAGATCGGCCAGGGTCCACGAAGGCCAGCGCACCAGCGCGATGACGCCGGGGCTCGATTCGGTGGAGGCCACTTGCCGCAGCACTGTCTCCGGCACATCGATCCGCCGGACGCGCGCTGCGGGGGCGTCCCAGTCAGCTGGGGCGAGCATCATTTCCACCACCGCCGGGCCGCGGAGCGCCTCTTTCAGCAGATGCCGGCCTTCGATCACGGTGAGGCCTTCGGGCGTCGGCTCCGCTTTCTCAAGCGCACGCCGGACCTCTTTCAGCAGTGGATGGCGGACACTCAAAATCGACTCGCGCGCGGGCATCGCCTTGAGGTTAGCATCGCCGCCCATGAGCAGAGCCTGGGCGGCGGCTGCGGCACGTATGGTGGCCGAGGTGGCGTCTTGAGGCGGGCCGGAGCTGTGGCTGGGGACCGCCGGTCCGACAGCGCTAAAATCAAGATCTCCCAACTGCATGAAACGTCTGCTCATCGCCGCGGCTGGAGTGTTCTTGCTGATCGGGTTTTCCGCCTTGGCCTGGGCGACGGTGGAGGTCTACCGTCAATCGACGCGAGAGGAAGCCCAGCCCGCCGACGCCATCGTGGTGCTGGGTGCGGCCGAGTATCGGGGCAAGCCCTCGCCCGTGCTGCGGGCGCGGCTGGACCATGCCTTGGAGCTCTACACCAAGGGTCTGGCGCCGCTGATCGTCACCACCGGCGGGTCTGGGGAGGGGTCACGGTTTACCGAAGCCGAAGCCGGCCGTGACTATCTGGTCCGGCACGGCGTCCCATCGGAAAACATCATTCTGGAAACCGATGGCACCACTACGCTCCAATCCATTGCCGCCGTGGCCGAGATTCTGGACCGCAGCAATCTCAAAAGCTGCATCGTGGTCAGCGACGGCTATCATCTGTTCCGCGCCAAGAAGATGCTGGAGGTGCACGGCCTAAAAGTCTACGGGTCGCCCCGCCATGGCGGCGGAAGCGACCCGTGGTTATACATCCGGCAAGCCGCCGGGCTGTGGTTGTGGGTGTTGAACCTGTCGCGCTAAGTTCGGACCAGCGCCGTCTACCGCTTAAGCTGCAGGTTTCGGCCTCGGGCCAGCCCCATGCGTAATCTTGGGGCTTTTCCGGGTTCGCGCAAAAAGCCCCAAGCTCACGCATGGGGCTGAGTTACGACCCCGAAGCAGCCCCCGAGCTCCCGCATAGAGGCAGGCAGCCTACTGGCCGAGGATGTCGATGGTGGTGGTGCCGGCCACGCGGACCTTTTCGTAGGCCGCCATCCACTCCTTGTGGAAGGGATGATCGGCGTAGGCCTTCAGCGAATCCGGGCCATCCATTTCCATGCAGACGCCGTGCTTGCGCTGCAGGCGCGTGATGTCGCCGGTGGCCTTGGGGTCGCCCGCCATCAGCTTCTTGCGAGACTCGGCATCGGGGGTAAACAGGTTCAAGGTGGAGCGCAGCTTGCCGTGCCACACCTTGGTGATCGACGGGATCTTGCCGGGCAGGGCATCGGTGGCCGTGCCAAAGGCTTTCCATTCCGCGTCCGTCGCCGTCTCAATGACGGTGAAGGCAAAGCAGTGCATCATCTTTTTTTCGCCGGCCGAAACAGTCATGCAGGCCGCGAGCGCAAGGGTAAGGAGAGTGCAGGTACGCATCAGAATCACGATACCAACAAAAAAATGGCGGCTGGAATGTTCCAGCCGCCTCGAGGTTCAAAACAAAAGCTGACTAAGCGCGCATCCGGCGATACGCCAAGGCCGCCAGGCCCATCCCCAACATCAGGTAGGTCGACGGTTCCGGCACAGGGCTGGCCGGATCGAAGATCGCCTTGATGCTGAGCGACGCGGCGCCGGAGGCAAAGTCCAGCAGCACCGGGTACGCCGTCGGATCCGATCCGTCCACCGGCGTCTTCAGCTTCAGCGTGAACTCCTTCACGCCCGAGCCGAACGCGTAGCTGCCCTTCGCCTTAAGGCTGGTGGTGAACGCTCCGCCAATGTAGAGATCCGCGTCCGCGCAGAACGAACACAGCTCAACGGAGATGAACTCGGTGTCCACTTCGTACTCGTAGGTGGAAGCGGGCGGGTCGTACCAGCGGCGCGGAGTCGGGTCCGGAAACTCGTACTGGCCGGGGGCCGGCACGAAGGGCAGAATCGGGTTATCTTCCGTCTCGCCGACCGCGAATTCGCCCACGCCGCCAAAGGCAAACATGAACGTTGCGTAGTCGTCCGGATTCGCCGCCGACTCGACCGACGTCTCGCCATCACCACCGCTCTCGCCAAAGGTGCCGTCCCACTGGCCCAGCGAATAGAGACTACCTGGCTTCGCCGTACCATCCGCGTTCGCCACCCCGACCTGTTGCAGCGCCGCCAGCGCCGAAGGCTTATTGGCCGCCGAGCCGTAGAAGATGTTGAATGTCTTGGAATCGCCCGGTGCGAGATCGCCAAAAGCGAAATCAAACACCGAACCATGGTCCCAACTGCCACCCTCCGCGAAACCGAGCTTGTCAAAGTCAGTGTTCACCGACACTGACCCATCGGCAATAGGGTTGCCATCCGCATCGTAAGCCGTGCCGTCCACCCAACCAGCGCCGGACCGGGGGTCCGACGACGCGAAGCCGTTGTTGCTGGCGTAGCGGACCTTGCCGCCGTTGGCTTCCAGATTCTGGACCACGCCCACGTGCGTAACCAGCTCGTCAAACACGTGCGGCGGAATATCCCAATCCATGGCCCGGCGGTAGACCAGATCGCCAAACGTATCGGTGAGCGACGTGTTCTTCACCGTCACCTGCGCCATAAAAAGATCCGGCGCCAGTGACGGGCCATAGTTCTGCGTCACCACCACGTCGGTCCCAGCGATGCGGACGCTGGAGGAGGCCGTATTGCCGACCGAGCCAAACACCCCATCCGTATAGCCGCCGGAACCGGAAGCTTGGTTGGCAAAGGCAGCGTAGCGTGTGCCATCGCTGGCCGTCACCGCCGCGCCCCAGCCCTCGCAAGGGCAGCCGGGTGAAGTCGAGTCACCCACTCCTGTCCGCCAGACGCCATACAGGTTATAGCCATCTGGCCCCAGACCATAGAAATTGAGCTGCCCCGCGTCGTTGACGCCCAGTGAAGTGTTGCCGGTGGTGATCACCGCGCCTCCGAACATGGCGGTGCTCAAGCTGATCGAGACTAAACCAGCAAGTGCAATAAATCTTCTCATCCGTCCTCCTAAAGTTTCCCCATCTACGCAACCACCCCACCCCACCCCGCAGTTTCGTGATCGCTCAGGAAACCTGGGTTAAGATGAGGTGAATCGTACAGCTAGCGCAATCAGTCTAGTCCAAAACGTCGGCTTGTGGCACACGAATCGATCGCTCGCACGAGATGGAAAGTACTATTCCAAGGAGAAATGATGGCCATACAACGACTGGCAGTCCTGGTACTAGTAGCCTGTGCTGCCGCCGGGGCCTACTTTTTTGGGGTGCGACCGGACACCGCCACCAGTAGCGGCTTCCACGCGGTCTTCCTCGAAAACAACTTGGTGGTGATTGGCCAACTATCGGGCTACGGAGGGCGGCACCCGGTGCTGAAAGACGTCTTCTACGTCCGCCAGAACGTCAACCCGGAAACCAAAGCCGTCTCCAACGTCCTAGTCCGCCGCGGCGGCGAATGGCACGGCCCAGACCGCATGGTGATCAATCCTGACCACATCCTGTTTATTGAGCCGGTGTCGAAGGGGTCGAGGGTGGATCAGTTGATCCAGGAAGTGAAATCGAAGGGCCAGTAAGGCCAGGGTGTGATGGAGCGGGTGACGGGAATCGAACCCGTGTGGGTAGCTTGGAAGGCTACTGCCCGACCATTAGGCCACACCCGCAATCCTTTTTTGATTCTATCACCGGCACCCGGCCCGTGGCGGCTGGCGTTCGCCCCTGAAAACATTGGCGGGCGGGAAAATTCATGGAAAAGCCGTTGCCTGGGGGGCGGATTTGGGGGTAAGATCACAGTTGTTCGATGGAGAAGAAAAGGAGAAGAACATGACCCCTGAAGTTGCGTTGCAGTTTCTACACGTGCAGTTGGAGCAGTACATGCGGGAGCGCGAGACCACGCGCAAGGTGCTGGCGGCACTGCCGGATTCCGGCGCTGGGTACAAGCCGGACCCCAAGAGCCGGCCGGCGTTTGAGCTGGCGTTCCACATCGCTTATGCCGACAAGGCGTTTTTGGACTTCATGGTCACTGGCACGTTCCCGATGACCGAAAATGCAGCCGAGTATGGTGTCACCAAGCCGTCGGAGGTGGCTCCCTGGTACATGAAGGTGACTGATGAGGCGCTCGCCAAAGTGCGCACTCTGTCCGGCGAGGACGCGGCCAAGATTCTGGATTTCTTTGGCGCCTTCCAGATGCCGGCGGCTGCTTACACGACATTTTTGCTGAACCACAGCATTCACCACCGCGGGCAGCTCTCGGTCTATCTGCGGCCGGCGGGCGGGTTGGTGCCGTCGATCTATGGCGGCAGTGCGGACGAGCCCTGGCAGGGTAGCGCGAGCGCCTAACCGGCCACGGAAACCGCCGCAGCGGGCCGCCAGAGCCTCGGAGGGCCGGCGGCCTGCTGCACAGCAGTTTCAGTTGTGGCGGCTTCAGGTTACAGCGGTTTGGGAAGGAAGCTAGGCGCCTTTGCCGAACAGGGATCCGGCCGTTCGGCCGCCCCGGATTCGGTAGTCGTCCACCTGCGGCATCTTCATCACCTTACACATCTCGAACAAGCGGCTGCGGGCTCGAGCGCCGATGCGCTGGCCCAGCGTATCGCGATACTCCATGCGGCCGGCCTCAGACTTTTGCACCACCATGCTGCCAGCATCGGCATCGGCCAGGTTGGTGGTGACCAGCGTCGGCTTACGGTGATTGCAGCGCCAGGTGACGATGGAGGTGACGGTATCCTCCACCCAATCACTGACGCGGTGGGCACCTAAGTCATCGAGCAGCAGAATCTCGGCATCGAGCACGGAGCGGTAGGCTTCACGATCGCTGGACCCGGCCATTGGGTCATAGCTGGACCGGATGCGTTCCAGCAGGTTCTGGTAGTCGAAGAAAAGGCCGTCAAAGCCGCGCTGCAGCAACGCTCGCAGAACCGCCACGGCCAGGTGCGTTTTGCCTACGCCGGGGTCGCCAATGAACAGCAGACCAGGCTTATCGGTGGCGGGAAAGTTGCGGATGTAGGCCCGGACGTCCAGCAACACTTTGCCCATCGAATTCTCGGCCATCGGGTTGTTGGCGGGTAGCAGGAAATTGTCGACGGAGGCATTTTCATAAAGCGGTGGAATCATGGCCGCCGACAGCGCGGCTTCGGCCCGCACCACTTGCTGACAGGTGCAGCGCGCCGCCGCCGACATCCCGTCCCGCTCGACCACCCGCCACCCGGACCCGCCACAGATTTCACACGTCATCGTTGCTGCCATCTCACCGCCTATCTCCATTGTCGGCTGGAATGGCCGCTCGCGCACGCCTCGGCCGCTGTCGGCCGCCTAGCGCGGGCGTTGGTCCCAGGCCTTGATCGGCGTCGAGAGCGTGCCCAGGCCCTCCACTTCAATCGAGACCACGTCGCCCGGCTTCAAGAACTTCTGCCGTTCGCTCCCCGTTCCGGCCGGGGTTCCGGTGGAGATGACATCGCCGGGGTAGAGGGTCAGGATCTGCGATAGATACGTGATCATGTGCTGCTCATTCCAGATCAGCTCCTTGGTGCTGCCTTCCTGCATCACTTCGCCGTTCACTTTGGTGGTGATGCGGAGGTTGGCGGGGTCCGCCACAAACTCTTTGGGGACGATGAAGGGACCGAAGGGGGCTCCGCGGTCGATACTTTTGCCTTCAAACCAGTTGGGCCCGCCGAACATGGAGACCTGACGCCGCGGTGCGCCGCCACGGTCGCTGACATCGTACATGATGCTGTACCCGAAGACGTGGTCGTGCGCCTTGGCGCCATCCACCAGGCGGGTTTCCTTGCCCATCACGATGGCCATCTCGCCTTCCCAGTCGATCCGCGTGCGGCCGGGCGGGATGTAGTAGGCTTCGCCGGGATCAATGATGCAGGAGCGCGGTGATTTGGCGAAGAAGATGGGCGCATCACGGTCGGGCACGATCTGCGCGGCGGCTGCCGCGTTGAAGCCGCCCGCTGCGCCGGGTCCACCAGCACCACCGCCGGGTCCGGCCTGCGGTGGGCGAGCACCGGGCGCACCCATGCCTTCCGCGTGCAGCTTGTAGTTGGCGGCGGCGGCCAGCACGTTCCAGGGGTACTTAATCGGCGCCTTGTAGCTCACCTTCGCCGGATCAAAAGCAAACGGCAGGCCGGCCGGCGGAGTGGCTTTGAAAAAGTTCGCGATCTGGTAGAGCCGCGGCGACAACTGATCGTACTGCTCGATCAAGCTGCGCATGTCCGCCGGGATCGACACGGGCTTCAGCTTCGCCTTGCGCGCCACGTGCGCATTGGCCTCGGCGAGGTCGACAATGCGGTCTGCCACCACCATCCCCAGCCGCGTGCGGCCCTGCGCCTCAAAGGTGGCCAGCTTAAAGGGAGTCTCCGGCTTGGCAGCGGGTTCGGCGGCTAACAGCAGCCCCGGCACAAGAGCAATGACGGATCGGCGTAACATGACTGCCGATCATAACGGCCCTGTCCCATACGGCGCAACTTCTCGCCGCCGGACCGGAGTGTCTAACTGGCCCGCCAGAACAGATAAGCCGCCCCCAGCAGAAAGCCGAGCAGGGCTTGATACTCCTGATTTTTGCGGTAGACCTTCCAGTCGAACGCGCCCGGTTGCGGGTCTTCCGGCAGCTTGGGGAAGATCATCGGCACTTTGGCCGCGTATGCTTCGAAGTCCGGAAATAGCTTCGCCAGGTGCTGCTGCTCGAGCTCGATCACCGGTAGATAGACGCAGTAAAAGACGGAGCTGAACAACACGGCCAGGGCCGGACGTTTGGCCGCTACGGCCAAGCCCAACGCCACCAGCAGCGTCCCCAGATAAAGCGGGTTCCGCGTGTAGGCGTAGGGTCCGGAGCGGGCCAGCGTCTGGTTCTTCCTCAAGTGGCCCGCGGCCCAACCACGCAGCCACAGGCCGACGCCGGCGATCGGCAGGCCCCAGAAAAAGGTGCGCAGCGTGGGCTGGGCCATGTAGGCAAAGGCGGCCACCAGCAGGAAGCCGGTGGGCACACGAAGTTTCGCGACGCGGTCAGCGTAGGCTTTCGGAAATCGGCTCAAACTTTATCCTCGAGAACTCTCTTGAGAGCATCCCATACCGCGCCGGGAGAGATGGCGCGCATGGCGGGGTCAATCTCCGCGCCCCGGCGGTAGGTCGTGATGGCGGAAGGGTCGCGGAGGACCGTGAAGGTGCCACCGTAGGGACCATTGCGCTCCGGGTCAGTGGGGCCAAAAATGGCGACCCCCGGCTTACCCAGCGCCGCCGCCAAATGCAGGGGTCCGCTATCGACTCCGACCACTGCCGTCGCCCGGCGCGTGGCGTCGATCAGGCCCGCAATGCTCGATTCATGGTCGAACCCGCCACCGGGCGGCCCATTCAACACCAGCGGCACGGGCAGCAGCGAACGCATCTGATCAAAAAACTCGCGCGGCCACTGCTTGGACCGCCAGCCCGCTTCCGGGCTCGCCAGCACAAAGGGGCCATCGGGCAAACGGCCTTCCGGCCGGCCGGCGGGTAAGGGAAATTCTGGCGGACCGGATGCACCGACGAGATGGCGGTACTGGTCGACCACATGGCCGGTGGGCCGCACGATTGCCTGTGAGTAGAACCAGCCTGCCGGCCCTTCGCGCGGGTCCGCAAAGCCAGTGACGTCGCCACTGGCCCAGCGGGCCACCACGGCTGATTTGATCAAGCCCTGCAGATCGTAAGCCCGCGAGAAGCCCCGCAGTTGCGGCAGCGCGGTCAAGACACTGTGGCGGGAGCGCCGGTCGAACTCGATGGCCGGGATCGTCGCCAGCAGCGGACGCCAGCGCGGCTCGATCACCCAGGTGACGTCTGCGCCCTGCCGTTGCAGAAAGGTGGCGGCGGGTAGTGCGTGGATCACATCGCCCATGGCCCCCATGCGGACCACCAGTACGCGCTCAGCGGCCATGCTTGAAGCGGATGGTCGCGATCAGGCCGTCGCGCTCTTCGGCAATGGGTTGGGCTTGGGCCAGGAGTTCAGGCGACGCGTCGGCCTCGCTGATCACCGCGCTGACGCAGCGCAGCCCGGCCACCAGCTCCGCACGAGCGCGCCAGTTCAGCAGTTCATCGGCGGTGTTGCGGACAATCACGGTGAGTCCGGTGCCCAGCGCCGCCAGGGCTTCCGCTTCCGCGGCGGTGACGGGGTCAAAGTTACCGATCGCCACTGGGGCGGTGGCAGGGGCGGTGATGGCGGCGCCAATCTTGCTGCGAGTATCCACTACCCCGCTATTTCAGCAGTTCGAGAGCGGTAGCCGCAACGAGGTCCGACGAAACGCGTGTCATACAACGGTGGTCGATGTGGCATTCGCGCTGCAAGCACGGGCTACATTCGACATCGTGCCGGACCACGCGGGCATGCGTACCGGTGGGTCCGGTGGTGATGTGGTTGGTCGCGCCAAACACCGCTACCGTCGGCACGCCCACGGCCGAGGCGATATGCATCGACCCGGAATCATTGGTGATCATCACGCGGCACCGCGCCACTTCATCAATGAACTGGCGCAACGTGGTTTGCCCCGCCGTATTGTGCGCCTCAATGCCTTCGGCGCGGATCATGTAGGCCACCTGTTCGCAGACGTCGCGTTCGCCCGCCGTGCCGAACACCATCACTTTCGTGTTCAACTGCCGTGCGAGTTGCAGCGCGGATTCGGCAAAGCGTTCGGGCAGCCAGCGCTTGGCGCCACCATAGGCCGCGCCGGGGCTGACGCCGATCTGCGCGTGCGGATTGGGCTGCACGCCGGAGAGGCGAATGGAGGCCACTGTTGGCAACGGCTCATCAATCAAACCGGCGCGGCGGAGCAGCTCGAGATAGTAGAAACTCTCATGCGGCGGAATCTCGCCGGGTTGGGGCACTTGGATGGCATCGTTCAGCAGAAAGCCACGCGCGTCCCGGTCGTAGCCGATGCGTTGGGGGATCATCGCCAGGCTGACCGTAAGCGCGGCGCCAAAGGCATTCTGGAGCAGCACGGCGCAATCGAACCGGCGCGAAAACAGTTCGGCGATCGCCTTCAACTGGTAGCCGTGCCAGGGAATCAGCTCGTCGCAGAAGGGTTCCCGGCCATAGAGATCGGCCACCCACGGGCGGGCCAGTATCGTCATCTTGGCCTGGGGATGCGCGCGCCGCAGCGCATGCAGAGCGGGTAACGACATCACGGCATCGCCCACCCAGTTGGTCGCGCGGATCAGGAAATTGTCAGGCACCAGTACAATGGTGACGGAATGCTGAGCGAAGCGCAAAAGCAGCAATTGGACGACCACGGCTTTGTCGTCCTCGAAGATTACGTGCCGGCGGCCATGCTGAAGGAACTGCGCGAACGCATCGATGAACTGTTCGCGCAAGAAGGCGAGAACGCCGGCAGCGAGTTCCGGCACGAAGAGGGTGCCCGGCGCTTGGCCAACCTTGTCGACAAAGGCGAAGTGTTTCGGCGGGCGGTGTCGATGCCGGAAGTGCTGGACGGCACGGGCACGGTGATCCACGAGCGGTTCAAGCTGTCGAGCCTGAATGTGCGCTCCACCAACCCGCATACGGCCGATGCTCAACCTCTGCATTGCGACATGGGTGCGATTCCGGATGAGCTCGGCTACTGGGTGTCGAACACGGTGTGGATGATCGACGACTTCACGGTGGACAACGGTGCCATCCGTGCCGTTCCCGGAACGCACAAGCTGGGCCAGTTGCCGCAGAACGTCATCGCCGACATCCGTGCGCCGCATCCCGATGAACGGCTGATCACGGGGCGCGCCGGGACGGTAGTGATCATGAACGCGCACTGCTGGCACGGGGGAACGGCCAACCGGACGGACAAGGCTCGGTGTGCCATGCATAGCTTCTATTGCCGCTGGGATAAGCCGCAGCAACAGTGGCAGAAGCAACTGCTGCGGGCGGAGACGCAGGCGAAGCTATCGCCCGCGCTGCGCGCTCTGCTGGCGCTGGATGACGCGGAGAACGACCGCATCACCGCCACCAATACAGTAAAGAGTGGGTTTCTGAAATGATCATCGCTGACCGCGCACAACTGGTGGCCCTTCGCCAGCAATGGAAGGCTGAGGGCAAGAAGGTGGCCTTCACCAATGGCTGCTACGACATCCTGCACCCCGGCCATATCCGGCTGCTGGAGGCCTCACGCTCCTTGGCTGACGTGTTGATTTTGGCGCTCAACACGGATTCGAGCGTTCAACGCATCAAGGGCCCGTTGCGGCCGATGTTGAGCGAAGACAGCCGCGCCCGCCTGGCTGATCAACTGGAGGCGGTGGACGTCGTCACCTTCTTTGATGAAGAGACTCCGCGGGAGTTGATCGCGGAAGTGCTGCCGGATTACCTCGTAAAGGGCGCCGATTGGGCCCATTTCATTGCGGGCCGTGAAGAGGTGGAAGCGGCGGGCGGGGAAGTGAAAGCGCTGCCACTGGAGCCCGGCTATTCCACCACCAATCTGGTGGAGCTGGTCTTATCGCGGTGACCATCACCGCCCATCGAGTCTCCGCCACTCTTGACCTGCTGCGCGATAGCCCGGCAGTTCAACAGGCATTGGCGCGGGCGCGGGCGGGCGAATCGCTGACTCTTTCCGGCTTGACGCTGACCGCGAAAGCGCTGGTGTTGGCGGTGCTGTCGCGGGAGCTGGGCCGGTCACTGGTGGTGGTCACCGACGGGGTGAAGCAAGCGGAAGCGTTGCTGGAGCCGCTCTCCACGTTCGCGCAGCCCATCCTGCTGCCTGCGCTGGACGTGCTGCCGCACCAAGGCTTGTCGCCGCACTCAGACATTCTCGAGCGTCGCGCCTCGGGCCTGCTGGCGATGACGGAGGGTCGTGCGCCGCTGGTGATTGCGCCGGTGGTCAGCGCCTTGCTGAAGACGCGCGAAGCTTCGTTCTACCGGCAACTGGCGCTGACCTTGCGGGTGAATGAAGATGTCCCGCTGGATGACTTGATCGCGCACCTGCTCAACGTCGGCTACACCAAGCAGGAGCCGGTGGAGATGCCGGGCGAGTTCTCCATCCGCGGCGGCATTGTCGATGTCTACCCACCGGAGACCGAGCGTCCGCTGCGCATTGAGTTCTTCGGCGACACCATCGAATCGATGCGCTGGTTCGACACCGAATCGCAGCGCTCCGTGGGCACGACGCAAGAAGCCGTGCTGTTGCCGCTGACCGAGCAGCCCGGTCCGCGCTTCTTTGACCCCACCGAAGGCCGCAGTTCCAGCCTGTTTGATGCCGACCCGCGCTGTGTGATTGTCTGGGATGAGCCGGAGCAAACGCGCGCTGCCGCGGATCGCTTCTGGAAGCGGCTGGAAGACAATCTCGATGCGGCGGAGGCTAGCTACTGGCGTTGGGGAGAGCTCGAATCCCACGGCGCTTCCCGGCAGTCGATCACGCTGAGGGAACTGGGCTTGGAGGGCGCGGGCATTGAGTTCCGTTCGAGTGCCACCACTCACTACCAGGGCAACATCCAGCGGGCAACGGCCGATATCCGGCAACTGGCCGAGCGCGGGGCGCGGTTAGTGTTCCATGCTCCCGCGATCGGCGAGACGGAGCGCCTCGAAGAGATCTTCAAATCGTTCGAGGCCCGGTTTGTCACCGGTGCCATTGGCCGCGGCGTCATCTTTCAAGACCCGCTGCTCGCGCTGTTTTCGTTCGACGACCTGTTCGATACGTCGGCCATCGTCGTTCGCCAGCCGCGCATTCAATCGAATCTGAAGGCCTTCGCGGCCGACATCTCGGATTTGAAGCCCGGCGACTTTGTGGTGCATACCGTGCACGGTGTGGCCAAGTTTATCGGCGTCAAAGAGATTCCGCAGGGCGACCAGACGGGCGACTTCATGGTGCTGGAGTACGCGGGCGAATCGAAGCTCTACGTCCCGCTGACGCGCCTCGATCTCATCCAAAAGTTCCGTGGCGCCGGTGACGCCGCACCGCCACTGGACCGCATGGGCGGCGCCACCTGGGAGCGCACCAAGAAGCGCGTCAAGACCAAGATGCGTGACATGGCGGATGAGCTCTTAAAGCTCTACGCCGAGCGCAAAATGGCCGAAGGCTTTGCCTGCTCGCCCGACTCCAACTGGCAGCGCGAGTTTGAAGATGCCTTCGAATACACCGCCACCAAGGATCAGTTGGCCGCCGTCACCGACATCAAGCGCGACATGGAATCGCACCAGCCGATGGACCGGCTGCTGTGCGGCGACGTCGGCTTTGGCAAGACCGAAGTGGCCATGCGCGCGGCGTTCAAGTGTCTGGGCGACGGGCGGCAGGTGGCGGTGCTGGCGCCCACGACGGTGCTCGCGTTCCAGCACTTTGAAAGCTTCAAGCGCCGCTTTGCCAGCTTCCCGGCGCGCATCGAACTGCTCAGCCGGTTCCGCAACGCGAAAGAGATCAAGGAGACGCTGGTCGATCTCGCGGCAGGCAAAGTAGACGTCGTCATCGGCACGCACCGCATCTTTTCCAAAGACGTTGAGTTCGCCGACCTGGGCCTGATGATCGTCGACGAAGAGCAGCGCTTTGGCGTGCGTCACAAGGAGCGTCTGAAGCAGATCCGCAAGAACGTTGACGCGCTCACCATGAGCGCCACGCCCATCCCCCGCACGCTGCATATGAGCCTGCTGGGCCTGCGCGACATGAGCGTCATTGAAACGCCGCCTAAGGATCGGCTGGCCATTCACACGGTGGTGGCGCACTTTGATCTGGGCGTCGTCAAGTCCGCCATCGAACAGGAATTGCAGCGCGGCGGGCAGGTCTATTTTGTCCACAACCGGATCGATTCGATCTTCGCGCGGGCGGCCTCTATTCAAGAGCTGATGCCCGATATCAAGATCGGCGTCGGCCACGGGCAGATGGGCGAAGAGGCGCTGGAGAAGGTGCTGCTGGGCTTTATGCGGCACGAGTTCGATGTCTTCGTCTGCACCACGATTGTCGAGAATGGCCTGGACATCCCGCTGGCCAACACGATGATCATCGAGAACGCGCAGAACTACGGCCTGTCCGAGCTCTATCAGTTGCGTGGCCGCGTCGGCCGCTCGAATCGCCGCGCCTATGCCTACCTGCTAGTGCCGCCCGATACGGAGCTCACCGAAATCGCCCGCAAGCGCCTGGCGGCGCTGAAGGAGTTTTCTGACTTAGGCGCCGGCTTCAAGATTGCCGCGCTCGACCTAGAGCTGCGTGGCGCGGGCAACATCTTGGGTGGCGAACAGCACGGCCACATCGCCGATGTCGGCTTTGACATGTATGTCCGCATGCTGGAAGAGACGGTGCGCGAATTGAAGGGCGAAGAGATTCCGCCCGAAGTGCATTCCACGCTCAACCTCGGCCTCGACATCCGCATCCCGGCCAGCTATATCGCCGATGAACACCAGCGTCTGCGCGCCTATAAGCGCGTGGCTGATTTGAAGACGCGAGATCAAGCCGCGGCCGTGTTGGCTGAATTTGCTGACCGCTATGGGCCAACGCCCGAGGCGCTGTCGACGCTGGTGGAGTTTGCGTTGGTCAAGTCCCTGGCGGAATCGATCGGCATCGAAACCATCGACCGGCGCAGCGGCTTTGCCAACATCAAGTTCCACCAGGAAAGCAAAGTGGACCCGCAGAAGCTGCTGGAGCTGCTGCAAAGCACGCCCGGCGCGCAATTCAACCCCTCCGGCGTGCTCCGCGTACCGTTGGGTGCCGACATCCTCGCCTCGCTGGCCGATCAGCTGGGGCGTCTACGTTAGCTGGTCCCGGCGCGACTTGGTTCACCGCTCGTGGCTTCTCCGGCGGAGCATCTCGTTCCCGGCCGGTGCTAACTTGGTTGTACGATGAGCCGGATCGAGTCCATTGTTCAGGATCTGATGCTCCTTACTCCCGAGGGGTTGGAGAGCGCCGCGGATTTTGTCCACCGTCTCCGCCAGATTGGGCTGGAAGAACGCAATGCGTTACTCCGCCAAACGGCGGGCAGCCTCAGCCCCGGCGAGGGGGCCGAACTCGCCAGCCTGATTGAGGACGGTTGCGAGCGAGTGGATGAGCATAGCTGGTAGCGTACTCCTCGATACGAGTGTCATCATCGATCACCTTCGGGGCAAAGATCCTTCGATCAGTCGCCGCTTGGAAGCAACGCCGGTACTTTTTGTGCCGGTTATCGCCATCGGCGAGTTGGTCTATGGGGTTTGCCGTTCGAAGTTCGCCCAGAAGGGTGAACGGCAATTGCGAATGTTCCTTGAGGCATGCGTCGTGGTCCAGACCGACGAAGAGGCGGCTCACGTGTTCGGCCGGGTAAAGGCTGAACTAGCGGCTCGCGGCACCCCAATCCCCGAGAACGATCTGTGGATCGCCTCCATCGCCATTCGGCACAACCTCCCGGTCGCCACGCGGGACGGCCACTTTTCCGCCGTTCCGGGACTGGCGGTGGAGAATTGGTGAGCCCACGCCGGAGAGCGCTCAATCACCCGCCGGCTAGCTGCGCCGGCGTGCTCCGCGTACCGTTGGGTGTCGACATCCTCGCCTCGCTGGGCGGTCTATTGGGGCGTCTACGGTCACTGTAGCGCGGGCCGTCACGGTGACCTCGTGCGCCGCAGGTGACTCCGCGGCGGGGACGGCTCTTGCGGGTGACGGCTGCGGGCGTTCGAGCGTGAGTCCGGCGTCTTGCGTTGGCACAAAGGTGGGCGGAGGTGGCGGAGTTACGTCGAGTACCGTGGGCATCTCCATGGGGTCGTCCTGGCGCACCATCGCCGGTACACTCGACACTCCCGCGGACTTCGGGTGGGCAGAGACGTCCGCGCGGGCGGGCAGGCCATGCACCCAGGCCAGCGACCTCCGGCCCGCGATCATGGCGGCGATCAGCACCAGGATCCAGGCGGCCAGCGCTGGCTTGTGGAACGGGTAATCCACCAGCGCGTGCAGAAACACCGCTGGCACGCCCAGCGCCCAGGGCTGCCGCCACGCTTCGCGAATAGACCATAGCGCGAGCAGCAGCAGCGGCACCACGGCGAGCACTCCCGCCTCGGCCATCCACTCCAACCAGTCGTTGTGGGCGTGATCCACGATCAAGCCATTGTCGAAGCCCGCGTGGGCCGGGTAGGCCGTCTCATAGGCACCAAGGCCCGAGCCCAATAGCGGCCGTTCCGCGATCAGCGCGACGGTAGAGCGGTAGATCGCCGCCCGGTTTCCATCGCCCCGCTGCGCCATCTGCGGCCACAGGGCCAAGCCCGCCGTTGTCACCACCACCAGCGCGATGCCCAGCGTGAGGCTGCGGGCGCGCCAGGAATGCTCCCCTAAGAGCCAGATCAGCACCAGCGCTTCGGCCGCCATCAACGCGATGGCTGCCCGGGATCCGCCCAGCACCACTGCCCCGGCGAGAATGCTGGCCGCAAAGTAGAAGACCGGCCGCCGCTCCTGGGCCGCGCGCACCATGGCCAGGGGTAGGATCAGTTCGGTGAACGCTCCGTGGTGGTTGCGGTTGGGGAATGGTCCCCAACCGGCCATGGAGACCAGCGCCAGGACGACGCCCAGGATCAAGGTGGCATCAAGGAACAGCCGCCGGATGTTGAGGTCGGAAAGGATGCTGCGGGCGGCCACAAACAACGCCCCCAGCGCCAGCCAGATCAGCACCTCATCGAGCGTGGCGGCGCGATGTTCGGTGGCCCCCACCAGCAACTGGATCAGCCCGGCAGCCGGCAGTGCGAAGACGCTCGCCGTCCGCCAATCGAGCTCCGCCGGGCAGGAACGGAACCAGGCGCGCACCGCCGCCGCTGCCGCAAACAGCAACCACGCGGCCGCCACCCAGACCGGCGCAAAGCCGCTGGACTGCGCACTGCGCCAGGCCATCAGGAAGACCGGCACGGTCAGCGCCAGATAGAGACCGCCCAGAAAGATCACGGGGCACTCCGGCGGTCCAGGCGGGACACGGTGGTGTTCTCGTTGGGGCTCAGCCGTTCGAGCGCGATGCGCCGGATGGCCAACGTGCCAGAGAGGCGCACGACACCGGGGCGGCGGCGCCAGCTCAAACCCAGGCGCACAAAGCGGCCCGCGGCGCGGGTGGAGAAATCCAGCTGTTGCCGCGCCCACTGCGGTCCGGCGGTGACTTCGGGCGCTTCACTCAGCAGGTTGCGCCTCTGGTGAGCGTCGGCGATCTCCCACCGCACGCCCGCCAACCGCACGTCCGATTTGATGTCGTACGACAAGCGATACCGCCCGTCGGGTTCGAGCGTCAGGTGCTGGCTGAGCAGTTCGCCGGAGTCCGCTTGCCCGCCGGAGAAGACTGCCTCCAGTTGCCCCGGATGTCCGGGCGAGGTGAGCACGCCCACGGTCACGCCCGCCGGCGCGCCCAGCCGCCAGTCAAAGCCCCGGCTGGTGGGCCAGGTGTCCAGGTCACCATTCACGATCAGGGGCTTGGCGCCATGCTGCTGCTCCCACAGCGCCAGAGCCTCGGGCGCCCGGCCGTGGTTGAGCAGCCATTCGCAATGGGTCAGCGCCAGATCTGGGACGGCGGCGTTCAACTGATCACGGGCGTCGGTGGGGCCGTAGTCGGCCAACAGGGTGAAGAGGGCGGACCGGTCGCCATAGCTCATGGCCACCGCCCGGCGGATCCACTGCTGATATTCGGACACCCGCGATTGGCGCAGATAAAAGTTCGCCAGCGCCCAGGCCGGCTCAAAGCGCACATCCGTCTTGGCGGCCGTCTTCAGCATCTGTTCGGCTTCCGCAACGTGACCCGCCACCTCCGCCTCCGCGGCCTGCGCGATCCAGCTCCGCACGGGTGAGGCCTGCGGTCGAGCTCCGGTGGGCAGACGCGATAGCCCGATGTAGGCGCTGGCGGTGGCCGCGGCCAGGGTGACCAGTAGCATGGCCCCCCAAAAGGCGCGGTCTAACATCGGTACAGAAATCCGGCTCACATTTTTTCTATCGGCGGCTTGCGCAAATCCATCAAGTGATCCGCAAATTATGCCGAAGAGAATTCCGAATGAGAACCAATGCCATGATCTTCCGCTTGATTCTGACTTTCTCCCTGCTGAGTGGGTTAACCGCAGCCGCCGCGGAGAGCGCTGTTCCGGCAAAGCTCGCTAGCAATGGCCCTTCGGCGATCGGGATCGCCACGGCCGGCGGCGCGTTTCGCGTCGCGGGACTGCCCGTGTCCGGCAGCAGTACCCTGCGCGAGGGAGCGGTGGTGGAATCGGCCGGCACCTCGGCGCGCGTGTTGATTACCAATGGCGGCCGGGCGGATCTGGCTCCGGGAAGCCGCATGGAAGTTCATGCGGACCGCCTGCAGTTTGAATCCGGGCAGGCGTTGGTGACGGGTCCGGCGCGGGTGACGAATCGCGAAGGTGTGTTGCTGGCGCAGTTGGCGCCGGGCACCACGGCGACGCTGGAAGGCGGTAGTGCGCCCTCCAACGCGGTCACCATTGCCGGTCAGGTGCGTCAACTGAAAGGTGAGCTCTGGCTAGCCGATGCGCAGACCGGCACTCAGTTTCAGCTGAAGGCCGACGGCAAGACGTTGAAGATGCTGCAATCTTCGATTGGCAAGCAAGTCTCTGTGCAAGGCATCGCCGCGGGCGGTAACGTGATCCAAGTCCAAACTGCTGTACTGGCGAAGGCTGCCGCCGCCGCCGCCGGTTCGGCCAGCACCGCTGGCGCCGCCGTGGGAGCGATCTCCACCAAAGTGATCATTGCCGGTGTTGTCGTCGCCGGTGGAGCCTCCGGTGCGGCCGTCGGCTTGACCTCCAGCGGCTCCACGAATAGCTCCACCATCAGCCAATAGTTACTCCCCCATCTGGGCAGCCGGCCTCCTGCTGGCTGCTTACGTTTGTACAGTCACGATTTCGTCATCAGGCTAGATTAGCGCTGCTAATCCTGCTATACTGACGAGCATGGTCGCCAACCGCGACATTGTCCGGACGCCCTCCTAGCGGGGGCATTCCCATTGCGGACCCTACCCCTAGTTCGCCTCCCCAACTGAAGAACCCGAGTTTGTTTTGCCGCCTGCGGGCCACAGCTCAAGATTTTTGCGGTGGTTTTAAGGTTAAGGAATTTCAATTTTGATGACAAAACGGATGACAAAAAGTCTCGCTATGGCTGCAACTTTGCTCGCCATCCCCGACGTTGCCGGTCCGCTGAGTGCTGAAGTGAAGAGTGACCCCCGGATGATCCGGCTGCAGAAGTTTTTCTCCGATCGCAACTGTCCCGCCAAGCACTTGGCCTCCGACTTCATTGAAGCCGCTGACCGTCAAGGTGTGGATTGGCGATTGCTGCCCAGTATTTCGTACGTGGAATCAACGGGCGGCAAGCATGCCCGGAACAACAACATTTTTGGGTGGCAGAACGGCAATCGCCGGTTCCCCACCGTTCGCCAGGGCATTCACACCGTCGCCCATGAGTTGGCCCGGTCGCCCCGCTACAAAGATAAGACCCTCGATGCCAAGCTCTGGACCTACAATCCCAGCCAGGAATACAACCGGCGGGTGAAGCAGATCATGCTGGAAATCGGGCCTTCGCGAATTCACTAGCGGTCGCGAAACAATCTCTTGACAACTGAGCGGTAACGGCGCAACATGTCGGTATGCGACATGTCGTCGAGACAACGCCGTTGTCTGAACCTGTCTTCTTCGTCCTGGCCAGCCTGTCCCGCGCTCCGCGGCACGGCTACGCGTTGATGAAAGACATCCAAACGCTCAGCGAGGGCCGGGTGCGGCTCAGCACGGGGACCTTGTACGGGGTGCTGCGGCGGCTGCTCGAAGACCAATGGATTGAGCGGTTCGACACGGGTGATACGGCTCGGGACAAGCAGTCTTACCGCATCACCGCCACCGGCAGCGAGGCGTTGCGTCAGGAATCGATCCGCCTGAACCAGTTGGCCCGGATCGCGCTGCCGTTGATTGGTCCGCAGGAGGCATGAGCCATGATGCTGCTTTACCGCTGGCTGCTCTATCTCTATCCCGCGGGCGTCCGCGCCGAGTTCTCTGACGAGATGTCCACCGTGTTCGCGCAAGCCGCCGAGGAGCATCGGCAGCAGGGCTGGCAGGCCTACCTGAAGTTCGCGCTCAGCGAGTGTGGTGGTCTGTTGCTGGCGGCCGGGGCGGCGCGCCTGCGGCCCATCAATTTGTGGCCGATGGTGGCGGGCGTGGTGGTGACGGTGATCCTGCAATCGGCCTTCTATGCCGGGGCAACGGGCGCCATCCGAGCGGCGATGGGCCGGGCGCGAGGCTTTGCACTTCCCGCCTCTGACCCCCGGAGCGTGGTGCTGACGTTGGGCATGTTTGCGGTGGTCTCGGTGACGTGCCTGCTGGCGGCCATCATCTTCCTCACCCGCCAGGTCTCGCTCCGCCGCCGGTAACACGATGCTCGAGTTGCGCGGGGTCACCAAGCTCTATACCAGCATCGCCGCCGTGGATCAAGTTAGTTTCTCCGCGCCGCCGGGCGAGGTGACAGGCTATCTGGGGCCCAATGGGTCCGGTAAGTCCACCACGATGAAGATGATCACCGGCCTGATTGAGCCTACCGCCGGCGAGATTCTGTTCCGCGGCCAGCCGATCTCGCGCGATTGGATGGCTTACAAGCGTATCTTAGGTTATGTCCCGGAAGAGCCTCACTTATACACTCACTTGACCGGCGCCGAGTATCTCGACATGGTCAGCCAACTGCGTGACCTGCCGGTGGCACTGGCGGCGGAGCGGATCGAAGGCTTGCTGCGCTTGTTCGGGTTGGCGGGTGACCGGCACTCCGCCATCTCCTCCTACTCCAAAGGCATGCGCCAGAAGATTCTGCTGGCCGCGGCCTTGCTGCACAACCCAGAGCTGATCCTGCTGGACGAGCCGTTTTCCGGCCTCGACGTCGGCTCGGCGCTGGTGTTGCGGAACCTGATCCAGGAGCTGGCCGCCCGCGGAAAAGTGGTTCTGTTCAGCTCGCACGAGTTGGAGACGGTGGAGCGGGTCTGCTCCCGCGTGGTGATTCTGCACCGGGGGAAAGTGGTGGCCGATGATTCTATCGCCCGGCTGCGAACGCTGATGTCGGCGCCGACTCTCGAAGGCATCTTTTCGCAACTGGCCATTGAGCAGGACACGACCGCGGTGGCGCGCGAGATTGCTGATCTTATCCAGGCCTAGCCCATGTTCCAGCGCCAGTTCCCCGTGCTCTACCGCGAGTTTCTCTTCCGCATGGTGGATCTGGAGATCATCGCCAACCGTGGTGACCTGACCAAGTTACTGGGACAGTTCGGGGCCTTCCTGGGCGCCATCAGCTTCATGGTGGGAGCCTCCGCCGTGCGGCTGCTCTACGTCGAGGGGACGCCGTCGGACATCTTTGCTCAAGCCTGGCCCATGGTGCACTTTCTGATCGCGACTACCATGCTGATGACCGGCCTGTTCGCGGTGCTTTCCTGGGATTCCGCTTTCCCGGATGCGCGCGATGTGATGGTGTTGGCGCCGCTGCCGGTCCACTTCCGCACGATCTTTCTGGCTAAGATCGCCGCGCTGGGAACGTCGCTGGCGCTGGTGGTGGCGGCCGTGAGCGCGTTCGCAGGCGTGACGTACCCGCTGATCCTCGGGTACATCCAAGATGGCTGGCTGGCGCCTTGGCGGATGTTGGCCGCCTATTGGGTGACCATGGCCGCCGCCGGGTTGTTTGCGCTGTGTGGCGTCCTGGGGCTGCATGGCTTGCTGGCCCAGTTCCTTTCGCGGCGCCTCTATCTGAAGGTGTCGGCGGTGCTGCAGTTGGCCCTGTTCTGCGGATTGCTCAGCGTCTACTTCCTGCAGCCGCCCCTGGCCGGGCCTACCGCGATGGCCGATGCCGGAAATCATCGGCTGCTCGAATGGCTGCCGTCCTACTGGTTCCTGGCACTGTTCCTCAAGCTCTCTGGCGAGCTGCCATCTTCTGCCGCCTGGCTGGCCTCGCGCGCCGGGGCCGGGTTGGGATTGGCGTTCGCCACCGCCGCCACGTCCATGTTGCTCGCCTACTTCCGCACGTTGCGGCGCATTGTTGAGGAGCCGGACCTGGTGCCCAATGCAACGCAGGGCTGGCAATGGCCGCGATGGGGCGGGACGCTGAAACACGCGATGCTCCTGTTCAGCGCCAGAACGATTCTGCGGAGCCGCCAGCACCGGGTGATTCTTGCTCTCTACCTGGGCATCGGCCTGGCCATCTCCTTGGCCGGAGCCCGCGCCATGCTCTACCGCCGCGCGGCGCATCCCTGGAATCACCTGGATGGCCCGCTGTTGATGGCCAGTGTGATCATGCTGTGCTTCAGCGTGCTGGGAGCGCGGGTGGTGTTCGCGATGCCCATTGCGCTGCGGGCCAACTGGATCTTCCGTGTCACCCGTGTGCGCGGGACGCTCCGCTACCTGGACGCCGCGCACTCGACCATCGCGACGGTGGCGGTGATTCCAGTCTGGTGCGGATCGGCCGTCCTGTTCCTCGCCGCCTGGCCCTGGGACTACGCGCTGCAACATCTGCTGGTGTTGGCGATGCTGGGCGTGATCTTTGCCGACGTTTGCGCCAAGGGCTTTGAGAAGATTCCGTTCACCTGCTCCTACTTGCCCGGCAAGGCGAACATCCATGTCAGCGCCGCCGCCTTTGCTATTGCGCTGATCGCGATCACGGATATCTTTGTCGATGTCGAGCGCCGGACGTTACGCGGCGACGGGAGCGGATACCTTAAACTGCTGCTGTTTCTCGCGGCCCTGGCCATTTGGGCCCGGCGGCGCCGGATGAAGGCGGCGGCCGAACTCCCTGACCTGCGGTTTGATGAAGTCCCAGCGAAAGATATTCACGCGCTGGAACTGTACCGCGACGGCCGGAGTGTGGCTAGCTGAGCCCCATCCGCTCCAGCTTGCGGTAAAGCGTTTTGCGCTCAATGCCGAGTATCTTGGCCGCCCGGCTCTTGTTATTGTTCGCCGCGGCCATCACTCGCCGGATCTGTTCCTTCTCGGTCTCGGCCAGCGTTTCGCCGTCGGTGTCCTGGAACTGAGAATCGGCGATGGCGTCGCGCACCGCCTCGTCACTGATGCGGCCTTGCGGCGCCAGGATGGAGAGCCGCTCCACCATGTGCTGCAGCTGCCGGACATTGCCGGGCCAGGTGTAGTCTTCGAGCGCTCGCAGCCCGCTGTCGAGCAACACGGTCGACTGGTGATACCGGTCGTTGTAGCGGCGCAGGAACGTGCGGGCCAGCAACGCCACGTCGCCGCGCCGCTCCCGTAGCGGCGGCAACTGGAGCGGCACCACGTTCAGGCGGAACCAGAGATCCTCGCGGAACGTGCCTTCGTCCACCAGCTTCTTCATGTCGCGATTGGTGGCGGCGACGATGCGCACATCGACAGGCTTGGCCTTGGACGATCCTAACGGCCGCACTTCCTTTTCCTGCAGGAAGCGCAGTAGCTTCAGCTGGAACGTGCCGTCGATATCGCCGATCTCATCCAGAAACACGGTGCCGCGATGGGCCGCTTCAAACACGCCCACCCGGTCTCGATCCGCGCCCGTATAGCTGCCCCGCATGGCCCCGAACAGTTCGCTTTCAAGCAGCGAAGCCGGGATGGACCCGCAATCGACCGGGACAAACGGATGGCTGGCGCGCGGTGAGTTCTGGTGGATCATCCGCGCGATCATCTCTTTGCCGGTGCCGGTTTCGCCTTCAATCATCACCGTCGCATCGGTGGGCGCGACGCGCGAGATGGTCTTGTAGATACTCACCATCTCTGACGAACTGCCCACCATGTCACTCGACGGCAGCACTTCGTCGTCGTCATCTTCATCTTCGGCCGGCAGCATGGAGGCTTCGGCTTTGCGCACGGTTTCGAGCAGGGTGTCGAGATCAAACGGCTTGGCGATGTAATCGAAGGCGCCGCCACGCGTTGCCGCCATCACCGTCTCCATCGTGCCCCGGCCGGTCATCAGGATGACGGCGCAATTCGGGTCGCTCTTCTTCGCCGCGTTCAACACATCAAGGCCGGTGCGCTCATCGATGTAGATATCGGAGAGCACCAGCGGGTAGGAGTGGAAGGACAACTTCTCGATGGCGGCACCGGTGGTGGCCACGGCCTCCACGGTATAGCCTTCCAGTTCGAGAAATGTGGTTAGGGTCGTCCGGACACTCGAGTCGTCTTCAACGACCAGAATCGGCTTGGTCACCGTTCTACTCCTTCAGTCACGGACACGGGCATTACCATCGTAAAGCATGAGCCTTGCCCAAGTGCACTCGATACCTCTAGCCGCCCACCGTGCCGCGTAATGATCTCGCGCACAATGGAGAGGCCGATGCCGGTTCCGGCAATGCCCGACTTCTCAGCCTGGTCGGTCCGGAAGAACTTGGTGCCCAGCTTCTTGATGTCGGCCGCGGCAATGCCCATGCCTTGGTCACGCACGGAAACGGCGAGCTCGGTGCCTTGTAGCTGGGACGCTACCTTCACCTCAGTCCCTTCGGGCGAGTACTTGATGGCATTGGTGACCAAGTTATAGAGCGCAAACTCGAGTAACTCCGCATCGCCCAAGGTGGTGCCAGTGCCGGGCTCCGCCACCAGTTGCTGCCGCTTGCGTTCCGCCAAGGAGCGCGCCCGCATCACGCAGTTCCCGACCAGCCGCTCTATCGCCACCGGCTCGCGCTTCAACTGCACTTCGCCGCCGGACAAGCGCTCGACATTCAAGAACGTCTGGATCATCTGCGCCAGGCGCTTCGACTCGGCATTGATCATGTCCGCGATCTGCCGTTGCTTCTCCTCCGGCAGCTTGTAGCGGGTCATCAATTCGCTAGAGCCTTGGATGGCTGTCAGCGGCGTGCGCATCTCGTGGGTCACCCAATGGATGGCCTCCTGATAGCGCGCCTTCTCGGACTGCGCCCGGACCAACTGCCGCCGCTGGCCGAAGTACTGGAACGTGGCCGCCGTCACGCCAACGAGCCAGGCCGTGAGGATGGGCCCAAATGTCGGGAAGATGCGGTCCTGCTGAAACTCGAGGTGCGGAATCGCGTGCGCCAGCAGGATGATCGGCAACCCCATTGCGTAGGCACGCCAGCCGCGTTGCTGGAAGGCAACGCCCACCAGCACGGTCAAGCTCAAGCCAGAAAGCAGGACCAGCGCCGGCGAAGTCTCGACGCGGAAGCGGCCCTCGCGCAGGGTCTCAAACAGCTGGGCGTGGATCTCGACACCGGTGAGCATGCGGCCCAAGGGCGTCATCAAACGGTCGCGGGCCGCGGTCATGGCGGTCGTGCCGATAAACACCGCCTGCACGCCCGGGGGCAGGGCAGCCGTATGGTTCAGCAGTTGTGACGCCGACATCATGCGTGTCGTCGGAGCGAACCGCACCGCCACCGCCCGGCCTGAGGCTCGTGTTCCGGGGATCACCAGCGTTCCACCGCCCGCGGCCAGCTCCAACCCATCCGGGCTTTCCCGCAGCGTCGCAGCCCAATGCGGATAAGCCGCCTCAAAGGCCATCGCCCAACGCCGCGTACGGCCCACGGCTTTCTCGAGCGGAATGCGGCGCGACACGGGATCGGGGTCGGCGTGGACATGCCCCAGCGCCTCCGCTGTCCTTGAGAACGCTGCCTGCGGGTCCTGCCAGCCGGAGCCATCCTGCGCGATATCGGTGGCCAGCACCAGATGAGGGATCCGCGCCAGCGCCGCCGCCAGCAGAGCATCTTCCGCCGCGTCGCCCGCATCCGCCAGCGTGAAGTCGATCGCCACCACCGGCGGTGGAGCGGCCGCCAGTGCATCCAGCACCTTGGCCAGCACCGTCCGCAGACTCCGCATGCCGCCCTGCTGTTGCAGCGTGGTCTCGTCAATGGCCACGATCAAGGCCGTCGGATTGGGCCGCGAGACCGCGTAGAGCCGCGACATCCAGTCGTACGCGCTGTCGTCAATCGCCGTCGACAACGGGGTCCAGGAGAGCAGCGTGGCGAAAGTCCAGGCCGCCGCCACTGCGGTCCAGTAACGCATTAGTGGCCCCGGGCTGCGCCCTCTTGCGCCATGATCTTTTCAATCTCCGCCGCTTCCTTGGGGAGGTCGGCCGTCAGCACCACGGAGCCTTGCTCAGTGATCAGGATCATGTCTTCAATGCGAATGCCCAAGCTCTCTTTCGGTAGATAGACGCCCGGCTCGACAGTGATGACCGCGCCCGCAGCGAGCGGCACATCGTTGTCGGCAAAGTCATGCACGTCCAAGCCGATGTGGTGCGAGACGCCGTGGATCATAAAGTCGCCCAGCGGCTGCCGGTGTTTGTTCAACGTATCGATCGCCACCTGCTTCAACTGCTTGATCGTCGCCCCGGGCTTTGCCGCTGCGATGACGGCCTTCTCCGCCTTCAGCACCGCCTCATAGATCTCCCGCTGGCGCGGCGTGAACTTGCCATTCACCGGCACCGTGCGCGTGATGTCCCCCGCGTAGCCGGAGCATTCTGCGCCCACATCCATCAGCACCAGTTCACCCGCATCCATGCGGCGGCTGTTGCGGAAGTAGTGCAGCACCGTGCCATTGGGGCCCGAGCCGACAATCGGCGCGTAGGCATGACGCTCACACCCGCGGCTGAAGTACACCGAGCTCATCGCGTTGGCCAGCTCATACTCATAAAGGCCCGGCCGCACCACCTTCCACGAAGCCTTGTGCGCCGCAATCGAGGCGTCAATCGCCTTTTGCATGATGGCGAGTTCACCGGCCGATTTACGCATGCGGAGGCGTTGCAGTGAAGGCGAGGCATCTTCGAATTCCAGGCCCGAGGCCAGCTTCTGCAGACGGGGCCGCAGCTCCGGCAGCGTGAAGACTTTGCCCTTTACCGCCGCCAAGTCGCCGGCCAGTGTGTCCATCGGCTTCAGCGTGGCCCCCAGCGCAGGCTGATCTTCAAAGGCCAGCTTGCGGCCTGTCCAAACTTCACGCTTGGCATTACGTTTGTCCAGGTAGATCGTTGCCACCCCGTCGGTGATCATCACCGCTCCGCCGGGGTCGCGCAGGCCGGTGAGGTAATAGAAGTTCGGCTCCTGGAAGAAGCCGTCGCGTGTTTCGCCATCCTGCTCCGGCGTGCCCAGCAGTACGTAGGTGCCTTTTTTGAGGGCCGCGCGGCGATCGGCAAAGTCATCGGCCCGCACCAGCGCGAGGCATGCTCCCATCAGCAGCAACGTCGTCGCGAGGTGGTTCCACTTCATGATCCGAGTATATCGGTGCCGGCCTTCATCAGCACCTGGGTCCGCTCCGCGTCGCGGGATTCAACCGACAGGCGCATCAACGGCTCAGTGTTTGAGCCGCGCACGTGCAGCCACGCGCCATCGGGCCAGATCAACTTCAACCCATCGGTGCGGTCGGCCTTGGCGTCCGGAAAGCGCGCCTCGGTGGCTTGGATGATGCCCGCCAGACGCCCATGCTGGAACGGAACCTTGGTCGAGACCCGATAGAACTTCGGCAGCCGCGCCGCCAGTTCCGTGATTCCCAGGCCCGTCTCGGCCATGCGGTCCAGCAGGAACGCCATGCCCGTGTAGCTATCGCGGCAGTAGTGCACCGTGGGGAAGATGATGCCGCCGTTGGAGCCTTCGCCGCCGATCACCGCCTTGTGGGCCAGCATTCGCTCCACCACGTTGGCTTCGCCTACCGCGGAACGGAACACCTTGCAGCCATGCCACGCCGCCACTTCATCAATCACCGACGACGAGGTGAGGTTCACCACCACATTGCCCGGCATGCGCGACAGCACCGCGTCCACCACCAGCGCCAGCACCTCATCGTTATCCAGCAGTGTGCCGTCGGGCTTGGCCACCGCCAGCCGGTCTCCATCCGGGTCCTGCGCAAAGCCGATCTCAGCGCCGGTGCGCTTCATCAGCTCCTTCAGATCGCCCAGCGATTGCGGCGTCGGCTCCGCTTCGCGCGGGAAGGGTTGCGTGGGGTCCACCGAGATGGCTTCGAGACGGCAGCCCAGCTCCTGCTCCAAGAAGTGCGGTGTCAGAATCGACCCGGCACCGTTCACGGCATCAATCGCCGCATGGAAATTGCGCTGCCGGATCCGGTCGCGGTTGACGCACTTCAGCACGCGGTCAAAGTGCATGCGTGCGGGCGTCGAATACTCCTGCGAGATGCTGCCCAGGCCAAAGTTGCCCGCATCGGTGAACTCGCCTTGGTGGAACAGGTCGATCAGTTCGCCGCGCTCATAGTGGTTGAAGAACTGGCCCTGCTCATTGAACAGCTTCAGCGCGTTGTACTCCGGCGGATTGTGCGAGGCCGTTAGCGCGATCCCGCCCAGCGCTCCGGTGGCCGCTACGTACATCTGGATGGTGGGGGTCGGCAACACGCCCACCTGCACCACATCGCAACCGGCGCTCAGCAAGCCACAGGTGACCGCGTGTTCCAGCATGGGGCCGCTCGACCGCGTGTCACGGCCCAGAATCACGCGGCCGCGGCCGGTGTACGTCCCAAAGGCTTGCGCGAAAGCACAAGCCAGGGCGGGCGTCAGGAACTCGCCCACCACGCCGCGAATGCCCGATACGCCGATCTTCAGCAGATGCTCACGTTTGCTCATGCGTGGGCCCTCGTCGTCTCCATCACTTCGTCAAACAAGTCCCGCGGAGCTGTCCCGCGCGCTTCAGCGATCACACGGACAAACGGCTCCGTCTGGCTCACGCGCACGTGGAACCATGCGTTCTGGCCCCAGCGCCCGCTGGGCAGGTCGACACGCAGGCCATCCTGGCGGTTGATGCTCACTTCGCCGAACGAAGTGGCGAGCAGCTCCAGCAGCTGTGGAATCTTATGGCGGCTAAGCGGCACTTCGCCCTTCAACATCGAATAGCCCGGCATCGCGGCCACCAGCTGCGACAACGGCTGCTGCTGCGCCGCGCACTTTTCAAGCAGCGTCAGCATCGTCGCTATGCCGTCATAGACAAACCGGAACTGAGGCATCATCACCGCACCCGTGCCCTCACCCGCCAGCGCGATCTGCTCGGGCCGGTGCGCGTTCAAGGCATCGATCGCCGCATTGCGGCCCACCGGCACCCGGACCACCTTGCCCCCATGCCAGCCCGCCACCTCTTCGTTCAGCGACGTGGTGGAGATGTTGGTCAACACAATCTTGCCCTCGCTGCGCGGCAGTAGATAGTCGGCCAGCATCGGCAGAATCAGCTCTTCGGAGGCTGGCTCGCCCAGCTCCGTCGCAAAGGCCACGCGGTCGGAATCAGCATCAAACAGGAACCCGGCATCAGCCGACAGCGGCTGCACCAGCGGAGCCAGTTGCAGGCCCACCACGCGCGCCGACGTCGACGGCTCATGGGCAAAGCGGCCGTCCATCGTGGCATTGATCAAGATCAGCGAAAAGCCAAAGCGCTCATTCAACCGCCGCAGGATGCGCGAGGACGTGCCATTGGAACAATCCACCACCACGCGGAATTGGCGCAGCCGGTCGAAGTGGAAGACCTCGGAAAGCTCATCCAGATACCGGTCAATCGCCGAGCTGTCCATCTCCACGCGGCCCAGCTTGTTCCACGGCGCCGCATAGAAGCGCCGGAGGTGGTAGATATCGAGCAGCTCATCCGCCTCGGCCGTAGTCAAGTACGTGCCCAGCGGACCAAAGAACTTCAGCGCGTTCCATTCCGCCGCGTTGTGGCTGGCGCTGATCGACACTCCGCCCGCCGCTTGCCGCTGGCGGATGGTGTGCTGAATGACGGGCGTGGAGGCAATGCCCAGATCGATCACGTCGCGCCCGGCGGCCAGCAACGCCGCCACCAGGCCTTCCCGTAGCATCAAGCCGCTGGCGCGCGGGTCACGCGCGATCACCACCGGGCCGTCGGTCGCCAAAAACGTGGCGAACGCGGCACCAAAGTCGAGGGCATGGCTGGCCGTGATCCCGCCACGGCCCACCACCCCACGGACACCCACTTGCGAAATGCGCAGGCTGGCCATAAGTTATTTCTTCAAGATCAATCGGCCGAAAGCTTCCGGCGTGTGATAGGTGGGCGTATTGGTGGGCTGCCAGGCGATGCCCGCGCGGTTGGGCTTGGGCCCTTGCAGGCGATAAAAGTTCACCCGCATCTCGGCGCCGGGTGTCGCCTTGGCCGGAGCGCCGCCTTCCCCGTTGATGCTCGCCACCGGGATCTGCATTTCGCCATACCAGACCTTGTTCGCCTCATCCAGGCGCGCCTTCACCTTAAAGCCTGAATCCCACTTCCAGCCACCTTCAGGAAGTGCGTTGACGCGGTCAATATCGAGATCCACCCATTCGCCGTGCGGCGACACCTGGTATTCGCGATACCGCGTGATGGTCTTGAAATCGGCTCCGACAAACACTTCGGCTACATCCCATTCCCACAGCTTGTTGATCTCGGTGGTGGTGGCGGGGTTCTCTTTCGAAAAGAGCTTCTCGTAGGGGCAGATGAACAGGAAGTAGAGGTTGTCCTTGGTCCAGCGGGACCGGATCTCGGTGCGATGGCCGGGCGTCGGCTTGCCCATCGCGCCATTTTCCGCGATCACGCCGGGGACGCCTTTCCAGGCCGTGGACTGCGGGTCCGCCGTCAGCGCAAAGTCCTTCGAAGCATGCACGCTCTCGATGCGGCCGGGGCCGTCGGCGTAGGCCAAAGTGGAGATCAACAAAAGGGTCGCGGTTCTCATGACATATTTGACTGTATGCTAATGGCTCTACAAACGGCACTGGCCGCACTGGCACTGGCGCTGGACCCCACCGAGGCCAACATCGCCTATGACCAGTATGCCCAAACAAAGTTGGACGTTTTTGTTCCCGCAGGCGCGGCGGGCAAAAAGCTCCCGGGCGTACTGGCGATCCACGGCGGCGGCTGGCGCAGCGGATCGAAGGAGTCCTACGCGCCGAATCTGGTGGAGCCGTGGGTGGCCAAGGGCTTCGTCGTGGTCAGCGTCGAATACCGGCTCTCGGCCGTGGCCCCGGCTCCGGCGGCGGTGCAAGATGCGTTGAAGGCAGCCGAGTGGTTCCGCAAGAACGCGGCCAAGTACAACGTCGACCCCAAACGCATCATCGTCACCGGCACCAGCGCCGGCGCGCATCTGGCGCTGCTGGTGGGCATGCTCACCAAAGGCGCGGGCTTCGGCCCCACCGGCCGTATGGCCGCCATCGTCAACCTGTGGGGCATCACCGACGTCAATGAACAGATCGAAGGCCCGGGTCAACGCGAGTACGCCGTCCAGTGGCTGCCGGAATCGATGACCAATCGCCGCGAGCTCGCCACGCAGCTGTCACCGCAACGCCACGTGCGTAAGGGCCTGCCGCCGGTGTTGACCGTCCATTCCGATGCCGACCAAACGGTCCCCTATGAGCACGGCGTGACGCTCACCAAGATGCTGCGCGCGGAAGGCAACGATGCCGAGTTGTATTGCCTAAAAGGAGCCGCCCACGGCTTCCCCAAAGATCGGGTGCAGGAAGTCTACAGCCAGATCTTTCCGTTCCTGGCGAAGCGCGGCTTGATGCCGTAACGAAGAAGCTTGGTGGATTACCACTAGCAAGCCCCCAAAGCAGTTCTTGGCGATTTTGCGTTTTGGCGGGAAACCAAGCAGGCAGATTTGCGGCCGCGGACTGAGGCTATACCACCAGCTTCCACGGCTTGCGGTACTCGCGCGCCATGTACTTGCGGGCTTCCACTTGGCTGATGTACTCGCGGGCCGGGTCAAAATCGACACGGAGCTTCGAGCGCAGCGCGATGTTGCCCAGGTGGCACGTCGTGGTCGACTTGTGGCACAGCTCGATATCGGAATTGGGCTTGTTGCGGGTCTTCACGCAATCAAGGAAGTTCGCCCAGTGCCGGGCGTTGCCGGAATCGGTGGCCTTCACTTCTTCCGGTGGCACGGTGGAGTTCCGCTCCGGAATCATCGTGTAGCGGGAGCGGTCCACATAAAGGGTCGCCTTGCTGCCCTGGAACAGAATGCCGCCGCCGGACCCATGGATGATCTGGCTGTGGCCGGAGCGGTTCTCGTAGGTGGCCAGGAAGCCCGGGTACTCATAGGTCACTTGCAGCGTGTCCGGCGTTTCGCGGTTGTCCTTCAGCCAGAACTTGCCGCCCAGCGCCACGGTGGAGGTGGGCATCTTCTCATCCATCGCCATCTGCACGATGTCCAGCCAGTGGACGCCCCAATCGGTCATCATGCCGCCCGCGTAATCCCAGAACCAGCGGAAGTGCGAGAAGGCCTTGGGGTCGACCCCAAAGCGGTTGGGGTTGAACTCGCGCTTGGCCGCCGGGCCCAGCCACATGTCCCAATCGAGCTCCTTGGGTGCTTCGCCATTGGCCGGATTGCCGATGCCGTCCTGCGGCTGCAGACCGGCGTTCCAGGTGCGGACAAACGTGATGTCGCCCAGCACACCGCTCTTTACCACCTCCGCCGCCTTCTGGAAGTGCACCGCGGAGCGCTGCATCGTCCCCGCTTGCACCACGCGCTTATACTTGCGAGCCGCGGCCACCATTTTCTGGCCTTCGTCGATCGTGACGCCGATGGGCTTTTCGACATAAACGTCCTTGCCCGCCTTGCAGGCTTCGACCGTCATGTAGGCGTGCCAGTGATCAGGCGTTGAGATGCAGACCACGTCAATCGACTTGTCCGCCAACACCTCCCGGAAGTCCCGCACCTTCCGCACGCCCTCGCCCGCCGCCGCAGCGGCCTTGTCGAGGTTGGGCGTATAGACATCACACACCGCCGACACCACCAGATTCTCCTGCCTCTTGGCATTCGCCAAATTAGACTGCCCCATCCGGCCCACCCCAATAAAGGCCGCCGACACCTTGTCGTTAGCGCCTTTCAGGTTGCCGGTGAAGATGTTGGTAGTGAAAGCTGCCGTGGCAGCGGAGATAAATGTGCGGCGAGAGTCGGTCATGACGACTGAGATTCTATCAATCGCCGGTGCTGGTGGTTTGCCCGAGGCGTCGCAGGAACGGGATGCTGGGAGCGAAAAAGTACTCGCCGCCGCGCATTTTGACTGCTTGCGAGAGAGAAACTGAGACAGTGTCGCCCTTCGGGCCATTCCACGCTTTCGGGAATTGGAGCGCCGGGATGACTGTTCCGGGCGCCACCTGACCGATCACTGGGTCCAGCCCAGGCTGATCTCGAATCAACTCCAGACTGTTCGCCCAGAGGCGTTGAAGAGTGGCGAATTGACCCACGATGCTGGACATGAACGCGGCAAACAGCAGGCCGACCGGGTGCCCTCCTTGCTCGCCGTACGGTACTCCACGACGGATGATGCGTGAATCGCGGACGAAGCTTTTCATCAGAATCAGATCCGAACGCGGATTCACGCGGCGAACATGAGAAAAGCCTGGACAGCGGGTGAACTCGAGATCCTCGTCCCTATTTGAGAAGTCATTGGCTGCCGTGCCTTGAGGGGCAGGATCCAGTACCAACGGAGTGCCATCCTTGTGACGACCCACCAACATTGCACCTGCTCGCTCCTGGTGAGTCTGAGGCGACTGAGCGTCAATCGTCTTCGCAATAGTGCTGACCATGTCTTCAAACTGAGGTACGTCCTGTTCGAGCTTCCGGAAGACCAAGAAGCTGCCATACCCTTCGCCAGGCGGCACGCCCGGGTCGGGTAGCAGGGCCAGACTTAACGGCGCAGAAGGGTCCCACTTCGTGAACGCTTCGATGGAATCGCTGAAGAACAATGGCTGACTGATTCCGTCGGCGTACCCAAAATGCTCCTTCGTCCGTCCGGCCGCGTTGAAGAGCAGCTTGCCCGGTTCGACGTGGCAGTTTGCCTCCCCAACCCTAGCCACGGCTTGGCCTTCTGCGATCACTAGTGTTTTGGGATCATCGCTGGTGAGCCATAGTAGTCCGTGCCAGCGATTCTGTAACTTGTCTTGCCAATCGCTGACTTTGTCGTGGAAGGCGCGGAGGCTTGGCTGGCCGGTCATGCCATCCCTATAGAGCCCCTGCGCGAATAAGTCTCGGTCGCTGATGGTCAGCGCATCTTTGGCTGCCGCGAAGTCCAGCGCACTCAAGCTGTTGGCGAGACTGGCCAAGCCGAGACGCTCATATCCAGCTGCCGACAGCAACAAGTTCGCGAAAACATCGTTACTTGGCTCGGAGGTCTCCGACGCATCGCGTCGTAGCCGCTGCTGTTTCTCGGCATCGCGCCGTAGATCCTGCTGTTTCTCGGCGCTCGTAACAAAGCTGGCCAGGTCCGCCAGCATCCTCCGTCCCTCTTGACCTTCATCAAGAAGGAAGAATATCTGGCGGGTGTAGACGCGGCCGTAAGGGCTTAGGATGTTGCCCTGAATCAGAGACAGGATATCATCCGTCCGGGAAATGCGGGTTTGGTTTAGATTAAAAGGCATTGGGTGTTCGGACTCAGCGACTGGTCGAGCCCATTCTCCGGAAGCTACCGGTCAGCGTCGAGAACCTCGGCCATTTCTCGCAACAACTTTAGCGCGACGATACAACTGCCCGGTGCGTACTCCTGTGCACCGTCGGCATTCTCCATGAAATCGGTGTCGTGTAACTCCTTCGAGCGTTGTCGGTTGGCCGCAGTGTTCAAGATGGCAAGGTTAACAGAGCACTTTCTCTGAAGGCCCTTATAAGTAAAAAGCTTACCGGGATTCAGTCCGAGGGCTCGGACCACTTGCTCGGCCGAGTCCGCTCCATTAAAGTACTTCGTACGCCAATCACCTATCTTTCCACCCTGCTTTGCGTCCAACGCTGCCCCTTTAGCAAATAAGAACGTCGAGAGGAAAGTTAATTCCGTGACGATGTGCTCGATTGAGCGGCCGTCCAACCCGGTCGCTGCGGGTGGATTCTTGCTAAGGTCTTCGAAGCTGCGGCCTTGCTTGGCCGCCTGGGAGATCTCGTGCAACTGTTCGGCGAGAAACAGGATCTTGTCTTTTTGCGCATTGCTGAGAGCCATGGTAAGTCCTTCGTGGATAGTGGGAGTGGACGATAGTTAGATCGTCGTGTGATGAAGCAACTGATTCAGTTCGGCGACGGAAGCGTCGCCAGGTTTGGAGAGTTCCCAGGCGCGCCCCAGGGCACGGCGCCAATGGCCTGCAGGTTCGGGCCAAACCACCTGCAACTGAAAACTCTTCTGTTTTAGTATCGCGAAATGGGCCTCACGCGCTCCGGGCTCGCCGAGATGATCCAGAACCCAGGCGTCATGAGGGCTGCCGTAAGCCGACGCATCCAGCCGTTGCGCCGCAGCCACGGCTCGACGCGCCGACGCCCGATTCCCAGCGGCCAGCGCCACCTCCGCTTCCAGCCGGAGCTTACCGAGGCGGTAGTTGTGGAGCTCCGGAAGAGGCCATTCGTTCAACAACTGCTGAGCCCGGCCATTCTCACCACAGCGCGCCAGCAGCGCTCCGCCATGCAAACGATTGGGCATGCCAGATTCAAGTTCGAGTGATTCTCGGGCCCACCGTACCGCTGATTGAGTCTGTCCGAGATCCCAGGCAAGCCAGCCGGCGGCCATCAATTTGACCGCCTTGCGGTCGCGCAGTTCGGGCGCACTATCGCGAGAAAAAGACTGAATCAGCTTCTCAAGCCCTGCGACAGAGCGGCCGCTGTCCGCCAGGACAATAGCCTCACGGATATCCAGATCACTCTGGGATCGCGCCTGTTGGTCAGCAGCCCGTGCAGAGGGCAGGAGATCGAGGGCGCGGCGATGGTCGTTTAATATGTAGGCACCGGCAACTGCCCACTGGGTAGACCATTCCCGGTGTCCCATCTGATGAACCACAGTGAGAAGTTCCTCGGCCTCGCGCCGCTTCCCGAGTGTGAATTCGACCAGAGCCAAACGCGCATGAACCGCGGCCGTTCCTGCTAACTGTCGCGACCGTTCAAACATGGTGCGCGCTTCTTCCGTGCGGCCCAAGTGCAGTAAGGGCCAGGCTGCGTAGAAGTGGACCCCGGAATGTCCCGGAAACTTTTGGCACCGCTCCCGGCCAATTCGTTCAGCCAGAAGCCAGTCACCCGTATCGCTCGCCAGTTCGAATTGGTACAGCAGATCCCACCAGGGGCTGGCGGGCCGAGCAGCCGCAAGTTGCGCGCCACGCGCGTAAGCCGCGAAACCTTCCTGGTTCTTGCCAACATGTACAAGCAAGTCCCCTTTTCGGAATGCGGCCAATGAAAACTGCGGATCATGACGAAGCGCAGCATCGTAGGCCACCGCAGCCTCCTCTTCGAGGTGGCTTTCGTGGGTTCGGCCAAGGTCCTCGCCCCTCTGGAACTCCTTCCAGGCTTCCCAGGAACTGGTGGCCACATCCTGGGTGGGCGGATTGGTGGCGGAAATGCTGGAGGCGGACTCTCCTAGCTGGTCGCGGATCCAGAGGCCGGCGCGGTTGGCCGTTTCTAGCAGTTCCGTGCGGGTGGAGGCGGAAAATGCCTTTTCCCAGCGCTTGTCGGGACGGAATAAGGAGTTGCCGGGTTGCTCCACTCTGACGTTCACCGTAAAGCCGTCCGCCAGGGACGCGAGGTTGGTGAACGTCAGAAATTGGGCATGCTCGCGCCGCGCCACTTGTCTCCAGGTGGGGGCATCAAGAGCTCCGGAGTACGGCCGCTTCATGTCTGCGAGCACGGCGGTTAGGCGCGAGGCTTCCCATAGCCGCAGACGTGGTGACGGCTCCAGCGCCGTCCGGAGGACGGGTTCGATCGGCGGGTCTTGTAGGCCTTCGACGGGAGTCATCAGAATCAGGGTTCCGGGCGCGGCGTTGGCTTTGCCCTGATTCCAGAAGCGGTAGATGGCCGCCATAAGGGACACGATCGCCAAAAAAATTGTTGAGCCGATCAGCTGCCTCCGGGTGAGGCGCGGCAGGGCGTACCAGGGGCGGTGCGGATGGGCGATGGCGCTCGCGATTTGCGCCATGTCCCAGCGGTCGTCTGGGTCCGGTTGAAGACAGCGGGTGACCAGTTCGTCCCAATGCGGGCTCAGCAGCGGGCGGAGGCTCGAGGGAGGAGGGGGCGCCTCCCGGTCCCGGCTGATGAATTGGCCCACTTTGCGAAGCTCCGCATGGGGCAACTGCCCGGTCAGTACCTGGTAGGCGATTAGACCAAATGCGTAGACATCGGACGACGGGCTGGCGCGCTGATCCAGAACTTGCTCAGGGGCCTGATAAAGTTCCGTACCCGCACCGGATAGTTCCCCGCTGAACTTATCGCTTGCCTCACTGCTGGACTCCGTGACCTCGCCGCCCTGGGGCCGCTTCATGCGCGCCAAACCAAAGTCGGTGATGACGGCCCGGCAGTCTTCTTCACCCCGCAGCTCCACCATCACGTTGCCGGGCTTGAGGTCACAATGGATGACGTGGACACGGTGAGCCGCCGCCAGGCCTTCGGCAACCTGCAACAGGATCTTGGTGGCCAGCGCTTCCTCCAGCGGCCCTTGCTGCAGCAACTGAGCCAGCGTCTGGCCGCTCACCAGTTCCATGGTGAAGTAGAGCAGCGGGTCGTCGGGGTCGGACAGATCTTCCTGCAGTTGATGGATCCGGCAGACATTGATGTGGGTGACGGCCTGGGCCTTCAACACCTCGCCACGAAACGCCTGGGCCAACTCGGGTCTCGTCGCCAGATCGGAATGGAGTGTCTTGAGTGCGACGGCGTTGTTGTGCAGCGCCAGGTCCGTGGCCTGGTAGACCTGACCCATGCCGCCTTCGCCGAGCTGTCGTTCAATGCGGAAGCGCCCGGACACAATTTGTCCCGGGGCAAAGCGGCCCCAGTTGGAAGCGAACAGCGGATCGGGCGGATCTGCCATGGCGGTATTGGCTTTCAGGCGCGGGCAGCGCGAGGTGGAGCGAGTGGAGGGCCTTTCGGAGGCGTCGCCACTGCGGCGGCGGCCGGTGGATCATCGGGAAGAAGTTGCACGCCGACCAGTTCCCTCATCAGCTTGAGACTGTCTTCGAGATTGCGGGTGACCGTCTTCCGGTTCACTCTCAGGATGGCGGCGATTTCCTGGATCTGGTAGCCCGCAAAGAACTGCATCTCCACCGTGCGGGCCCATCGGGGATTGGTCTTATCCAAATGTCGGATCAACTCATCCACCAGCAGGACCGTCTCAGTATGGGTGTTGATGGCGGCATCCCAATCGGTGATATCGACCCGGATCCATTTGGTCACCGGTTCAGGCTTCCGGATCCGGTCCACCAGTACGCGCCGCATCACGGTGGACATCACCCGGTAGAAATCCCGCCGGCTTTCCCAGCCGATTGATCCCAGTTTCAGGCGTCCGTAGGCTTCGTGGAAAAGTTCAGTGGCCTGCAGCGAACAGCCGTCCCGTTCGCCCCGAACCAGGTATCCAGCCAACTTGCGAAGGCGCGGAGCGACCCCCGCATACAGGGCCTCCTCCGCCTGCTTGTCGCCCGCAGCGGCGCGCCGTAACAACTCGGTTAAGTCATCCGGATCGCTGGGCGAGGCAACCATAGGACCAGAGTATCCCTCGATGTAAACAAAAATGCAAGTTGTCAATGAGCCGCAGAGCATGGTGAGCGAGCTGCTTGGTGCGCATGGGGAGCTCTCTTGATCGCATTCCGAGGATTTCCAGGCCGAGCCGGAGGAGCGGGTCTCAAGTGCGGCGCGTAAAACTTTCTGGAACCCGCTCGTCCTTCATCCGTATGGAATAGGAAATGGAACTGAAGACTTCTCTGCGGGCGCTGGGGCGCAATCCGGGTTTTGCGGCGTTGGCGATTGGCATCTTGGCGATGGGCATTGGTGCCAATACGGCGCTGTTCGGCGTGATTCACGGCGTGCTGCTGCGTCCGCTGCCTTATGCGCAGCCGGAGCGGATTGTCGATATCTCCACGCTGTGGACTTCAAGTGGCCGGTTGGGCACGGTGTCCGGGCCGGATTTTCTCGATTGGCGGAACCGCAGCCAGGCCTTTGAGGCGATGGCCGCCTATAGCGGCGGCGAGGGTAGCGCCGTGGTGGGCTCGACGGGCTACTATGCCGAGATCTCGACCGTGACGAGTGGATTCGCGGGCGTGTTTGGCGTCCAGCCGGCGCAAGGACGCTGGTTCTCCGCCGATGAAGAACGCGTGGGCGGACCTCCGGTGGCGGTGGTGAGCCATGAGTTTGCCCAGCGCGCGTTTGAGGGGCGTGTCTTAGGAGCGTCCGTGTCCGTTTCGTCGAGGCCCGCCACGGTGGTGGGCGTGATGCCTCCTGGGTTCCGCTTTCCGGGCAAGACCGATATCTGGACTCCGCATAATGAGCCCCTGGAAACGGCCTCGCGGACCGCGCACAACTGGGCGGTGGTAGGCCGTCTAAAGCCCGGGATGGCCTTGACGCAGGCCCAGTCCCAGATCACCGGGATCGCCCAGCAGTTGGCCCGTGAGTACCCGAAGGACAACAGCCGGAAGCTGGCCGCGGTCACCCTGCTGCAGGAGCGCATGGTGGGCGATACCCGGTCCACGCTGCTGATGTTGTTCGGGGCGGTGGGCCTGGTGATGTTGATCGCCTGTGCCAACGTGGCGAATCTGTTGTTGGCGCGCGCCTCCGCCCGGACTCGGGAGATGGCGGTGCGGTCCGCGTTGGGCGCCTCGCGCTGGCGGCTGATCCGGCAGACGCTGGTGGAGTGCGCGGCGCTGGCGGCGCCCGCGGCCCTGTTAGGGTTGACCTTCGCCTATGGAGCGTTGCAGGCGTTGGCCTTTGTGGTGCCGCCTGATTTTCCAAGATTGGATGAGGTGCGGCTGGACCCGGTGGCCGTGGCGTTCACGGTGATGCTGGCGCTGCTTTCGACCCTGATCTTTGGCCTGCTGCCGGCCTTCCGGTCGGCGCAAGTGGACGTCAATGAGGCGTTGAAGCAAACCGGAGGCCGGGGCACCACCCGCGCCCGGCTGCCGGGCCTCCTCGTGGTGACGGAAGTGGCGCTGGCGACGATGCTGACGCTGGGAGCCGGGTTGCTGATCCGCAGCTTTGCGGGACTGCTGAATACCGATCTTGGTTTCCGGCCGGAGAAACTGCTGTTGGTGGAGGCTCGGCTGCCGTATGAGCCGGAGGCGCCGGGCGCGATTCGCCATGTGCGGTTCTACCAGGAAAGCCTCCAGCAGATGGCCCAGGTTCCGGGTATCGCCAGCGCGGCCGGTGTCTATGGCGTGCCGGGCCGGGGAAGACATTCCAACGGCTCCTACGCAACTGGCGGAGGCGTTCCGGACTTCTCGCGAATGGACTCCTCGCGGCAGGCCTTGTTCACGGTGGTGACACCGGCCTTCTTTGAGACGATCGGCGTCGCGCTGTTGAGCGGCCGGGATTTTTCAGGGGCGGACAGCTACGACGCTCCGTTTACGGCCATCGTGAATCAGTCCTTGGCGCGCCAGGCGTTTCCCAATCAGAATCCGTTGGGCCAGCAGATCCTTTGCGGGTTGGACTCGCCGAAGTGGATGACGATTGTTGGCGTCGTGGGCGACACCCGGAGCCGCGGCCCGGCCTCGCCGCCGATGCCCGAGCTCTACATGCCTGCCGGGCAGCATCCGCTACCGGCCCAGTGGATGAATCTGATGGCGCGAACGGCGGCGGCGCCGGCGGGAGTGGAGCAGAGCGTCCGCACGCTGCTGGCGGCGCGCGACCCTCAGATGCCGGTGAAGTTCAGCTCAATTGAGACGGTGATCGCGGACAATGAGCGCGTCTCGGCGCCACGATTCCGGACGGTGATCCTGGGCGCGATGGCGGCGCTCGCGCTGGTGCTGGCGGTGGCGGGTGTGTACGGACTGCTGGCCTATATGGTCAGCCGCCGGACCGCCGAGTTTGGCGTCCGTATGGCCTTGGGCGCCTCACGCAGCGACATTGTCCGGCTGATCCTGGCCCAAGGTGGAACGCTGGTGCTGGCGGGTCTCGCTTTGGGGGTGGCCGGTGCACTGGCCGCGGGACGGGTATTGAGAACGATGGTGTTCCAGGTGACCACCACCGATCCGCTGACGTACGCGGGAGTGGTGATCATCCTTGGCGGCGCGGCAGTGTTGGCGAGCCTCATCCCAGCCCTACGAGCCAGCCGCGTGGATCCGTCGGTGGCACTGAGAAGCGAATAACCGGTGCGGCCCGGCAAATGCGTTCAAGGCTTGCTGCGTTAGGGACTCACTAGTTGGTTCCAGTATTCGTGATCAGGTTCTAGAGCGATGAGCCAAGCCTGATCAATGGCCGGGAAACCCAGTGTCACGAAGTCTCCTTGGTCCAACTTCTTGCCTTCGGGCCCGACGCTAGCTGGCCCATTCTGGCGGACATGTTTCACCAGCGGATGATCGGCATCGAGAAAGACGATCTGGTCGACGAAGTCGAACGTCGTGTCACGCTCTCCGGCCGGCGCACCACGGACCTTTCGTGACAAGGGGGCGATGGCCTGGATCAAGCCAGAATCGGCCCACGGAGCCGAAGCGACCAAATCCCACTTTCCACCGAGCGTGCCATCCCAATCGACGGGACGGAACAAGCCGAACAGACGGAAGGGGGCTCCCTTTTCTTCCGCCATGTCATGGGCAATCTTCCGCAGCTTATCGTGTACGGTCCTGATCATTCGTCACTCTTTAACTTCTCAACCACTTTGCGAACCGCATCAAGAAAATTGGCGCTTTCCTCTGCGGACTTCTCGGGATTATAACGGGCCTCAACGCTCCAGACTTTGCACTGGTCCCAAGCGCCATCAAAGTCCCGGGCCGAGAGTCCCGTCAAGAGCAGCAAGTCATCCAAGTCGTGAATCTGGAGCAGTTTCTTGAGCCCACTGTCCGGTGGATACTCCTTCCACCGCAGCGTCCCGCAGATCCGGGCCTTCAGCCCAAATTCAATCGCGTACCCACCGAGGTAGAAAGCATTGTCCGCCCGAGCCGGTTCTTGACTAAACAGCAATTGTGTATCATCCAGAAAGCAATCCCGCTTCCGCTCCAAAACCGCTACCGGCACACTGCTGGACATTCAGTTACTTCACTACCACATTCACCAGCTTGCCCGGGATCACCACCACCTTGACCACTTGCTTGCCGCCGGTGTGGGCGCGCACGTTGTCGTTGGCCAGCGCCACCGCCTCCAGTTCTTCCTTGGAGACATCCAGCGCCACCGTGACCTTGCCGCGCAGCTTGCCGTTCACTTGCACGGGAACTTCGATGGCATCTTCCAGCGCCAGCGCGGCGTCGAAGGCGGGCCAGGGCTGCTTGAACACTGGACCGGTGTGGCCCAGCAACTCCCACAGCTCCTGCGCGGAATACGGCGCAAACGGGGCCAGCAACTTGACGTAGGCCGTCAGCACGTCCGCGGTGACGGCGCCCGGGATGTTTTCTTCGAGCGCGTACAGCTCATTGGTCAGCTCCATCAGTGCCGCGATGGAGGTGTTGAAGTGCCAGCGATTGTCGAAATCGGCGGTCACTTTCGAGATCGTCTGATGCAGCTTGCGCAGCGCCTGACGGCCGGCGGCTTCGGTCCCCTCACGTTCCACGCCGATGTTGCGCGTGACGAAGCGGAAGACGCGGCCCAGGAAGCGGTGCTGACCCGCGACGCTGTTCTCGTTCCAGGGCATGTCCTGGTCCGGCGGCGCGGCGAACAAGGTGAACAGGCGGCACGTATCGGCGCCGTACTTGCCGGTCATCTCGTCGGGGTCGACGACGTTGCCCTTCGATTTCGACATCGCCGTGCCATCGGTGCCCAGCACCATGCCTTGCGTGAACAGATTGGCGGCGGGCTCGTCGTTGGACACCATGCCCAAGTCCCGCATCACCTTGGTCCAGTAACGCGAATAGAGCAGGTGCAGAATCGCGTGCGTGATGCCGCCGATGTACTGGTTCATCGGGAACCACTGGTTGGTGACCTCGCCGCGGAACGGAGCCTCGCTGTTCTTCGGGTCGCAGTAACGGTAGAAGTACCACGACGAATCGACGAACGTATCCATCGTGTCTGATTCGCGCTTGGCCGCCGTGCCGCACTTGGGGCAGGGGACGTTCATGAAGCTGGGCACGTTTTCCAGCGGCGACCGGCCCTTGCCGGTCAGCTCAATCGTGTCCGGCAGCAGCACCGGCAGATCCTGATCCGGCACTGGCACCAAGCCGCAGGATGGGCAGTGGATCATCGGGATCGGCGTGCCCCAGTAACGCTGGCGAGACACGCCCCAGTCCCGCAGGCGATAGGTGATGGTGCGCTTGCCGAAGCCTTCGCGTTCTGCCCGGTCCGACATCTTCTCCCACGCTTCAGGACTCGGCAGCCCGGAATACTCGCCGGAGTTCTCGACGACGCCCGTCTCAAAATCGACAAACGGCACGACAACCGGATCTTCGATCACGCCATCCGCCGCGCGGATCACCGGCTTGATAGCGATCGAGTACTTGGTGCAGAACTCAAAGTCGCGCTCATCGTGACCGGGCACGGCCATGATGGCGCCGGTGCCATAGTTGGTCAGCACGAAGTTACCCACCCAGATGGGCACTTGCGCGCCGTTGTAAGGGTTGACGGCGTAGTGGCCGGTAAAGAAGCCGGCCTTTTCGAGATCGCCCGGATCCTTGCGGCCCTGGTCGTCGATCATCGCCTTCAGCACGGCCTGATCTTCGGCGCGCACCAGCTCCGCCGTCAGGCGATGCTCCGGCGCCAGGATGACGCACGTGGCTCCGTAGATGGTGTCGACGCGCGTCGTAAAGACACGAATCCTTTGGTCTGACCCGGCCAGCGTGAAGTCGATCTCCGTGCCTTCGCTGCGGCCGATCCAGTTGCGCTGCATGCTGCGGACGCGTTCCGGCCAGCCGGGGTCCAGCTTGTCCAGGCCATCCACCAGTTCGTCGGCGTATTGCGTGATCTTGAAGAACCACTGCTCGATCTCGCGCTGCTCGACGGGCGTCGATGGGTGGCGCCAGCAGCAGCCGTTCTCCACTTGCTCATTGGCCAGCACGGTGGCGCATTCCGGGCACCAGTTCACCCGGCTCTGCTTGCGGTAGGCCAGGCCGCGCTCAAACATGCGCAGGAAGAACCACTGGTTCCACTTGTAGTAGTCCGGCAGACAGGTGGCCAGCTCGCGCGACCAGTCATAGGCAAAGCCCAGCCGCTTCAGCTGGCTCTTCATCACCTGGATGTTGGAGAGCGTCCACTCTTTCGGCGCGCGCCCGGACTTCTGGGCGGCGTTCTCGGCGGGCAGGCCAAACGCATCCCAGCCCATCGGGTGCAGCACGTTGTAGCCGCGCATCCACATGTAGCGCGCCAGCGTATCGCCGATCGAGTAGTTGCGCACGTGTCCGATGTGCAGCTTGCCCGATGGATAAGGCAGCATCTCGACGATGTAGTACTTGGGGCGCGGGTCGTCTTCGAGGGCTTGATAAAGCGTAGGGTCGGCATCCCACGCGGCTTGCCACTTGGCTTCAATGGAGGCGAAATCGTACTGCTGTTCAGGCATGTTGGGGTAAACCTTTAGTGTAAAGGTTGTGCCCCGCCCAACGGCAGCCGGGGCTCAATCGATGCGCATCGTCAGCGTTCCGCTGCTCATGCCGTGGACCACGGCAACGGCGGGCGGGCGGACCACGGGCGGGGGAGCGGGCCAGTGCTGGACCGGCATCCGTTGCAGTGCTTGCTTCAAGTCCGATTCCGCGGGCGGCAAACTGGGACCCGCCGGGCGGCGCAGGCCTTTGGGACCCGCCCCCTCCAGCAAAGCAGCCAGACTGGGCTTGCTGCCCGGCTTCATCATCTCCCGGTCGCCGATCAGAATGCGGCGCCCATCCAGCAGCTTGATGTCCATGGCATCGCGCCCCTTGGCGCCTTTGCGGAGCTCGGCGACATCTTCGGCCTTGAACTCGCCCTCGAGCATCGCCAGCATCTGGGCCTCTTCGCCCTTCATGGTGATCGCCACTTGCACGCGCTCCACGCGATCCAGCACCTTCCAGGAAGCCGCGCTCTTGATGCCGGCCTCTCGTGCCAACCCTTGGAGCGCGCCCCGGACCTGACGCACATTCAGGCTCGCAAGAAACGTCGCGTCGGGTGGCGCAAAGCTGAAGTCCTGAGCAAGCAACACCAGTGCGTACAACATAGCTTCAGCGTGGACTGCTTCAGCGTCCTGAGCAATCCGGCGAATACACTAGTTCTATGGCCATCGACACTGCCCGCCAAACTAAGCATTCCGTCTGCGCGCTCGATTGTCCCGATACCTGCTCGCTGCTGATTGATGTCGATTCGTCAGGCAATGGCTCCCGGTTGCGCGGCAATCCGGATCATGCGGTAACCCAGGGCTTTCTGTGCGGCAAAGTGGCGCAGTATCTGGAGCGCAACTATCATGCGGATCGTTTGATGCATCCCTTGAAGCGCACCGGCCCCAAGGGCACGGGCCAGTTCGCGCGGATCAGTTGGGATGAGGCGCTCGACACCGTGGCGACGCAGCTGCAACACGTGTCAGATACCTATGGGCCGGAGGCGATTCTGCCTTACAGCTATGCGGGCACCATGGGCCGCATCCAGGCCAATGGCATGGACCGGCGATTCTTCCATCGGCTGGGGGCGTCGCGCCTGGATCGGACCATCTGCTCTTCCGCCGGCGGCGCGGGCCTGATGGCGGCGGTCGGCAACCGCTACGGCACCGAGCCCGAGCAGTTTGCTGAATCAAAGTTGATCCTGGCCTGGGGCGCCAATATCCACGGCACCAACGTGCACCTGTGGCCCTTTATTGTTGAGGCTCGCCGCCGGGGGGCCAAGCTTTACACGATTGACCCCGTGCTCACCCGCACCGGCGCGCTGGCGGACCGCCACTTCTACATCAACCCCGGCACCGACCTGGCGCTTGCCTTGGGCATGATGCACGTCATCCTGGGCGACGGCCTGCATGACCAGAGCTATGTCGATCAACACACCACCGGCCTGGCGGATCTAAAGGCTCACGTCGCCGGCTACACACCCGAACATGTTTCGCAGCAGACCGGCATCGCGGCGGAGGATGTCATCTTCCTGGCGCGCGAGTATGCCACGACGCGCCCGGCGGTGATTCGCGTGAACTACGGCGTCCAGCGCAGTGAGCGTGGCGGCCGTGCCGTGCAGGCCATTGCCTCGCTGCCCGCGCTCATCGGATCTTGGCGCGAAGTGGGGGGCGGTTTGCAATTGTCTACCTCTCAAGCCTTCCGCCTGAATAGCGATGCGCTCGAACGGCCGGACCTGCAGCAGCGCTCGCCGCTGGGCCGCACGGCCCGGATCGTCAACATGTCGCGGCTGGGGCACGCGCTCACTGAGCTGGATTCGCCCGGCGTGCACGCCATGGTGGTCTATGCCTCCAACCCGGCCGGGGTCGCGCCCAACCAGAATGTCGTGCGCCGTGGCCTGAAGCGCGAGGATCTGTTCACCGTGGTGCTGGATCATTTCCTCACCGACACGGCGGACTTTGCCGACATCGTGCTGCCCACCACGACGTTCCTGGAGCACAGCGACCTTTATCTCGCCTACGGCCACTACCATCTGCAAATGGCCCGTCCGGCGCTGGCCGCACCGGGTGAATGCAAACCGAACACCGAGATCTTCCGGCTGATCGCGCAGCGCATGGGTATCACCGATCCGGAACTGGCGGCCTCCGATGACGAACTGATGCGCGCGGCGCTTGATTCGGACCATCCCTTCATCGCGGGCATCACGCTCGAACGGCTGGAGGAAGAACATTCGATCCGCCTGAACGTTTCGCCCGCCGGGCAGCCTTTCAAGCCCTTCGCCGAAGGCTTCCCCACCGAAAGCGGCAAGCTCCATTTTGATGTCGCCAACTGGCACTACACGCCGCCCATCGAATCGCGGCACGGCACCGCCCGGCAGCAGGAAGCGGCCGCCTATCCGCTGGAGATGGTGTCGTCTAAGAACGACAACAGCATGAACACCACCTTCGGCCATCGCCCCAGTGTCGACCGCGAAACCTCCGTCGCCAAGATCCACCCGGAAGACGCAACGCCGCGCGGGATCGCCACCGGTGATCGCGTGCGCGTCTACAACGGCCGCGGCAGCGTGCTGCTCCGCGCCGAAATCACGCCCGGCCTGCGCCAGGGCGTCGTGCGTGTCCCGTCCGTGCGCTGGAGCAAGCTGGCCGAAGACGGGCAGACCATCAACGCCCTCACGTCCGAACGCCTCACCGATATCGGCAACGGCGCCACCTTCTACAACTGCCTGGTGGAAGTGGAGCGTTGCGGCGACTAAATGAAGCGCCGCCAAAGTCAGCAAACCGCATGCTTACGCACGGCGGCTCGGAATCGGTGGCCCGCGATGACGGCTCGTGACAGAGCCGTGACCGTAAGGGAGCGGTCATCAATGCCAATGGCGCGAGGGAGAGTAACGATGATTCGAATCCTAATGCTGGTGCTCGCCTTGACGGCGGGCGTCGCGTGCAAGAAGAAGACCGGACCCGCCACCATTGAAGGCCCCGGCGAGATGCTGATGTTCCTCCGCGCGCCGGACCCCAAGGCCGCACCGCAGTTCATCAAAGGCTTCCACGCGCCGGAGCAGAACGCCTGGCGCTGGACCGCCGGAACGTTCGCCGTCAAGCTGCGGCCGCCTTTTGGGGCTTCGGAGAAAGGCGCGCGCCTGCGCGTCAACTTCACCGTGCCGGAGCCGGTGATCGCCAAACTGGGCGCGGTGACGCTCTCCGCCATGATCGGGCAAATGAAGCTGGACCCGGAGACATTCTCGAAAGCAGGCCCCGCCACCTATGCCCGCGACGTTCCGGGCGGGGCATTGTTGGGCGAAAGCGCGACGGTGGAGTTCTCGCTCGACAAATTTCTCCCCGCCGGCGCGGTCGACCAGCGGGAGCTAGGCATCGTCGTCGCAGGCGTAGGCTTCGAGAAGAAGTAGCGCCTCAGACCGAGCCCCGACCCGCAGGAGGGGCCTGCTGACGTTCCCACTAGCGCCCGGCCATCGCTAGCCAGGGTCTGATGGAGAGCCCGCTTACAAGTAGCGGCAGCCTGCGGACGTGGTGTGTCCAAACGGAGACATAGGTAACACATTAGACCGGAGACATCGGTAACACTTTTCAGGAGAGCCGCCGGGGGTCTGGGGTGATTATAGGGGAGCCGGGGGCTGGGCGGGGAGCAGGCCGAG